>JBFXKO010000004.1:0-166858 GCA_050173715.1 Sedimentibacter sp.
ATCTTCATTGGTACTTTTTAGTTCGCGTATAGTTTTTTCAAGCTGTGCTACCGTCTGCTCTCTTTCATTAAGCTTAAGCTGCAGCTTTGAAATTCTTCCATTCAAACTGCTTTTTGTGTTGTTCATGAAGCTTATTTCCTTAGTGAAATTTTCACGTTCATTTCTTAGCTCTTCGCATAATTCTTCTAATTCTTCATTTTTATTTTTTAATTCATTTATAAGAATTTCGCTTTTTAAAAGCTGTTGATCCTGTTCATTGATTTTATCCTGCAGCTTTGCAATTTGATTGTTTAAATATTCCCTGTCACCGTCTCTTGCCAGCAGCTTTTCACGATATCTTTCTTTATCGAGGATTGCTTCTGATGATTTAACTAAAGCTTCTTCCTTTTCTACAAGAGCCTTTTCCTTTTCTTGCTTTAAAAGCTGAATCTCATCGCATATTTCTTTTCTGTAATCATTAACCTCGTTTGTAAGCTTAATATATTTATCAACAATGACAAATGATGACAATATCAATTTGTCCATTTCATTGAATCTTTTATTTGAATTTGCAATTATATTTATTTGATCATTTATAATAGTTTCTATTTGTTTAACGTATTCTGGACTTTCATCAGTCTTGACATTATACTTTTTTTCACCAATAACAATCTCTATTTTATTCATCATCAAATCCCCTTTTTTCTTTTGATCTGAATTTTATATTAAATAATTATTTTTATGTACAATAATTTCAATTATATATTTATATTAAAGTATAATGCTCTAAATTTCAATAGGAAATAATATTTTTAGCTTAATTTTTATTATTGTAAATAAATTTCAATTATAGAACATTTAAAAAGGGATTTAGAATTAACTAAATACCCTTGATTTTATAAATTGTTTTTTGATGCTTCATCAATAAATTCCTTGAATAATTTGTTAAACTGCGGATATTTTTCAAACATGACCTCAGGATATCATAGCTTCCTCCATGCTCTTATATCATCTGCAATGCTTTGTGCATCCAACTTGTTTTCCATTAATAACTCTTCCACTGAGCCATGCTTTATAAAATTGTCAGGCAGAGTTTTAATCATTACCTCTACATAATTTGGAATAGTATCTTTTATTATTTTTGCTATACCATACAATGGTCCTTCATTTATGATAACTGCCTTTTTAGTTTTATTTATAGAATTTAAAATCAATTCTTCATCTAGTGGTTTTGTAAATCTTAAATTTAAAACCTCAGCTTCCAAGCTGAAATCTTTAAGGATTTCTCTTGCCTTCAGTGCAATATTTACCATGCTGCCTGAGACAATAAGTGTTATGTCTTTGCCTTCTTCAACAACAATGCCTTTTCCTTTTTTTATCTCAATATTGCTGTTATTTATAGTATCCTTTGAACATCCCCTAGGATATCTCAAGGCTATTGGACCATCATACTCGTTAACTGCATATTCAAGCATATTTTTAAATTCCCTGTAATCTGCAGGAGCCATTACAATCATGTTTGGTATCTGTGTTAAAAATGCTTCATCAAAAACACCCTGATGTGTTTCACCGTCATTGCCCACCAAGCCTGCCCTATCCACAGCAAATACCACATGGAGATTTTGTAGTGCTACATCGTGAATAACTTGGTCATAAGCTCTCTGCAAAAAAGATGAATAAAGAGCAACTACAGGCACTATTCCGTTTGCAGCCAGACCTGCTGCCATTGTAACAGCATGCTGTTCGGCAATACCGGCATCAAAAATCCTGTTAGGATATTTTTTCGCAAATTCATTTAAGCCTGTTCCATCAGTCATTGCAGCTGTTATTGCAACAACATTATAATTTTTTCCTGCAATTTCAATGAGCTTTTCACCAAAAACCTCTGAATAAGATGGAATGGATGATTTATTCAAGTTTTCTCCTGTCACAACATTAAAGGGAGAAACTCCATGATATTCATTTGGTCTCTGTTCGGCATACTTGTAGCCTTTACCCTTTTTTGTTATAACGTGCATTATCAAAGGGCCTTCAATATTTTTTGCTGATTTAAAAGATTCCAGAAGCTCTTCAATATTGTGACCATCAATAGGACCCATGTATGTTAAGCCCAGCTCTTCAAAAAGCATTCCGGGCACAACCATTTTTTTGATTCCGTCTTTTGCTCTTTTTAAAAATGATTTAATTTTTCTCCCGCCTAAAGGCAATCCATTTAGCAACTTTTCAACATCTTTTTTGGTTGACAAATATCTTGCATCAATTCTCAATTTTCTCAGATAGTGAGACAGTCCTCCTACATTTTGAGAAATGGACATTTCATTGTCATTTAAAACAATAATAAGCTTTGTGTTGCTCCTTCCTGCATCGTTCAATGCCTCAAAGGCCATTCCTCCTGTAAGAGCTCCATCACCTATTACAGCCACAACTTCATAGTTTTCTCTTTTTAAGTCTCTTGCACGTGCCATTCCAATTGCAGCAGAAATTGATGTGCTGCTGTGTCCTGTATCAAACACATCATAAATGCTCTCAGCACGCTTTGGAAAGCCGCTAAGTCCGTTATACTGTCTCAAGGTTGACATTTGTTCTTTTCTTCCTGTCAGAATCTTATGAATATAGGTCTGATGACCAACATCCCATATAATTTTATCTTTAGGAGTGTTTAATGCATAATGGAGAGCAATTGTTAATTCAACCACACCCAAATTTGAAGCAAGGTGGCCTCCTGTTTTTGATACGCTATCAATTATGTATGCTCTAAGCTCAGTGCTCAGAGAATTTAATTCATTTATATTTAACTTACGCAAATCCTCTGGAGAATTTATGCTTTCTAAATACTTCATTACTACCTCTCATTAACCGATATTAAAAATCAAGTATAATTATATAATGAATAAATAAATATGTCAAAAATTAATTAAAACTATAAAAAGCTACCTAAGAGCTTTATTATTTTGTTGCCATTTTTTAAAAAATGTACTGTACTTTTTTTTAAGAATGTTATATCATTATTATTAATATTGCAACATCAATATGACTAAGTAAACATAAGAAGCAGTTAAAATTTAAATAGCATTCAATATAATAGCATTTATATAGGAGGAAATCATGAATAAGAAATGGGTTTATTTATTTAAAGAAGGCAGCGCTTCACAAAAAGATTTACTTGGAGGAAAAGGGGCTAATTTATGCGAAATGACAAATATCGGTCTTCCGGTGCCTCCTGGTTTGACAGTTACTACAGAAGCATGCACTGAGTTTTATGTGCAGGGAGAAAAATTATCAGATGAAATAATCGATCAAATCAAGTCTATGTTAAAGGTTTTGGAAGAACAAACAGAAAAAAAATTTGGAGATGTTGAAAATCCTCTATTGGTATCCGTACGCTCAGGAGCAAAATTCTCAATGCCTGGAATGATGGACACCATATTGAATCTTGGCTTAAATGATAATACAGTTGAAGGAATGGCAAGAAAAACCGGCAATCTTCGCTTTGCCTATGACAGCTACAGAAGATTTATTCAAATGTTTGGTGATGTAGTGTTAGGTATATCAAAGCATAATTTTGACAACATACTTGATGGAGCAAAAGAAAAGAACGGATATAAATATGATACAGAGCTTACTGCTGAAGATTTAAAATACATAGCTGGTGAATTCAAAAAAGTTTATAAAGAAGAAACAAATACAGAATTTCCTCAGGATCCGGAAACTCAGCTTTTAATGGCCGTTGAGGCTGTATTCAAATCATGGAACAATCCTAGAGCAATTACTTATAGAAATTTATATGACATCCCTCACAACATTGGAACAGCAGTAAATGTTCAGTCAATGGTATTTGGCAACATGGGAGACACCTCCGGAACAGGAGTTGCATTTACAAGAAATCCTTCAACAGGCGAAAAGAAAGTATTCGGCGAATTTTTAATAAACGCTCAAGGTGAAGATGTTGTTGCAGGTATAAGAACACCACTTATAATTGATAAATTAAATGAAGTAATGCCTGACATATACAAACAATTTATGGAAGCAGCACACACGTTAGAGCAACATTACAAGGATATGCAAGACATTGAATTTACTATAGAGCAGGGAAAATTATACTTCCTGCAAACACGTTCAGGAAAAAGAACCGCAGATGCTGCCTTAAGAGCTGCAGTTGAAATGGTTGAAGAAGGGCTCATCACTGAAAAGGAAGCAGTTATGCGAGTTGACCCTAAATCCCTTGATCAGCTTCTACATCCTAAATTTGACCCTGAAGAATTAAAGAAAGCAACTCCGATTGCTAAAGGACTTCCTGCTTCACCGGGAGCAGCAACAGGCAAAATATACTTCAATGCTGATGATGCAGTAGCTGCAGCAAACAGGGGCGAAGCAGCAATACTTGTAAGAAAAGAAACTTCTCCTGAAGACATCGAAGGTATGAATAAGGCAAATGGTATTCTAACCTCAAGAGGTGGTATGACTTCGCACGCAGCAGTTGTTGCAAGAGGCATGGGAAAATGCTGTGTAGCCGGTTGTGAAGCAGTACACGTTGATGAATCTAAAAAGATTATGACTGTAAAAGGTGTTATATATAATGAAGGAGATTTCATATCTCTTGACGGTAGCACAGGCAGTGTTTATGATGGAAGTTTGAGAACAGTTGAAGCAAATATTTCCGGAAGCTTTGGAAAATTAATGGAATGGGCAGATGGATTTAGAAAGCTCAACATCAGAACAAATGCAGATACTCCTAAGGATTCTGAAACAGCAGTTAAATTTGGAGCTGAAGGAATTGGTCTTTGCAGAACTGAGCACATGTTCTTTGAAGAAAGCCGTATATTCTCTGTACGTAAAATGATAATTTCTGATACTGTTGAACAAAGAGAAAAAGCATTAGCTGAAATTCTACCAATGCAGAAAAATGACTTCAAAGGAATATTTAAGGTAATGGGAGTGCGCCCTGTAACTATTAGATTATTGGACCCACCTTTACATGAATTTATTCCTACTGAAGAAGATGACATTATTGAACTTGCAAATGACATGAACGTTCCTTTTGCCAAGTTAAAAGAAACAATCAACGGCTTGCATGAATTTAACCCAATGCTTGGCCACAGAGGCTGCAGACTTGCAATATCTTATCCTGAAATAGCAAGAATGCAAACAAGAGCCATAATAGAAGCAGCCATTGAGGTATCAAGAGAAGAAAACATAACAATAGTACCTGAAATAATGGTTCCTCTGGTAGGTAAAAAAGAAGAGCTTGAAATTTTGAGAAAGTTAATAATAGAAGTAGCAGAACAAACAAAGAAAGAAATGAATTCTGATTTAAGCTACTTAGTTGGTACAATGATAGAAATACCAAGAGCATGTGTAACAGCTGATGAAGTGGCTGAATATGCAGACTTCTTCTCCTTTGGAACAAATGACTTAACACAAATGACATTTGGTTATTCAAGAGACGATGCTGGCAAGTTCCTTGAGGATTACAAAGAAGCTGGAATTCTTGAACAAGATCCGTTCCAAACTATTGACCAAGTAGGCGTTGGTAAATTAGTTGAAACAGCTGTTAAGCTTGGAAAAGGCACTAAAGAACATCTTCACCTTGGAGTTTGCGGAGAACACGGTGGAGACCCTGCCTCCATAGAATTCTTCCACAGGGTAGGACTTGATTATGTATCCTGCTCACCATTTAGAGTTCCTGTTGCAAGATTGGCAGCAGCACAGGCAGCTATTAAAAATAAATAAGACTAATCAAAGTTAATAAAAAAAGGACACAGCAACTTAAAATTTTAGAAGCTTTGTCCTTTTAAAATTATTTTAGAATATTGTCTTTAAACATCCCTATCAGCGGTTACTATAACAACACCATTTCCTTCAAAAAAAACCATTTCTGTTTCATTATCATTTCTAAATATAGTATCTACCAAAACACCTCTCTGTGGTAGCTCTTGTTTTTCCCAATTATCAATATTTAGAATTTCCTGAAATTTTTTTTGTTGTTCGTCAGGAGTTCACTGCTTCATCTTGTTTTTCAATACTACTTACAGAAATACTATTATCTTCTGTCTCTTCTGACTTGTTTTCTTGCTTATCTCTACATGCTGTAAATAATACTAAAGTACTTATTATAATAAAAAAAGCAATAATATATAAACAATTTAGAAGCTGTTTAGGGACAATTTTTTTCATGAATATATTTAAATAAAAAGTTCCTTCCCCGAATACAATATAATTATATTGGAAATAAAATTACATTATATAAATAGCCTATGCCACATATACACATAACACCTAATAAAAACCAAAGTAATTTTAAAAATTTCCTACATATTTAAGAAACCCAATAAATAATAATTTTAATATTTTCATTTCCTTGTACCTTAAACTACTGCTGTTTTAATAAATCAGCAATATCATCATATCCATATTTCTTTGCATATAAAAAAGCTGTGAAATTATTTGAATCAGTGTGTTCAACATCTGCACCAGCATCTATTAAGGCTTGTACTGGTTCAATACTGCCGTTTGATACTGCATATATTAGCGGTGTCCAGCCTGATGAATCAATCATTTCAAGTTCAGCTCCCGATAATATTAATGCATTTATTGCTTCTACATTATTGCTGTATATAGCCTTTATCAATGCTGTTTCTTCATAATAATCAATCATATTAGGATCAGCCCCTGCTTCAATTAAAATATTTATCATTTCAACATTACCTTCCCAAGCAGCCCACATGAGTGGCGTCCATCCGTCCATATCTTGAACATTAGGATCTATTCCTTCATTTAGCAATTCTTTAACTTTATTTACATCACCATCTGCAACTGCTGTCATAGCCGTTGTATCTATATCAATAAATGTATCAGGTAAAAAGCTATCTGCAGACCACAATATATCCCTACTATATTTCACACCAATAAATGCTAATCCAACTACTACTAGCACTGTTATCGCTGAAGATAATATTGCCTTTTTAGAATTTTTTTCAGCATTATTAAAATTATTCTCATAATAATATTTAATTTCAGATATCCTTTTAGGCAAAGAAGGATGAGATAAGCTTCTTCCCGCAATTTTACTTAATCCTTTATTATTGTGTTGGCTTTGCAGGATATATTCATCTCGATTTACCTTTTTATACAAGGTCTTACCTACTGCCAATATTGTAAGCGCATTCATGGAAGCTTCTGCATTATTTACATAATAAGCAGCAATACGGTCAGAGGTATATTCACACGCTCTCAGATACGCATTCCCTAAAGCAGGAATCCACATAGCAGGTAAAATAAAAAGTTGCTTAGCCACATGTCTTCGCTTAACATGAGCAAGCTCATGAGCTATAATAAATAATAATTCATCATGATTATCAGAGTTAATTAAATCAAATATATCTGAATATAAAACAACTATATTCTTTTTAAAGGTTTTTGATGCAAATGCATTTAATAATCCGCCTGACTCAATAACATATATTTCGGGTATAGTTTTTATTTCCATCTTACTACATAAATTAATAACATTTTCATAAACCTCTGGAAATTGATTAAGACTTAAACGTATGCCGTTTGTCCTAATTCTAGCTAACATCAATGCATTAGAAAGTAATGACAATGCTGTTAAAAACAAAAGCACTCCTAGACTTTCAATATAAAATATTAATGATACATAAATTATAATACTGACTATAAGTGCCGTTACAAAATATCTTTTTTCGTCCTTATGAATTAAATTCTTTACTGTAAATTCTTTTGTCATATTTAACCCCTTCTCTTTTATACAGTGTATAAGAATGAATTAATTATAGCATACTGTTTTTTATTAATATATCGGTAAATAGTAGCATTCTTGTATAAACTTATTGTTCTTGCCACTGTAGATATTGTAATCCATAGGATTCCAATTATTTTTTCTTTAATTAGGTCTAATAATATGGTATATTTTAATGTATCGTAGATAGGAGGGGCTTGAATGAAAATAAATACAAAGAGTTTTTACAGCCCAGCAATAATCGCTTATATTGTTTCAAATTTAGTTTATACATTTCTACTCATTATGGATGAAATAAGCGGCTGCAAAATTTAATATTCAAATTTCCCTCGCTAAATTAATTAATATCCACAAAAACCGACTCTAAATCAATTTCAAAATCTGAAAAAATTGAAACTTTTATCTTATCTTCTTCAGTGTATATTTCTGGTCTTCCATATTTTTTATTCGATTGCAATGTAAATACACTTATTATTTTTTGTTCAGGTTCTACAATCCAATATTCTTTCACCTTAGTTTTTTCATACATATTGAATTTTAGAAGTCTGTCATTTTTAGCTGTGGATAAAGATAATATTTCACTTTTACTTTATCTGCATCTGTGTAAGATTCTGGTCTACCATATCTATTATTTTTCTGCAAAGTAAATACATTTATATATTTGCCGTTGGGATCAACAATCCAATATTCTTGTACTCCAGCCGTTTCATATTTGTTAAGTTATTCTCGTAATCCGCATAGCTTTCAAGATTTAAATTCCAAGCCTTTCCCCACCAGCTTTTTGCCAATGTCCTGCCTTCAATAATTACAGCCTTTTTCTTGATATTCTGCCTGTTCATAGCCCTTTGAAATGCTATAGCCGTTTATTCTAATTTTTATTGAGAAGGGGTTACTGTAAACAATTTTAATATCAATTCTATTTTTAACCTGCTTATTGAATCATTTAAATCTGCATCAATCATATCAGAAATTTTCTCTATTCGTTTTCTTACAGTATTAATATGAAGGAACATTTTTTCTGCTGTAAGGCTATAATTCATGTTGCATTCTATATACGTTCTTAAGGTTTCTATTAATTCCTTGCTTTCATTATGGTGGTACAGGTTTTTAACATCCTTCATCATTAGCTCAAATTCATCGTCCTTAATATCCATCCACGCAAATGCTCCTAATTGTGAATACATCCATATATTTGTGTTTGGATATAAATAACGTCCTATTTTCAGAGCCTTTAAACATCTGCCATAGCTTCGTTCAACTTCAAATATATATTCCGGCACATCTGAAAAACCCACCGATAATTGGACATTTTCTATATCAAGCTCATTTCTTTTTATAAAATTTGTTACTTTCTTATGTAAAGAATCTAATTCATGATTATGTGATAAGCCTTCATCTATTTTGAATAACAGCAAGCATTTATTATCTTCAACAAAAGCATGGCGATATTCATTGTAATTAAAGGATTTTCTTATATTGGCTATTATTGTATCATTATAGCCGGACAATGTTATTTCATGATTGAGCTGCTCCAAAACGAACATATAATGCTTACAATTGATATCAATATTGATTTCTAAAGATTTTTCAATTATATTTTCTTTGCCTCTTATACTGCCTGATATCACTTTTTTAATAAATGATGCAAAGCCTACATCACCTAAGCTTTGAGCGACCAAAATTTGTTCATATATAGCTTGAAGCTGCATAAAGCCTAACCTTATGGCAAACTGGTCAAAGTAATCAATTAAACCTGTAGCTTCCATTAAAACAAAGTATGCTCTAATTTTATCTGAAACAACAATAGGAATGGTTATCCAACTATAGGGCTTGTCATATTTATCGTCATAAAACCTGTATCTTGCCATTTTTAAATTGTCACACAAAACTTCCTTGCTGAAATTAAAGGAGGGATTCCAAAAATCATCTATTCTAAAATCCTTTGACATTTCCTTGAACATAGATGAACTGTAGTAAACCTTTTCATTAGTTATATCATAGAGCATGGAAGGAAATTTCATGTCATATTCCATTGCATTTAAAATTGCGTTAATTTTTCTTGCATGAAATGTTAAATTTGAAAAGTTCATTGGTCTGATTTTCCCTATGTTAAACTGCCTTATGGTTTTATTCATTACAATTACATTTATAGCATTATAAATTTCCATCCAAGGATGTATAGTTGGAATATATATAAGTGGAATTTTGTTTTCATCGAAAATTTTCAACAATTCTTGAGGCATTTTAATTGAGTATCTGTCAAATTTTAGTCCAAGTGCTGATATATGTTTAAAGTATTCTGAATTTAAGAAATCTTCCAAACTGTCAGCGCAACTTTTAAATATGTATCCTGATGTTATTACAAATTCACGGCCCTTTGTCCATTTATAGCCATCCGGTGCATCAAGTATTGTTAAACCCTGGATTTGATTGTCCAACCCTCCATGACCTGCAAGAACCTTAAAATCCTTAAAAAAATCATGATTAAGCATTTCTAATACTGTAAGTCCCACAACATCACCTTTACTTTTTTATTAACATTATATTATTAATCTTTTTTTAAAGCAATAAAAATAAAAGGTACATATAAAAACTTCTATATATACCTTAAATTTTAATTTTATGTCCCTTAACTTAATGGACTTATATATTTGTTATCTTTGGTTCTTTCGTTAAATTCATCTACTGCTTTTTTAATTAATTTTTCATCATTTAGCAGGTCATACATAATGCCTGTAAAAATTTTTGCTGCATATAGCATGCCTGCAAGACCTATTCCTGAACCAGCCGATGCAGTTGCTTGCCAGGAATGGGGACTTACTCCCCATGGGAAGCATGCTGTTAAAAAACAGTTCATAGGCATTATCCAACTTACGTCTCCGCTGTCGGAAGAACCTGTAATATTTACATTTCTTCCTACATTTTTATCAACAACACCTTGATGTACCGGAGATTTAAGTTCCTCGCCATGTTGCCCATATAAGTCCATGTCAGCATGAATTTGTGATGCATTTAGGCTTTTTTGCAGTTCTCTTGCAAACTGCAAATCCTCTGTTAAGTACTCAGGACCGCCGATTTCTTCCATGTTTTTGTAGGTTAATTCAAAAAGAGTTTCATTAGGAAGCATTTCATAGCAGCCGCAAATCAAATTTTTCTCAACAGAAGTTTCAGTCATCATTGCTGCCCCGTCAGCCACTTTATACAATCTATCTGTAATTTCTTCCACATCTTTTCTGTGAGGTGCCCTTACAAAATACCATGACTCAGCTTCTTTTGGAACTATATTAGGAGGACCTCCAGCATTTGTTATGGTGTAATGGATTCTTGCCTTATCTATTACATGTTCTCTTAGATAATTTGCACCAACATTCATTATTTCCACAGCATCTAATGCACTTCTTCCTAAATGAGGAGCAGCACCAGCATGAGCTGACTTGCCATTAAAATTAAATTTTATAGAATTATTTGAAAGATATGCATTATACACTGCTGAATTAGAATTCATTGGATGCCAGCTAAGCGCTATGTCACATCCTTCAAAAGCACCTTCCTTAATCATTCTAACCTTTCCGGTTAAAGTTTCTTCCTCAGGACACCCGTAAAATCTTATTATACCTGTCTTATTGACCTCTTCCATATATTTTTTAATTGCAAGCACTGAACCTAAGGCTGCACTTCCAAGCAAGTTGTGTCCGCATCCATGACCATTTCCTTTAGCAACTACAGGATTAAAATTAGCCTCTACCTTTTGTGACAATCCTGCTAATGCATCATATTCACCTAAAACAGCAATTACAGGATACCCGCTGCCAAATTCAGCTATAAAAGCATATTCCATATTGTTAATTTCTTTTATTTTAAAGCTATTATTTTTTAGTATATCCTTAAATAAGGTTGAAGCGTAACGTTCTTCTCCTGCAATTTCAGGATTTTCCCATACTTTAATGCTTAAATCATCAACAATATCTTTAATATCTTTTACACTGTCCATTACCTTTGATTTTTCCATTTTTCAACCATTCCTTAATTATATTATATCATTTTTTTCTTATATAGAGCTGTAGCAATACCTATTGTACCAAATACTGTTACCAATGTCACCATGTATGTTGGTCTGCCCGGTAAGAAACTAAACACACCGTTATTTACTGCTAGTGTAAGAAGAATCCCTAATCCCAATGCAATAGGAGCTATTTTAATTTTCTTCAATGCAAATTGTACAAATATGGCTCCAAATAACGCAGGTAATAAATAATTTAATGCATTAACAACTTCCTTAGGAAGTGCATTTAACAATGCTGAGCCTGCAAATACTCCTAATGCTAAAATTACTATATTAACAATTACCGAAATGGCCATGCCCAGTGTTGCAATAATTGTGCCTTCATTTGTTCCCGGCTCAACATTTGCAACCTTTTGTGCAACAGTTGCACATGGTATACGCAAATTAGAAATATTACCTGTTATAAATGCCATATATGTTCCAGGTACACCTATTACAGGAAAATATGATATGGGTTCTACGAACCAATTAATACCAACAGCGCTTGCAATTGCTACAAATGCAGTTAATATAGCATTTGCAGGAGGTATTATGTCAAATATAACTGCCAATGTTATGGCTGGTCCAAAGGATAACAAAACTCCAAGCCAACCCGTGATTTTACCCCATCTATTAATATATGATAAATAATCGCTTTCAAATATTTCATTAACTTTGTTCATGATTTTCCTCCCTATATTATTGCTGCTACAAGCATGCCGCCAAACAATGCTATTGCCAAAGACCATTCCTTAATCCACTGAATATTTTTTTTGTCACCAATTGGCCCTACTATTGCCATTATTAATCCGCCAGCCACACATGCAATGGAGTTTTTGTTCATTGCTACTAAATGACCTGCGCTTAATGAACCAAAGGATCCAAGTATTGCAGCTGTAGATATTATAGTTAAAAGAACCTTGTCGCCCTTTGAAAATTTTTCTTGAACCTTTCCCATTTTATTAGCAGAAATTGTAGCAAAAATTATCCATCCAATAGAACCCAATATCATTGTCCAAACTGCATTTGCAAATGCCACATTTGTCATTGGGTCAACACCCATTTTAACTCCAACTGCTTCAGTTCCAAATGCAGCTGCCATTAACTCAAACATTACAGAACCTATAAATGACAATCTCATCCATGCCATTGGTCCGCCCACTGTTACTAATAAAGATAAAAGTCCTGTCAAAATAACTATTGATGGTCCGATTGAAGTAATAAAGCTGCTTTTCATTGCTCCCTTCATTTGTGCTTCTGTCAACCCGATTCCCTTACCAGTTGAATAAGATTTTTTAGCGAATATTGTAGCTTGTACTATTGCTAATCCTACTGCTAAACCGGCTGCAATCCACATAGGTATACTATTGGCTATTTGTAAATAATCCATTTGAATCCTCCAATACTTTTTTATTAAAGTATAATAAAAAAGAAATCGTTTTTACAGCAAATAAGATTTCTAAATTATGTAAAATTTTATACAATTGAAAATTTTTTATAAAATCATAGTTGCTTGTGAAAATATTTTCACTTGACATGTGGACAGTACTTGAGGATCTCCTATCATCTATCTTTTCATCAGAAATAAACTTTTTTTAAAAAATAAAAAATTAACCACCTATAATTTTCTTAAAAGATGGCTATTTTTAGATTTTAAGTGTGAATAAGGAGGATTCACGTGACTGACATTTTAATATTGACTGCTTCCTTTGGAATGGGGCATATTTTATTAATTTTGTTTAAAAATACTAAGAAATAATAAATTCTTTCTCTCTCTCCAATAAAGTATAAGACGATAAAATTAGTAAAATTGTTCCAATTAAGAAGCATAGTCCAAGCCTTACCACTTATTTCATACTGTTAAGTAAGGACGGTGCAAGTAATAAAAAAGACTGTGCCAGCTAAGCATAGTCTTAATTTTTTTCCAAGTCATGCGATGATTACTTAATTTTTTTCAACATCAGATGCTCATCACAATATGAACCATCTTTAAATTTAAAACCATTATCTCTCGTACCATATATTTTAAATCCTAACTGCTCATAAAGTTTAATTGCGTTATGATTTGTGCTTGCAACCTCAAGTTCAACAAGTTCAAACCCTGTATCTTTTGCAATTTGTAATATCTCAGTTATTAATGCTTTTCCAATCCCTAAATGCCATGCGTCCTTAACAACTGCAACGCCAAAAGATGCTCTATGTGAAATTTTAAAACGCTCTCCTACTCCAATTAAGTTAGTACTTCCAACAATTTTATCTCCTATAAATGCACAAATCATAATACCTCTTGGATTTTCCCTTATTGAGTTTATAAAATTCTTTTCTTCTTCAATTGTCATTATTACTTCTTCAGGATAACGAAGCAAGAAATTTGTTTCAGCGGCTGTCTTCTTTAAGTAATCAAGCATTTGTTCTGCATCTGTATCCTGTGGACTTCTTAACACACATACTTCACCATTTTTTAATGTAATTTGCTTTTCATTAAATATCATAATACTCCCCCTAATTATTTTTTATGACTATAATAATCTATTATTGTAATATCGTCAATAGCGTTACTTAAAGCACAGCAATGGTAAATAATATTTCTGTGTCGTTAACACTGAACATGTTAAGAGGACGACTCAAAAAGATCCGTCCCCAACAGGTTTAACAGGTCTTATTTTTATTTTTATTGATAAATAATAATAAATAAATTATAATAACATAAAAAGACGAGGAGTTGATTATATGAATAATTTAGCTTTTAGTAATGACAATGTGGATTATGAGATATTAAATGGCGAAATAATTTATATGACACCAAGACCTGTTCCTAATCATAATACTGTTACAGTTAATCTTTCCATAATATTTGGAAATTATTTAAAAGGAAAAAGTTGCAAAGTATTTGCTGATGGAGTAGATGTATACCTTGATGAAAAAAATAATGTAATTCCTGATTTAATGATTACCTGCAATCGAGATATAATTAAAAGCAATGGTGTTTATGGAGCTCCTGATTTAATAGTTGAGGTTTTATCCCCTAGTACTGCAACAAATGATAAAGGCTATAAAAAAGATTTGTATGAAAGATTTTGTGTTAAGGAATATTGGATAGTTGACATTCCAAGCAAATCAATAGATGTATATTTATTGAAGGATAAAAGGTACACTTTAGATTATGTCTATTCCATTTATCCGGATTATATATTAGAAAAAATGACTGATGATGAAAAGCAAAGAGTTATAACAAAATTTAAAACAAGTCTATTTGATGATTTGACTATAGATTTAGAAGACGTATTTTATGATATAAATTAATTTCAGTCAGTAGTTATTATTAAAAAGGCAATTTTGATACATACAATATATGTATTAAAATTGCCCTTTGTTGTTTTTAATTTAATTGCAATTAAATTAAGTTCATAGTTTTTATTTATAATTCATAAGCACCACACCCAGTATGGTCATAGTAATACCAATCACTTTATAAACATTAACAGATTCCTGAAATATAATTATTCCAAGTGCAACGGATAATACATTTACTATTGCAGATGAAAAAGGAACTATATAGCTTAGAACATTTTTTACAACAATCCCAGTCCATAAAAGAAAGCTAGTTGCATAAAAAATTAAAGCCATAGCCATTTTAAAGCTAATATTAAAGAAAAAAATTGCACCTGATATTATTACCAATAATATTATCGTAGTCTTTGTTTCACATCTATTAATATTGCTTTGATTTCATTATTTGATGGTTTTCTGCTCCATCTTAGAATGTTCTGTCTAAATACAAAGTAAGAAAACAATTCATAAGTCAGATAGATTATAAGTCCTACAAAATAAATTAATAATAGAGCTTCTTTGTAACCAGAACCTGCAATAGTAAGTTCATCTGGTTTTATGCCTGATAACTGCCCTTCAATTGTGTTTTCCTTCTGTAAATATTCATCTTCGCATATTAGAGGATTATAATAGTTAAATCTTCCTTGTTTTGTAATTTCGAGAAATCCTCTGTCAACTAAACGAGATAGAAAATTCAAAACGGTTTAATCAAATAAAACACATCAAACAATCCTATAAAAAATATCTTCTATGTTTATACGTAAATCATCAAACAAAATTGTTTTAAATTCTTTTTCTATTTTATCTTTATCCTCTTGATTAATTTTATTTAAAATATAATCAGGAAATATAGAATAAATATTATCTAATTCTAATAGGCCATTTTTTTGTAAATAGACCTCTACAGATTTATTATTCGTATCAACTATCCAATATTCTTTTACCCTACATTTACCGTATAATGTTTTCTTGTATCCTTTATCATTACGTGCTGTTGTTGGAGACAGAACTTCAACAATTAAGTCAGGAACTCCATATATTCCATCAGCCTTAATAATATCAGGGTTGCAAACTATAATAACATCAGGTATTACATTATTATTTTCATCTAAAAATACATCGACTCCATCAGAAAAGGGAATGCATTTTTTTCCTTTTAAATAGTTATGAAAAATTGCTGTTATGTTGGTTACTACCATGTTGTGAATTGTAGACGGTCTAGGTGTCATATAAACCACTTTACCGTCCAATAATTCATATGGTATGTCAATTTTATGTACCAAATTTTCCATGCAATACCTCCAACTAATTATTTTAGTATATTATATCACATTATTTCGTGGATAAATATAATTACTAACCTAATCTGAAATATTTCTTAATCTTAGTTGTTAAATAATTGCTGCAGGATGCATAAATGTCTAGTACCAAGGCACCAGGCATTTTACTGCTAATTTTTATTATAAAAATTGTAGTATTGCTCTCCTGCTGTAATATGTTCTTTAAGCTCTTTTCTCCCATTAATAAGTTCTTTATGTAGTTCCTCATAAGTACAATCTGATACTGGTATGTTGTCATATATTCCATATCCCAACACATCTTTCCAAATTACTACTGCTCTATTTATAGGTTTAAGTTCTAATAAAGCTCTTTGAATTCCTTTTAAATTACAATTGCAATGTGACTTCGGTACGCTTAGAAATATTTTTACCAGTTCTATAATTGTTAACCGAAATAGATTATCTGTTATTTTATAATCTTCGTTCAATTCTTTAAAGGTATGTGTAATTGCCTTAGTAGCTATTTCTGCTGCAATCTCTCCTTCACCGGTAAGTCTAAAAGCAACTGTATATACCCTTTTAAAAAATACTTCCATACCCATAGTTCCCACCTATATTAAAAATATTGCTCAATACTAAATTTTAAATCTATATCCTGCTCCCCATACGGTTTCAATATACTGACGTCCTTCAGGGCTTGTCTCAATTTTTTCTCTTATTCTTGCTATATGTACTGTAATTGTAGTTGTATCTGACAAAGCATCATACCCCCAGATCTTTTCGAATAGCTCTTCTTTGCTATAAACTCTATTTGGATTTTCTACTAAAAATAAAAGTAAGTCAAATTCCTTTTGAGGTAAAAAAACTTCATTATCCTCTACGAAAACTCTGCGTCCCTCTTTATCAATATATAATGCTCCTGTTCTTATCAGTTTTTTCTTTGAATTGTTATTGCTATTAAATCTTTCATAGGTTTTTAGGTGACTGTTTACCCTTGCAACCAATTCTCCCATGCTAAAAGGTTTAGTTATGTAATCATCACCTAAGCCTTCTACTATCTGCTTTGCAATAGCAAGTCCCAAACCACTTGAACCCTCAACTGCTCTTGCTGTATCTGACCTGTAAAACCTATCAAAAACATAGGGCAAATTATCCTTGTTGATTCCCTTGCCATTATCCTTAAACTCTATTATAACTGAGGAATTTGTTTCTCTTAATATTATTTTTAGTTGTCCAATTTCTTTTTCAATATTTCTCTTAGCATTATCTAATATATTTTGTATCACACGTTTAAATTTTTCACCATCAATTATAGCAAAATATACATCTGAAAGTTCATTCTCTAATATTATCCTTTTATCCTCATGCTCAAATTCCGCTGAACTATCTTCAACACAGTTTTCCATATATTTTACAATATTAACCTTTTCTTTTTCAAATGACATTTGATTTAAACCTAGCTTGGAGTACAGAGATAAATCCTCAATCATGGTATTTATCAGATTTGTTTTATTGACGGCTTTTGATAAATAATACTTCTTCTTTTCCTCAGTGTCAGCAACACCATCCAAAACACCATCTAAATATCCTCTTATAGATGTAACAGGGGTCTTTAGATCATGTGATATGCTTGATATCAAGAATTTCCTGTTTTCATCAAATTTTTTCTGATAATATATAGAATTTTTAAGCTGAAGACGCAACTGTTCTACAGCACTTCCAAGCTCTTTAACCTCGCCATAACCATGATCCGTGATTGCTGTTTCAAGCTCGCCATTTCTTAACTTCTCTGTTTTCTTTGTTAAATTTATAACGGGCATTATAATATTTTTCATATTTTGCTTTTGTACAACTGTGCTTGCTGCAACAAAGACTATCACAAAAGTTATAAAAACAAATACAATAAGAGATCTATAATAATCACCTGCATTTATAATAGGATTAAGTGTTAATATCATGTATTTATCATTACTTAATGTTGTAAAGTTTTCTGCATTTATGCTGTATTTTACATCTCCATGATCATAATAATTATTTTTAACGCTTATATTCATTAACATTTCTTTAATTTGTAGGCTGCTAAATTCCTCATTATTATATATAATATCATCATCATTTTCTATCACAACTATGGCTGTTTCCACCATGACATCAGAAACTGGAGATTTATTTAGTAAATTATAAAAATAATCATAAACAAAGGCGACACAGCCTGTAATAATAATTGTGCCTATGAGTATCAGCATGCTTTGTGTTAAAAATCTTTGTTTTAAATTCATAGAGTCATCCTAAATTTCCTTATTTTCGAACAGATAATATCCTGCTGTAAATAACATTATACCGTAACCCAGCAAAATTAGAAATACCCTAAGTAATTTGCTGAAATTTATATAGCTTCCTAAGGCTAATCGGTACCAATCAAAAGCAGCTGTAAATAATAGACTTTTTAAAAATGGAAAAACCAATCCTAATCCATTAAACACCAAAAAAACAAAGACAGAAAGCATAAATGCACTTGTTGTTCCCTTTGAAATATTTGAAATCAAAACAACCACCAATGCAAATATAAAAATCGGAAAAAATTCCAAAATATATGCAATTAATATTTTAAAGAAATTAGGCATACTTCTGCTTATAAACAAAGAAGCCACAAAGGATAAAAACATTACAAAAATAAGGTTAGCCATTATGAAGACGGCAATCGCAAGTATTTTCCCTAAAAATACTTTAAATCTTGATGCAGATCCTGTGAGGGTAAATTTAATCGTGTGATCAGCAAATTCTTCTGCAAACATATCAATACTGATAAAAGCAGTAAAAAGAGGAAAAAGTGTGTAGCTTAAAACATCTAAAACAATAATGGAGAATTCCGAACTTCCTGTTATACTTATTCCTGCAAAGTTATTTAAGGAATATGTTGCAATTGCTGCAATAATTACTGATAAAAAAGAAAAAATCATTGCAACTGTGACCTTTTTCTTTTTAGATATTTTGAATATTTCATTTATGTATACTGCTTTAAGAATCTGCATTTATATTACCTCACTTAAATAGTAATTCTCTAAAGAAGAATAGCTTTTTAAAATATTATGTGTGCTATCAACACCTAAAAGTCTACCATTGTATAAAATGCCAACCTTATTGCATGTAAGCTCTATATCATGTATTAAATGACTGGATATAAAGAATGTTGTTTTGTGCTGTTCTGACAGATTAAGTATTAACTTCCTCATTTCTACCATACCTTCAACATCTAAGCCGTTTAGTGGCTCGTCCAAAATTAAAACTTCAGGATTAGATAAAATTGCCATGGCAATACCAATTCTTTGCTTCATGCCTAAGGAATAGTTCTTTATCTTCTCATTTTTATATTTAATAAGTCCTGTAATCTCTAAGCATTCATCAATTCTAACTCCATCGGCACAATCATGAAATCGTCCACACAGCTTCATATTTTCATATGCAGTCAAATAAGGAAAAGGAGTTACACTTTCTATAATACAACCAACCTTATTCATTGCCTTTTCATAGTCCTTTGCAATGCTATAGCCGTTTATCATAACATCACCTTTGTCAGCCTTCATAAGACCCACCATAACCTTCATTGTTGTAGTCTTCCCTGCTCCATTAGGACCTAAAAATCCGAATATTTCACCACGGTTAATTTCTAAATTAATGTCCTGTATTCCACGGCTGTTTTTGAATGTTTTTGAAAGATTTTCAATAATAATTGCTTTATCCAAACTTATCCTCCCTGTGTAAAATGGTTTTGGGACGCAAAGGCCAAAGCCTTTGCGCCCTTTACTATTATTCAAATATTCTAAAGAAATAACTATCAAAGCTATCATCATAACTTGAATATGAATACCCGGTGTTATCTTCATCAAATGTAACATCAAATGATATGCTAATATTTTGTACTCCTGTACGGTGGATAACTCCCTTTTTCATTTCACCTTTATCATCTAGATAATTTATTATGGTATAATGAATTGAATCATCATACTTTGAATTAAACTCATAATTTCTTACTGAATCAGGTTCATATCCTTCATTATAAACCTCATAATATCTGCCCTTTATGCTATCTTCATCAACAAAGTCTATCTCTACAATTCTTTCACCCAGTTTCACAAAGGAATTATTTCTCTTTTCTACAATGTCATTTTTATATTTTCCAATATATTTTGTATCAAATTCAAAGCCTTCCTTGCTATATGTCACCTTTTGTCCATCTAGATTTGGAGAAGCAACAACTGTATTGTTAATATCTTTTACATCAATTGAAAACTCTACAGTATAAATATGCTCAGTACCGTTACTATCCTCTGCAGACATACTTGCAGTAAAAATACCGCTTTCTAGAATTCCTTCTTCGTTTTCAATTGCCTTGCCTGATGCATCTATAACATATGTATTTGATTTAGGATATGGCACATCCAGCCTTTCCGCTGTCCTTTCATTTATTATAGAATATTTTAATGCAAAGGATGAAACAGCATTCACAAGTGGAGGGATTTCTGTGTCCGATATATTTCCAATATACATTTTCTTTCCACCAGATTCCTCGATTTGAATAATATTCTCCAAGCTACCTACAAATGCATCCATAATCTTTTCTGCATCCATTACTCGTTCTTCTTCAAAAGGATTTTCAAATATTTTTCTGTCATTATTGTTAGCTCTTTGTTTCTCTATAACATTGTAAGAGCCATCCTCAAAATTTTTATTTATAGACAGTTCTTCATCACTGTACCGGTAGCTCTCTCTTATTTCACCTTTTTCAAGATTTGTTCCGCTTGATTCCTGATCTTGATTTACAAAGTCATATTTTGTGTTATCAGTTGATTCCATTAAAGTTTCTCCGTCAACTTTTAAGGACATAATAACATCAACACTAAAGTTATCAAATTCATTTGTCATTTTTTCCATTGTTGTCTTTGCAGAATTTTTTAAACTGTGATATCCTGAACCAAGCATAATATCTGCAAAGGCTGATGTTGCAAAAATCAATACACCAAGAACAAAAACAGCAAATATAGCTGATTTTTTATTTAAATTCATTTTCCTTGCCTCCATCACCATAAATCATAAACGTTTATGTAATATATTTACATAATACATTGTTAGTCTTGAATAACTATAAACTAATTATTAACAATTTATTAATTTTAGCTAGTGGATATATTCTCCCATTCTTATCCTTATTAAAAAGGCAATTTTAATACATATAATAATGTATTGAAATTGCCTTTTGTTGTTTAGATTTTAATTGTTGAATCCAGGATATAAGAAATTTTAGTTGTTGCCATTGCATTGAGAGTGTGAAAGAATCTCTAACTTTCTTAAATAAAGTGTTTATCATTTATTCTGATAATTCAACATCATAAGCATTTATTTGTGCTGGATAGCTTTCCATAATCATTCCGTTATAAGTAATTATAACTTTACTACCTTCAGTAAATTCTGATAAATCTTTTAATGTAGCATTATCTATAGGTACTCTTACTACAATTTTATCGCTGGAATTTAGCTCAGGAGATCCTTCTTCTGGATTTACTAATATAGAAGTACCCTTATTCTCTATAACTGTTGCATTAAATGTAACTTTTTCTGTATTTTCATTTGTATTATTACCGAAATAGTTAGCAATAAAAATAATTAAGAATCCTACTATAATCAAAGATATAATCAAAAACATTGACTTTTTAGTCATAACCATCACCTCAAATATTTAGACGTGAAATAGTAATATTATGTTCCATGTTCTCTTCAGTAAGTGCCTATTAACTTTACTGCTACCTCTATTAAAAAGAGAAAACACCACACAAGAAGAATTCTCTTATATGATGGACGATTACGGCTACACTAGTATGGAAACTCAAATATTTTTAACTTCTATAAATCCTAAAACTATATCTACAACTTCTTCAATAATATCATTTGGCGCTTTTTCATAAAATGATGCACCTCTTGCATATATATCTAAAGATTTTATTTGTTCGCACATAATAACTCCTGTTGTTTTAGTTCTGTCATCCAATTTCACATGTAAAGGAAAGCTTCTGTCAGTGTTTGTTATAGGACATACAATAGCTAAATTTGTAAATTTATTAAATGTATAACTACTTACAACTATCGCAGGTCTTTTTCCTCTTTGTTCATGTCCCGCCTGAGGTGTAAACTCAATAAATACAATATCCCCCTGCTCTGGTATATATTCCATTATAACACCTCTTTACCTTTTTGTTCGCTAGTATCCCATTCACTGCAGATATAATTCCCATCATATTCAGCAATTCTTTCTTCCAAAGTTCTATGTTTTTTTACGGGAATAATCGTAACATTACCATCTATAACCTTAATTTCAACCTTATCATTCTCGTTTAATTCAGCCATCTCTAATATGGATTTAGGAATTCTTACTGCTTGACTGTTTCCCCATTTCTGTATTGTGGTATACATCTCAATCACCTCATATATAAGTATATACACCGTATCTACTCGTGTCAATAATATTTTATAATAAGCAAAGCTAATTATAATTACATAACATTAATTATAATAAAAATCAGCCACCTGAACACAATGTTGATTCAAGCAGCTGCAAAATTTAATATTACAATTTACCTTCCTATATTAATCAATATTCATAAAAACCGACTCTAAATCAATTTCAAAATCCGAAAAAATCGAAACTTTTATCTTATCCTCTTCAGTGTATATTTCTGGTCTTCCATATTTTTTATTCGATTGCAATGTAAATACACTTATTATTTTTTGCTCAGGTTCTACAATCCAATATTCTTTCACCTTAGCTTTTTCATACATATTGAATTTTAAAAGTCTGTCATTTTTAGCTGTGGATAAAGATAATATTTCAGCAATTAAATCTGGAGCACCTTTACACCCTTTATCATCTAACTTTAGCTTATCGCAAACAATTGTTATGTCAGGCTCAACAACGTTTTTTATATCTTCGTTATCCTTTTCATCATCTAATCTAACGCAAAATGGCGCAGGATATACCTTGCATGATTTACCAGTGAGATATACTGCAAACTGTTTTGATATTTCCATAAGAACTTCTTGATGTATTCTTGATGGTGCAGATTGCATATATGCTATACCGTCAAGAATTTCTATTCTAATGCCTTCATCCCAAGTTAAATAGTCAGCATATGAATATTTTTCTTGTTTATCTGATAATTGCATTGCCATCACTCCTTGTTCATTAATTTTTACTTGAATTGTGCTTTCACTGTGCAAATATTATCAAAATAACTATATTACAACAGTAAATTTATGTCAAACCTAATTTACCCCATATTTTCGATGGTCTCTATAACTACCTGAACTAAATAGAAATAGTTTTTCAGGACTTTTCTTATTAATATAATAAAAGTCTGTTGAAAGATGATGAAAATTTTCATCATAATTCGCTGATGATACAATAATAAAATCTTTATCTTTTCCTATAAGTCCAACATATTTATTTTCAGTATTTAAATTATTGTTGTCACCATTATTAGCTGTACATGCTGTAAATAAAATCAGAATTATTAAAACTAAAATAATTTTCCTAATAGTACCTCCAAATTCAGGTTGCATCTTAAAAACGGCAAAATTCTGCTATTCTATTATTTTAATTTCTGCACCGGCTGCATATATTATCTTATTATCTATGGTATAGCGGCAAGTTGCAGTAATATTATCTCCAATTCTAATATCAGGACCACCTCTGTTGTAGTTATATAATTGAATTTCAACAAACCCATCCTCGCTTATATCGCCATAAGTTAACAAATCCTTTTCTCTCATTTTTATGTCTTTTAAAGTTAGTATAACTGCTTTGTCCTCTATCTTTATTTCTGTAATGCAACCTTGGATAATAAAATTCATCCCGCTCGTATCCATTATATTTCGATCTATATTCAAATCATCTGTTTTTTCTACAATAGCATCCGATTCTGTTATATTGCATATGAAACCATGATGAACCTCAAGGATGTCATTTCTTATTGGTCTTTTTGATAATAAAATAAACTGATTTTCATTTAGAACTAATCCCCTTTGATAATCATATTCATCAGAAGAAAATAAATATACCTTATTTAAACTATTTTTGTTGACATAATAATAATCACTAGATTTTATAACTAAACTTTCATCTGTTTTATCTACTGATACTACTACAAAATCATTCCTATCATCTATTAAGCGAATAACTTCCCCATTATTTAATTCAAATATATTTTTGTATATTTCATCAGCTTCAACAACTTTTACATCAACTAATGCACCATTTTCTTTTATTTTACAAATCAAGTCATGTCTAACTTCAGTATTTCCTGTTGTCATATTGAATCCATCAGTTGATAATATGAAATCACTTTCATTTTCTTTTGATTTAACTATATAATCATATCTATCTGAAGAAAGTAAATGAATTTTAGCTGGTGCCTTTTTATTAACATTTACAGTATCATCTAAATCGTTTGTCTCAAAGGTTTCCCCCTCATATAGAACTGTGCCTATGTCATCTGTTAATTCTATAGAATCTATAAATAGATAACCGTAATCATCAACCCTGTCTATTTTTACCTTCACCTTATAGATACCTAATTCCTTTGGTAAATCTTTTACCTTTTCTAATTCATCATAAGCAAGAATATAATTCTGTCTTTCATTATATTTGTCAACCATTACTTCTAAGCTTTCCTTGTCAGGAATAAATGCTAAGGTAGAATAACCTCTTTCCTCATATATTACATAAAAACCATCCGTGATTATTTCACCGGTTAAATGTTCCATTTTATCACTTTTAGAATCCTCATTGTCAACTTTTATGTTAGAATTGGAAGTATTTTGCTGTGTTGTATCGTCAGCTATGTCAATATCAGGCTTAGAAATATTGTGCTCAGTTTTATCTTCTTGTATTGAATCTGCTTCTTCTGTTTTTGTCGGATTATTGCAGCCACATAATAATAAAATTGTGATTAAAATAAAAATTAAGTATGAAATTTTTTTCATACATCCTCCCCCAATTTATATTAACAATTTTACATTGCAATATTCTGAGTTACTAGTGTCATAACTTTCCTTTCCCCTACTACCACATAAAATTTCATATTAAAATTCTCTCTTTAATATTAAACGATAAAATTAGCAACTTGTTCCAACCATTTCTAAATTCAGCTAATGTAGAAACCATTAACTTAACATAAAATATTTCTTAATTTTAATTGCCTTAGGAAAGCAGGTCTTGATATATTATTTTTAATGCAATATAATTATTGTTAGGAATTAATATTAAATTACGCTTTAAATATTAAATATTAATTGTACAAAATAAATTTAAGGGGATTCAAATGAGCTACGAATGGTTTTTCATATTTATAGCATTTATCGTAGCATTTTTGCTAACTTTATCACATATAAGAGCAATTAAAAAGTTAAAATTATTTCTTATAAACTCGTTCGGAAAAATACCGAATCAAAAATGCGAGCTAAAAAGCATTGAAAGCTATCATCAACATAAAATAACGGCGGATATTGAAAGCTCTGCCAACACAATAGATAGTATTACATGGGATGATTTAGATATGAACTTGATATTTAAAAGAATTAATTCCTGCTTAACTTCTGTAGGTGAAGAGTATCTTTATAACACACTTCATGATGTTCAAAATAAAGAGGGCATTCTTTTAAAGAGGGAAGAACTCATTTTATATCTGGAAAAAAATCCTGATGAAAGACTTCATCTGCAAATGAACCTAGCAAAGGCAGGAAAATATAATTATAGCGGTCTAGCTTCCTTTATTTTTAATGCAAAAGCAAAAGTCTTGAAATATAATTTTTTATATAATGTATTAGCCCTTGTTCCTGTCCTTTGTATTTTCATATTCTTTTTCTTTAATAAAGATATGGGAATTTTATCTTTAATTATTTCTGGAATATTAAATGGATTTATATATTATGGCACCAAAGCAAAAATAGAATGGGAGCTTTCAGCAATAAAATATTTTTCATCTATATTACAATGTACAAACAGTATTTTAAAAACCAAAAGCTATGATACAGTCCCATTTTTCAGCGAGCTTAGAAAAAGCTTCAATGTATTTAAACCTATAAGAACAAAGCTATCAGGTATTATGGAAAAGAATTTTTCTGATATGGCAGTATTTTTTGAATATATAAAAATTTTATTTCTCATTGATATACGAAAATATAATAAAGCTATTAGAATGATTTCAAATTATTCTGATGACTTTCATACATTGTATAAATCAATTGGTGAAATAGACATAGCAATTTGTGTTCTATCATTTAGGAAAAGTCTGCCTTATTATTGTATGCCTATTTTCCATAATGAAAACTCCATATATTTTGAAGATTTTTATCACCCTCTGCTTTCAGATCCTATACCTAACAGCGGAAATATAAGCAATGATAGCATCATAACAGGCTCTAATGCTTCAGGAAAATCCACATTTATCAAAGCTTTAGCCATTAATGGCATTTTAGCTCAGACAATTCATACTTGTGCTGCCAAAGAATTCAAGCTAAGATTTTCATTAATAATTACTTCTATGGCAGTAAGAGACAACATTTCTGAGGGAGACAGCTACTTCATTAAAGAGATAAAATCATTAAAAAGGATACTTGATAAGGTGCAAAATACAACCTGCACATGCTATGTAGATGAAATTTTAAAAGGAACAAATACAATTGAACGCATTGCTGCATCTGCAGCGGTATTGAAATATCTGCACAATATGGATTGTCTATGCTTGACAGCTTCTCATGATATTGAACTGACTAATATTTTATATAACCAATATGACAACTATCATTTTCGCGAGTACATTACAGATGATGGCATACATTTTGATTATAAATTAAAACAAGGTCCATCACAAACCAGAAATGCAATTAAGCTGCTTCATTATATGAATTTTGACAGCCAAATAGTTGATGCAGCCGAAACATTAGTTGAAAAATTTATTAACACAAAGACATGGTAATTTTGTGTTTTTTCCTACTTTAGGCACTATAAATACACATAATGATTATAACCCATTAAGTACAATTTCTATGTTTGATTCGATTTGTCATCTTATATGGTTTAATCAAATAAATTCGCGGATGAATATGACAATTTTTACACATATAAGGCAACCTTTAAATTTATCATATATCTGTTAACATTAAACATCAATGATAACTAATAGGATATATTGGTAGATATATCATGGTAATAACAATAGTTTGAAGCAAAACCATTTGCTGCAAAAAAATAAGAGAGATGTACCTTTTACATGTCAAAGGTACACTATAAACTAATTATTAACAATTCATTAACTTTTCTATTCAAAAAAGACGGCGATGTTACAACATTATCCCGGTTTCATAAACTCCGAACATGTAAAGAGGACGGATCTTTGAAAATTATTAAATCTCAAAAAGATCCGTCCTCAGCAAGTCTTGAATATTCAATTCATTGGTATGTATCCCGCTTGCTCAATACATTTCTGTCCTTCTGTAGACAACATCCATTCTAGGAATTTGCCTGCTGTTTTTTGTTCATCTTCCTTTCGAATAATCCCATAATAATTTGTTGTGAAAGGATAAGCTTTATTTCTTAAATTCTTATTGTCAGGTAAAATGCCATTTACCTTTAATATTTTTATGTTTTCATTCTTGTATAAAGTATCAATGTAATATTTATGATACGATTTCTGTCAGATAGTCACTTGCTGGTTGGCAATTCTTTCTCTACAATATTCCTAGTTATAATAGAAATGAATCTTTTGTAAAAAACTAAAAAGATTCATTTCATATGTCACTTATTATAAATTGTCATTATAAATTTCTGAAGCATTTATTATTTTAGAAGAATTTTCTTCTTCAATTTTCTCTTGAATCTTTTCAACCTTTTCATAGCTGTTTGGTTTACTAGTAGTTTCCTTATTTACAACTTTATTAATTATATCTACTACATCTAATCCTGTAACATCCTTTAGTACCTGAAATCCGTTAGCTGTAACATCTGTAACCATCTTTGATACCTTTGATGTTCCACCATTTCCACCATTGTCTATTATAGTAATTTTATCAATTTGTTCCATTGGTTTTGCAGCTTCTTTAACAATTTCAGGAATTCTTGATATCATTAATTCCAAGATCGCTGCTTCTTCATATTTAGACATTGCTTCTGCTAACTTGTCTTTTGCTTCAGCATCTGCTAATCCTTTTGCTTTTATAGCTTCAGCTTCTGCTCTACCCTTTGCTACAATAGCTTCCGCCTCTGCCTGCTACAGAAAATATTAATGCTGAATAGTTCATACTTTTATCTCTTCTCCTTTTTTATTTTATATTTAAAATATTCTAACTTCATCAGTTAAAATATTTTATAATCAAAGATCATACAATAAAATGTAATGCCTGACATATATTAGACGATTCTCAACTTAAATTTGTTCCATAAATTATAAATTTGATTTGCACCTAATGAATAGAAGCTATTGCTATTGCCCTATAAGCTTACTATCTTCGTATTTATATAATGTAGTTTTTCCATAAGCCTTACCATTTTCAATTAATCCTGTTTCAATAATTCCATCTATTGTGTTTAAGGTTACATAATCACTGTCAGTTGCTTCAGCTATGTCAACTGTTTCAAAGTGGTCATTATTCCATCTGTATATGTCTACCCATGGTGGTAGACTACCTCTTGAACTAGCGATTAACTCTTCTTGACCATCTCTATCTAAGTCAATAAAGCTAGGAGAACCCATGGTTAATATATTTTCCCATTCATTGTTAGCTTCATTAAAAGAAATTATTTTCAATTGAACATATGTTGCTCCCATAGCCCCTTCAATTTCTATTTCTTTTATACCATCAAAGGTTCTATCAGCTAATTTGACATTTACATCATCAATTCCATATGAACTAACGTCTCCAAGCTCATAAATTTTATCTCCATGCTCTAAGAATCCATATATTATTCTTCCTTCCCCAGGTCTTAAATCAGAATTTATGGTATTATCAATGTATAAATGCATAGTTGATTCTATTTGATTAGTCAAATTGCCAAAATAAATACTTTTTCCTTTAATCCATTCTTCTTTTGGAAGCCCATCCTTTAATATTTCCTTTGGTACTGGCGTGAAGTTTAATTCAATAATTTTTTTGCTATGATTGTCAGCGTCATCATTTTCTGAAATTTCATTATTTTCTTGCACAGGAGCTTTATTATTGTTTTCATCAATAGAACATGCTGCTAGCACAAATAAAATTGTTATAAATAATAAAGTTAATTTCGTTCTCATTAGATTCCTTTCCCTCGTATATTTGCTTATATTATTCCATTAAAATAATAATTTATATAAACTAGCTAACACCTACCATAAAAAGGCAACCTCAATATATTATTGAATATTGAAGTTGCCTTTAGTTTATTCATAATGGGTCCACATACTAATAACTTTAACTATATGTTCCTCTTTATAAACCTGATAAACAAAACGATGTTGGTGGTTAATACGTCGAGAGTAAGCACCCTTTAAATCCCCTATAAGCTTTTCATAGGGCGGATATTCCTCAAATGGATTAATTATCACAATATCCAACAAACTTTTAATTTTATTAGAAAACTCGGCTTCACAAGCGATACGTTTATCCTTTAACCCTTGCTTGGTATAAACAATTTTCCACAACCCATCATTCATCCTCATCCTCCACACATTCATCTAGTGGCGTGTTCAATCCATCTATAATTTTTTCACGCATTGTTGGGATTGAACTGAGATACAACGTCTCTTCCATAGACCTGAAATCAGCTTCAGATAACACAACTACATTTCCTGTTTTACCTGTTACAATAATAGGCTCATTTGTAGTAATTGCTTCTTCCATTAATTTAAAAAAGTTATTTCTTGCAGTGGTAGCATTAATAATTGTCATTTTAACACCTCCATGTACAGAATGCTGTACATATATTGTATGATTATTATAATTATTTGTCAATTAATAATTTATTACTTTCCAACAAGGTTGTCTCCAATAAATGCACAAATCATAATGCCCCTTGGGTTTTCTCTTATTGAGTTTATGAAGTTCTTTTCTTCTTCAATTGTCATTATTACTTCTTCAGGATATCGAAGCAAGAAATTTGTTTCAGAGGCTGTCTTCTTTAAATGTTCAAGCATTTTTTCCGAATCTGTTTCCTCTGGACTTTTCAAAACACATACTTCACCATTTTTTAATGTAATATGTTTTTTATTAATTATCATAATTTATAATCCCCCTAACTAATCTTTTATGATTATAATAATATATTTATTACAATATAGTCAATATCACTTAAATAAAACATAATGAATCCTTTTCATTACCTCATGTTTTACTAGGATTTCTTATATAAATAAAAAAAATGATTTGAGTTTAATTAATATCAAATCATTTTTTTATACCAGGCTACTGGTATTACTTTACATTATTATTTTTATAAGTGTTAAAAGTAAATTTAAGACCATTGTTTTCATGGATTTCTGATGCATAGGACAAATACCAGTCATGATCCTCATCAAAATTATGCAGGAATGTATCTGCATTAACTATTACATCAACTTTTGTAATAAAAGCTTCGCTACAATAAGGATACAAATCGTTGTAGATTTTGCCACCGCCTATTACAAATATATCCTCATTATTATATTTTTTTAATTCTTCAAACAATTCATTAAAGGAATGGACTATAATGCATCCTTCAGCTTTAAAGTCTCTGTCTGTAGTTAACACAATATTTGTTCTATTTTTTAATGGCTTTCCTCCGGGGAAAGACAACAGCGTGTTTCTTCCCATAACAACAACCTTGTTCTTTGTTGTATTTCTGAAAAATGACATATCATCAGGCAAATCAAACAGCAATCCCCCCTTGTAGCCTATTGCCCAATTTTTTGCAACTGCAACTATTATTTTCATAACTTCTCCTTTATATTGCTATAGGAACCTTTACCTTAAAAGGATTAAATTCATAATTTATCAATTTAAAGCTATCCACTGTAAAATCATAAAAGTTATTTATGGATTTTTGTATTTCTAAAATTGGAGCATCGTGTTGTTCTTTTTCAATAAGCTCTTCGATAATTGGCACATGCCTGTCATAAATATGAGCATCAGAAATAACATGAACAAGTTCCCCTGCAACAAGACCGCTTACTTGAGCCATTATATGAACCAATATTGAATATTGTACCACATTCCAGTTATTTGCTGCTAATACGTCCTGTGAACGTTGATTTAATATTGCATTTAATTTATTGCCTGAAACATTAAATGTCATACTGTATGCGCAAGGGTAAAGATGCATTTCATGTAAATCTTGAAAATTATAAATATTGGTCATTATTCTTCTGCTGGCAGGATTATGTTTTAAATCATATAAAACCCTGTCCACCTGGTCAAACTCGCCTTCCTTGTATTTATGCTTAATGCCTAATTGATAGCCGTAAGCCTTGCCTATGGAGCCGGTTTCATCTGCCCAGGAATCCCATATGTGGCTGTTTAAATCATTCACGTTGTTGGATTTCTTCTGCCATATCCATAAAAGTTCATCAACAGCAGCAGTGAAATTTGTTTTTCGAAGTGTAAGAATAGGAAAGCTTTCCTGTAGGTCATATCTGTTTACTATTCCGAATTTTTTGATTGTATGAGCAGGGGTTCCATCCTCCCACCTTGGTCTAACGTCATATTCAGTATCCCATACGCCGTTAGAGAGTATATCTTTGCAAGTTTGAATAAATATTTTATCTGCTGTACTCATGAGCGCCTCCCAATTTTTATAATTTATTATATATTAGAAGCCTCATGTTTACAAGAATAAATTAAAGGGAACTCTCATTCCCTTTTATTTCATAGAATTTTGATTGATAAAATTCTTTATTTGCATTTTTTGTTCAAAGCCTTTCACCCTTAATGCCTGCGAATCTTCACTATCAAAGTTTTTAAAATATATGCACATTTCCCCATCCTTGGTATCGTCATATCTAATGCATCGAAATCCATCATTGTACATTTTTTTTATTTTTTCAAAATCGTTCATAATACACTCCCCTTAAGTTATATATACATATTATTGCCAATAAGGGTAAAATTATGACTAATTTTGAGAAAAAAAATAAGCCAGTGAATTACAAAAGTAATTCATAGACTTATGCTGTCCATAATTCTCTAACTTCGTAGCTCTTGTCATCAAGAGATTCAAGCACTTCTTCATCAAATAAGTATTCTACTGAAGGAATTATAACATTGGCGATATCCTTTAAATTAATTTTACTGCTTACTCCTGACAAAACTCCTACACCAATGGATCCTGAATTTTTCGCAAACATCATGTCATTGTAGGTATCACCGATTATGGCTACTTCACTTGGATTTAAATTGTACATACTGCAAAATCTCTCACACATATCCTTATGGGGTTTACGTTTCATAATACCATCATAGGCACCGATAAAGTCAAAGCTTTCATTTAAATCAAGCTTGTTAATCATATGCATTGCAGACTGCATTGAATCTGCTGTAGCAAGACCCATTTTAATTCCGTTTGAATTCAAATGCTCATATAATTTCTTTATGTCTGCAATTTCTTTGAATTCAACATTATCTCTTAAAACTTCTTTTCTTAACAGTTCAACTACATGAGTTTTAAACGTATCTAATTCGATATTTTTGTGCTTGTTAAGGATAAAATGAAGCTCGCATGCCAAATCCTCATGTGATCTGTAAGCCAATGCTCCAAAAGGCTCAACTCCGTTTTCTGTAATACCGATAGATTTCTGAAGCTCCTTAAAAAGCTTATCACTATTTAAATTGTATTCATCCATTATAGTTTGAATTGTTTTTATACCCGCATCTCTCCACAAGGAAAAATCTATCAACGTACCATCTTTATCAAATAATATTCCTTTTATCATATATTCACCTCCTTTACTTATTGATAATACAATTCTATTGTCATAATAAAACATTTCTTTTGTAAAGAAAGTGTAAATTATGATTTGATTCAATTGTATTTATAAATTATATCATTTCAAGCTTTATTAAATCTTAAAAGCAGTTGGATTAATATTATATTGCATTTAACTCTAGATGTGATTAATTGTTGTAAGTATAATTATATAATAATTGCTAATAATACCATTAAATAGATAGAAAGGGGATTTTTATGAGAATACCGAGACACATAGGCCTTATACCTGACGGCAACAGAAGATGGGCACAAAATAAGGGTCTTGAAAAACAAGATGGCTATGAATATGGACTCGACCCGGGTCTTCAGGCATTAAAGCTGGTACAGGAATACGGAATAGATGAAATCACTTATTATGGTTTTACTACTGACAATTGCAAAAGACCAAAAAATCAAATCGAAGCATTTCAAAAATCCTGCGTTGATGCAGTTAATTTAATAGTTAAAGAAAATGTATCGCTTCTTGTAATAGGCAATTATGAATCAGCAATGTTTCCAAAGGAATTATTAAAATACACCACAAGAACTAACATAGGCTCAGGTGGCACAAGAGTTAATTTTTTGGTTAATTACGGCTGGGACTGGGATATTTTAAATTTAAATAAAACAACCTCAAGAAAAAGTATTATGGATGGTCTTCATTCAAGAGATATATCAAGAATTGATTTAATATTGAGATGGGGAGGAAGAAAAAGATTGTCCGGATTTCTGCCTGTACAATCAGTTTATTCTGATATATATACTATTGATGACATGTGGCCTGATTTTAAGCCCGAGCAATTTCATAACGCCATGAGATGGTACGACATGCAGGATGTAACCCTGGGAGGTTAAATGCAGACAAGGGTGCAGACAAGGGGACGTTTCAATAAAACGTCCCCTTATCTATACCCTTGTCTGTGTACTAATTAGGCAAATTAATTTGTTTTTCTTCTGATTCTCTGTATAGTACAAATTTATTTCCTATGCTTTGTACGTATTCTGCCCTAACAGATTCTGCTATTTCATTAGCAGTATCCTTTGCTTCAAGCATGCTGTTGTTTAATATGCTGATTTTAATAAGTTCTCTGGCTTCTAATGCATCATCAATTTGCTTTATAACATTTTCTGTTACTCCGCCCTTGCCTATTTGCATTATTGAATCTATTCCATTAGCCAAAGATTTTAAATAGCTTCTTTGCTTTCCTGTAAGCATTAACCCTCCTTAAATTGGGGACATTCCTTCAATGCCCACCATCAAAGACTATCCATTCATTGAAGGTGTGTCCCCTTTCCTATTTAATCAACGAAATCAAATTCTATTCCGCAGACATTTATGAGATCTCCTTCAGTTGCACCAAGTTCTCTTAATCTTTCTATTACACCTTTGTCAATAAGCACCTTTTGGAAATTGCTAAATGATTCAAAATCATCAAAGTTTGTTGAACCAACAAGTCTTTCCAAGAAGTCCCCTTCTGCAAGATAGTAACCATCTTCCTTAGTGACAACAATTGTATCTCTTTCTTTTTTGTCCAAGAAGTTTTCAACTTGTGTCTCATCAACAAATTCAATTTCTTCTTCAATTTGCAGAAGTCTTTCATATGCTCTTTTCTTTAAGGCATCCAGGCCTTCTCCAGTTGCAGCAGAAACCTCTAGTATTTCATAACTTTCGGAAAATTCCTTTTTAATTCTCTCTAAATTTTCCTTAGCTTGCGGTAAATCTAACTTATTAAGAACAATTATCTGTTCTTTTTCAGTAAGCTTTTCACTGTATTGTTTCAATTCTTCATTAATTTTATAAAAATCATCTACCGGGTCTCTGTCTTCTTGACCAGAAGCATCAATAACATGCAATAGAAGTTTTGTTCTTTCCACATGTCTTAAAAATTCCAGCCCCAAGCCAGCGCCCTCGCTTGCTCCTTCAATAAGTCCAGGAATATCTGCTAGACAAAAGCTATGACCTTCACCAATGCTAACAACGCCCAAATTCGGCTTTAATGTTGTAAAATGGTAATTAGCAATTTTAGGCTTCGCACTTGTGATGGAGGCTAAAATAGTTGATTTTCCAACATTAGGAAAGCCAATTAGCCCAACATCGGCTAATAGCTTCAGTTCAAGTATGATATCCCTGGATGCTCCCTTTATACCAGGCTCAGCAAAGCGAGGAGTTCGTCTGATGGAAGTTGCAAATTTAGCATTTCCTTTTCCACCGTATCCCCCTTTAGCTACTACATATGTCTGGTTGTGAACTTTTAAATCCGCCAGAACAATACCTGTTTCTCCGTCTTTTACAAGAGTTCCCGTAGGCACTTTTAATATAAGGTCCTTTCCATCAGAACCAAATTGTTTTTTTCCTCTTCCATCTTCACCATTTTCAGCTTGATAGTGTCTTTTATATCTAAAATCCATCAATGTTCGAAGGCCTTCATCCGCTACCAATATTATGCTGCCACCATCTCCGCCGTCTCCGCCGGCTGGTCCGCCCATTGGTATATATTTTTCACGTCTGAATGCAACACTGCCATTTCCGCCGTTCCCGGCTTTAACACTAATTTGCGCTATGTCTACAAACATCTTATCCCAACCTTCCTAATTAGGGGACATTCCCCTACCACAGAGACTAACCCAATTTTAGGGGTGTGTCCCCATACCTTAAATAAAACACCTACCTTACGGTAGGTGATTTTTTTATTATGCTTCTATTTCACAAGGATATACACTAACTTGTTTTCTTGTCTTGTCTTTTCTTTCGAACTTAACTTTTCCGCTAACCATTGCAAACAATGTATCATCGCTTCCGATGCCTACATTCAAGCCAGGATGAAGCTTAGTTCCTCTTTGTCTTACAAGAATATTTCCTGCCAATACAAATTGACCGTCAGTTCTTTTTACTCCAAGTCTTTTAGCGTTGCTATCACGACCGTTTTTTGAGCTACCAACACCTTTTTTATGTGCGAATAACTGTAAATTTAACTTTAATAACATGTTTACACCTCCTCAAATTTAAGTGTAATATAATCACTGTAATCTTCCAGTAATAATTCTATACCTACCATGAAACTTCTGTATATTACATCAGTCTTATCATTGTTTAGCTCAGTTCTTAAGCTCATAAATCCTGTATCTTCATCAACATCATAACTTATTTTTTCCGGTTCTATTCCTGCAACTAAGTTAATTGAATTAAGAGTTGTGTAACTAAGTATTGAAACCGATGCACACACTATGTCCATTCCTTCTTCAGCGTAATCTGAATGTCCTTCAACTATAAAACCTTTGATTTCATCATTAGTTCTAAATATACTGACTGTTATCATAACTAACCAACAATTTTCTCAATTTTAACTTGAGTATATGGTTGACGATGTCCTTGTTTCTTTCTGTAGTCTTTTTTAGCTTTATATTTGAATATCAATATTTTTTTAGCTTTTCCTTGGTTTTCAACCAAGCCTTCAACTACTGCTCCGTCAACGTATGGTTTCCCAACATTTAATTTTCCTTCTTCAGCAACCAATAAAACTTTATCAAATTTTACTGCTTCACCATCAGCAATGTTTAATTTTTCAACTCTTATAACATCGCCTTCTTGAACTCTATATTGTTTCCCACCTGTCTCTATAACTGCGTACATATGTTACCTCCTCTTCCCAGTCTCGCCATTGCAGGTACTATCAGTTTAAACCTGTTCCGTGCGGCTCTTGCAAATATAAATAATATCAAACAAACTCAAGTTTGTCAACTTATTTTTGTTTAAATATATTATTAATATAATCTAATTTACCCATTTTATCAATAATAATTTCATCGGTAAAAATGTTTTTATCCTTAACAAAATATATTTTAATCCTGTACTTTTTTTCAATTTTGTCTACAATATTCATACAATCTTCTTGAATTTTATGGTAAAGCAGATATCCGATTCTTAATATGACAGCCTCACAAGTTGTATTTTTTAAAATTTTTCTGACTATGCTTTCTATTTTCAAAATAATAAATATCTTTGAGCCGGTTCTTCCACCGCCTCTGCAATGCTGGCATTCCTCAGTTATGAGATTAAAGAAATTTTCTTTATCCTTTTTTCTGGTTATTTCCATTAAATTCAGTTTTGTCATTCCTATAATATTTGTCTTGACCTTGTCGTCCTTAAAAACTGATTTTGCTTTATTTATAATTAAATTAATATTGTCCTTATTTTTAATGTCTATGAAATCAATTATTATAATGCCGCTAATATTTCGAAGTTTCACCTGCCTGCCTATTTCCTCCAGTGCGTACAGGTTCATTGCCAGAGCAGTATCCTCCATGTTGTCGCTGCCCACATACTTGCCACTGTTTACGTCAATAACTGTAAGCGCTTCTGTCACATCTATAAATATCGAACCGCCGTTATCCAGCTCTATTTTCCTTTCAAACAGCATATTAAGCTGCATATCTACATTGAACATATCAAAAGCATTGTTTGTTTCAATAACCTTAATGCTTTTAAGTTCATCTAATTTATATGAATTAATGAGGCTTGTGACCTTACTTTTTATATTTTTGTCTTCCACATATATTTCATCCACAGATGAATCAATATAATCCAAAAACAGCTTTTCAATCAAGGAATTGTTTTGATACAATAGCTTTGGCGCATAGGAATATTTATATTCCTGCTCCAGTTGCATAAACACTGAGGACAACATGTTGTATTCTTTTTCAATTTCTTCTTTTGAGCAACTTTTAGAAAATGTACGAAGAATCATTCCATTTCCATCCTTCATGATTTCATGACCTATTTGCTCAAGTCTTTTTCTATCTTCAGGATTTCTTAACTTTTTAGAAATATTTACCTCAATGCTCTTTGGTATGAAAGCAATGTACTTGCCGGAAAAAGAAATATCCGTTGTCACAGCAATATTTTTTTCTCCCATTGGCTCTCTTACTATTTGAACAAGAAGCTCATCTCCTTTTTTCAAAACCTTGTTGATGTTGTCTACATCTCTTTTTTTTATATTTTTTTCTCTCAGGAATTTATCAGAAAGCAGGTCATCTAAAAACAAGTATGCATTTTTTTCAAATCCAATATCCACAAAAGCTGCCTCCATGCCTGGTAAAATATTCATAACCCTGCCCTTGTAAATATTGCCTATAACGCTTTTATTGTCCTTTTTCTCATGAATGTAATCCATGAGCTTGCCATCCTCTAAAATGACAACCTGATCAAATAAAATTGAACTGTTAATTAAGACCTGCTTCATATTGTTCTCCTGTTTTACAATATTGTCTTCATGTCCTTATCTAAAGCATCTACTTTCATAATTGTATTGTAATCTATATTAAATGCTTTTTCTTCTAAAAGCTTTAAGAATTCATCAACCCTCATGCTTCCTGTTTCAGAGGTTACAAAAACAGCCTGAATTGTTGCCTTAAAGTCATTGTTTTGTTCAGCTTTTAAAAATTTGATGTAATCCTTAGTGTTTAATTCTTTCAAAACTGTTTTGTTTTTCTTGTTTTTCTTTTCTCTGTTGTATACTACCCCAACATCAAGCATTTCCTTCAATACATCATTCAATTTATCCATATTTAAACTTTGAGACTCTATACTGATTAAATACTGGGCATATGCACATCTTGCCATCAAGGACTGTGATTCATTGGTGTAGTCTGCCTTTAAAATTTGCATTTCCTTAGGCATTACAGCATTCATCTTTTCTATAAACTTATCAGGAGCAATATCTTCATTTAATTCAAGTTCGAAATATTCTCCTATGCTTTCTGTACCAAGAGATAGAGGAAATCCAAATGAAGTCTTCATGTGAGGATTGAAGCCTTCAGAATACTTGGCGTTAATGCCTGCTCTTTTAACTGCTCTTTGAATGAATCTTAATACGTCTAAGTGGGATATATACTTTAAATATCCCGTCTTGCTGTACTTACTTATTATTGACATGAGGGCAGGCACCTCCTATTAATTTATGGTTCACTCCGCAGTTAGTGCAATTAATTCTGCAGTCAGGAGTGGTCATTGCTTCTAATGCTTTTTCATATTCTGAAATCAAGTATTTCTTACTTACTCCCACATCTATGAAATCCCAAGGTAAACTTTCTGTAATTTCTCTTTTTCTGCTTGCAAAGAATGCAGGGTCTATGTTTGTTTCTTCAAATGCTTCCATCCATTTGTTGAAGCTGAACATATCATACCATCCGTCAAAACGGCAGCCCTTTTCCCAGGCTCTTATTAATGCATTGGAAAGTCTTCTGTCCCCTCTTGCAAACACTGCCTCTAAAAAGCTTAGCTTTGGTTCATGATAACTAAAGCTTACCTTCTTATCCTTTATTTCTCTCTGAAGTGATTTTGCCTTGTCATAAAAATCATCCATGCTGTCCTGTGCTACCCATTGGAATGGAGTAAATGGTTTTGGAACAAAGCATGATGCACTGGCATTAATTTTTAAGTTTCCTTTTATTTCTTCCTTAGGTCGGTTAAAAAACTTATCCTTTACCTTGTAAGCAAGATCTTTAATTCCCATAACATCTTCCATTGTTTCTCCCGGAAGACCAATCATGAAATACAATTTAACTGTGGACCATCCCAACTTAAAGGCTGTTTCCACAGGTCCAATAATTTGTTCTTCTGTGAGATTTTTATTTATTACATCACGCATTCTCTGAGTTCCTGCTTCAGGTGCAAATGTCAGTCCAGACTTACGAACCTCCTGCAACCTTTCTATAATGTCGAAAGTCATTGAGTCAAGTCTTAAAGAAGGTAGAGAAATACTTACATTTTGATTTTCATATTTATCCAACAGCTTTAATGTCAAGTCAGGAAGGCATGAATAATCGCCGGAGCTAAGTGAAGTAAGTGATATTTCATCATGTCCCGTGGAGCTTAGCATACTTTCTGCCTGGCTCACAAGTGTGTCAGGTTTTTTTTCTCTTACAGGTCTGTAAACCATACCTGCCTGACAGAATCTGCAGCCTCTTGTACAACCTCTGAATATTTCCAAGACTACTCTGTCATGAACAACATCAATGTATGGTAATATGCTTTTGTCAGGATAGTAGCTTTTGTCTAAATCCTTTATGATTCTTTTAGCTATTACTTCCTTGGCATTTTCGTTTAAAACTTTTCTTTCCTTAATTGTTCCATCATCATTGTATATTTCTTCATAAAACTGCGGAACATAAATACCCTCCAAACGCGCTGCCTTCTCTAAGAAAGATAATTTGTTATAACCATTCTTTTTTTCTTCTTCATAAAGCTCCATAAGCTCAGGCAGAAGCTCTTCAGCTTCTCCTACAGTGAATAAATCTATTATCTCATATAAAGGCTCAGGATTGTAGACACATGGTCCTCCTGCAATAACAAGAGGCATGTCATCAGTTCTATCCTTTGACCTTATTGGTATATTTCCTAAGTCAAGCATGTTCAATACATTTGTGTAACTCATTTCATACTGGAGAGTGAAACCAATGAAATCAAATGCTTTCAGTTCATCCTTGCTTTCTAAACCGTACAATGGTATGTAATTTTTTCGCATCACATCTTCCATGTCAGTCCATGGTGCAAAGACTCTCTCGCACCATATATTATCTTTGCTGTTTAACATGTGGTACAAAATATGAAGCCCCGTATGAGACATCCCAACCTCATAAACATCAGGAAAAGCAAATGCAAATCTTATATTCACTTCATCCTTGTTTTTCACAACAGAATTAAGCTCGCTACCAACATATCTTGCTGGCTTCTCAACCTTTAAGAGCTCTCTGTCAAGTTTTTTTATATCTATCATAATTATCCTTTCTGTTTGTTCATAAAGCTTAGTTATCTTGTTATATTATTAAATTAAGTTCCTCTTAGTTTTTTCCTTTGAGCAACAATTTATCCATTACTATCCTTTAAATTCTAAGATATTTTAACATAATCATCAATAAATGACAACTTTAAATTAAAATTATGTTAAAATATAAAATATTTTATTATACATAATTTTTTGTATAAAATTTATTGAAATATAGTATTTTATGATATAATATAGGAACATTGTTGACAAGGGGACGAGGTTGTTGTAGTGACAAGGGAACTGGGGGATGGGGTTGTTGTCAACATTTTTTTAAATTGACAACTTATAATTAAATTATATAATAGAGTAAATAGTATAAATAAAACTGCAGGAGGCATCATGAACTACCAGGAAGCAATTGAGTTTATTCACTCAACATATAAATTCGGTTCAAAATTAGGTTTATCCAATATTACAAAATTGACTGAGCTGTTAGGAAACCCCCAGGATTCATACAAAATTATACACATTGCCGGAACGAACGGAAAGGGCTCAACGAGCAATATGATACACGATGTATTAATGGCTGCCGGTTATAAGACAGGCTTGTTTATAAGCCCTTATTTGGAAGAATTTACAGAAAGAATTCAAATAAATAAAGTACAAATTGACAAGGAAGCGCTAGCAAGGATTACTTCATTAGTTAAAGAGAAAATAGAAATAATGATTGATGAAGGATATAATCATCCTACAGAATTTGAGGTTGTAACAGCTATCGGATTTAAATATTTTCAGGAGCAAGACATAGATTTTTTAGTATTGGAGGTTGGCCTAGGCGGCAGGTTCGATGCCACTAATGTAGTTTCAAATACATTAGTTTCTGTAATTACTTCAATAAGCTACGACCATATGGAATACCTAGGAGATACATTAGAGAAAATTGCCTTTGAAAAAGCAGGTATTATAAAAGAAAATTCTAATGTCGTGATTTATCCTCAGAATGATAATGTGGTTAATACAATAGTAGATATAGCAAAGATGAGAAATGCCAATTACTATTTAACACATAAAAATAATATAAAAAAAATAAACAAAACAAATGGAAATTTAACGGGTCAATGGTTTAAATATCTGAAAAATGATGTGTTTGATTTGCCTGAAGTAAAAATAACCTTCTTAGGAGAGCATCAGCTTTTCAATGCACTAACAGCCCTCAGAGCCCTCGAAATTATAAAACTCTCAGGTTATAGCATCACTGAGGAAAGTATACTCACAGGCTTTAAAAGCGTGAAATTTGCAGGCAGATTTGAAATATTACACGAAAATCCAGTCATAGTTCTTGACGGCGGTCACAACATAGACGGTATTGAAGCTTTTTCAAAGGCAGTAAAGGAATATTTCAAGGATAATAAAATTATTCTGTTTTTTGGTATGCTAAAGGATAAAAAACCTAAGGATGTGCTTAACTATTTAGTTCCACTTTGCAAGGAAATATACACATTAACTCCCAACAATCCCAGAGCAATGAAAGCATCAGATTTAGCTGGGCTAATAAAAAGCAATTATAATATAAATGTAACTGTTTTAGATAATTATGATGATATTTTAAAGATAGTAAAAAATGCCAATAAAGACGAATACATTGCCTTTGTTGGTTCACTGTATATGATCGGTAATGTGAGAACCCTATTAAGAAAGGAATATCTATAGTATGTCACAAGGAGACAGCAGACTGCACAAAAACAGTAATACAATTGTATCTTTGTTTAAAATCATCAATATCGATATATTTTATAAATTTTCTTGATTAAATATTCTTTTTATTTTTCGTTTTTACTCAACCTGACGGTGTTGTTGTCAACTCCGTCCGCTTGTCACTCCATTTCCCTTATAGTATCACAAGTTATATATATAAGCATATGATAAATGTAGCTTGTCTATAAAATTTATGTGAGGTGTAGATAATGAGTGAATATGAAGGAAGAATATTTAATGATGGAATCTTGTATTCTGGAGATTATGAATTAATATCAGAACTGTAGGTGTTGGCGCTTTGGCTGCAACAATCTATAATGGTGATATTATTAATTGTTCTTCGTCAGGCGAAATAACAGTTGAGCCTGGAGCAGGTGCTGGCGGTCTTATAGGTCGAGTCTTGCCCATTAATTCACCGGTTAGAATAACCGAGTGCTCTTCTTCTGTAAATATTAGGATTAAATATAGAGAATTTGTTGGTACACGAGATTTCGGTGGATTAATAGGCAGCGTATCAACTGAGCCTTATTCTCAAAATGCGACAATTGATATGATTAAGTGTTTTGCTACGGGTGATGTGACTTTAGACGACACATATGGTTTTTTCAACTACTATAACTATATTTCAAATATGGGTGGTCTTATAGGAGAAGTTGTTGCTTATAGTGACTATGACACAGGTAATTTTACGACGATAAATATAAGACAGTGTTATTCTACTGGAGTAGTAAGAGGAGTTGAGATGGTTGGTGGTCTGATCGGAAGATGTTTAAATGCACTATTGACAGACTGCTATTCAACAAGTAATCTTGAGGAAAGCCCAGAGTGGTCAAAAAATATATACGGCAGAGAATATATGTTTATGTATTTTGGCGGGCTAATAGGCACAAGTGGAAATAATGTTATCACAAACTGCTATTCGTGTGGAAAGGTGGCTAATGTGCCCTATGGAGGATACACGCAAAAAGAGTATCATGGCTTTGCTGGACCCTCAGAGTATGGTGAAGAAAATAATGTAATACACTCGTACTTTGATGTGGAAAATGCCGGAAGAAGCGATATCTTTGCTGTTCCGAAAACAACTAGTGAAATAAAGACACAAAGCACTTATTTTGGATGGGATTTTGATACAATATGGAGTATAAATACAACTGTAAATAATGGATATCCATATTTATTGTTTTCTTATGAATTACCAGCTAATTTTTCTATGTATGTAATTACAGATGAAGGTTTAAAGAAAGCAAAAAAAATTTGTTTAATTACAAATGAAAGCATGAAGGATATTATTAAGTTTGTGGTTAGAACAGAAATTGAACAATGAAATAGAGTATTCTTAACAATCCTAACTATAATTTTATTAATTAACTTATTATAATAATTGCCCGGACATAATATCTGGGCAATTTAATTTGACAAAATTAGTATAATCCTATCTTTAACAGTTGAGAGGAATTAAAACCTTGAAACCATTGTATTAGTTCGTATAAATTTATGATTCATAAGAATGAAAGAGCAGGTATAAAAACAACAACAATTAGTAGCATTTTATAGCTCAAAATCATATTTACATATTATTCCATTCATGGTAATATTCATATTAAGCAATTTGCTAATAAAATTATGATGATAAGGAGACGATGATATGAAAAACAAGAATGTCAGAATTTTTGCGATGCTATCAGTTTTGCTTATGGCTTTTTCAATTTTGGTACCCTCAATCGCATTAGCTTCTGAATATGGCACTTTTTCACCAGACGAATATATGACTAGAGCTATGTGGGTTACATTTCTGTATCGCCGTGTTATGCCGGACAAGCTGGAATCGGCATCAATTCAGTTTAAAGATGTTGACGAGGATTACTGGGCTTACAATGCAATTTCATGGGCGGCAAAGGAAGGAATTGTAAAGGGCATGTCAGAGAATATTTTTGCACCTGAAATGTATATATCAAGGGAGCAGGTTGCTTCGGTATTATACAGACATACCGTGCAGTCAGGATTTTCGGTTGATGGGAAAACAGATTTAAACGAATTTTCGGACGGAGGAAATGTATCGGGCTGGGCTGAAGAAGCAGTAAAATGGGCGATCAGCTCCGGAATTATAACAGAAAGGGATGACGATACCTTAGACCCGTCAGGTACCGTAACAATAAGCGAATATATGAGAATAATCCGACAATACACCTCCATATATACAGAAATAGATAAATATACGGGGGAAGAGAGACAAAAAAGCGATTCATCCCATATGACAACAGAACAAAATGCCACATACGATGCAATAGATTTGATGGGTAAAAGAATAAAGGATATTATAGATATATACGGAGAAGATTACGTGTTTCCTGATTTCGGAATAGGAGGCGCTAACTTAATATTTTATGAAGGCAATCCTTATATATTTTTCTTTATACCAGAGGACTATAAACAGAAGGGGATAAATAACGAAGCCGTAACGACGATAAAAGTATCAAAAAACGGGATTATCGACGGTAATGCTGCAGTAGGAATGACATTTGACGAATTATCCGATGAATTTGGCATTGACTTAGAGCCAGTGTATTATGAAGGGAACTTCTTTGATATGAATAATATGTGGGCATCCCATCTTACTCTATATGATAAATATGAGTTGTGGTTATTTTCCGAAAGTGAAGGCGGATATACCGTCGAGGCGGATATATCTGTTATTAGATGACAAGTGAATGTGACAACAACCCCGTCCCCCTTGTCATATAAAATAATTCAAGGATTTGAGCGCAAGCTCAAATCCTTGAATTAACTGTTCATTGTTCAATGTTCAATATTCATTGTTCACTGATATTATGTATTAACTAAAAATCTATTAGCCCTAAGCTTATTTTTAAACAATCGTCCACCTCACCCATGAGGCTTTTATCAAAACGCCCAATTTTTTCCTTTAAGCGCTTTTTATCTATGGTACGAATTTGTTCCAGCAAAACTACTGAATCCTTAGGCAGGCTGAAATCCTCAGAACTAATCTCGATGTGAGTTGGCAACTTAGCCTTATTTATCTGAGATGTAATTGCTGATACTATAACTGTAGGGCTATATCTGTTCCCAATATCGTTTTGTACCACTAAGACCGGCCTAACGCCCCCTTGTTCTGAGCCAATAACGGGACTTAAGTCGGCGTAGTACACATCTCCCCTTTTTACAATCAAACTATTCACTTCCCAATAATTTTGTTTCGTAGCTTAAAAAGTCTTCATAGTCCCCTTCTGAGTATTCTTCTGTAATGCTTTTATTAATATTGCTCATTTCCAAGTATCCGGCTTTCATTTTGTTTCTAATTTCAATCTTTCTTTTCTCAATTAAATAAAACCTTATAGATTTACGTATAAAGTCACTTCTGTTGGTTTCTTCCTCTTTTACTGCATTATCCAATTCTCTCAGCAAATTTTCCGGAATTGAAATCAATATTTTCTTGTTATCAGCCAAATCACACACCTCGATTACTCAAACTCAGTTCATTTAAACATATCTTATGTAATTTTACCACAATAATTATACAAGTTGTATGGTAACTTCTGCATTATTGTGAAAATTATTATTCTTCTATATTTATTTTTTCATATTGTATAGTCTTTACTAAATCATCGTTTTTATAAATAAAAATTGAAGCTGGAAGCAGGTTTTCTTTGCTAAAGTTCAAAACATGCTTATATGTTCCGTCATAATAAACCAATTCATCAGGAATATTTTCAGCCTTGCTGTCAAATTTAGTTAAATCAAAATCATAAACAAGAGAATTAGCCAGCTTGAAATTTTCTATTACAACGCTGTTTTCAGGAAATTTATCATTGTTTAACACACATCTGTTGCCTGATAAATAGGCTGTATTCCAAACTAAAGAATTTGTATCCGCCCTAAAGCTGTAATTGTTGTTTCTGCATATAATACTCATTTTGTAAGAATTTTCACTGTTGTCAGTATAAACTTTCATTAAAGCTTCTCCTGTATAATTAACAGGAATAACATAGGGGTTAGGCTTAGTTGAACATCCACTCACTGTAAGTAACATCAAAATTAAACACAATATTTTTAACTTCATTCTTAACATCCTGCTTCCGTCTTTCTTGTGGAACAACAAGGTTCCCGGGGACCAACAGAAATCTCTGATTTCGTGTTGGGAGAGGTCCTTATATAATAGATATATGATGAAATATAAAAATATATGCCTAGTACTTTTATTCAGCCACACAAAAGGCTATGGTATATTCAGGGCTTTCACTCAGCTACACAAAAGGCTACAGCATGTTCAGACGTATGAGAAATGGAAACATGAATATTTTCGATTCCTAGCTCTTCAGCTCTTTCTAATGCATTACCTAATAAACGAACGTATGGCTTGCCCAGTTCATCTTTAAATATTTCAATATGGCAGGGACCGAAATTTGTAAAACCGGTTCCTAAACATTTTGATGCTGCTTCCTTGGCAGCAAACATCCCTGCTGCTGTTTGTGGATTGTAATTTCTTGTTTTCAAGTATTCCTGTTCATTTTCAGAAAATATTTTATTTATAAATTTTTCATTGTCTAAATTTTTTTTAATTCTTTCAATTTCTGTCAGATCAACGCCAGTTCCTTTTATCATATTACTCCTCCTAAAAAAATTAATTGACAAAGAGCCTTATGTACGCAATAATTATATTATATGATTAGATTTAATACAATTCTTAATTTATAAATCTCACAAAGGAGCAATATATGAATAATGTAACATTAGTCTCTCATCCATTAATTCAGCACAAGCTGACTATGTTAAGAGACAAAAACACTTCCTCAAAGGATTTTAGGGAGCTGGTAAGAGAAATAGCCATGTTGATGGCTTATGAAGTAACAAGAAACCTTCCTTTAAAAGACATTGAAATAGAAACACCTATTGCAAAGACTACAGGCAAATCTTTAGCAGGAGAGGATATAGCAATAGTACCTGTTTTAAGAGCGGGTCTTGGAATGGTGGATGGAATGCTTGATTTAATTCCAAATGCAAAAATCGGTCACATTGGCTTATACAGAAATGAAGAAACATTGCAGCCGGTTGAATATTACTGCAAGCTTCCTAACGATATTGGTAACAGAATAGTCATAATTACAGAACCAATGCTTTCAACAGGCGGCTCAATGATAGGAGCAATATCGCTATTAAAAAAACACGGAGCTAAGAAAATAAAATCAATCCATCTTGTATGTGCTCCCGAAGGTCTCAAAAGAGTTAGTGAAGCTCATCCTGATGTTGAAATTTATACTGCAGCCATAGATGAAAAGTATAATGACATAGGATACATAGTGCCAGGACTAGGTGATGCCGGAGACAGATTGTTCGGAACAAAGTAAGCAGATGGCCCAAATCTTTGATTTGGTTCAGTCGCTTATCCTGAACGATAGTGAAGGATCTCGGATGACAAGCGGAGGCTCTATGAGACATATATTTATAATTAACCCTGTGGCAGGCAACGGCAAAATCCAAGGTGATGTTGTCAATAATATAAATAATACTTTTAAAGATAAAAAAATTGATTATGAGATTTATTATACCAAGTACAAGGGTGATATTAAAAACTATTTAATAGGTAAATGTAACGACCTTGTGCCAACTGTATTTTATGCTTGCGGAGGCGACGGTACATTACATGAAGTTGTGAACGGAGTGAATGCAACTGGCTTCTTTAATCACGTGAGCATAGGCATCATACCCTGCGGCTCAGGTAATGACTTTATAAAGAATTTTGACAATAATGAGAGTTTCCAAAGCATAGAATCTCAAATACAAGGACAAAGTGTATATTTGGACCTTATTAAGGTTGAGAACAAATATGCAGTATCAGTTTGTAACATTGGTCTTGACGCAGATGCAGCCTTCAACATGCATAAATTTAAGAAGATTCCTTTTATCTCCGGTTCAACAAGATATTATTTATCTGTTATTTATTGTTTGTTGAATAAACTAGGCAAGACACTGGAAGTCACAGTGGACAGCAATAAGAGTTTAAATGGTTCTTATCTTCTTGGTGTCATAGCAAATGGTCATTCCTACGGAGGTGGCTACAAATGTGCTCCCTTAGCTAAAGTAAATGATGGTTTTATTGACTTATGCTTTATAAATAAAATATCAAGATTAGAAATTTTGAATCTTATAGGAAGCTACAAGATTGGAGAGCATCTAAAGAATCCAAAAATAAACAAGTATGTAACTTATCATAAATGCAACAGAGTTAATATTAAAAGCAATGAAACAATAAATATCTGCATTGACGGAGAATTTTACTCATATAATGATGTAGAGCTTACGGCAGAAAAAAATGCCCTGAAGTTTTGGCTTCCAAAGGGAGCCCAAATTCAAAGCAACTTAAAAGAAGAGAGCAAAAAAGAGACAGTTTAGTTGTTGCCCATGCTGGGCGCACAAAAAAACGCCAGATTAAAATCTGGCGTTTTTAAATACATGTGTTTTATTTTTAGTTTATAGATAATTTATCAACTAAATTAGTATTTTTCATAATTGAATTTACAACAACTGTTCCTGCTATTGTTACTACAACAAATTCACCTATAGCTACATAAATAGCATTAATAATAAATGGTGTCTGGAACAAATATGTCAATTCTGCTCCAACAAATAATGCATTTGAAATTGCAGGTCCTAAAGATGCAATTAACATTGATTTTTTGTTGTATCCCATTGTTTTTCTCACTGTCACTATAAACATAATTGCAATGAACGTAGCAAAGGAACCAACTACCACATCAATTAATCCAAGTGGGCTTGCCATGTTTGCCAACACGCATCCCAAAACTAATCCAAGCCCATATTTAGGCTCTACGAAAGCAAAAAGGACTAAAATTTCTGCTACTCTAAACTGCAGTTGTTCATAGCTCATCCACGCAAATGCATAGGTTAAAGCTGCATATGATGCTGCTATTAATGCAGTACGTGTTATAAATTGAACATTACCTTTTTTCATAAAAAAAACTCCTTTCGAATATATTCTCGGAGTCACTAAAAAAACTTGATTTTTAAAGTGGGTGCCAAGAAAACACTATAATACTATTAAATTTATTTAAAGGGACGGAATTCCGTCCCCATAAAAACATATTTCACATACAGTATAAGCGACCAACACCAAATGTAAAATTTGGGTTGTCTGCTTATCTCTTGCTGAACTGTGAAGCTCTTCTTGCTTTTTTCAAGCCGTATTTCTTTCTTTCTTTCATTCTTGGATCTCTTGTTAAGAATCCTGCTTTTTTAAGAATTGGTCTTAATTCGTTGTCAACCTGTAAAAGAGCTCTTGAAACACCATGTCTGATTGCTCCTGCTTGACCAGTGTATCCGCCACCCTTTACGCTAACTAATACGTCATATTGACCCATTGTATCAGTAATCATTAAAGGTTCTTTAACCAACACTCTTAAAGTTTCATATTTGATATAATCCTCTAAGTCTCTTTTATTTATAACGATTTTTCCAGTTCCTGGAACTAATCTTACTCTAGCTATTGCTTTTTTTCTTCTACCTGTTCCTCTGTATTGTGCATCCATCTAATCGTCCTCCTCTCCTAAAACTCGTATACTTCTGGTTTTTGAGCTTGGTGATTGTGCTCTGGACCTGCGTATACTTTAAGTTTTTTTAACATTTGTCTTCCAAGGCTGTTTTTTGGAAGCATTCCTTTTACTGCAAGATAAACCGGTTGTTCCGGTTTAGTCTCGAATAATTTTCTGTAAGGAGTTTCCTTTAATCCGCCTGGATAAAGAGAGTGGTGTCTGTACATTTTCTGATCTAATTTTTTACCTGTCAAAACAACCTTATCAGCGTTAACTATTATAACAAAGTCTCCTGTATCAACGTGTGGTGTGTAAATTGCTTTATGTTTTCCTCTTAATATCTTAGCAACTTCTGTTGCAAGTCTACCTAAAGTTTTTCCTTCGGCATCAATAACATACCATGCCCTATTAACTTCATTAGGTTTAGCCAAGAAGCATTTCATCATGTTTCCTCCTGTATTTCTACTATTAAATTAATATTAATCAATGTATCGAAAAAACCTAACTCCGGGGCATTGGAACGGTTTTTATCTCAATCCTATCATACCTTCAATATTTTATACTATCCCAATTAATATGTCAAGCACTTTTTAATTTTTATAATTAACATTCACTAAAAACAGACCCTGTGGCTCAGCAGTTTGACCAAGGAGATTTCTATCCATTTTATTTATTGCTTCTTTAATGCATTCAGGTTCCTTTATGCTCTTTCCTATATCAATCAAGGTGCCGGCAATTATTCTAACCATATTGTACAAAAATCCGTTTCCTGTTATGTAAAGCTTAATGAGCTTATCTTCTTTTGTGAGATTAGCTTCATATACAGTTCTCACGGTGGTTTTAACCTGAGAGCCTGAAGCCATGAAGCCTTTGAAATCATGAGTTCCTACCAAAGCGACTGCTGATAGTTTCATTTTTTCAAAATCCAAATAGGATGGCACAAAGGCAGAATATCTGCAGTAAAAAGGATTCCATACCCTGTCATTGTATATTTGATACATGTACGTCTTGTCATGAGCATCAAATCTAGAATTAAATTCCAAAGGCACATCCTCTGATTCAATGATTCTTATATCTAAAGGCAGATTTGCATTAAGTGCAATTTTTATTTTATCCTCTGGTATGTTTGTGTCTGCTGCAAAGTTTGCAACCTGCCCAAGAGCATGCACGCCGCTGTCAGTCCTTCCAGAACCTGTTAAATTAACTTTTTGTTTAACTATAACACTAATTGCCTGCTCAATGGTTTCTTGAATCGTAGCCTTATTTAATTGAGTCTGCCACCCATGATAAGCAGTACCGTCATATGCAATTTTAAGTTTTATATTTCTTACCATATTTTAATTATTATTATCGCTGCAAAATATATAAAAAATATGCCTGATGCAACGTAATCACCCTTTGAAATTTTAAGCTGGCGCATTCTTGTTCTATTTTCTCCGCCTCTGTAGCACCTGGCTTCCATAGCCATAGCAAGTTCATCTGCACGCCTGAATGCGCTTATGAACAGCGGAACCAATAATGGTACAAGATTTTTTGCCCTGCTCATAATATTTCCGCTTTCAAAATCGGCTCCTCTTGATTTTTGAGCCTTCATTATTTTTTCAGTTTCTTCCATAAGTGTTGGAATAAATCTAAGGGCAATTGTCATCATCATGGCAAGCTCATGTGCCGGCAACCCAAATCTCTTAAATGGCTTTAATAAGGCCTCAATTCCGTCTGTAAGAATAATTGGAGATGTTGTCAATGTTAAAAGCGAGGTTCCCATAATCAAGAGTGTGAGCCTTATTGCCATGAAGCCTGCTTGTTTCAAGCCTTCTTCGGTTATTTTTATAAATCCCAGCTGAAACACGATTTTACCGGGTGTCATTAATAGATTAATTATAAACGTGATTACAATTATCATTAAAATTGGCCTTAAGCCTCTTATTACAAATTTAATGGGCACCTTGGACAGCATGATGGCTATTGTCAAAAAAACAGCCACCACCAAATAAGTTGTAAAGCTTTCTATGAGAAATAAGGAAATTATAAAAACAAAAGTCATTATAATTTTTACTCTGGGGTCAAGCTCATGAACAGGTGAATCCACAGGGTAATGTTGTCCGATAGTTAAATTCTTAAACATGTCGTCTCCTCACTTCCCTCAATATTTCTTTTTTTGCCTCTTCAACGGTGATTATGTCATTCTTGATGTTAAAGCCGCGTTTTCTAAGTTCATTTACAATTTGAGCAACCTGGGGAACACCAAGACCTATTTTTTGTAGCTCTTCTGCCTGAGCATATATTTCCTTTGGAGTACCTTGCATGTGAATTTTTCCCTTGTACAATACGATTACTTTATTAACTAATTTTGCTATGTCCTCCATACTGTGAGAAATTAATATCACAGTTACATTTGCTTTCTCATGAAGCAATTTTATTTGAGCAAACAGTTCATTTCTTCCTGCAGGATCAAGCCCTGCTGTGGGCTCGTCTAATACTAGGTAGCTTGGCTTCATTGCTAGCACGCCTGCAATTGCTACCCTTCTTTTTTGACCTCCTGACAAGTCAAATGGGGAAACATCCTTGATTCTTTTATAATTAAATCCCACAAGCTCCAGCGATTCCTTTACTCTCTTGTCAATTTCCTCCTGACTTAAATTTAAATTCATTGGTCCGAAAGCAACATCCTTGGCAACTGTTTCTTCAAACAGCTGATATTCTGGGTATTGGAAAACAAGTCCTACAGTCTGACGGATTTTACTGAGCATTTTTTTATCCTCACCGACTGTTGTTTGGTCTACTATTATTTTGCCCTCGGTTGGCTTTTCTAAACCGTTAAATAATTGAATAAGCGTTGATTTGCCTGAGCCTGTGTGTCCAATTATTCCAAGAAAGTCCCCTTCCTCTATTACCATGCTTACATCATCCAATGCAACTGTTCTGAATGGCGTTCCTTCTGAGTATATATACTTTATGTTTTCTGCTTTTATTGACATAACAAATCCACCAATTCCTTTACATCTATTATATCATTTGGAATGTCTATACCTTCCTTAGAAAGCTCCTGTGCAAGCTCTGTAACCTGTGGAACATCCAATCCGAATCTTTTGATTTCATCTATATTGCGGAAAACTTCCTTTGGAGTTCCGTCTAATTTTATATTTCCCTTATCCATTATTATCACTCTGTCCGCCTGCACTGCTTCATCCATGTAATGTGTAATTAAAAGAATTGTCTTTCCCTTTTCCTTTAATTTTTTAAGAGTTTCCATTACTTCCTTTCTGCCTGAAGGGTCAAGCATAGCTGTAGGCTCATCCAAAATTATGCAATCAGAATTTAAAGCAAGAATGCCTGCAATAGCAATTCTTTGCTTTTGTCCTCCAGAAAGCATGTGTGGAGGTCTCTTCCTGAACTCATACATTCCAACGGCATTTAATGCATCATCAACTCTTCTTCTTATTTCAGCTGGTTCAACTCCTTGATTTTCAGGTCCAAAAGCAATATCCTCCTCGACAATGGTAGCAACAAGCTGATTGTCAGGATTCTGAAACACCATGCCCGCAGTTTGTCTTATATCCCACAGCTTTGAATCATCCGAAGTGTCCATGTTCTTTACATAAATTTTGCCTTCCGTTGGCAAAAGTATGGAGTTTATAAGCTTTGCCAACGTAGATTTTCCTGAGCCGTTGTGTCCTATTATTGCAGTAAATTCACCTTGTTTTATATTTAAATTTACTCCGTCAACGGCAAAGACAGAGTCTTCTTTTTCATATTTAAACTTTACGTTTTCTATTTTAATAATATTTTCTATCATAATGCACCTGTTATATTATTTTTCACTGCATTAAATAATATCATTATTCCAATAATTTTACAACAATAAATTATATATGCTATAAAAAACTAAACGATATTATATTTTTCAACCCTCAAAAGAAAAATTCTCAAAAAAATAATAGACAGAAAACTGTCTATTAAGTCCCGAATACTCTTTCACTGCTCCACAAACGCCATTTACATAATATTACATTACATCTTTAGAAACTAAAGCTGCATTTCTAATTATAATAAATTATTACTAATCCCCCAATTTAATATATAATACAATAAAAGTATTCTTCATTCAATGCTTTTGCGCATTTTTGCTTATTAGGTTAAATTAATTGTTTAAACGGCAATTTATTGAGCATATAATCAATGCCTATATATCATGCTTTTGACCTTTTGATATTAAATTTATAAATTAATTCTGAAAGACACCTTCTGCTTGCATATTCTATTGCTTCATTGCTGAAATAAATTGCGTTTTTAATAATAGTTCTTATATTTAACATATTTACTATGCAGGATTTGCTTGATCTTGCAATATACTCATAGCCACTGACTTCTTTTTCAATATTTTCAAGAGTTTGCACTATTATGATTTCTCTTTTATCCAACGTATAAATATGAAGCTTTCTATCTTCCTTTTTTCTTAATATGTGAGTAATTTCATCAATTGGTATGCGATGCATTATATTATTGACATCCTTTACATCCAAGTACGTTATACTTTCTTTAATAGCCCTTGTACAATCATGCAAATTATATTCCAATTGAGAAAAGTTCACAGGCTTTAGCAAATAATCCCTTGCTTTTACCTTATAAGAGTCGTAGGCGTATTCCTTATGAGATGTCAAATAAAAAATAACAACCTTATCACTTATTTCACGAATTAAAAGTCCAGTTTCAATACCGTTTATTTCCGGCATCTCCATATCTAAAAATACTATATCAAAATTTAATTCTTTAAACGTTTGTATAAGTTTTTTTGATGATATAAATGTACTGATGTTGCAATTCATATTATTTTTCAACATAATTTCTCGAATCATTTTTGTCACAATTTCAGCATATTCTTCTGAATCATCACAAACAGCAATATTATATATCATTTTTTCACATCCTGATTAAAGTATATATAATTATAACATATTTTCAAAAATTTTCAAATGTATAATTATGTTAATCATTTAAGCAATTATCAACTAAATCATTTATTTATAAAAATGTCAGTTCATTTAATGATTGAACTGACATTATAAAACAAGTTTACTTTTTCAATAAGCTCAGAGATTCAATAGACATTGACACTGCAGCTGTTATATAAATGCTTTCATTGATTTCTCTTGTAAAGTACAAACAAAGAGCACCTATGGATAAAACAACTACAATTATTCTGCTGAATATTTTGTATTTTAATCTTTCTTTTTTGCTTAAGGGCTTATTTGACGATTCAGAAGGAGCGAACACAAAAATTATTGCCATAGAAAACAAAATCCCTATTATTAAGATTAATTCACCGTATAATTTAAGATATGTGTTACTGATAGCAGATATTATAAATATAAACAATGATATGGAAAAGCACTCAATATGCGATTTCGCATGATACCCTCCTGCATAAATCCTAAGTCCGGAAAAAAATATAATAAAAATTACAAGCTCAGTAGGTTTTTTTAGAATATAAGCAGCTATAGCAAGGAAAGTTAAATTTAACAACAATGACAAAAGCACTTCAATGCTGTATGCATAAACTTCCTTTTCATTATCTGAGGAATTAAGCCTAAGCTTAATTCCTTCAGATAACAGCATAGAAATTTTATTTATCATCATTCAATAGGCATTCTGGTACTTTTGGCTGATTCACCAAAATTATACATGTGGTTCCCATGGTTGCCTGAGCTGTAACTACCAAAAATGCAGCAAAAGATGATAAAATGGATAAAGATTTTTTCATAAACACCCCTCCTTATAAACGTTACCAATATATTACAACAAAATAATTAAATATTCAACATTATTTGCCAGAACTGTCCATTTGGTTGTTTTTGTTGTTTAAACGGCGGAACTCAAAATCTTAAAATATCAATATTTAATAAAGAATATTAATGCAAGGAATTTGTAGAAATTAAAAATAATTTATGTATGTTTATTCCTCACTATGCATATTATAAATTTGTGCGCTTATTTGGAATATATTATTGCTAGGATTTATATAGACAAAACCATTATATTTTTCTGCAATACTTTTAATGCTCTTTAATCCGTAACCATGCTTTGTTTTATCTTTTTTAATAGTTTGAATTTTATCTCCTTTTGTTTGTAAGATTCCTTCATAGGGGTTTTCACATTTTACGATAATATAATCATCAATTTTATTAATAAACAAATTTATATACTTTTCGTTGCTATCTAAGCATGCTTCAATTGCATTATTCATAACATTATTTATAATTCTGCACAAATCGTTTTTGTCAATTAATATTACATCATCTTTGTCTATGTTTGTATTAATTTCAACCGGAATGTTTTTCAATTTTGCTTCCTTTATCTTAAAGTTTAAAAAAGAAGTAATAATTCTTTCGCTGTCTATTTGCGGCAAAAGCTCTATGTTCATTTCATTGAGCTTCTTTTCAATATGATCTCGTATTTTATCTTTTTGATTTAGTTCATTATATCCATGAATTATTGCTAACTCACCTCTCATGTCATGTCTCAATATTCTTATTTCTTCCAAAACAGAATTAACATCCGAATAATAGGATTGTTCCATCTTCATTTGTTGTAGCTCCAAATCATTTTTATGTTTTTCACTCATATCTTTTATAATTCTGTAAGATAAAGCAATTGACACTATTGATATTAAAGAAACACACATGGTTAGCACAACCAGAATATTGTTTACATTGATATCATCAATTTTTAAATTCCCATACATCCATACTACATTAAGAATTACTACCACAGTCAAAAACAGAATCGTTCCAACCAAAATATAATACTTGCTATCTAATAAAATCATCTTATGTTTATTGCTTTTTTGTTTAAGTAATAGATAAAGGTATACGAATACTGTTTGTGATATAATCATTACTTCAAATCTGCCAAAGTTTTGCTCCTGAATTGATTTTAAATCCAACCCTGCTGTAATAGAAACCAATACAGCAGCTAAAAGTTCACATACAGAAAGTATAGTTATAATTAATAAAACCGTAAATGCTTTCGAAAGAAAACTACCCTCAAATAAAATCAATGAAACAATATAAATCAAAAAAATAAAACTTAAATAATAATAAGGATTTAAACCAGTTGGATATGTATAATTTAGCACACTTAACAATATAGCCATAATAATTATGGTCCATTCTACAGAATTCTTCCATGCAAGCCTTCGATTATAATACAAATCATATATCTTGAAGATTACAAATACCTGTAAAAAATTCACAAAAATCTCTATTATACTCCAAATAATCATAGTCCCTCCATCTCCTCATTTTAAAATAGTTTGTACAAGATAGTAATACTATTTTACCATAAAAAAAAGTTATTTCAATGTATATTTAAACGAATGATTCATTTTCATCTTTGAATAAATATTAATGCTTTTATTAAATGCAGTATTTATTATAAAAAATCAGGAAAATTATTACAATAATCATCAATTTTCTATTTTCATATAATAGATTATATCAAAACTATAAGAAAGGAAGAAAAAAATGATTGATAAAAGAAATAGATGTTATATATATAATATTAATAAATCAGCCACTGTCTTAAATACAGGTCACTTATCTGTAACAGTGAGAAATAGATTAAACAATAGTCCTATTGCTTTTGCAGAGGTAAGTATTTACTTTTTAACTATACGAGGATTATATGGTGAAGGAGGGGAAGCAAATTTGATGGTCAGACATATAACAGATGAAAACGGTCAGGTTCCATTAATTGAATTGCCAGTCATGGACAGAAGCAGATTAACTCGTTCTCAATATTATATGACTGTTAACCACTTTAGATACTATCCTGTAAATTTAATGAACATACAAATATACCCAAATGTTACTACTATATATAACGTATTATTAACGCCGTTAACTACTGCACATCCTGATTATGAATTTATAATAACACCTGAATTGTTATAATTTAAAAAGCGAAGAATCTAAGTATTAAGGTTCTTCGCTTAATGTTTCCTAATCTTTTACTATTACAAAATTATCTTCCAACAGATGCCAATTTTGTCTAAATTCATATCCCAAATTCCAGTAACTTATGCCCCTTATTCCATATTTCTTTACAACATCAAATTTTGCTTTCATGCTTCTTGCATCCTCAAACCAAACTTCATGCATTCTATTTTGTTGATCTGTGTAAAAGTAAAAAGGAGACTGACTATTTTCATCATACTGTATTCGGACCTTGTATCTTTGTGCTCTGTTCATTGCTTCCTGAACACTTATTATTTTGGCTGGCTGTCCATTTATATAAGGAATCACCCAGTCTTTTGCATAAAGTTGAAGTCCGATAAAAATTTTATCCCTAGGAATTTTTGAAACAGCATAATCCAAGACTCTTATTATATTGTTTAAAGGCGTAACCGGTCCTGACGAATTATCCAGAATACCCCATTTATAAGCCATCAACACAACATAATCAACAATCCTTCCATGAGCCTCATAATCATATGCTTCATAAATTAACCCTTCTTGTTCATCACTATATTTAGGCATTAAAGATGTTGAAACAAAAAAACCTTCCGAATTTAACCTGCTTTTAGCAACCTGTAAAAAGTTGTTATATGCTTCTCTGTCTTCAGGCAAAATATTTTCAAAATCAAACTTTATACCTCTATAACCCTTTTCTTCCATTGTACTAATAATATTATCCAAGAGCTCATCAATAACCTCCAGGTTGTTTAAAACTACATGGACTATGTCTGTACCTGCGTTATTAAATGAGTAATTGACTATTAACATAATAGGTACAGTATTATTGGATATTGCAAGTTGAATTGCTTGTTCATCATTGATTGAAGATAGTCTTCCATCTTCTCTGACTATATAAGAAAATGGTGTTAAGTAAGTTAAGTACTCCATTGTATTTCTCAGTATTTGAATGTCAATTTCACCAAACACATAGGTTATTCCATCCACTTCAATTGGTGGTCTTCGCTCTTGTGGAATGGTTAATGTAACTCCGGGATAAATTAAGTTTGGATTTACTATTCTATTAATAGAAAGAAGCTTTGCAAGTGGCACTCCAAATCTATTCGCAATTCTCCACAATGTATCTCCATATTTGACAGTATAAAGAATACTCGGTGTTGGTATCAACAATGATTGGCCCACTAACAATAAGTTTGGGTTTATTAATCCATTTATTTCTATTATATCATTTATATTTGCTTCATAATTATCTGCAATCTCCCATAGCACTTCACCACTATTAACTACATGTATAAGCAAGTAATCACCCCCTTATTTAAATTACAATATTATATTCATAATTACTCAAGATGTTTATTCTTCAATAAATAGCAATAATAAATCGTCTCAAATATTGCTACTTATTGAATTTTATGATAAAATATTAGCAAATCTTATTAATAAGTTAAGCGAGGCTGAAATTATGGACAACACTAATATATTGATAATTGACGATGATCAAAATATTATTAATGCTTTAAAACGAATTCTAAATAAAAATGAATACATCATTTATTCAGCAAATAAATCAGAAAGAGCAATTGATATTATAAAAAATCATGATATAGATATATTATTGTGTGATTACAACATGCCTGATATGTCAGGTATTGAAATTTTAAAGTACGCCAAAGATATACTTCCTAATGCCATAAGAATACTAATTACAGGAAACTTTGATTTAAATATTACTATTTCAGCAATTAATGAAGTTGGAATTTATTACTATATTTCAAAGCCATGGAAAAATGAAGAAGTTATTTCTATTATAGAAAAAGCAGTAAATGAAAAACGTATTCAAGAAAAAAAGGCAGAGTTGTACGAAATTTTAAATGATAGCAAAGATTACTTGGTTCAAACAGCATCTATGTTAAACTCAGTATCTTCTATGGAGAATAATATACCTATTAAATTTAAAAATAGTAATATACAAAATAACAAAAAAATCCATGTTTATGAGGATGAAAATATTGTATTAATAAACCTCTCAGAAATTTATTACATATCTGCAACAGAAGGAAGTGTAGTGATAGTTACAGAAAAAGGAAAGTATAAAAGCCCCGAAACATTGAACTCTTGGGGAAAAAAGCTTGGTGAAAATTATTTTTTCAGAACTCATCGAGGGTATATTGTAAACATAGATAAAATTGATAAAATTAGCCCATGGTTTAATGGAGCTTATAATATCAAATTTAAAAAGTTAAATGAAACTATACCCGTCAGCAGGGGATATATGAAAAAATTTCGTGAAATATTAGAATTGTAATTAACTAATAGAGGAATCTATTTTATGTCATTTTAGAAAGATAAATTAAGCAGTGGCATGGAGGTAGCTATGAAAGAATTTAAGAAGGATTTTAATTATAATGACAATAAAGGTTTGGTATTTGTTAGTAAAATCGGCAAAAATGGTACACCAGGCGATATATTGTATGCTAACGATGCAACTTGCAATCGATTAGGATATACAATAAATGAAATACTTTCAACGAATCCTTTTGATATTGGGATGCCTATTGATGGAGCAACTATAAAAAATGAAATAACAAAACTTCTTGCTGGCGAAACTGTTTATTATCCAATGTTATTCTTTACTAAATCTAATCAAGCCATTTTAACAAACATTGAAGCAAATCTATGTGAATTTTATGGAAATAGCGCAGTGCTAACTGTAGCAAGAGAAATATATGATCATAATTTTATAAAAAGCATTATAATTAAATTTAACAAGGAATTAGAATCAAAAATGATACAAATTGAAGAAAGCAAAGAACACCTTTTCCAACAAGAAAAACTGGCTACAATCGGGCAAATAGCAGCAGGAGTTGCACATGAAATAAATAATCCCCTCGGCTATATATCAAGCAATATAGAAACAGCTCAGGTATATTTTAGTAAAATAAAACAAATCCTAGATTTATACCATAGTTTATTTTCAAGAGTATCATCAATTCCAGCTGATGAATTAAATGTTGAAATAAGTAAAATAACAGATCTGAGGAATCAATCAAATATTGATTTTATTATGAATGATATAATAGAACTTTTTAAAGATACAAAAGACGGCCTTGAAAAAATATCTGAAATTGTAAATAATCTTAAAACTTTCTCCAGAGTTGATCCAAATCTTGAATTTAAAGAATATGACTTAAATAATGGAATTAAAGAAACTCTGATAATTGCCAAAAATGAAATAAAGTATTGTGCAGATGTTATTGAAAAATTAGGAAACATTCCTATCTTAATGGCAAGCGGAAACAGAATAAATGAAGTTTTTTTAAATATTATCCTAAATTCTTGTTATGCTATTAAAAATAAAGAAATAAATAAAAGGGGACTCATTACAATAACTACAAACATTGAAGATAATTATGTAGCATGTCAAATTGAGGATAATGGAACCGGAATAAAAAAGGAGCATCTAAACAGAATATTTGACCCATTTTTCACAACGAAACCAGTGGGAAGTGGTACTGGTTTAGGTCTAAGTATTGCCTATGATATTATTGTAAATAAGCACCACGGTAAAATTTATGCTGACTCTACCTTTGGTTATGGAACGAAAATTACAATTAAACTGCCCCTTTGAATTTAATGAAAGGAATATTATGGCGGTTACTTAATATGAATGAAAATATACTTCTGGTTGATGATGAAATTCAAATTTTAAATTCTTTAAAAAGATTGTTTTTATTTAGAGGATACAATATATTTACTGCAAATAACGGTGGAGAGGCGCTATCCATATTACAAAAGGAAAAAATAAATCTAATGATAACAGACATTAGGATGCCCGGAATTAGTGGTTACGAGCTTTTAGACAAGTCAAGTGAAGTTTCTCCCTTAACTATACGGGTAGTATTAAGCGGATATGCTGATGAATCTACATTACTTAAAATTCAACAAAATAATTTAGCAAAACTTTATATATTAAAGCCATGGAATAATGGTGAACTATTATCATCTGTAAAACAAATATTTATTATTAAAGAAATTTTAGAACAAAAAAAGCTGCTTAAAATTATTGATGAAATAAAAATTCTTCCATCACCTGGAAATATATATAGCAAATTTGAACAATTGGTTAAAAACAATGCAGATATGCATGAATTTGCTGAGTTAATTGAAGGTGATACATCAATAGCAGCAAAAATACTTCAGGTTATAAATTCAGCATTTTACGGTATAAGAACAGGCTCTGTCAAAATGGCAATTACTTATCTTGGGCTTATTAATGTTAAAAATATTATTTTAAGTTTAGGCATTTATAATAAACAAAAAAATATTTCAAGAAATAAATTACTAAATGATGATATTGAAATTCTATGGAAACATTCTACGCTAACTAATAAAATATTAAATTACCTATACAAGCGTCTATTAAACAAAAAAATTCCTGATATATGCGATATGGCCGGTTTATTACATGACATAGGTAAATTAGTTATAATAAACAATTTTTCCGATGAATACTTAAAAGCAACTAAAGAAATGAGAAAAGAGGGAAATATATACAATTATTTTGAAGACATAGAAATCATAAATTGTTCTCATGAAGAAATAGGCGCATACTTTCTTTACTGGTGGGAACTTCCTCAGCAAATTGTAGAGTGCGCCTTGTTTCATCATAAACCATTAGATGAAAGAATCGTAAATAAAGAACTTGTTTCACTGCTTTATATTGCAGATGTTTTTTCGTGGAACATAATAAAAAATACAACTAATTTTGTAATAGAACAAGATATATTAAACAAGTTTAACTTAACCACGGATGATTGTCTCAATTTATTAAATGAAATTAAATATTTTATATAATAAAATTAAACTAAATATAAAAAAATGACATTTTGTGACTCTTTTCTTGCATTTTGCGAAAATATAAATAAAAACTTATTTTTCTTATATATAATATGTTTAAAACCTAATAAGTGAAATTTTAATGTTTTTGTCATTCTGAGCGTTAGCGAAGAATCTCATGTTTTAAACAATTCAGAGATTTATCACTTCACTCAGAATGACACAAACAGACTTTTTGGTGTATATTCATAATATGGTTTTAATAATACTTATATTAAAGGAGTAACTGTGAAATCGTTATTTAATTATATAATAAAATATTTAGCCGCAAATATGTATTATAGCAATATTAATAGCAACAAATTCAACATAAAAACTGAATCTAAAAATATACCATGTCAATGCAATTGTTTGTTGCAGATGTTGGCTGAAAAGGATATGTACACATATACTCATTCTCAATACACTGCACAATACGCAGCAGACTTAGCGAAATCTTTAAATCTTAATGACAGCATAATAAAGGACTTAGAAATAGCAGGGTGGTTTCATGATATTGGCAAAGTATTGGTCATCAACAATATTTTAAGAAAAAATTCAAAATTAAATGAAATTGAATATTCAAATATCCAACAACATGTTGTAAATGGCTTAAATATACTGGTAAACTGTGATATCTCCCCTACAGCTATAAGTGCAATAAAATTTCACCATGAAAGATGGGACGGAAAGGGTTATCCAAATGGAATATATGGAAAGAACACTCCCATTGAAGGAAGAATACTTCAAATTGCAGATGCTTTTTCCGCAATGACTGTAAAACGTATTTATCGTGAACCTTTTCCTTTTGAAGAAGCTATAAAAGAGCTTAAAGAAAACAGCGGCAAACAATTTGACCCCCAGCTTTCAAAAGTATTTATCGATATGTTGGAAAATAAAAAGATAGCAATTTAGTAACTAAGAATATAAGAACACTAAACTGCTATAACGACCTTTCAGGTCGTTTTTTTTACATCATATACAAATTTCGACAAAAAAGAATAATTATAATGTATATTTAATTTGTCAAAACGAAATAAGCAATTTCAGAATGTTATAAAATATCTTTTGAAAAACATAACCTCAAAAAATTTTTTAAAGAAAGGAGCTACATATGAGCAGTATGCTAAAGGAAATTCATATCGCTAATGATACACAAAAGGGAAAGTATCTGACATTTAATCTTGGAAATGACGAATACGGCATAGAAATCAGGCATGTAACTGAAATCATAGGGATTCAGCCATTTACAGAAATACCGCAGCTAGAAGATTATGTGAAAGGAATAATTAATATGAGAGGCAAGGTTATACCATTGATGGATGTAAGGCTTAGATTTAATAAACCTTTCAAAGAGTATGACAACAGGACATGCATTATAGTAATTAATATAAAAAATTTGTCGCTTGGTTTAATTGTAGATTGCGTATTAGAAGTGCTGGCTATAGACGATAATAACATTTCGCTCCCCCCTAATTTCAAAATTAGTAATCAAAACCTTATTAACGGAATCGGAAAGGTTGGAAATGAAATCAAATTATTACTGGATTGCAATAAGTTAATTGAAGAAGAAGAACTCAATGAAATCAATAAATATCATATGAATTTTGGAGGTAATTATCTATGAAATGGTTCAATAATATGAAATTAGGTAAAAAAATATTAACAAGTTTTATAATTGTAGCTCTTATTGCTGGTATAGTTGGAATTATAGGTATTGTAAACATAAACCAGATTAACAACGCAGACACTGAACTATATGAGGTAAACACATTAGGATTAGTATATGCAGGAAATGCTTCAGTCGAATTTCAAAAAGTACGAGTAAATTTTTTGTATTTAATTAATAAAAAGGAATCTGAATATTCAGATAAAACTAATGAAGCTTATTCTGTTATGTTTGACAATTTAAAAAAATATGAAAAATCCATTACTTCTTCTGATGACCGGTTAATATATGATGAACTTAAAGCATTAGTTGACAAGTATAGTACTTTAAATAACGAAGCAACTGAATACTTATTAAATGGTACGAACACAGAAAAAGTCAATGCTATTGTAGCTGAAATGGGTCACTTAGCTGATTCTGTAGAAAAAAGTTTTGACAAAATGTATAGTTTTAATGAATCACAAGCCAAATTAACTTCAGATCGCAATTCATCTCTTTCGCGACAAGCTTCTATGATTATGCTTTCTGCCATGATTATTGCCGTTGTTTTAGCAATTGGACTTGGAATATTAATATCACGTGTTATAACAGTCCCAGTAAGAAAAATGGTAATAATGGCTGATAAAATAGCACAGGGAGATTTAAATGTCAACTTAGATGTAAAAACTCATGATGAAATTGGCGACTTAGGAAAATCCTTAAATATTATGATTGACAATATTAAGGAAATAGTTACTAATATAAATACTTCTTCTGAACAGGTTTCTGTAGGTTCTGAGCAAGTTGCATCAGCCAGCCAAATGCTTTCTCAAAGCTCTACAGAACAGGCAAGCTCTGTAGAAGAAATAAGTGCAACAATTGAAGAAGTTGCTACACAAATAAAACAAAATGCAGATTATGCTAAGCAGGCTATTGAAATAGCAAAAAAAACAGGAGAAAATGTAACTCTTACAAATGAACAAATGAATAATGTAGTTCAAGCAATGAATGATATAAGCCAGTCTTCTGAAAAAATGTCTAAAATAATTAAAATAATAGATGATATTTCATTCCAAACCAATATCCTAGCCTTAAATGCTGCGGTAGAAGCTGCTCATGCCGGAGAGTATGGCAAAGGGTTTGCTGTTGTAGCAGAAGAGGTAAGAAATCTTGCTGCAAAAAGCAGAGAGGCTGCAAAAGGTACAACTGAATTAATAGAAAGTTCCATAAGCAAGGCAGAAATAGGAAAATCTATAGTAAATGAAACTTCTAAATCCTTAGAGTTAGTAAGAGTAGAAACAGCAAAATCTGCTGAGCATGTAAATAACATTGCAGCAGCATCAAATGAACAGGATATAGCAATGAATCAAATCACTGATGCAATAATGCAAATATCACAAGCTGTTCAAACAAATTCTGCTACTGCAGAAGAAAGCGCAGCAGCTAGCGAAGAATTATCCAGCCAAGCTGTTCTATTAAAAGGATTAGTATCCAGATTTAAAATAAAGTCAGAGAATAACCTGACTGAAGAAACAATTTAATATTGATTAGAAGAACATTCCCCCATATGTTCTTCCAATAAAAAAAAGCAACTTATATTCAAAATTTAAGTGGCTTTTTTTATTGGCAAACTTAAAGGGACTAAGTAACCTTAATCCCTAACAGTTTTATTATTAATTAATTTGAACTTATATCTAATTAAACAAGTTCAATTATCGCCATTTCTGCTCCATCGCCTCTGCGTGGTCCCAATTTAAGAATTCTAGTGTATCCACCGTTTCTTTCCTTGTATTTAGGAGCAACTTCTTCAAACAGCTTAGATACTGCATTTGGATCATATAAATAAGCTGCTGCTTGACGTCTTGCATGCAGGTCTCCTCTTTTGCCAAGAGTAATTGTTCTTTCTGCAACTCTTCTTAATTCCTTAGCTCTTGTTACTGTTGTAACAATTCTGCCATGATTAATTAAGTCAGCAGTCATATTACGAAGCATTGCTACTCTGTGGCTAGTTTCGAAACCAAGCTTTCTGTGACTACCCATGCTTAGTCCTCCTTTTACTGCTAATTATCGTTTTTTCTTAAAGATAAACCTAATTCTTCAAGTTTTTTCGCAACTTCATCCAAAGATTTTTTTCCGAGGTTTCTTACTTTCATCATGTCATCTTCTGACTTGTATGTAAGCTCCTCAACAGTATTAATTCCTGCTCTCTTCAGACAGTTGTAGGATCTCACTGATAAATCAAGTTCTTCAATTGTCATTTCTAAAACTTTTTCTTTTTCATCTTCTTCTTTTTCTACCATTATTTCCACGTCATTTACATGGTCTGTAAGTGATATGAATAAGTTGAGATGTTCATTTAAAATTTTTGCTCCTAAAGAAACAGCTTCTTCAGGCTCAATTGTTCCATTAGTCCAAATCTCAATTGTCAATTTGTCGAAATCAGTTCTGTTTCCTACTCTAGTATCTTCAACTGCAAAGTTTACTTTTTTAACAGGTGTGTAGATAGAATCTATAGGAATAACGCCAATTGACTGATTTTCCTTTTTGTTTCTTTCTGCAACTACGTATCCTCTTCCTTGTTCCATTTCCATTTCAATAATGAGCTCAGAACCTTCTTCTAGAGTTGCAATGTGCAGGTCTTCATTGATAATATCTACATCTGTGCCTGTTATTATATCTGCTGCCGTAACCTCTTTAGGTCCTTTTGCATCTATTAAAAGCTGCGCAGGTCCGGGAACGTTCATTTTAGCAGCCAGATTCTTTATATTAAGAATTATTTCTGTAACATCTTCTCTAACTCCTGGTATTGTAGAAAATTCATGCAATACTCCTTGTATATTGATTGATGTTACAGCTGCTCCTGGTAAAGATGAAAGAAGTATTCTTCTGAGTGAATTTCCAAGTGTTGTTCCATAACCTCTTTCAAGTGGTTCAACTACTATTTTCCCATATGTGTTATCATCATTTTTTTCAATTAATGTAATATTAGGTTTTTCTATTTCTATCATCCCAACCCTCCTTAGATGTGATGTTTGCCGAGGGTAATAATTCTTAAATCAACTATTACTTAGAGTACAACTCGACAATCAGATGCTCTTCTATTGGTATTTCGATATCCTCTTTAGCAGGATCAGCAATAATTCTTCCTGTAAAGCTATCAGGTTCTACCTGCAACCATTGTGGTGCAGTCTTCTTGTGATTTTCAACTAAAGCTTTAAATTTATCAGAGCTTTGGCTTTTTTCCTTAACTTGGATTACATCACCAACTTGAAGAATCATTGATGGAATATCTGCCTTTTTACCATTTACTGTAAAGTGACCGTGAACTACCAATTGTCTTGCTTCAGGTCTTGAACTTGCATAACCTAATCTGTAAACAACATTGTCAAATCTAAGTTCTAACAATTTTAACAGGTTACTACCAGTCTTGCCAGCCATCTTATCAGCAATATTGAAATATTCTGCAAATTGACCTTCTAAAACTCCGTAATATTTTCTAACCTTTTGTTTTTCTCTTAACTGAATACCATAGTTAGTTAATTTTTTATTGTTCTGACCGTGTTGTCCAGGAGCATAGTTTCTTCTTCCTATTGAACACTTGTCAGTATAACATCTGTCGCCTTTTAAATATAACTTTAAGCCTTCTCTTCTGCATATTCTGCATACAGGTCCAGTATATCTTGCCATCTTTTCACCTCGTTTCTATTCTATCATTATACTCTTCTACGTTTTGGCGGTCTGCAACCGTTGTGTGGTATCGGAGTAACGTCTTTTATTAAATTAACTTCAAGTCCGGCTGCTTGCAATGATCTTATTGCAGCTTCTCTTCCTGAGCCTGGTCCTTTAACGTATACTTCTACTGTTTTCAAGCCATGTTCCATAGCTCTCTTTGCAGCTTCTTCAGCAACCATACTAGCTGCATATGGAGTAGATTTTCTTGAACCCTTAAATCCTAATTGACCTGAGCTTGCCCAAGAAATTGCATTTCCCTGCAAATCAGTAAGAGTTACAAGTGTATTGTTAAAAGTTGACTTAATATGTGCCTGACCTTTTTCAATATTTTTACGTTCTCTTTTTCTTACTCTTGTTGTTTTTTGTTGTTTCTTAGCTGCCACTTAAGTCCCTCCTTTTACTTCTTAGATTTTTTTCCTGAAACTCTCTTAGGACCTTTTCTTGTTCTAGAGTTATTCTTAGTGTTTTGTCCTCTGACAGGCAATCCTTTTTTATGTCTTATTCCTCTATAGCAGTTGATTTCTTTTAATCTCTTTATGTTCAACGCTATTTCTCTTCTTAAGTCACCTTCTACAGGACGCTTATCTATTTCAGTTCTTAATTGTTGTATTTCATCTTCTGTAAGGTCTTTAACTCTTGTATCAGGGTTAATTCCTGTTGTTTTTAATATTTTATTAGAAGTTACTCTACCAATGCCGTAGATATAAGTTAAACCTATTTCTACCCTTTTTTCTCTTGGTAAGTCAACACCTGAAATTCTTGCCATTAAGTTTACACCTCCTACCGACCTAGTTACTTAATATATTAAATGTTCTCATCTTTACATCTTAACCTTGTTTTTGTTTGTGCTTTGGATTTTCGCAAATTACCATAACTTTACCTTTTCTTCTGATAATCTTGCATTTCTCGCACATTGGTTTTACTGATGGTCTTACTTTCATTGTAATACCTCCTTACTTTTTCCTCCAGGTTATTCTTCCTCTTGTCAAATCATATGGTGATAATTCAACAGCTACTGTATCACCTGGAAGAATCCTGATATAATTCATTCTCAGTTTTCCAGAAATATGCGCTAAAATCTGGTGCCCGTTTTGAAGCTCAACTTTGAACATTGCATTAGGAAGTGCTTCCAGGACTTTCCCTTCGACTTCTATTACATCTTTCTTGGACATTGATCACTCAACCTCCATTTCTTTAGATGCAGTTTTGGTATAAGGTTCTAGTAACCTTCTAACATATGCATCCTCTAGATTTTCATTGCCTTGTAACTTCTCTGCAAATTCTGTCAATACTGTATTATAAATCACTAAATGTTTCACTTTCTTTTTTTTAGGAGTTCTTAGTTTTCTAAGATCTCCGTCACATACTAAAACAAATTGTTTATCTAAAATCTGGCTTACAATAAAAACTCTGTCTTTATCTCTGCCTGCTTTTGACTTTACTATTTGACCAATTTTCAAATCTGTTGTTAATTCCAATAAATCACCCCTATATCACGGTTAATAGTTCCGGTTCTCCATCTGTAATTGCAACCGTGTGCTCATAGTGTGCTGATGGTCTTCCGTCCACAGTCACTACAGTCCAGTCGTTGCTAAGCACCTTCACATTATATGTTCCTGCATTGATCATAGGTTCAATAGCAAGGACCATTCCTTCTTGCAGCCGCGGTCCCTTGCCAGATTTTCCGAAGTTTGGTATTTGCGGAGATTCATGCATACTCTTACCAACTCCGTGACCCACATAGTCTCTTACAACCGAGAAGCCTTGACTCTCAGCATACTGTTGTATTGCATGTGATATGTCAGACAGTCTGTATGATGTTTTTGCAAATTTGATTCCTTCATAGAAGCTTTGTCTTGTTGCTTCCACCAGGCGCCTTTTTTCGTCATCAACTTCTCCAACGTAAAATGTCTTTGCACTGTCTCCTACATATCCTTCAAAGGTAGCACCGATATCTATGCTGACAATGTCGCCTTTTACAAGCTTTCTGTCACTTGGAAAACCGTGAACCACCTCTTCATTTACAGAAGCACATATTGAATATGGAAATCCGCCATAACCTTTAAATGTAGGTATTGCATTTTGAGATTTTAGGAATTCTTCAACCAACTGGTCAAGCTCCTTAGTAGTAACACCGGGTTTAATGTACTTTCTCACAAGTTCGTGTGACTGGGCTACTAAACGTCCGGCTTTTCTCATTATTTCAATTTCTCTTCTTGTCTTGAGGATAATCATATTACTTATTCCTCATTTTTGCAACAATGTCTTTGCCGACCTCAGCTATAGGTTTTTCTCCGTCTATGTTTATTATTATGCCTTTTTTAGCGTAATAATCAATAAGTGGTTCTGTTTGCTCCAGATAGACATTAATTCTCTTGGTAACTGTTTCTTCAGTATCGTCTTTTCTCTGAAGAAGTTCGCCGCCGCATTTGTCACAAATTCCTTCTTTATTAGGTTTATTGAATGTCATGTGATATGTTTGACCGCAGTCTTTGCACACCCTTCTTCCAACAGCTCTTTCTATAAGAAGTTCTTTTCTTACCTCTATATTAACAACGTAATCTAACTTTTGATTCATGCTATTTAAAGCATCTTCAAGAGCATCTGCCTGGAAAATTGTTCTTGGAAATCCGTCTAACAAAAATCCATTCTTACAATCATCCTGCTGCAGTCTGTCCTTAACCAGTTCTACTGTCAATTCATCAGGAACTAATAAGCCTTGGTCCATATACTCTTTAGCTTTTTTCCCGAGAACAGTTCCTTCTTTTATATTTTTTCGGAATATATCTCCTGTAGAAATATGTGGTATTGAAAATTCCTTTACAATTGTTTCAGCTTGAGTTCCCTTGCCGGCTCCCGGAGGTCCCAATAAAATTGTTCTCATTTTCCTTACCTCTCTTTCTCTCTTTATTTCAAGAAGCCTTTGTAGTGTCTCATTAACATCTGAGCTTCTACCTGCTTCATTGTTTCAAGAGCTACACCTGTTACAATTAACAGTGCTGTTCCGCCAAAATTAATGTTTAAATCCGTAAACGAGAATATTAAAGTTGGTATAGTCGCTATAATTGCAAGTGCAATTGCTCCTGCTATTGTTATTCTGTTTAATACTTTGTTCAAATAATCTGCAGTTGGTCTGCCAGGTCTGATACCTGGTATAAATCCTCCATTTTCCTTCAGGGTATTTGAATATTCAAATGGATTGAACTGTACCGCTGTATAGAAATATGTGAAGAATATTATCAGGAATATATTTAATATTGTGTAAACATATACTCCAGGGCTTTGTGCAACTGAGAAGTATTTTTGTACTCCAGGAGCCATGCTTGGGAAGAAGAACGCCAATGTCTGTGGTATTGCTAAAAGTGTAGAAGCAAATATTACTGGCATAACTCCTGCCATTAACACTTTCATAGGAATATGTGTGCTTTGTCCGCCGTACATTTTTCTTCCTACAACTCTCTTTGCATACTGAACAGGTACTTTTCTTTCACCTTGTTGAATAGCTATAACTCCAACTATAATTAAAAAAGCAAATATTAGGAATATTAGAATTTCCAATAAGTTAACTGCACCATTTTGCACTTGGTAAATCATTGTTCCTATATCTGAAGGATATCTAGAAACTATACCGATCATGATAATCAGTGATATACCGTTTCCAATACCTTTTTCTGTTATAAGCTCTCCTAACCACATCAGGAATGCTGTACCAGCTGTTAAAACTATTACCACTGACACGATTGATAAAAAGCTCTGATCTATGATTGCTGAATTAAAGAATCCAACGCTGTATGCAGTAGCTTGAATCAATGCCAGTATAACTGTTACATATCTGGTCCATTGAGCCATTTTTTTCTTTCCGTCTTCACGTTTGAATATTTCTTCAAGCTTTGGAATAGCTATTGCTAATAACTGAAGAATAATTGAAGACGTAATGTATGGATAAATATTTAAAGCAAATATCGTAAAATCTTTAAAAGCTCCGCCGGACATCATATCAAAAAAGTCCAACAAGCCTCCTGCATTTCCTGAAAACATGCTGTCTACAACTGTTCTGTCAATACCCGGAACAGGTATAACAGCTCCAAGTCTGTAAACAACCAACATCATAAATGTGAATAACATTCTTTTTCTTAAATCAGGTATTTTCCATGCATTTTTCAGAGTTTCAAACAACTTAAATCACCTCAGCTTTTCCGCCGGCAGCTTCGATTTTTTCTACCGCTGATTTGCTGAATTTATGAGCCTTAACTGTAAGCTTCTTAGCAAGTTCACCGTTTCCCAGTACCTTTACACCATCAAGTTGTTTTTTAATTATACCTTCTGATTTAAGAAGTTCCGGAGTTATCTCTGCCCCATCTTCGAATTTGTTCAATACTTCAACATTAATCTCAGCAAACTGAGTTCCAAAAATATTTGTGAATCCTCTTTTTGGAAGTCTCCTGTAAAGAGGCATCTGTCCGCCTTCAAATCCTGGTCTTACTCCACCGCCTGTACGTGATTTTTGACCGTTCATACCTCTACCGGCAGTCTTTCCTTGTCCTGTGGCTGTACCTCTTCCTAATCTTTTTCTGTTTTTTGAACTACCAGGATTAGGTTTTAATTCATGAAGTTTCATTTTTAACACCTCCTTATAGTCTTATTCTATAACCTCTACCATGAAGTCTACTTTTTTGATCATTCCTCTGATTTGAGGAGTATCTTCTTTTTCAACTATCATGCCTATTTTTCTCAAACCTAAAGCTTCCATATTCTTAATCTGGTTAGGAGTTTTAGAATTGATGCTTCTAGTTTGTTTTATTTTTATCTTTGCCATAATTTTCACCTCTTAACCTAATATTTCTTCTACGGATTTACCTCTGATTTTTGCTACATCCTCAGGTTTTTTTAGAAGTTTTAAGGCTTCAATTGTTGCATTTACTACATTTCTAGGATTGCTTGATCCCAATGATTTTGTTCTTATGTCTCTGACTCCTGCTAGTTCTAACACTGCACGAACAGGACCTCCAGCAATAATTCCTGTACCTTCTTTTGCTGGTTTTACAAGAACTCTGCCTGCGCCATATCTGCCGATTATTTCATGTGGCACTGTTGTGTTAATCAGTGGCACTTCAATCATATTCTTTTTAGCATCTTGGATAGCTTTTCTTATGGCATCCGGAATTTCGATAGCTTTTGCCATTCCTATTCCAACATGACCATTTTCATCACCAACAACAACCAACACGCTGAATCTAAAGTTTCTACCACCTTTAACAACTTTAGTTACACGGTTGATGCTGATAACTTTCTCTTTAACATCCAGTTGGCTTGCATCTATACGTCCACGTTGTTCCATGACTAACCTCCTTCTTAAAATTCAAGTCCGCTTTCTCTTGCTCCATCTGCAAGTAATTTTACTCTTCCGTGATATAAATATCCGCCTCTGTCAAAAACTACTGCATTTATACCGCTATTTTTCGCTCTTTCTCCTACTGTCTTGCCTACTAATTTAGCTGCTTCTGACTTAGAAAGCTCAGCAGCCTGATCTCTTAAGTCTTTATCTTGAGTAGATGCAGAAGCTATAGTTTTTCCAGTAGCATCATCAATTACTTGAGCGTATATGTGCTTAGAGCTTTTAAAAATATTCAATCTTGGTCTCTCAGGAGTTCCTACGACTTTGTTTCTTATACTATAGTGTCTTTCTTTTCTCTTTTGATTTTTATCAATTTTTTTAAGCACTAATACTCACTCCTTTCTTATATAACTTGTTATTTACCAGTCTTACCTGCTTTACGTCTAACAACTTCATTAACGTATTTAATACCCTTGCCTTTATATGGTTCAGGTCTTCTCCAGTCTCTGATTACAGCTGCGTAATTTCCTACTTGCTGCTTATCTATACCTTTAACGATTATTTTATTAGTTCCTTCAACAGCTGTTTCAATTCCATTTGGATCTTCCATTTCAACAGGATGTGAAAAACCTAAGTTTAATACTAATTTATTTCCTTGTTTTTGTGCTCTATATCCAACACCTACTATTTCAAGCGTTTTAGCAAATCCATCTGTAACTCCAACTACCATGTTGTTAATAAGAGTTCTTGTAAGTCCATGAAGTGATCGGTTTTCTTTTTCGTCATTTGGTCTAGAAACATTAATCACTGAACCTTCAACTTCAATTGTTAATGCTTTTGGAAGCTGTTGTTCAATTTGTCCTTTTGGTCCCTTAACAACTGCATAATTGTGGTTGTCGATTTTAACTTCAACATTTGCAGGTATATTTACAGGTTTAATACCTATTCTTGACATCTTAGCACCTCCTATTCGTTATTATTACCATACGTAGCAGATTACTTCTCCGCCAACACCTTTAGTTCTTGCTTTTCTATCTGTCACAATTCCTTGTGATGTTGAAAGTATAGCTATACCTAAGCCACCTAAAACTCTTGGAGTTTCTTCTTTTCCTACATAAACTCTAAGTCCAGGTTTTGATATTCTCTTTATGCCAGTTATAACTCTTTCCTTGTTTTGCTGGTATTTAAGTTCAACTCTTATAATACCTTGTTTAGCGTCATCTATAACATCAAAGCCTTTAATATATCCCTCTTCTAATAAAATGTTAGCTATTTCTTTCTTTATTTTTGAAGCCGGTATATCAACAAATTCATGTTTTGAATGATTAGCATTTCTTATTCTCGTTAACATATCTGCGATAGGATCTGTCATTACCATGTAAGTAACCTCCTTCCATTTTATAAAATTTTACCAACTAGCTTTTTTAACTCCAGGTATCTGACCTTTGTAAGCCAGTTCTCTAAAGCATATACGGCATATACCGAATTTCCTTAAATAAGCATGAGGTCTTCCACAAATCTTGCATCTTGTATATTCTCTTGTTGAGAATTTTTGTTTTCTCTGTTGTTTAACTTTTAGAGATGTCTTTGCCATATTTTCAACCCTCCCTTACTTACTAAAAGGCATTCCCATTAATTTCAAAAGCTCACGTGCTTCTTCATCTGTATTAGCTGTGGTTGTAATAATTATGTCCATACCTCTTATTTTATCGATTTTATCATAATTTATTTCTGGGAAAATCAACTGTTCTTTAATTCCTAAAGCATAGTTTCCTCTTCCGTCAAAAGCTGTCTTTGAAACACCTCTGAAGTCTCTAACTCTTGGCAATGCAATGTTTACCAGTTTATCAAAGAATTCATACATATGATTTCCTCTTAAAGTAACCTTGCAGCCTACAGCCATACCTTCTCTTACCTTAAAGTTAGAAATTGATTTTCTAGCTTTAGTAACAACTGGCTTTTGACCTGCGATAATTGTCATTTCTTCTACTGCTTTTTCAAGAAATTTTTGATTTTCTTTCGCTTCGCCAACGCCCATATTAATAATTATTTTTTCTATTTTAGGTGCCTGCATAATGCTTTCATACTGAAATTTTTCCATCAGTGCCGGCACTACTTGTTCATTATATGTCGCTTTTAATCTAGCCATATAGTTCGTACCTCCTTTCGAGCATTATTATAAAACTGAACCGCACTTTTTACATGCTCTTGTTTTTTTTCCGTTTTCTATTTTAACTTCAGTTCTTACGCCTGATTTGCATTTATCACAATATAGCATAACATTTGAAGCATTTATAGCGCCTTCTTGGTGCAGTATACCTGCTTGTTGAATTTGGCTAGTAGCTTTTTGGTGCTTAGTAACCATTCTTACGCCTTCAATGATGACTCTATTTTGCTTTGGCATGCTAGTAAGAACTTTTCCTACCTTGCCCTTGTCGCTGCCTGCTATAACTACAACTTTATCGCCTTTTTTTACGTGCATCTTTATACACCTCCCATTAAAGTACTTCCGGTGCTAGTGAGATTATCTTCATAAACTTTCCATCTCTTAATTCTCTTGTTACAGGTCCGAATATACGAGTTCCCACTGGTGTCTTATCGTCCTTTATAATAACGGCTGCATTTTCATCAAACTTGATATATGTGCCGTCTTTTCTTCTAACACCTTTTTTAGTTCTCACGATAACAGCCTTTACTACGTCACCCTTCTTAACAACTCCTCCAGGTGTTGCAGATTTAACCGCACATACAATTATATCGCCAATGTTACCGTATTTTACGACTGAACCGCCCATTACTCTTATTACAAGAACTTCCTTAGCTCCGGAATTATCTGCGACTCTTAGTCTTGACTCAGTTTGTATCATGACTTCTACCTCCCTTCAATTGTCTTAGGGTCTATTTTGCTTCCTCTAATATTTCAACTAATCTCCAGCATTTTTCTTTTGATAATGGTCTGGTTTCCATTATTTTAACTGTATCTCCAACGTTGCACTTATTCTCTTCATCATGTGCTTTGTATTTTTTAGTCATTTTTATTTGTTTCTTATAAAGAGGATGTGCTACAAGCTTTTCAGTAGCAACTACGATTGTTTTATCCATTTTATTACTGACTACTTTTCCAATTCTTACTTTTCTGTTGCCTCTTTCCAAAGTAAAGATCCTCCTTTCTTATTACTGCGCATTAATGTTTAATTCACGTTCGCGAATTACTGTTTTAACACGTGCAATATCTTTCTTGACCTTGTTTATTCTCATCGGATTGTCAAGCTCTCCGGTTGCAAGTTGAAATCTTAAGTTGAAAAGCTCTGTTTTTAAATCTGATACAGATTTATTCAGCTCTTCAACAGATTTATTTCTTAATTCATTAGCTTTCATTTGCTTCACCATCCTTTTCTGATGCCTGATCTTTGGTAACAAATTTGCATTTGATAGGCAATTTATGCATGGCAAGTCTCATTGCTTCTCTCGCTACTTCTTCAGTAACACCTGACATTTCAAATAATACTCTGCCCGGTTTAACTACTGCTACCCAGTATTCAGGTGATCCCTTTCCTTTACCCATACGAGTTTCGGCTGGTTTTTTAGTTACTGGTTTATCTGGGAATATTTTAATCCAAATTTGACCGCCTCTCTTAACAGATCTTGTCATTGCTCTTCTGGCAGCTTCTATTTGGTTTGATGTAATCCAAGCTGGCTCTAATGCTTGAAGGCCGTATTCGCCATAAGTTACAGTGTTACCTCTTGTTGCAACACCTGTCATTCTACCTCTTTGTTGTTTACGGCGTTTTACTCTTTTAGGCATTAACATAATTGTTCCTCCTTCCTTCAGGACTTATTACTTTTTCTCTCTTTTATTATTAAAGTTATTGTTTGGTCTTCTTTTTTTCCTGTTGTCTCTGTTGTCATTCAATGCTTTTGTAGGCTCTTGGTTATCAGATAATAATGAACCTGGTTTTCTAAGAACTTCGCCTCTGCATATCCAAACCTTAACACCTATTTTACCAAATGTTGTGTTTGCTTCTGCAAATCCGTAGCTTATGTCAGCTCTTAAAGTTTGAAGAGGAATTTTACCTTCTGAATATCCTTCAGTTCTAGCCATATCAGCTCCGTTAAGTCTGCCTGACACGCTAGTCTTGATACCCTTTGCACCTAACTTCATTGTTCTTTGCATTGCTTGTTTCATAGCTCTTCTGAAAGATATACGCTTTTCAATTTGGCTTGCAATATTTTCTGCAACTAACTGAGCGTTTAACTCAGGAACCTTTATTTCTTCTACATTTACTATAACAGTCTTACCGGATATTTTTTCGATGGCATTCTTTAAACTGTCAACGCCAGTACCGCCCTTACCGATTATCATACCTGGTTTTGCTGTGAATACACTTACTTTAACTCTGCTGGCAAATCTTTCGATTTCAACTTTAGCTATTCCTGCTTGATTCAAAGTATCTTTTATATACTCACGAATCTTGTAGTCTTCAGTTAAATTTATACCGAAATTTTTCTTGTCAGCATACCATTTAGAGTCCCAATCATTGATTATTCCAACTCTAAGTCCATGAGGATTTACCTTTTGACCCATTTTTTACCTCCTTTACTGTGGTTATTCTCTCTCTTTAACTACAGCACCAATATGGCTGCTTCTTTTCAATATTTTATATGCGCTTCCTTTAGCTCTTGGTCTCCATCTCTTAAGAGTTGGACCTTGATTAGCATAAACTTCAGAAACAAATAATTTATCTCTATCCATTTCAAAGTTGTTTTCTGCATTAGCAGTAGCTGATTTAACTACCTTTTCTAAAATTTTAGCTCCCTTGCTTGGATAAAATTTTAAAATTGCTAAAGCTTCGTCAACTTGCTTTCCTCTTACCATATCACACACGAACTTCATTTTTCTAGGTGATACTCTTATATATTTAGCAATTGCTCTAGCTTCCATTTAAGCTTGCCTCCTTCCTATTTGCTTATTTAACTTTTGAAGATTTTTCAGTCTTATCATGTCCTCTATAAGTCCTTGTTGGAGCAAATTCACCGAGCTTGTGTCCAACCATATCTTCAGTTATATATACAGGAACGTGCTTTCTGCCATCATGTATAGCTAATGTATGGCCTACCATTTCGGGGAATATTGTTGATCTTCTAGACCAGGTTTTTAAAACTACTTTTTTGTTAGCTTCATTCATATCTACGATCTTTTTCAAAAGAGTTGGTTCACAATAAGGCCCTTTTTTTAATGATCTACCCATTCACTATTTCCTCCTTTCAATCCTGCTGAACTATTTTGCGTTTCTTCTCTTAACGATCATCTTATCAGATTTCTTATTTTTCTTACGAGTTTTATAGCCAAGTGCCGGTTTACCCCAAGGAGTAACTGGTCCTGATCTACCAATAGGAGATTTACCTTCTCCACCACCGTGAGGGTGGTCATTAGGGTTCATTACGCTACCTCTTACTGTAGGTCTGATTCCCATATGTCTTTTTCTTCCAGCCTTACCTATTGATACATTCTCATGATCCAAATTTCCTACCTGACCGATTGTAGCTCTGCAATCCATGCTTATCATTCTTACTTCGCCGCTAGGAAGTCTTACTTGAGCATACTTGCCTTCTTTAGCCATAAGCTGAGCTGCATTTCCTGCTGAACGTACCATTTGAGCACCCTTGCCAGGTTTAAGCTCGATATTGTGAATCATTGTACCTACCGGAATGTTTTTTACAGGTAGTGCATTTCCGATTTTAATATCTGCGTCTGGTCCTGAAACAATTGTGTCTCCAACTTCTAATTTATAAGGAGCAATAATATATTTTTTTTCTCCATCAACATAATTGATAAGTGCTATATTTGCGCTTCTGTTAGGATCGTATTCTATTGTTGCAACACGACCTGGTACTCCGTCTTTATTTCTTTTAAAATCAATGATTCTATATTTTCTCTTTTCTCCACCGCCCTGATGACGAACTGTAATTCTGCCATAAGAATTTCTTCCTGCTTTGCTTTTTAATGGAGCTAAAAGAGATTTCTCAGGTTCATTAGTTGTTATTTCTTCAAATGTTGAAACTGTCATTTGTCTCAACGCCGGAGAGGTTGGTCTGTATTTTCTAATACCCATGAGATTTTCCTCCTTTTTTCAATTTATTAACGTTTAAATTCCTTCAAAGAATTCTATTGTTTTGCTGTCTTGTGTCAAAGTAACGATGGCTTTTTTCCAATCAGCTCTTTTGCCAATGCTAGTGCCCATTCTCTTTTTCTTTCCAAGCATGTTCATTGTGTTCACACTTGCTACTTTAACTCCGAATATTTTTTCCACTGCATTTTTTATTTCAGTTTTATTAGACTTCTTATCAACAACAAAAGTGTATTTTTTGTCTGCCATTAAATTCATACTTGCTTCTGTTACTATAGGTCTTTTTATAATATCATGTGGATCGCGCATTATGCGTACACCTCCTCCACTTTATTAACTGCTTCTCTTGTAATCAAGAAAGAATCACAGTTTAAAATGTCATAAACATTAATTGTGTTAACATAAGCTGTTTTTACTCCTGGAATGTTTGCTGCTGCTCTAACTACAGCCTCATCTCTTTCAGGAATTACTACTAATGTCTTTTTACCAGAGTTAAGATTTTTTAATACCTTAACCATTTCTTTTGTTTTTGCTTGTTCAAGAACTAATTTATCTACAACGATTATTTCTTGATCTTGTACTTTTGAACTTAATGCTGATTTAAGAGCCAATCTCTTAACTTTCTTAGGAATAGCGTAGCTGTAATCTCTTGGTTTTGGAGCAAATACAACTCCTCCGCCCTTCCATTGTGGTGCTCTGATACTTCCTTGTCTAGCACGGCCAGTTCCTTTTTGTCTCCAAGGCTTTCTTCCGCCGCCACGAACTTCGCCTCTCAGCTTAGCTGATTGAGTTCCTTGTCTTTGATTAGCCAAATAATTTTTTACAGCTTCATACATTACATGAGTGTTTACTTCTACACCAAATATGTTATCGCTTAATTCGATATCTCCTACTTGGCTGCCTGTTATATCATAAAGAGCTACTTTTGGCATCTTTAATCCTCCTTTCCGTGCAATTATTTACTAGATTTTCTAACTGCTTCTCTAATTTTTACTAAACCTTTTTTAGGTCCTGGTATTGCACCTTTAACAAGTATTGCATTTTTATCTACATCTACTTTTATTACTTCAAGGTTTAATACTGTTACTTTTTCATGACCCATGTGTCCGTGAGCTTTAGTACCCTTTACTACTCTTCCAACACCTGCAGATGCTCCTAAAGAACCTCTTAATCTGTGGAATTTTGAACCGTGGCTTGCATCACCTGTATGGTGTCCGTGTCTCTTAATTGAACCCTGGAATCCCTTGCCTTTAGAAATTCCTACAACGTCTACTTTTTCACCAACTTGGAAAATATCAACGCCAATTTTTTGACCAACTTCATAGTCATCAATATTAGTTACTCTGAATTCTCTTAAAAATCTTTTTGGTTCTACTTTTGCTTTATCAAAATGACCTTTTTTAGGTTTACCAACATTTTTTAATTTAACGTCTCCAAAACCAACTTGAATTGCATCGTAACCGTCTTTTTCAACTGATTTCTTTTGAACTACTACCAAATCGCCTGATTCAATAACAGTTACCGGAACAACATTGCCTTCTTCTGTGAATACTTGAGTCATTCCGACTTTTTTACCAAGAATTGCTTTCATCTTACACCTCCTATTTTCTTACAGCGGATTACCTAGGTAATCATTCTAAGCAGAGTGTATATTTAATATATTTTTCTCTACTTGCTTTCTTTTTTTAAAGTTTGATTTCAATGTCTACACCAGCAGGCAAATTCAATTTCATCAATGAATCTACAGTCTTAGGAGTAGGGTTAGTTATGTCAATCAATCTTTTGTGTGTTCTTTGTTCAAACTGCTCTCTGGAATCTTTGTACTTGTGAACTGCTCTAAGTATTGTTATGATTTGTTTTTCTGTCGGTAGCGGAATTGGTCCTGCTACAGTTGCACCAGTACTTTTAGCTGTTTCCACGATTTTTTGTGCAGATTGATCAATTAATTGATGATCATAAGCTTTTAACCTAATTCTTATTTTCTGTGCGTTTGCCATTTTTTTACCTCCTTCTTCGTATGTCATCCATACAACTCGGAATCGCGAACCTTCGATACACCACACCGGGTGTTTCCTATTTTTAAAAAAATTCGCAAACCGGTCGCCCTGTTTCTTAACAGGACATACTCTGCAAAAATTCCCTGAATTTGTTCTAAAATCAGCAACCTTTTGCGTCATCGCATGTGGCAAGCTTTATAATAATATAACATCTTTTCGCATAAATCAAGTGTTTTTTTAACATTTTTCAAAATATTGCAATTATTTAACTTTTATTACATCCAGTTAATAAAGAATGTGTTTTCACAGACATTATTGTTAGATTTTTGGTTGATTTATACTGATTTTTATGATTTTAAAAAATTTAACATTTTGGGGACGGTTCTTTTCATTTTATTTTTGGAAACGAAAAGAACCGTCCCCAAAATTTCAAAATGAAAATAGCTTTCGTATGAAAGCTATTTTTTCATCAATTTATTTTATTATAGAAGTAACAACTCCGGATCCAACTGTTCTTCCGCCTTCTCTTATAGCGAATCTTAATCCTTCTTCTATTGCTATTGGGTGGATTAATTTTACTATAAATCTTGCGTTGTCTCCTGGCATACACATTTCTACGCCTGCTTCAAGGTCGATTTGTCCTGTGATGTCTGTTGTTCTGAAATAAAACTGTGGTCTGTATCCGTTAAAGAATGGAGTGTGTCTTCCACCTTCTTCTTTTGTCAATACGTATACTTCTGCATTGAATTCTGTATGTGGTGTGATTGAACCTGGTTTTGCTAAAACCTGACCTCTTTGGATTTCATTTCTTTGTACTCCTCTAAGAAGTGCTCCGATGTTGTCTCCTGCTTGTGCTTGGTCAAGTAATTTCTTGAACATTTCAACACCTGTACATACTGTTTCTGTTGGTTCGTCATGTAATCCTACGATTTGGATCTTATCCTGAACCTTCAATACTCCTCTTTCAACTCTTCCTGTAGCAACTGTTCCTCTTCCTGTGATTGAGAATACATCTTCTACTGGCATTAAGAATGGTTTGTCAATGTCTCTTTCTGGTGTTGGTACCCATGTATCTACTGCTTCCATTAATTCAAGGATTTTATCTCCCCATTCTCCTGTAGAATCTTCAAGTGCTCTTAATGCTGAACCAACAACTATTGGAGTATTGTCTCCATCGAATTCATATTCAGAAAGTAATTCTCTTACTTCCATTTCAACTAATTCTATTAATTCTGGATCATCTACCATATCTGCTTTGTTTAAAAATACTACTAATTTTGGAACTCCAACCTGTCTTGAAAGAAGGATGTGCTCTCTTGTCTGTGGCATCGGACCATCTGCTGCTGATACAACTATGATACCGCCGTCCATTTGTGCAGCTCCGGTGATCATGTTCTTTACATAGTCAGCGTGGCCTGGGCAGTCAACGTGTGCATAGTGTCTGTTTGGAGTTTCATATTCAACGTGAGAAGTTGAAATTGTTATTCCTCTTTCTCTTTCTTCTGGAGCTTTGTCGATGTTGTCAAATGCTACTGCTTCTCCTGTGCCATATCTGTCATGCAATGTCTTTGTGATTGCTGCTGTTAAAGTAGTCTTACCATGGTCAACGTGGCCAATTGTTCCTATATTAACATGGGGTTTATTTCTTTCAAATTTCGCTTTTGCCATTTAATGTTCCTCCTGGGTTATTTTATTATTTATTATTTATTATTTATTATTTACTAATTATTTTTTCAGCTACATTATTTGGAACTTTTTCAAAGTGATCAAATTCCATTGAATAAGCTGCTCTACCTTGACTCATGGAACGAAGAACTGTAGCATATCCAAACATTTCTGATAATGGAACAAATGCATCTACAACTTTGATTCCATGTCTATCTGAAAATCCTTCTACTCTACCTCTTCTAGAGCTTATATCTCCCATAACATCTCCCAAATAATCTTCAGGTGTTGTTACTTCAACTTTCATGTATGGCTCTAATAATACTGGTGATGCCTTTCTCATTGCTTCTTTAAATGCCATGGAACCGGCAATCTTAAATGCCATTTCGCTTGAGTCTACTTCGTGATAAGAACCATCATATAGTTTAACTTTAAAATCTATAACAGGGAATCCGGCAAGTATACCATTTTCTGATGCCCCTCTTATTCCCGCTTCAACAGCTGGAATATATTCCTTTGGAATAGCTCCACCTACAACTGCATTGATAAATTCAAAGCCTTTGCCTGGTTCTTGAGGTTCCATGATGATTTTAACATGACCATATTGTCCTTTACCACCAGACTGCCTTGCATATTTCATATCAACATCTGCAGTGCCTGTAATTGTTTCTTTGTAAGAAACTTGTGGCTTACCTACATTTGCTTCAACCTTGAATTCTCTTAAGAGTCTGTCAACGATGATTTCCAAATGAAGCTCACCCATACCTGCAATTATTGTTTGACCTGTGTCAGGATTTGTATATGTCTTGAATGTTGGATCTTCTTCAGCAAGCTTCTGAAGTCCGATACCCATTTTTTCCTGTCCTGCCTTAGTCTTAGGTTCAATTGCTACTTCTATAACTGGATCAGGGAATTCCATAGACTCTAACACTACCGGGTGATCTGGGTCACACAATGTATCTCCTGTAGTAGTAAATTTTAAACCTACTGCAGCTTCTATGTCTCCTGAATAAGATGTTTTTATTTCTTCTCTTTTATTTGCATGCATCTGAAGAATACGACCAATTCTTTCTTTCTTGTTCTTAGAAGAATTTAATACATAACTTCCCGATTCTAAAGTTCCTCCATAAATTCTAAAGAAAGTAAGCTTTCCAACAAATGGGTCAGTCATAATCTTGAATGCTAAAGCTGCTAAAGGATCTTCGTCCTTTACCCCAACTTTCATTTCTTCTTTTGTCTCAGGATCAAAACCCTTCATTTGAGGTACTTCAATTGGACTTGGCAAATAATCAACTACTGCATCCAACATCAGTCTTACACCTTTATGTTTATATGCTGTTCCGCAAAGTACAGGAATTATTTGAACATTGGTTGTTGCTATTCTTATTGCTTTTTTCAATTCTTCAACTGTGATTTCTTCACCGTTTAAGTATTTTTCCGTCAATGTTTCATCAGTATCTGCTACAGCTTCAACTAATTTTTCTCTGTATTCATTTGCTTTATCAACAAACTCTTCTGGAATCTCTGTAATAGTAATGTCTGTTCCTTCATCATTTCCATAGTGTATAGTCTTCATTTCAACTAAGTCTATGATTGCTCTAAAGTTTTCTTCAGTACCTATTGGCAACTGAATTGGAACCGCATTAGCTTTTAATCTGTCAATAATTGTTCCTACTGAATAGTAGAAATCTGCACCCATTTTATCCATTTTGTTTATAAAACAAATTCTTGGTACATGATATTTATCTGCCTGTCTCCAGACAGTTTCTGACTGGGGTTCAACCCCCATTTTAGCATCAAATACTGTAACCGCACCATCCAACACTCTAAGGGATCTTTCAACTTCAACTGTAAAATCTACGTGGCCTGGTGTGTCTATAATGTTAATTCTTACATCTTTCCAATGACAAGTAGTAGCAGCTGAAGTTATTGTAATTCCTCTTTCCTGCTCTTGGGCCATCCAGTCCATCTGAGATGCACCTTCATGAGTTTCTCCTATTTTGTGAATTTTCCCGGTATAGAACAGGATTCTTTCAGTAGTTGTTGTTTTTCCCGCATCAATATGCGCCATGATGCCAATATTTCTAGTATTTTCCAAAGAATATTCTCTACTCAATTTTTAACCTCCTTCACGCTGCTAATTTAAACTTTTTATTACCATCTAAAATGTGCAAATGCTTTGTTAGCTTCTGCCATTTTATGTGTATCTTCTCTTTTCTTAACACTTGAGCCTACGTTGTTAGCTGCATCCATTAATTCTTTTGCAAGCTTTTCACGCATAGTTTTTTCTCCTCTTTTACGAGAATAACCAACTAACCATCTTAAACCCAATGTCTGTCTTCTTTCTGGTCTAACTTCTATCGGTACTTGGTATGTTGCACCACCGACTCTTCTTGCTTTAACTTCTAAAACTGGCATGATGTTGTTCATAGCTTTAGTGAATACCTCTATTGGTTCTTCACCTGTCTTTTCTTTTATGATGTCAAATGCTTCATAAACAATTTTTTGAGCAACACCTTTTTTTCCATCATACATAAGTTGGTTGATTAACTTTGAAACAACCTTATCTTTGTATATTGGGTCTTCCATTACTTGTCTTTTAGGTATGTGACCTTTTCTTGGCACTGTACTTCCCTCCTTAATAATAAATTTAATTCACAGGTACTCGACAATGAATATGCCGTTGTGCACAAAATGCTATTCATTAATGCAACAGTTTCTATGGTTTCATTTCATGAAACAAGACAACTGTAAGCTCAATGTAACAATTTCTAACATTTCACGGAAAAACCACCGTGAAACGTAAGACAATTGTATATATAATTATGGCGCTTACTTGCTATCATAACCTGCATAGTGTGCCGGATATTGTCTAATTATTTTTTCTGTTTTTCCCTTTTAGCTCCATACTTGGATCTAGATTGTTTTCTCTTAGCAACACCAGCTGTATCAAGGGTACCTCTGATAATGTGGTATCTAACCCCTGGTAAGTCTTTAACTCTTCCGCCTCTTATAAGAACAACGCTGTGTTCCTGTAAATTGTGGCCAACTCCAGGAATATAAGCTGTAACTTCAACACCTGTTGTTAATTTAACTCTGGCAATTTTTCTTAAAGCTGAGTTAGGTTTTTTAGGTGTTACAGTCTTAACTGAAGTACATACCCCTCTTTTTTGTGGAGAAGTTGCTTCATTCATCTTCTTTTGAAGTGTGTTGTAGCTTACATTTAATGCTGGAGCAGTAGACTTATATGTTACTTTTTCTCTGCCTTTTCTCACTAACTGGTTAATTGATGGCATTCGTGCACCTCCTTTTGATTACTATTTATTTTAAAACGGCAGCAGCCGCTGCGTTTACATTGATACCAACTGATTCTCCAAGTTCCTTCATAGTATCGAAATATATTATTTCTATATTTTTCTCCTTGCAGATATCAGTGATATTTTTAGTAACATGCAAATCAGCATCCTTTGACATATAAATCGTTTTGGCTTCATTCTTAAGTAAAGCCCTCAAAGTCTGCTTCTTTCCAATTACTATATTCTTATTATCATTCATTTCAATCACCTGCTAATTGGGGACATTCCTCTACACCAGAGACTTTCCCTGAATTAGAGGTGTGTACCCGCACATTTTAGCACTCAAGTATTCTATCATCTTATTTTTTAGATGTCAAATACTTTTTTTAAATTGGGGACATTCCTCCAAAGCTACCTTCAACGGCTTTCCCTACTTTGGAGGTATGTCCCCTCACCTTGTTTCCTATTTACTCGTTTACAACATCATCTTTTTCTTCTACTTCAACATCCTTTGTTGTTACTCCGATGTTTCTGTATTTCTTCATTCCGGTTCCGGCAGGTATCAATTTACCTATGATGACATTTTCTTTTAGTCCCAACAGATTGTCAACCTTACCCTTTGTTGCAGCATCTGTCAATACTCTCGTAGTTTCCTGAAATGATGCAGATGCCAAGAATGAATCTGTGGCAAGAGATGACTTAGTGATACCAAGAAGTGCAACCTCGCCTGTTGCAGGCTCCTTGCCTTCTTGAACTGCTAATTCATTTTGTTCCTTAAATTCAAATGATGATACAAGGCTTCCAGGAAGAAGTGTAGTATCCCCTGCATCCTCGATACGAACCTTGTTTACCATCTGTCTGACAATTACTTCAACGTGTTTGTCGGAAATATCAACACCCTGCATTCTGTAAACTCTTTGAACCTCCATTAGGATGTAGGACTCTAAAGCCTTCATACCCTTGATGTTCATAATATCATGAGGATTGATAGAACCTTCGGTTAATTTATCTCCGGCTTCAACATATTCGCCATCAGACACCAATATTTTAGAACCATATGGAATAAGGTAAGTCTTGCTTTCCATTGTTTCATTGTTTGTAATAGTAACTTCTCTTTTATGAATCTTTTCAGTAACAGTAACTCTACCAGGTATTTCTGTGATAATTGCCTGACCTTTTGGCTTACGAGCTTCAAAAAGCTCCTCGATACGAGGTAAACCTTGAGTGATGTCACTTGCAGCAGCGATGCCTCCTGTATGGAATGTACGCATTGTAAGCTGTGTACCAGGCTCACCAATTGATTGAGCTGCAATAATACCAACAGCTCCGCCCACATTAACAAGTTTTCCTGTTGCCAGATTTGTTCCATAGCATTTAGCACAAACACCATGAGGTGTCTTGCATGTAAGAACTGAACGAACCTTTACCTTCTTGATTCCTGAATTTTGAAGTTTATGTGCAGTTTCCTCTGATATAAATTCGCCTGATTTAACCATAACTTCTCCTGTTTCAGGATGAATAATATCATCAGATGAATATCTATCGGCACATCTTTCGCTCATTTCTTCTATAACTTCCTTGCCGTCAACAAAGCTTTCAACTTCAATACCGTCTGTAGTGCCGCAGTCAACTTCTCTGACAATAACATCCTGGCTTACGTCAACAAGTCTTCTTGTCAGGTAACCTGAGTCAGCTGTTCTAAGAGCCGTATCTGTTAAACCTTTACGAGCTCCTGTAGCAGACAGGAAGAATTCAAGAACTGAAAGTCCTTCACGGAAGTTTGATTTAACCGGAACCTCAACTGTCTTACCTGTTGCACTGGCCATAAGTCCACGCATACCGGCTAACTGTTTTATCTGGTTACGACCACCACGGGCTCCTGATACAGACATGATGTAAATAGAGTTTAACGGGTCCAAATGTTCCATAAGAGCATTTGTAACATCCTCTGTGGTCTGGTTCCATATTTTAATTACATTTTCATATCTTTCTTCATCAGTCATCAAACCTCTTCTGTATTTCTTTTCGTATTCGATAACCTGTTTTTCTGCTTTTTCAATAAGGTCTTTCTTTTCATCAGGAACTGTAATATCGCTTACGCTTATTGTTATTGCTCCCTTTGTTGAATATTTGTACCCTTTAGATTTAATTCCATCCAATACATCTGCTGTTGCTGAATTACCGTATTTTCTGAAACATCTGTAAACTATTTCTTCCAATGCTTTTTTAGTAACTGTCTTGTCTATTTCAAGTGAAAATTTGTCTTTTTCTCTGTCTACAAATCCTAAATCCTGAGGAATATTTTCGTTGAATATGAACCTTCCCACTGTGCTTTCTACAAGCTTTGTTACACCGTCAACTGTCTTTCTAAGCTTGACTCTTGCATGAACATCAACATTTTTGTTGAAGTATGCCATCATCATTTCATCATAATCCTTGAATATCATTCCATGACCTTTTGAATTTTCAATTTCAAGTGTCATGTAGTAGCTTCCAAGAACCATATCCTGTGTAGGTGTAGTTATTGGTCTTCCATCCTTAGGAGCCAATATGTTGTTTGTTGACATCATCAAGAATCTTGATTCAGCCTGAGCTTCAACTGACAAAGGAACGTGAACAGCCATCTGGTCTCCGTCGAAGTCAGCATTGTATGCAGTACATACCAACGGGTGAAGCTTTATTGCCTTTCCTTCAACTAGCACCGGTTCAAATGATTGAATACCAAGTCTGTGAAGAGTAGGGGCACGATTTAACATTACAGTGTGGTCTTTTATTATTTCATCTAATACGTCCCATACTGAATTGTCAACTTTTTCAACCTTTTTCTTAGCACTCTTGATGTTGTGAGCTGTTCCGTTTTCAACCAGTTTTTTCATTACAAATGGTTTGAAAAGTTCAAGTGCCATTTTCTTTGGAAGACCACATTGATTGAACTTAAGCTCTGGACCGACAACTATAACTGAACGCCCTGAGTAGTCAACTCTTTTTCCAAGAAGATTTTGTCTGAAACGCCCTTGTTTACCCTTTAGCATATCAGAAAGTGATTTTAAAGGTCTGTTTCCTGGACCTGTTACAGGTCTCCCGCGTCTACCGTTGTCAATTAATGCATCAACAGCTTCTTGAAGCATTCTTTTTTCATTTCTTACTATTATATCAGGAGCTCCTAAATCAAGGAGTCTTTTTAACCTGTTATTTCTGTTAATTACTCTTCTGTATAGGTCATTTAAGTCTGATGTGGCAAAACGACCTCCGTCCAATTGAACCATTGGTCTAAGTTCAGGAGGTATTACAGGAACTACATCAAGAATCATCCATTCAGGTCTGTTGCCTGATACTCTGAAGGCTTCAATTACTTCCAGTCTTCTTGTGATTCTTATTTTTTTCTGTCCCTTGCTGTCCTTAAGCTGGCTTTTTAATTCAGCTGCTTCCTTTTCAAGGTCAATTTTTTCAAGAAGCTTTTTAATTGCTTCTGCTCCCATTTCAGCTTTGAATGCATTTTTGTAGTGATCCTTGTATTCTCTGTACTCCATTTCTGATAAAAGCTGCTTTTCTGACAATGATGTGTCACCTGCTTCTGTAACAACATATTGTGCAAAATACAGTATCTTTTCCAATGCTCTAGGAGACATGTCAAGTATAAGGCCCATTCTAGACGGTATACCTTTGAAATACCAGATGTGGGAAACAGGAGCTGCAAGCTCGATGTGTCCCATTCTTTCTCTTCTTACTTTAGCTTTTGTAACCTCAACTCCACAGCGGTCACAAACTACACCTTTGTATCTTACTCTTTTATATTTTCCGCAATGACATTCCCAGTCCTTAGTTGGTCCGAATATTTTTTCGCAAAATAAACCATCCTTTTCTGGCTTTAATGTACGGTAATTTATTGTTTCAGGTTTTTTTACTTCTCCTCTAGACCATTGTCTGATTTTGTCCGGAGAGGCCAAGGCGATTCTTATTGATTCGAAATTATTGTAATCTATCAAGGAGTTCGCTCCCTTCATTATAATTTTTTATAGATCCTTGTTAAAAATCTTCATCATCGTTGCTATAATCGTCATCATCTAAATCTATTTCTTCATCAAAGATTTCTATGTCATCTATGTCTTCAACGTCTATATCATCTATATCTTCCACTGCATCAGAGTCATTTTGCATGTCAACTTCCAGCATTCCTTCTTCTTCAACATACTTGATGTCTCCAAGATTTTCACCGTCAACCTGCAATTCTTCATCAATATCCATTGTGTCGACTATTTCAACTTCATTTTCATCGCTGGTTATAATCTTGATGTCCAGCGCCAAGCTTTGCAATTCTTTTACAAGTACCTTGAATGATTCAGGGATTCCAGGTTCAGGTATATTCTCACCCTTAACTATAGCTTCATATGTTTTAACTCTTCCGTTAACATCGTCTGATTTTACAGTTAAGATTTCCTGCAATGTATGAGCAGCACCGTATGCTTCCAATGCCCAAACTTCCATTTCTCCGAATCTTTGTCCTCCGAACTGAGCCTTACCACCTAATGGCTGCTGAGTTACCAATGAGTAAGGGCCTGTTGAACGAGCATGTATTTTATCGTCAACCAAGTGGTGAAGCTTTAACATATACATGTAACCAACGGTTACCGGACCATCAAAATAACTGCCTGAACGTCCGTCTCTTAAATCTATTTTACCGCTTCTCGGGTATCCTGCCATCTCAAGAGCATCCCAGATATCATCCTCTGCTGCTCCGTCAAATACAGGGGTAGCAACATTCCATCCTAATTTTTTAGCTGCAAGACCTAAGTGCACTTCAAGCACCTGACCTATATTCATACGTGAAGGAACTCCCAGAGGATTTAAAACTACCTGAAGTGGTGTGCCGTCTGGTAAAAATGGCATATCTTCCTCAGGCATAATACGGGAAATAACCCCCTTGTTGCCGTGACGACCGCACATTTTGTCTCCAACATTTATTTTACGTTTAGTAGCAATGTAAACTCTGACCATCTTGCTTACTCCAGGACTTAATTCATCGCCGTTTTCTCTTGTAAATACTTTAACGTCAACTATAATTCCTGTTTCGCCATGTGGAACTTTTAATGAGGTATCCCTAACTTCTCTTGCCTTTTCTCCAAATATTGCTCTTAAAAGTCTTTCTTCAGCTGTTAATTCAGTTTCTCCCTTTGGAGTAACCTTACCAACAAGAATATCACCGGATTTAACCTCAGCGCCTATTCTTATAATTCCTCTTTCATCCAAATCCTTAAGAGAATCATCACCAACATTTGGGATATCTCTTGTGATTTCTTCAGGTCCTAATTTAGTGTCTCTTGCTTCTGATTCATATTCTTCAATATGAACAGAAGTAAGAACATCTTCCATAACCAACTTCTCATTTAACAACATGGCATCCTCGTAGTTGTAACCTTCCCATGTCATAAAACCTATAAGAAGATTCTTTCCAATGGCCATATCGCCGTTATCTGTTGAAGGACCGTCAGCTATAATCTGTCCTCTTTTTATTTCATCGCCTTTATATACGATTGGTCTTTGATTCACGCAGGTACCGCTGTTTGAACGTTTGAATTTCAAAAGCGGATACTTAGCAATCATATTGTTATCGCTTCTTCTAATCAATATTTCAGCTGCAGTTACGGAAGCTACAACTCCGTCATACTCTGAAACGATTACTGCTCCAGAATCCTTTGCAGCCTTGTATTCCAGTCCTGTTCCTATTATAGGCGCATCTGTAATCAATAATGGAACTGCCTGTCTCTGCATGTTGGCACCCATCAGGGCACGGTTCGCATCGTCATTTTCCAGGAAAGGTATCATACCTGTTCCAATAGAGATTACCTGCTTAGGAGAAACCTCCATGTAATCAACCTTGTCTCTTGAAACAATTTCATTAATACCATCGATTCCTCTGACAACAACACGTGTGTTGGAAAAAGTTCCGTCTTCATTTAAGGGTTCATTAGACTGAGCTATTATTTTAGTATCCTCTATGTCTGCAGTTAAGTAATCTATTTGCTCTGTTACCTGTCCTGTTTTCTTGTTAACCTTTCTATATGGTGCTTCAAGGAAACCATAGTCATTAATTCTTGCATATGTAGCAAGAGATGTAATCAAACCGATGTTAGGACCTTCAGGAGTTTCTATAGGACACATTCTACCATAATGAGAATGGTGAACGTCACGGACTTCAAAGCTTGCTCTGTCTCTACTTAAACCGCCTGGTCCCAAGGCTGACATTCTTCTTTTGTGTGTTAACTCTGCTAATGGATTTGTCTGATCCATGAACTGAGAAAGCTGTGATGAACCGAAAAATTCCTTAATTGCAGCAGAAACAGGTCTGATGTTGATTAATACCTGAGGTGTTACAACATCCACGTCCTGTATGGTCATTCTTTCTCTGACTACTCTTTCCATTCTTGAAAGCCCAACTCTTACTTGGTTTTGAAGAAGCTCTCCCACAGATCTTAATCTTCTGTTCCCAAGATGGTCTATGTCGTCTGTATTTCCTACATATTTAAATAATCCAAAATGATAATTTGTTGAAGCTATCATATCCTCAATAATGATATGTCTTGGGGAAAGAAGCTTAATCTTTTCTGTCAATGCTTTTTCAATATCTTCAATTGAACTGTTTTCTTCAAGTATTTTCTTCATAACCGGATAGAAAACTCGTTCCTTTAATCCTAATTTTTCAAAATCTATATCTAAACCAAATACCTTTGGATCTACAAACTTGTTTGATAATACCTTAGTAACCTTTTCTTCAGAATTTATAATATTAACTGCAAATATGCCTGCTCCTTCTAATCTATTGATTGATTCACTGTTGAATTGGTCATCCTTATGTACTAATATTTCTCCAGTTTCCTTATCAATAATATCTTCAGCTGCACGCCTTCCAATAATCCTGTTTTCAAAGCTTAATTTCTTATTAAATTTATATCTTCCTACTTTTGCTAGGTCATATCTCTTTGGGTCAAAAAACAAAGAATTGATTAATGATGAAGCACTGTCTAATGTTGGTGGTTCTCCAGGTCTTAATCTTTTATATATTTCAATTAGTGCTTCGTCTGAATTGGCAGTGTTGTCCTTTTCAAGTGTTTTCAAAAGCTGCTCAGTTTCTCCCAATGTTTCGATTATCTGAGAATTAGAAGAAAGTCCCATGGCTCTTACAAGGACTGTTGCAGGAAGTTTTCTGGTTCGGTCTACTCTTACATAAACAATATCATTAGAGTCTGTTTCAAATTCAAGCCAAGCTCCTCTGTTTGGAATAAGTGTAGCTTCATACAATTCCTTGCCGACTTTATCCCTATTCATGTTGAAATAAACACCAGGTGATCTTACCAACTGACTAACAATTACACGCTCTGCTCCGTTTATTATGAAAGTTCCTCTTTCTGTCATAAGAGGGAAATCTCCCATAAATGTTTCCTGTTCCTTAATTTCACCAGTTTCTTTGTTTATGAGTCTTACTTTAAGTTTTAGTGGAACTGAATATGTTGCATCTCTTTCTTTACATTCTACTTCACTGAATTTAGGTTCTCCGTATAAAGAATGATCAACAAACTCCAGAATCAAATTGCCGGTATAATCCTCGATTGGAGATATATCATCAAAAACCTCTTTAAGTCCCTCATTCAAGAACCATTGGTAAGATGTTTTTTGAACCTCAATCAAATCCGGCAAGTCTAAAACTTCATCAATTTTAGAGTAAGACATTCTCACTCTATTACCTATTTTCACAGGATGCGGCATTTTTTCACCCCTTAGTTAATATTTTTTGGCATACAAATTCTATGCCAACATTTTATGCTTATGGCAATATATAATATTATCACCACAGATTTTTTCTGTCAATATATTTTTTTAAAACTTATTAATATTTTTATAAATGGCTTGAGTTTTATTTTCAAATACGCTTGTTTAACAAAAAAAAATTAAAAGCGATTGACAAATTTTTGAAAATTTACCTTAATTATTATTTACTGTTATTTAATAATTATTCGCAAAATTTTCAATTTTAAAATTGCAAAAAGACTTTACTCTCTGTAAAGTCTTTTTATTTTGTCAATGTTTAATATTTATGTGTTCTTATTTAATTTCTACTGTTGCGCCTTCAGCTTCTAATGCAGCTTTTGCTTTTTCAGCATCTTCTTTAGAAACTGCAGTCTTTAATGTAGTAGGAGCTCCATCAACTGCATCTTTTGCTTCTTTTAATCCAAGTCCAGTTAATTCTCTTACTACTTTTATAACTTTGATTTTTCCTGCGCCAGCTGATGTTAATACAACATCAAATTCTGTTTTTTCTTCTTCAACAGGAGCTGCTGCACCTGCTGCTGCACCTGCAACTGCTACTGGAGCTGCAGCTGATACACCGAATTCTTCTTCTATTGCTTTTACTAATTCATTTAATTCTAATACTGATAATTTCTTTATTTCTTCAACAAAGTTTGTGATTTTTTCACTTGCCATTTTATGTTACCTCCTGGTATATTTATTTTTTAGTTTTATTTTTTTTACTGTTCACCGTTCAATGTTCAATGTTCATTGTTACAGTTATGCTACTTCTTCGTTTTTCTTAGCAATTTGATCAAGCATATAAGCAAGATTTCTGATGTTTCCTTGCAATACACCAGCCAATTGTCCAAGAAGTACTTCTCTTGTTGGAACACTTGCCAATGCTTTAACTTCATCGGCATTCAATACTTTTCCTTCAGCAACTCCAGCCTTCAATATTAATGTATCATTGCTCGTTTTAGCAAAGTCATTAGTTATTTTTGCTGCAGATACTTCATCATTGAAAGACATTGCTACTGCGTTTGGTCCTTCTAAATGAGCTGACATATCCTTGTATCCTAATTCTTCAAATGCAAAACGCATTAAAGTATTTTTGTATACCTTGTATTCAACGCCTGCTTCTCTGCATTTATTTCTTAATTCTGTAGCTTTTTCAACTGTTAAACCTTTATATTCAACTAATACAACTGATTTTGCATTTCTAAACTTTTCAGTAATATCGCTGACTACCTGTTTCTTCTGTTCCAAAACTGATTGATTCATGTTGTTGCACCTCCTTTTTTTATAGAGATTATTTCTACATTTCAATAATCGCAGTCATAAAAAAATCTCTCCGCAGACGAAGAGAAATTGATTTTTATTTATCATCTCACCTCGGCTGGTTATTTAAACTCCTAGGAGTACCAACTGTCTGCGGTATCTATTTAATTGTTTTCTATATTATCAAAATTATCAATTTTTTATAGTTCTAAGCCGATACTATTCAACTAATCTTGCAGTGTTAAGCTTAAGTCCAGGTCCCATTGTACTGGCAACTACACAGCTTTTGATATATTTACCTTTAGCTGCAGCTGGTTTAGCTTTAACAATAGCATTCATTATTGTTCTAATGTTATCAATTAGTTTTTCATTACCGAAAGATTTCTTTCCAACAGGAACGTGAATAATGTTTGTTTTGTCAAGTCTATATTCAACCTTTCCTGCTTTAATCTCCTGAATAGCTTTTGCTACATCAAATGTAACTGTTCCTGATTTTGGGTTCGGCATTAATCCCTTAGGACCTAATACTCTACCAAGTTTACCAACAACACCCATCATATCTGGAGTTGCTATTACAACGTCAAAATCAAACCAGTTTTCTTTTTGAATTTTGTCAGCTAATTCAGCTTCTCCTGCGTAATCTGCTCCAGCTTCAATAGCTTCTTTAGCTTTTTCGCCTTTTGCAAATACTAATACACGAACTACCTTACCTGTTCCGTGTGGAAGAACTATAGCTCCTCTTACTTGTTGGTCTGCATGTCTTGAATCTACGCCTAACTTTACGTGTAATTCTATTGTTTCGTCAAATTTTGCTGTTGCTGTTGGAAGCAATGCTTCTACAGCTTCTTCTAAGTCGTACAATTTCAATTTATCAATTGATTTCATACTATCTTGATATTTCTTTCCTCTTTTTGGCATTTCCTTAACCTCCTTAGTGGTCTAGCAGCCCTTAAAGCCTCCCACTGTGCCATGCTGGTATTCTTACTTTTCTACATTAACGCCCATGCTTCTAGCAGTTCCTGCTACTAAGTTCATAGCTGCTTCTACAGTATTAGCATTTAAATCCGGCATTTTTAATTTTGCGATTTCTTCGCATTTTGCTTTAGAAAGTGTTGCTACTTTCTTTTTGTTTGGTTCTCCTGAACCGCTTTCAATTCCTACTGCTTTTTTAATTAGAACTGCTACTGGTGGAGTCTTTGTGATAAATGTAAATGATCTATCTTGATAAACAGTTAACACTATTGGTATTATCATACCTGCCTGGTCTGCTGTTCTTGCATTAAATTCTTTACAAAATCCCATTATATTCACACCGTGAGGTCCTAATGCTGTACCAACTGGTGGAGCTGGAGTAGCCTTTCCTGCTGGTATTTGCAGTTTAACTAAAGCTGTTACTTTTTTAGCCATATTGTTGCACCTCCTTCATACGTAAACGCATGTATCTATTGAAAAGTATTACACTTTTTCAATCTGATCATAATCAAGTTCAATAAGAGTTTCTCTTCCGAACATTGATACAAAAGCTTTGACTTTTCTTTTTTCTTGACTGATGCTTTCAACAGCACCAATAAAGTCTTCAAATGGTCCTTCTTTAACTTTGATGGTATCTCCGGGTACAAGTTCGATTGCAGGAAGTCTCTCAACAACACCAAGTGCTTTAACTTCTTCATCTGTCAATGGAACAGGTTTTGATCCAGGACCTACAAAGCCGGTTACTCCCCTTGTGTTTCTTACAAGATACCAAGATTCATCAGTCATTATCATTTTAATGATAACATAACTCGGGAACATTTTTCTTTCTTTCATTTTCTTCTTGCCGTTTTTTACTTCAGCTACTTCTTCAACCGGCACTCTTACTTCGAAAATAGTGTCCTGCATTTCTCTGTTTTCTACTAATTTTTCGATATTAGCTTTTACTTTATTCTCATGCCCCGAATATGTATGAACGACATACCATCTTGCTCCCTGTGATTCTTGCTTCATACTCGCATTACTCCTTCTTATACAATCAATGCAACCAGATTCTGGAATATGAGATCTAATCCCCAAATTACAAGTGTCATAGCAAAAGTAGTAGCAAGTACTACAACAGTATAATTTGTTAATTCCTTTTTGCTAGGCCAATTAACTTTTTTTAACTCTGATCTTACGCCTTTAAAATAATTACTTACACGAGCTGTAAATTTTGGTTTTTCATTTTCTCTATTTGACATTACAACACCTCAATACGGTTATTTTGTTTCTTTGTGAAGAGTATGTTTTTTACAGAACTTGCAATATTTGTTCAACTCTATTCTTTCAGGGTTTTCTCTTTTATTCTTTTCTGTATCATAATTTCTTTGCTTGCACTCAGTGCATGCTAACTTAACCGCTACTCTCATTTCAACACCTCCAGACCCTTATTACAATAAGACTCATTATCCTATACAAGATATCACAAAACAATTTAGCTGTCAATAAATTTATTTTTATGATTATCTTATTTTTACAATTAATACATGTATTTTTTATTCATTAAAAAAAGCTCCTGCAAAGGCAAAAGCTCTTTTTTAAATACAATTAATTTTACAATACTATTTTTTATCTGTCAACATTTTTTTTGAAATTATTTTATTATGCTAGTAACAACTCCGGATCCAACTGTTCTTCCGCCTTCTCTTATAGCGAATCTTAATCCTTCTTCTATTGCTATTGGGTGGATTAATTTTACTATAAATCTTGCGTTGTCTCCTGGCATACACATTTCTACGCCTGCTTCAAGGTCGATTTGTCCTGTGATGTCTGTTGTTCTGAAATAAAACTGTGGTCTGTATCCGTTAAAGAATGGAGTGTGTCTTCCACCTTCTTCTTTTGTCAATACGTATACTTCTGCATTGAATTCTGTATGTGGTGTGATTGAACCTGGTTTTGCTAAAACCTGACCTCTTTGGATTTCATTTCTTTGTACTCCTCTAAGAAGTGCTCCGATGTTGTCTCCTGCTTGTGCTTGGTCAAGTAATTTCTTGAACATTTCAACACCTGTACATACTGTTTCTGTTGGTTCGTCATGTAATCCTACGATTTGGATCTTATCCTGAACCTTCAATACTCCTCTTTCAACTCTTCCTGTAGCAACTGTTCCTCTTCCTGTGATTGAGAATACATCTTCTACTGGCATTAAGAATGGTTTGTCAATGTCTCTTTCTGGTGTTGGTACCCATGTATCTACTGCTTCCATTAATTCAAGGATTTTATCTCCCCATTCTCCTGTAGAATCTTCAAGTGCTCTTAATGCTGAACCAACAACTATTGGAGTATTGTCTCCATCGAATTCATATTCAGAAAGTAATTCTCTTACTTCCATTTCAACTAATTCTATTAATTCTGGATCATCTACCATATCTGCTTTGTTTAAAAATACTACTAATTTTGGAACTCCAACCTGTCTTGAAAGAAGGATGTGCTCTCTTGTCTGTGGCATCGGACCATCTGCTGCTGATACAACTATGATACCGCCGTCCATTTGTGCAGCTCCGGTGATCATGTTCTTTACATAGTCAGCGTGGCCTGGGCAGTCAACGTGTGCATAGTGTCTGTTTGGAGTTTCATATTCAACGTGAGAAGTTGAAATTGTTATTCCTCTTTCTCTTTCTTCTGGAGCTTTGTCGATGTTGTCAAATGCTACTGCTTCTCCTGTGCCATATCTGTCATGCAATGTCTTTGTGATTGCTGCTGTTAAAGTAGTCTTGCCATGGTCAACGTGACCAATTGTTCCTATATTAACATGCGGCTTATTTCTTTCAAATTTTGCTTTTGCCATTTAAATTCCCTCCTGGAATATTTATTTTAATAATTATTTTGGAGCTTACGAGCAGACTCGAACTGCTGACCTCTTCATTACCAATGAAGTGCTCTACCGCCTGAGCTACGCAAGCATTGTGTCAAAGCCCTAAATTTGTCAATGTTCATTATACCAACAAAAATAAAATAAATCAATAGTAAAAATATAACCAATTTATTTATTTGACCATTTATTAATAAATAACATATAAAAAGAGTTGCTAACGCAACTCACGCTATAGGGACCTATGTCCCCCTTCGGCGTAAAAATGCTAACGCATTTTTACTGAGCACCCCTCTTTAATACGATAGGGGAATTCTTCCCCTTACCCCTTGTTTTTTATACAATAGGAAATGAGAACTTTCCTATTGCATAAAAAGGCTAAATAAATATATTTAGCCCATCTATATCTCAAATAAACAATTTTTCCTTGTTGCACCAAATTTTCTTTTTAACTCTTTGCAAAGCATTGTCTATGGATTTAGTGTTTTTATTAAGTGTAAGAGATATTTCTTCGTAGGATTTGCCCTTGCCGTATTCTGCCAATACAGTTCTTTCAAACTTACTTAAAAATTCTGATGTCTTGCTGTAATAATGATCTCTTTCTTCTTCACATATGAGCACATTTTCTGGATTTAAACTTTCTAAATCTGCATATTCCTCCAAGATAGTCACATCTTCGTCATTATTGGCAAAATCATAAAAGGATATGCATTTTTTATATGAATCATATGTCTTTGCTTTTCTTATTGCTGTTATTATTTGTCTTCTTATGCATACCTCGGCATAGCTTCTAAAACTGTTTTGATAACTGTCATCATATCCATTTACAGCTTTAACGAGTCCTATCATGGCTTCCTGAAATAAATCATCCATACCTCCGCCAATAATAAAAAAAGAACTTGTTATTCTTTTTATAATATATGAATATCTTTTATATAAACATCTTTCTGCTTGCTCATTACCATTTTTTATTTTACTGATGAGCTCTTCATCAGAAAATAAATTATATTCTTCATTATAATTCAGATTATTATAAATGCTTATGGATGTTATAGTTGACATGTCATCTCATCTCCAGCTAAATATTAATATAATTCTAATAAATTATTAAATTATATTCTAATTTTTCATTAATTATATGAAAATTATATAAATATTAACATTATATGTCAACACCTTAAATATTCCTTCGGATTTTTTCAAGCTTTTTTAATGTTTCAGAGTCAATAACTTGGTCAATATTTGCTCCCTTTTGTCGAGGTTTGTCGGTTTTTGTCCTAATGTCCTTTTTGGTGTTCTCAAGCATCAAAATCATCTCTTGGGCAGATATGCGGGTACCGCCTCTGGAAATCACTATTTGCTGTATGCTTTGGTCAGAGGTGGCAACCTGTACATGTTCGTAACGACCTATCTTGTCCAATTGCTTTTCAATATAGCTGTCAGCTGTTTCATGCTCCTTTGTATATACAACCTCAACACCTGCTACAATTTCCTTTTTTTCAATACTGCCCTTTACCAGATGTGCATCAAACACAACAATGACCTTTATGCCTCGATAAGCCTGATATTCTACTAAAAGCTCAATAAGCTTGTTTCTTGAGTTTGCAATATTTTTTGATACGTCTTTATAGTAGCTCCACTGGTTTATTATATTGTATCCGTCAATAAAGAGATACTCCTTCTTTGTTCTTGGCATTTTAAATGTCCCTTTGCTTCATTACTTCATATATTATTATAGATGCAGCACAGGAAGCATTTAAGGAGCTAATGTTGCCCTTCATTGGGATTTTTACCAAGTTGTCGCATTTTTCCTTAACCAGCCTGCCGATTCCTGTGCCCTCGCTTCCTATTACAAGACCAACCGGCACATCAAATTTTTCTTCATAGACATTTTTTCCATCCATGTCAGCGCCATAAATCCAAAGACCCTTTTCCTTTAATTCCTCTATACATTGACTTATGTTAGTAACTCTTGCAACAGGCAGATACTCAATTGCTCCTGCAGATGATTTTGCCACAATGCCATTAACCTGAGCGGCTCTTCTTTTTGGAATAATGACTCCATGTGCTCCCAGGCATTCTGCTGTTCGAATAATTGCTCCTAAATTATGCACATCAGTTATTTCATCTAATATTATTACAAAAGGTTTTTCGCCTTTTTTCTTTGCATAGTCAAGAATGTCGTTAATTTCCTTGTACTCGTATTCCACAGCTTGTGCTATGACGCCTTGATGCCTTTTATTTTCGCTTAATCTGTCCAAGGTTGCCTTGTCAACATTTTTTACAAGTATGTTTTTTTCCTTTGCAAGCTCTGTTAATTTATTTAATGACCCCTGTGCTGCTTCCTTGCTGATTAATATGGTATCTATGGCTGCATCGCTTTTCAATGCTTCCATTACCGGATTTCTGCCTTCAATTATTCTCATTTTTTTCATCCTTTTTATCAAGTATTTCAATAACCTTGTTAAACAGCTCAATCAATCTGTTTAGTTCATTGTTTAAATACAGGTAGCCAAACAAGGCTTCAAAGCCTGTGGCATATCTGTAATCCATCAATTCTGCATTTTTAGGAGATGATGTAACCTTGGCATTCCTGCCTCTTTTTACAATTCTTTTTTCTTCCTCTGTCAAAAAATTTTCCAGATTCTTGATAATAAAAGCCTGTGCATTAGCCTTAACAAATTTCACGGCCAATCTGTGCATTTTATTTACATTTGTATCATGGTTGTCAATTATATAGCTACGCACTAAAAGTTCATAAACAGCATCACCTGCATAAGCAAGTTGTGCAGGTGAATACATTGTTTTATTTTTATTTTTATTTCCTAATAATCTTTCGCTTGTTAATCTAATAAATTCATTGTCGTTATTTAATTTATTTTCTTCCAATTTACACCCTGTCTTGTATCCTCCAGCATGATGCCTTTTTCCAACAATTCTTTCCTTATAGCATCTGCCAGCTGGTAATCTTTATTTTTCTTTGCATCCTGTCTTTTTTGAATCATTTCTTCTATATAATCTGCCATTTCATCATGAACTTCTTCTTTTTCTTCATCCTTTAAAAGATCCAAGGACAAAACCTGTTCAAAATCTTCGATTAATTTAACCTTTTCACTATTAATTACTTCATCTGCCTTCAATAAATTAAACAAAACGGTGATTGCATTGGCTGTATTTAAATCATCCTCAAGGCATTTCTTAAATTCTTCCTTGTATTTTAAAGCTTCCTCTGATAATTCAACTAATGTTAATTCCTCAGCATTTTCCTTTATATTTTTAACTCTGCCTTTCAATTTCATATAGGCATTTTCAGCAGAAGCAAGTGAATCAAATGAAAAAGCAAGCTGCTTTCTGTAGTGAGAATTTAAAACAAAATATCTGTATGACAATGGTTTTAAGCCTTTTTTCTCAAGTAATGAAAGGGTTAAAAACTCACCACTGGATTTGCTCATCTTGCCATCCTGGTCGATTAAAAATTCGCCATGCCACCAATATTTGACCCATGTCTTTCCCGTATAGCTTTCTGTTTGAGCAATTTCATTGGTGTGATGAACAGGGATATGGTCAACCCCACCACAGTGAATATCCATTTGCTCTCCAAGATTTTTTAAACTTATAACAGAGCACTCAATATGCCATCCCGGATAACCAACTCCCCATGGAGAATCCCATTTCATTGCCTGGTTTTCAAATTTTGACTTTGTAAACCACAGCACAAAATCCTGAGGATTTTTTTTGTGAACATCAACTGAAACTTCCTCTCTTGAAGCAGTTCTAAGCTGCTCTAGATCCATTCCTGAAAGCTTTGTGTAATTTTCAACCTTTGTTATGTCAAAATATACATTGCCGTTCGCTATGTATGTGTAACCCTTTTGTTCCAGACCCTTTATAAATTCTATGTATTCATTAATATAGTCCGTTGCCTTTGCAACAACATCTGCTTTCTTAATGTTTAATTTTTCAATATCTCTGAAAAAAGCATCTGTATAATGCTGTGCAATTTCCCAAACAGTCTTGTTTTCCCTTTTGGCTCCCTTGAGCATTTTGTCTTCACCTTCGTCGGCATCTGATTCTAAATGTCCAACGTCAGTTATATTCATTACTCTTTTCACAGGATATCCTATGTATCTCAATGTTTTTTCAAGAATATCTTCATGTATATACATCCTTAAATTTCCCAAATGTGCATAATTATATACAGTTGGACCGCATGTGTACATTTTTACTAAATTTTCATCTATAGGTTTAAAATCTTCAATAGATCTTGACAAGGTATTGTAAAGTTTCATCAGAATCACTCCTCTTCGTACTTTAGAATCATTATATAATACGTGTTTCATAGTATCAAGCAATTTTTTTAGTAATTGTTTCCTTAATGTAACAAGACTGTAATGGTTATTTTGTCGAAAAATGTTAAAATACTGTTATCAATGAAAATATTTTAAATAAAGGGGGTAACATGAAAAAACTGTTGCTTTTTATTATTGTCATATTAGCCCTATCCAGCTCCTTTGCTTATGCGGATTCAACAGGATACACAAATATTTCCCATATAGCAATATATATGAATGCTGATTATGCTTCCAAGGTTACTGACGTATTAGCTTTAAACACTAAACTAACAATCATTAAAGAAAAAAACGAATGGTACAATGTCAAAACCTCTGAAGGTTCATCAGGTTGGATAGAAAAATACTTTGTGACAGTTCCTGCAGAAAAATTTGTTCTAAACAACTCAAAGTACAATATAAACATAAGAACCTCTCCTACAACCCTGTCTAAAGCAGTTGGACAGCTAAAGCCGGGAGATAAAGCAAAATATATAGATACATATCACAGCTGGCATATAATAGAATATAAAAATAAGGAATACTATGTGGCCAGTTGGCTCACAGACATAGAATATGAAGCATCACAGGAAATTTACCTTTTGTATGACAAAATTAACATAAGAGAAAAATCAAGCCTAAACAGCAACGTGCTGACACAAGGAAGCAAATACGAATCCTACACAGTTACTGGAGAAAGCAACGGATGGTATGAAATAAAGCTTTCTGATGGAAAAAAGGGCTATGTTGCGGGCTGGCTAACAGCATACAATAAAAATTATTATTTTGAAGGAAGCTTAGGCTATAAAAAAACAAAGGAAGATTTAAATTTACGTTCCGGTCCATCCTTAAAACATGAAAAGGTTAAAGTGCTCGAAAAAGGCTCCTTTGTCAATGTGATAAGCTCAGAAGACGGATGGGACAAAATTATAACCAATGAAGGTATAGTTGGTTGGTGTGCAAGCGACTATCTGAAGCAAGACACCCCTTTAACAGGCAAGACAATACTGCTTGACCCCGGTCATGGCGGAAAAGATCCTGGTTCCATAAGCTACTCCGGAAAATTCGAGAAATATGTGAACCTTGAGGTTGCATTCAAGTTGAAGGACATTTTAGAATCTATGGGTGCCAGTGTTTATTTGACTAGAACCAGCGATATCTATATTACCAACAAGGAAAGAGGTCGCATGGCAGACAAGCTTAATACTGACATACTGCTTTCAATACACCACAATTCCTTAAACAACAGTGACTACTTTGGCTTATCAACCTATTACAACACTATTAAATACAAAGAACCAACACAAGGCTATAATTTGGCAGAAGCCATTTACTTAAATGCCATAACCATAAGTGGAGTTTACAGAGACGGAATTTTAGATAGAAACTATGAGGTGCTAAGGGAAACCAACACTCCTGCTGCGCTCATAGAGATAGGATTCATGTCAAATCCTCAGGAAGAAATGAACATCCACAACGGAAGCTTTCAGGATATCATGACAGAAAAGATAGCCGAAGGGATAGTAGACTACTTTAATTAAAAAATAGGAGATTCTTCAGGTTGCGCCTTAGAATGCTAACAATGCGCTTGACGTTGTCATCCTGAGCGAAAGCGAAGGATCTCCTTTTTTTATTAAAACAACTCACTGAAAACTTCAACTATCAAATCTTCCTTTACAGCCATGGACAATATTTTATTATGTTTTATAAATGCAGGTACATTTTTAGTAAACAGAACTGGATTTTTTTGGAATTCTTCCATAACTAGATTTATAAAATCCATTGTATTGTATATTTTAAATCTTTCAATATTAAGCTTTTCTGCAATTCTCTCAAATAAACGGATGCTGATATCCTCATAGTCAGCTCTTCCCTTCATATCAAGGATATTTTCAAGACGCGGCATAATTTTTTCAAACAATACACGGTCTATGCTGAAATCATCATACCCTAAAATTTTTGCAACATTTTCAACCTTGTCTTTGTTGTCAATTAAAAAATTTAACATAAGCTCAATAAAATTACCTTCATAAGGAACACAATAGTACTTAAAGCCCTTCAGCTTCTTGAATACCTTCATTGTATCATAATATCCAAGCTTTATTAATAAATCAGCCTTTTCCCTATTGAAATCCAATGCTCCAAGCATGCCTCCGAGACTGCCGTCAGCTGGTTGTATGTATGTGATTTTTACACCCTTGTCCTTGACCCTTCTCACAATCCCCATTGCCATGGTGCGCACTGCAATGATGTCCTTGTATCCCTTTTTGTATAACAAACCTATGGGAAGGTTGTTGTAAAAGCCTCCATCAAGGTACTTCTTGCCATCCATTTCCTCCATTTTAAAAGCAGGAAGATTGGCTGAGGCAATTAAAAAATCAACTAACTTGCCTTTAGGGATATCTTCTTTAAACAGCTCCAGAGGCTTCTTGTCAGTCAAATCTACAGTTACAATTCCAAAATCAATGTTAGAGTTTTGTATCTTTTCCTCATCTATATATGTGTCAAACAAAGCGCGTATTTTTGAAGTGTCAAGACCGCGGTTATTTAATATTTCCTTTGATTGATGCATCAGGTAGGAAAAATTTATTTCTTGAAGATTGAAATTTTTTAAATCAATAATTGCTTTTTCATCTAAATCAAACAATTCATATGAATTAATGCTGTACCATACCTTCTCTAATAATTCATAATCGCCTTGAACCATCATAGCGCCGTTAATAGCACCGATTGATGTTCCGGCAATTCCCCCTATTTCAATGTTTAATTCCCGAAGTGCCTTATAAGCACCAACATGGTAAGCGCCCTTAGCGCCTCCGCCCTCTAAGACTAATCCATACATTTTATTTTCCCGCTTATCCTATTCAATTGACAATAATTTTACAGCACTGACTCCATTAACCTTTTTAAGCTCTGCTATTATATCATCAATAGACTTGTTTATATCTGAAATATCAAGAGACAAATTAACAGATGCCTTCCCGTTAATAGGAATACTTTGATTAATTGTAAGAATATTTACATTTTCAGAAGACATATAGTTTAAAACGCTGGACAATATACCCTTTTCATGTCTTAGCATCATGGATATGACAGCTTTTCTTCCTATGGAATTTTCTGATGGAGAAAAAACATAATCTTTATACTTATAATATGTGCTTCTGCTTATACCTACCATTTTTACTGCTTCACTGATACCCTTAACACTGCCTGTATTTATTAGATTTCTTGCTTCAATAACCTTCTCATATACATCCGGCAATATTTTTTTGCTGACAATTAAATATTTCTTTAACATAAATCACCTCGTAAGATTTATTTTTCATGGATTATTGCTCCACAACTACACCATTTTTGTCTGTCATAAGAAATCTTATGTCCCAATTGTGTTTTAAATTCATTATACTATTTTTTATGTCATTTGTAAAATTAGAATTTTCAATAATATTCATCAATGTTGGACCTGAACCACTGATGAAAAATGCTGATGTATTATTTTCCTCACAGATTCTTTTAACCTCATCACACTCATGAATAAGAGTTTTTCTGTATTTGTGATGTAGTTTGTCCTTTAGTGCCACATTTATTACCTTGAAATTGCCTTCCTCCAATGCCTTTAGCAATACAGCAGTTCTAGATATGTTAAATATCGCATCCTTGAAGGGCACATCCTGAGGCAGGAGCTTCCGAGCCTCGCAGGTTGATGTTTCGAAATCCGGTATCAATGCGCAAAATTTCAAGCTTTCATGAATATTGTATCTCACTGAATATGGAGTCCCTTCATCAACAATTGAAGCCATAAGACCACCGTAAACTGCCGGTGCAATATTATCGGGATGGCCTTCAATATCAACTGCAATTTTAAAAAGTTCATCCTTGGACAAATTTCCTTTTAACAGTGCATTTGCTCCGAACACACCGCCAACTATGCATGCAGAGCTGCTTCCAAGACCTCTTGAAACAGGAATTTCTGCATGTTTATTTATTTTTAACCCATTTACATTTCTACCGATTATTTCGGCAGTTTTTTGAAAGGATTTATAAACCAAATTATCTTCATTTTTATATTTTTCCTGGCAACCTTCTATTACTAAGCCTTCATCTAATTCTTCAAATTCATAGACATTGTACATATTGAGAGCAAGTCCCAATGTGTCAAAGCCTGGACCTATGTTTGCTGTAGACGCCGGAACAGTTACTTTTACCATATTAAACTCCTTATTAACTATAGCTAAAATATTATTTTTTATTGTAAGCTATTGCTTTTACGTAATCTTGCATTTCATTTACTTCACATATCGTTGTATGCAATACTGGTTTTTTATTTAAATTTTTTAGATTTTCCGGTATTCTAATACCTGTTTTCTCTGAAAGTTCCATCATAATTTCAAACTCTCCCTTTCCGGCCTCTCCATACAAAGCTTCATATACGCTTTTCGAAAACTTGAAAGGGCTGGCAGTTGAAAGCACAACACTTACTGTCTTATCTTTTGTATGTGCTTTGTAATCTTCAAGGGTTTTATAAGCAACAGCTGTATGAGTGTCCAAAAGGTATCCATATTTGTCAAATGTATCTTTAATTGTTTTTTCTGTTTCTTCTTTGAACACGCAGCCTGCATAAAATTCAGCATCTATTTTTTTCTTCAAATCCTGTTTAACTATATATCTTCCGGCTGAATTTAAATCTTCCATCATTGTTTTTACTTCTTCATTATTTTTTCCACTCATGTAATATAACAGTCTTTCAAGATTGCTTGAAACAAGAATATCCATGGAGGGAGAAATTGTTTTATGGAACGCTCTATTTCTGTCATATATTCCTGTATTTATAAAATCAAACAAAACATTGTTTTCGTTTGAACCGCAAATAAGTTTGTGGATTGGAAGACCAAGCATTTTTGCATAGTAGCCTGCCAATATGTTTCCGAAGTTTCCGGTTGGCACTGAAAAGTTGACCTTGTCCCACAAATTTACAGCACCGCTTTCTACAAGCTTTGCATATGAGTAGAAATAATAAACAATTTGAGGAACAAGTCTGCCAACATTTATGGAGTTTGCAGATGAAAATATTTTGTTATTTTCTTTTAATTCTTTTATTAGCTTTGGATCTGTAAATATTTTCTTGACTCCTGACTGAGCATCATCAAAATTTCCTTTTATGGCACACACATAGGTGTTTGATCCTTCCTGAGTTGCCATCTGCGCCTTTTGTACCTGACTTACTCCTCCATCAGGATAAAAAACTGCTATTTTTGTGCCAGTAACATTCTTGAATCCCTCTAGTGCTGCTTTACCTGTATCACCTGAGGTTGCAGTCAAAATTATAACCTCTCCTTTTATATCATTCATTTCATAAGAAGCTGTCATAAGATGAGGAAGTATGGAAAGGGCTACATCCTTAAAAGCTGAGGTTGGACCGTGAAACAGCTCTGTTATATATGAATCGCCAACCTTAACTATTGGCGTTATTTCTTCCTTGCTGAATTTGTTTGTATATGCTTTAAGAACGCATTCCTTAATTTTTTCAGCTGTATAATCATCAAGCATTTCCTTTAAAATTATTTCTGCCATTTCTAAATAACTTTTATTAATTAGATTTTCTATGTTTATTTTTTTAAGTTCTAAATCTCTCATAACATATAAACCACCATCATCAGCAATGCCCTTAAGCACAGCCATTGAAGCAGTGGACTTTAAATTTGAACATCTGGTGCTTTCATAGCTTTGTTCCATCTTTACCTCCGTTGTAAGCAATAGTCATAATAACATATGATACACTGTTCTCAAAGTAATTACAAGTGTTTTTTTCAGTAAAACACTTAATAAAATATAAGGAAATCGTAACCCTTGAAAAAATATTGTTTTATTGTTTGCAATAACCGTATTGTATGATAAAATAACAATATAAAATGTTTAGGATAAATCAAATAACATACTATTGTCATGAGATTCTTCACCTTCGGTTCAGAATGACAGTAAAGTCGCGGTAAATAATTGTGTGCAAGGAGAAATCATGAAATACATAAGTATACTCGGCTCCACCGGTTCCATAGGCACTCAGACTCTGGATGTTGTGCGTGAACATCCGGAAGAATTAAAGGTGTGTGCCATAACAGGAAATAACAACATTGAACTTTTAAAAGAACAAATACTTGAATTTAAACCAGAGCTAGTTTGTGCTATGGATGAAGAAAAATCAAGAACTCTTAAAAAAATGCTTCCTTCAGATACTCATACAGAAATAATGTGCGGAATGGAAGGACTGCTAGCTGCCGCAGAATTTGAAAAAAGCGAAATTATTGTAACAGCTATATCAGGCATGATTGGACTTAAACCTACAGTGGCTGCAATTAAAAAGCATAAAACCATAGCCCTTGCTAACAAGGAAACTCTTGTAACTGGCGGCAGCTTCATAATGAATTTAGCCAAAATATACAATGCAGAAATTCTGCCTGTTGACTCAGAGCATAGTGCAATTTTTCAATGCCTCATGGCAAATGAAAAAAAAGCTATACATAAAATAATACTTACTGCGTCAGGAGGTCCATTTAGGGGTAAGAATACAGAATTTTTAAGAAATGTAACTTTAGAAGATGCATTGAAGCATCCAAACTGGTCCATGGGCAAAAAAATCACGGTAGATTCAGCAACATTGATGAACAAGGGACTTGAGGTTATTGAAGCAAGATTTTTGTTTGATGTGGAGCCGGAACAAATTGAAGTAGTTGTTCACCCTCAAAGCATTATACATTCCGGCATAGAATTTGCTGACCATTCAACAATAGCTCAGCTTGGTCTCCCAGACATGCGAGTGCCCATACAATTTGCTTTATTTTACCCAAGACGTGTGCAAAACAGCTACAAAAGCCTGAGTCTTTTTGAAATAGAAAGTCTTACCTTTGAAAAGCCAGATATAGAAACCTTCAAATGTCTTAAACTTGCCTTTAATGCTTTGAAGGTTGGCGGAACAATGCCGACAGTATTAAATGCTTCAAATGAAAGCTGCGTAAATTTATTTTTACACAAAAAAATAAGATTCCTGGATATAGAAAGATTAAATGAGGAAATCATGAATTTGCATGTGCCTAAAGAAATTGATTCTATAGATACAATTTTAGAAGCAGAAGAATGGACAAAGAGAACCATAGCTTCACTGGTGTAAGCATTTCATGTAAAATTCTGGGGACGGACCTTTGAATTACATTTTTTGGTAACTCAAAGGTCCGTCCCCAGAATGCTCCTTACTCCAGCATATCTTTTATGGCTCTGTTGTTTACATCGTCGTCAACATTGACAATTATTACATCCATGCCAATTTTTAAGATTTCTTCCCACTTAATTCTTCGTGCCTTTGACTTTCCAAGCATTCCCATGAATCTGCTGGCTTCTTCTATGTAAAAAGCCTGAATCTTTCCAACCCTGGTATCTATTTCTACATCATCAAATCTACCCATAATTTCGCCATTTTTTATGTTTACAACGTCCTTCTCCATCAAATCCCAGTAATTAGTCAAAGCATTCACCACCCCTTATAAAAATGCCATTTATATTATAGACTATGTACAACTTATTTGAATTATGACATGTAATATAAATTTGAATTGTAAAAAAATAAGGAACGCATTGCGTTCCCACATTAACTGTTCATTGTTCAATTTTCATTGTTCAGTGTTCACTGATATTTTCCCCTGCTTACTTAAACCCTTTTTTCAGCTGATTCAGTGCCGATTTTTCAAGCCTTGATACCTGAGCTTGTGAAATGCCGATTTCCTCTGCAACCTCCATTTGAGTCTTGCCCTTATAGAAACGCATATCTACAATTAGCTTTTCCCTTTCTGATAAATTATTTATACTGTCCTCTAATGTTATTTTTTCAACCCATTTTTCATCGATGTTTTTTTCATCTTTGACTTGATCCACAACATACAAAGCATCTCCTCCATCATTGTAAATAGGTTCAAACAACGATATAGGTTCTTGAATAGATTCTAAAGCAAATATGATTTCTTCCTTGTCAACGCCAATTTCTTTAGCTATTTCTGCGATTGTTGGTTCCTGTGAGTTGGTGGATGTAAGTCTTTCTCTCACCTGTAAAGCTTTATATGCTGTATCCTTCATTGACCTTGATACTCTGATAGAATTGTTGTCTCTTAGATATCTTCTGATTTCTCCTATTATCATAGGAACAGCATATGTAGAAAACTTCACGTCAAGAGACAAATCAAAATTATCAATGGCCTTTATAAGACCAACACAACCGATTTGAAACAAATCATCAATAGGCTCATTTTTAGAATTAAATCTTTGAATTACGCTTAAAACCAGCCTTAGGTTTCCTTTTATAAACTGTTCTCTAAGCTCTGTGTCGCCTTCTTGGATTTTCTTTATCATACCTCTCATGTCAGCTGTTTTAATTGTTGGTAATTGAGAAGTATTAACGCCACATATAACTACTTTGTTTATCATCGTCGTTTTTCCCCTTTAAAAATATTATCCCCCTTAAAAATTATTACCCGGTATAAGCTTTTTATACTGCCTTGTTGATTTCCTTTTTTAGTCTATTTAGTATTTTCTTTTCAAGGCGAGATATATAAGATTGGGAAATTCCAAGCATATCAGCCACTTCCTTCTGAGTGAAGCTTTTAGAATTATTCAGACCAAATCTTAATTTCATAATCGTGAATTCTCTTTTACTTAATTTCTTGATAGAATCATTTAAGAGATTTAAATCAACTTCATTTTCCATATCCTTGAACACAATATCTTCCTCTGTTCCTAAAATATCAGAAAGCAAAAGTTCATTTCCGTCCCAGTCTATATTCAATGGTTCATCTAGTGAAATTTCTGTCTTTGCCTTTCCCACCCTCCTTAAATGCATTAATATTTCATTTTCAATGCACTTGGATGCATATGTTGCAAGCTTAATATTTTTTTCCGGCTTAAATGTATTGACAGCCTTTATTAGTCCGATTGTTCCTATAGATATTAAATCCTCTACATTAATTCCTGTGGATTCGAATTTTTTGGCAAGATAAACCACAAGTCTTAAATTGTGTTCAATGAGTATTGTTTTAGCTTCATCAGAATCCTTGAGATTGGCTATGATTTCCTTCTCTTCTTCCTGGGATAATGGTGGCGGCAATGTATCGCTTCCTCCAATATAAAATATTTCATTTACTAATCCCAGCTTATCTATTATAAAGTTAAATATTTTTTTAAAAAAATGTTTAACATGATTTAACAAGCTCATTGTTTTGTTCCATCTCCCATTCTAGTATTTTATTGAATAACAATGCGTCATAGTCCTCCTTTTGGCTTATTTTCTTAGGGTATATTCCAATAACTGCATCAGCTGTGATAATGTGATTGTCATAGTCCTTGATTTTAATTTCATCAGGGGTTATGCATACCATCATTTCACATTTGCTGCTTATAGTGTTGTACCTGATTATCTTTAGATTAATGTTATTATTTTCATTTAAAAGTTTTTCATAATTTTTTTCCTTGTTTTTGTAAAAATTTAAAATATTTTCGTATAATTCATCACCTAAAATATTTCTTATGCTTTCAATATTAACAACTATTACCGGCTTTTCCGTCATTGGATCCGTAAGCTCATTTCCCGTATCTATAAAAGCATTTAAAGTCCTGCTTAGATTTCCCATATTTATTGTCATAATTCTCATATATTTGTTTTTTTCAATTTTTGCCTTTACTTCTTTAAAAAAGAAATGCAAAGCTATGTACCCTAAAAAACAGGATATTACAATTGCATTCACTGTCAACCTGTCATAAGTCAAATAATATAAGGCAGTTATAATCCCAACCATTATCAATGACGTTATGTAAAAGCACAGTATTACTCTTATGTTAACTAATATTCCTTTAGAATCATACGCAATCATTATCATTAATACAGAAACACTAAATTTGACAATAAAATAAGTCATGAAATCCTTGCCGATATATGCTGTTAAAATAACATACAATGCTCCAACCAGCGATGCAGCTATAAGCCTTTTGTAAACAATAACTCGTTTAATTAGCTTACCCGTAACAAACAACAATATAAAGTCAATTAAAAAGTTTTCAGCGAAGACATATTCAATATAATAAACCATCTCCACCTCACATAGTTGTATTGCGTAACTTTATGCTATACCTAATAAATTCACGTCAACTAAAGTTTTCCTAAGTCTACGTGAACTCAAAATTTGCCATTGCTGCAAATATAAAGAGAGAATCTGTTCTTTTTTAAATATAAGCAGAGTAATATCTGGTTATTTTCAGCAATTATGTTATTCATTATAAAGTACAAAATAAAAATATTTTGTCATAACGTGTCTCCAAAAATAAAAAAAATGCATATCCAATGAATATGTCCATGCATTTTATTATAGTCAATCTAAAAAATTATGATTTGATTTTTTCTATCATTTCCTCCATATTTTTACTTTTTTCAAAACCTTCTATTAAGGCAACAGTCTTTGAAATATCAGCTTCATTGTGCTTTCTTATTATATTTTATTAATTCATTAACAAACAGTGATTGTTTTCCAGGTACAATAATGTTCAATTCCTTTTTAGCCCTGGTCATACCTACATAAAAAACTCTTCGCTCTTCTTCTAATAACTTTTCATATTCTGCATCAGACATATTTCTTTTTTCTGAAGGAAATTCTCCTTCAATATTATCAATCATATATACAAAATCATACTCTAATCCCTTTGAGCTGTGAATTGTCGCCAATGTAACATTTGAATTTATGTTTTCCGAAGCGTTTTGTATAACATTTTGAAGATTATTGATTTTTTCTATAAATTCTTTCACATTGCTGCAATACGAACCGATTTCCTCAAGAATTTCAAGTATGTGAAGTGAACTCATAAGATTATTTCGGCCTTCATCCTGCATCCTTTCCAAATAGCTCAAATATTCAAGCTCAATTTTTATAAACCTTATTGCATCCTTTGGTCTTAATTTATTAATATAATTTATATCTATTTTAAATTGATGAATTTTATCATATACATAATGATCAAAATATTTATAGTTGTCTAATATATCAAATACAGTCAAATCATCTCTGGGACTTTCTGTGACTATACGGCACATACCCTTGGTGAAATAAGTATAGCTTTTATAGTAAATTCTTGAGAAAGCACCCTTGTCCTTTGGATTTAAAGCAAGACTCAAAAAAGCCAATATGTCATATAGCACAGGACTATTAAAAAATCTCGTCTTGTCTTCCTTAATATAAAAATCCATGTTGTTTTCATAAAAATTATTAGCCAATATCAATGCTGACATATTGTATCTGAATAAAACTCCCACGGTTTTTTCATCTGCTACCTTAGCAATTTCTTCCACTATTAATTTTGCTTGGTCTGCACGGCTGTTTACCTTTATTATATTAATTTCTTTTCTTCTTGGATTTTCAGTATTGATTGATTTCTTATATCTCTTTTTATTAATTTCTATAAAGTTTCTGGCACCTTCAACTATGTTTTTATCGCAGCGATAATTATTATCCAGATAAAATATGCTTCCGTCCTTGTAAATATTTTTAAATTCCAGCATAAAATCAGGATAACTTCCCCTGAAAGAATATATTGCCTGGTCATCGTCACCAACCATAAAAAGGTTGTTGTCTGTTATGTGTTTTAGAATTTCATGCTGAATCTTTGAAGTATCCTGCATTTCGTCTATTTGCACATATTGAAATGTATGTTTTATATAGTCCTTGAAATTATCTGAATTTATAATAATTTTATGTGCATAAATGAGCATGTCGTCAAAATCAATAAGTCTGTTTTGAGCCTTGTATGCTTTATATGCTTCATACAGCTTGTCAAAGCCTTTTATTTCAATTCCATAATCCTTGTATTCAGCGGGATTAATCATCATATTGTCCACATAGCTTATGGTTGAAGCAAGGGTTTCTATTTCTTCCTCGCTTACATAGTTGAAGTATGATTTAGAATAATAGTTTTTAAGTATTTCCCCCAATACTTGATAATTGTTTGTAAGCAAATCAAAATTAATGCCTTTTCTTTTGTAAAAATTTCTCACAATTTTATAAGAAAAGGCATGAATGGTTGAAAATTCAGTTTTTGCTCTGTACATGCTGCCAAATAACAATTGAAATCTGTCCTTCATGTCGTTGGCTGCCATTTTAGAAAATGTAATGGTTAAAATTTTTCTGTCGCACTTTTTTTCATAAAGAAGCTTTCCAACTCTTGCAATTGTTACTGTGGTCTTGCCTGAACCTGCAGTAGACAGCACAAGGGCGTTGCCTTTTTCAAATGAAGCTGCTTTCATTTGTTGAGCATTTAATTCTATATTATTTATGTTTTTTAAAAAATCAAAGTATTCCATGGTACTCCTAATCGTTCATTACTCTTTCAAAAACTTCAGCTGCTCTTATTCTAACAGGGCTGCAGCCCTCTGTTTCACTTCTGTAATGAGCTTTAATAGTTGCACAGTCTAAAAATCCGAATTCCTTTTCAAACTCCTCAACTAGCTTCTTTGTCATTTCCTTCATTTTTTCGTTTGATGTAGGTCTTTCTTCTGCATACATAACTCCTAATGCAGCAACTGCTCCTAAAAGTGCTCCACAAGTTTTTTCTGTTTGAATTCCTCCGCCAAATGGGCATACAGCTTTCATAAATCTATCATCCAATCCAAGCTTGTACTCTTCATTTGCAGCCATTAGCAATGTTTCAGCACAATTTATGTGATAAAGAGATCTTTCTTCCTCAGGGTAAGCCAGTTCAAATTTGTTTATTCTATCAACTATTTCTTTCATTATAGCCCTCCTTTACATTAAATATATAAGCATGCTCATAAATGCAGTCAATATCATGCCTAAAGCCAAAACCAGACAAATAACTCTCTTCATTGTATTTGCTCTTTTATATTTGTTCATAGTAATCCTCCACAATTTCTTCATATTAATAATATATATTTTAACATAATAATTATAAATTTAATAGTCTGAACTTAATAATTTTTTTCATTGTAATTTTATTTTGATGATATATAATTATTTATATGACTAATAGAAAGAGATATTTTATGATATATGATAAAATTAAAAAAGTTAAGCATAAGAAATTAATAATTGCAGCGGCCGTACTCCTAATAATATTTGCAATAATAACTATAATGGAAGCATTAATCGAACCAGCGGGTTATGTCCGCCCTGATTATTCCAAAACTGATATATCCATAGTATTAAGCAAAGAAAGTTTATCGGATGATGATTACAAGGAATTATTTTATCAAACAGGATTAGGGAAAACAGCTGTCGATGAAATATTAAAGAATGAAGACGGAGCGGATAAAATCCTAAGTTTTCAGGAAAACTTCTTCAAAGACAACAATGTTCTCTGTGAACCAATAGGAATTATTACCAGTCAGGAATCCATAGTTAATGATGAAGGAAAGCCAATGTATGGTTTTGACTTGGCTCCTTATGAAAACGGCTATGTGCTTATTACTAAGGCAACTCATTCATTAGGATGGCGACATGGTCATGCGGCAATAATAGCAGACGCTGAAAACAAGGAAACATTAGAAGCAGTTATATTAGGAAGCAATACAAGATTGCAAAACATAGACAAGTGGAGAGTATATCCTTCATTTATGATGTTGAAGTTAAAGGACACATCACAGGAAACGCTTGATAAAGCTGCTGAATTTGCTAAGAAATATTTAAGTGACATCCCTTATGGTTTGACTGTAGGCTTAACCGATAAAAAAAATCCTGAACCTGAGAGTATTAAATCAACACAATGCTCTCACCTGGTATGGTATCCATTCAAGCAGTTAGGCTATGATGTTGATTCTGATGGTTCATGGCTGGTAACGCCAAAGGATATAGCAAACAGTGATTTATTTGAGGTGGTTCAGATATATGGGGTTGACCCAGAAGATATATGGCCGTAAAAAAAGCATCTCTTTTTTAAAGAAATGCTTTTTTAATGCTTATTATTAGTCTTCTTTGTCAGCACTTTCTAATTCATCGTCAAAATCATCATATTCATCGTCTTCATCAAAATCAAAGTCGTAATCATCGTCATATTCTTCATAGTCATCATCGTCTTCATCGATTTCCATATCACCGAATAATTCTTCTTCAACTGTTGATAAATCTTCATCTAATAAATCTAAGTACTCGTTTACTTCGTCTTGTTCTTCAACTATATCGCTCATACCATCAGCTATTTCTTCGATAACCTCAAGCAAAGCATTGAAAAGCTTGCCCTCTCTTGTGTCTGTCTTAACATCCAATCCATCAGCCAGACCTCTTAAATAAGATATTTTTTCATATAAAAAATCCATTGTATACCTCCTCCTTATACTCTTGATAGATATTCACCTGTTCTGGTGTCTATCTTAACCTTGTCACCTATCTCAACAAACAATGGCACATTTATTTTTGCTCCTGTTTCAACAATTGCAGGTTTGTTTGCACCTGTTGCTGTATCTCCCTTGAAGCCAGGTTCTGTTTCAGTTACTTCCAACTCAACAAAGTTTGGAGGTGTAACTTCAAATGGCTTACCTTCATAGAATCGCATCTGCGCAAATTCATTTTCTTTGATATACATTATAGCTTCTTCAACCTGATCATGATTTAATGGAATTTGTTCAAATGATTCAGGATCCATGAAATAATACAACTCGCCATCATTATATAAATATTGCATATCCTTTGTTTCTATTCTAGCCAGTGGGAATTTTTCTGTAGGGTTGAATGTTTCCTCTCTTATTGCTCCTGTTACTATATTTTTTAATTTAGATCTAACGAATGCTGCTCCCTTACCGGGTTTAACATGTTGAAAATCTACTATTTGCCATAATCCATTATTCCAAGATATAGTAATCCCTTTTTTAAAATCACTTGCTGTAATCATAAAATTGTCTCCTCCTTATGTATATTATAACCAGCTGTTTGCTGCTTATTCTAATATTATTGTTCTTCCTGTAGCAGGAACAATGGTAACACTTTTTTTCTCATTTGTCTCTGTATCAACTATGGTAAAAGTGCCTGGATGAACAGGTGTTCCCTCTATGCTGAAGTATAATTCTCCCGTTCCTGTATAATCAATTGTATATCTGTCCTTAAATGAGACAGTTTTAACAATTTTATTTTCATCCTTCAAATAATATTTTCTTTCAACCGAGTTAACCGATATTTGATATCTTGGTGTTGGATATTTCATGGCTTCCATTTGAATATATCTGACATCAGCTAAGAAACCTTCCACCATTTTGTCCATGTACCCGAAATCTGTAGTGATATTGGGAACACCTACTGCCAGAATAATTACGATTAAAGAAAATACAGTAATTATTTCAATAAGAGTAAAACCATCATTTTTTATGGTACATCTCTCTAGCATTTAATTACCTATCCCATTTTATAAATTAATTCAATATTTGTCAATGTTTTAATTTCTTTAAAGTGCTATATTTTCAAAAAATGTCTTTTTTTAACTGTTTCTCATATAGACTATCTGTCTGGCTACATACTCCTGCCCGTCACTAATTAAGTATAGAGTTATTTTTAATGCGCTTGACTCAGCAAATGTTTTTCCTTCAGGATATGGAGCTACTTTTAATTCTTTTACATATATACCCAGTTCTACATCTGCCGAATCATAAGAAAAGCTATTTCCATAGTAAATTTTATTGTTTCTAACCTCAAAAATAAAACAATTGTGATTATATATACCATATCGCAATGAAATTTTTGAAATGCTATATTCACTCTTGGCTTTTAATAAGCTTGATGTCCCCGTTAATATGACCTCAACACATTTAGATTCCATAATTTTATTCGAAACAAAGTTAAGTATATATTGAGACTGAAACTGTAATCTTGAATCATTGTTTATTGTTACATAATTATTAAAATTTATTATAAAAAGCCCAAATACCATTGCAGTTATAAAACTCATAATTCCAAGTGTAATCAACAATTCAATCAAGGTAAATCCATTTTGATTTCTTTTCATAATTTCCTCACAAACTAAAGTTATTAAACATAAGAAGTGCAGTAAAGTCAATAAGATTATTCTTTGTTTCAACATATTCGGGCACTGAAATAACAATATCAACTGAAGTTGTCTTTTCTATTCCTGATTTTGTAATGTATTTCGAACTAATTTTTACAGTTAATTTTCCAGAGATAAAAGCAAGTCCCACATTATTTGTAACGTCAGTATATGGATTAGAGTTGTCATAGATTGTGTTTACTATATTATTTAAAATACATTGCTTATAATTATTTTTAAATAAAACTGAAGCTCCGATTAAATCATCAGGCATTGCTGATATGTATTCATCAGCCTTGATAATAGATTCATCAGCAGCCTCGCACATTAAATCCAACACCCTCAAATATGCTTCATTTAATCCGTTTTCAGAAATATAAAAAGCTCTTTTGACATCAGAGTTAGATTTTCTTATTTTATATTGTGACACGGTTATGCTTAGCAATAATGTTCCTAATAATATCAATGAAGCAATTATTATCACTAATAAAACCAGTGTGGAGCCATGTTTGTTTCTTAATTCATTTATCATATAAATTACCAATTTAATGCATGAGCTTGCTACCGTCCAACGTATTTATTATTTCAGCTTCATCCACCATTAAGACTCTTATAAAATAAAGAAGATTTCCTTTAGGAATTATTTTAATAACAGCTCCAAATTCATCATCTGTTTGAGTGATTGTTCTTTCATAGCAACCCTCTTCCGAATTAAAAGCATATTTACTGGTGTCTATATTATCCGTAGCCTTAATTTCTTCTAAATACATTTGAGCTTGCAACATGGACATAAATTCTTTGTTGCTAGCCTTGTTTATTTCTGCAGACATTAAAAACAAATTCATCACTGGTGCAATGACAGCACCTAAAACAGCAATTGATATAATAATCTCCGCCAATGTTATTCCATCTTTTTTTCTCGCATGGGCAGAGCATAGAAGCTTAAATTTATAATGCATAAAATATCTTCTCCTTCCTCATGCTTAATAATTCTAATATTCGAAATGATGATATCTTTATCAAAGTTTTGTATCTCATCAATAAATGACACCAATGAATCATAAGTCGAAGAAAATTCAATGTTTACTGTCATTGCCTCAGCTTCAATAATTTCGATTCCTGCATTGTCTGCTACAAATTCTTCATTGTCCATTTCGTTAATATTTACAGTATATATTTCCGAAAAAGAAATTTTTTCAGGATTAATTTCACAGAATTCTAAAATATCATTTATTATATTGATAATTTCTTCCTGATAAATGTTTTGAAGTATATTTAACTCATTAATTTCATTTATAAGCTCCTGCTCAGTTTTTTCATATGTTTTTAGATGCTTCAGGTTTTGAGATATATTTTCATAGCTTGCACTGATTTGTTCATATTCATCAAACTTAGATTTAAACAATGGTTTATCATGTGCAAAGATAACATTTAAAAAATATGCAGCTGTGGCTAATGCAATTATACTCATTGATAGAATTACAGATTTTTTGATTTTCATTTTATCACCGTAGTGCTGCAGATTACCTGATATGTTAAACTAAACTCACCATTGCCATTACCGATTTCCACTTCAGGAATATATACGTTACTAATAAATTCAGTATTTCTCAGGTTATTTAACAGCATTGATATTTCATTCATGTTATTTGATCTGCAAATAAGAAGTATGTTGTTTTTATCTATTGAAACAGAATTAACACTGGTTTCATTGGGAATTGAAGCATTGATATCAATTAATAAATCCGAGCTTACACAATCTTCTATTTTGATTTTATTGCTCATCAATAATGCATTTTCCATATATTTTTTTAATTTATCAACTTGCAGTTTGCTTTCTTCAATTTTTATATTTTGGTCAATGTTAGCTTTATCTTCAATAAACATCTGCATAATTTTTATTTCATTTTCAACTATGTTTGATTTATATAAATAATTTATTCCCTTGTATGCACATACGAAAGAAGAAATTAACAATACTGACATTATAGCTAGACCAGCAATGAATCTTAGTTTATGATATTTTTGGCTTTCTGACAGAAAGTTTGAACTCTCTTTGTTATCTAGCAAAGCCAATGTGCAAATCAAGTAATTGCTGATTTCAAAATTGTCTTGTAGTGTAATATCTTGTACATTAATATTGGAAATATCATTAATCAGCTCAATTTCCATATCCAGATTTGATTTTAAATTCCTTTCTATTTCCTGATTTATTTTATCTCCATATACATATATTTTTGATACCTCTTCCTTGCCCTTGCTTGTGGAGTAAAAATATTTTAAATACCTTAAGATTATGTCTGTATACACTGAAATTAGGCTTTGATCTTGACTGAATTCAGTGTAAGTATTTGAGTATATGGCAGAATATCCTCCTACACCCTCTGCAACTCTTTCAATATTTTCCACATTCTCATTAAAATAATAAATTCTAAAAAATTCATTTATGCCTCGATTAAGAACACTAAAGATTAAGGTATCTTTGTTCATTCCGATAAAAGCGTTGATGTTTTCTGAATCATATTGCTTATGATTGATATTAGATTGATTCACAGCTATATTTTCCAGACAATTTGATGAAATATCCAGCTTCTTCAGTTCTAGCTTCAAACTCTTTGCAATCTCAATATATTGCTCATAAATAACAAGTGGTAAACCTTGAATGATATAACTTGCATATTTCACTCCACTTCTTAAAAAAACGCCTGAAATTTTATAAATGAAAATATATTGTTTTAGATTAGCAAAAAACATATCTTGTAGATTGCAATGTATCATTGATTTAGAGTCTTTCCTACCCTTTAAATACGGCAGTTCAATTTTCCGGGAAATAACTAAATTGCTGTTGATGATAAATGATGCTTTTTGTGTTTTAACAAAGTTATTCTTCAAAGCATTTTTCAAAAGTTGTTTTACAATACTTATATTATTTATTTTACCATCTTCAATACAATTTTTAGGCAGCTCAACAGAAATGTATTTCAAAACTGACAATGAATTCCCTTTTTTTATACCCTCTGTTATTTTTATCGAATCATTATCAAATTCAACGGATATTGAACTAAACATATTCTGCCTCTCTTATGCAAAGCTAATAAAATAAGTTGTTATTTCCTTTCCAAATGCATAGGTATACTATTCTGACCGGCTTACATAAAAATAGTTTTTAATTCTTAGCTGCCATTACCGGTTTCACATGTATTATCAGGGTCTTGGATATAATATTTCTGTTGATGTGTCACTAGTATTTGCAATAACTTCAACAGAACCTACTCCATAGTTTATTGTTAAGTCTTCTGGTCCACAATCCTTGAATTTATCCGACTTAAATGTAATCCCATTAATATAGCCAGCTTGTATTAAAACATCTGCTGTTGTATCTTCAACATTATCATTTTTAGCCTCATACAACTCAGCTGCCTTTGCTATCATGGCACCGGTTGCATAATCAGCATCTTCCTTGGCCTGCTTCTGCACATCTAAAAATCTTGGAACGGCAATAGAAGATATAATAACCAGCACCCCGATTACCAAAATCAACTCAATTAAAGTAAACCCCCTATTATTTCGTATTTTTTTTAATATCCATCCTACCATCCTTATAACCCCTCATCATTTTTATTTTAACCTTCTCTGATGTCAATAGTACTTAACCCTCGAAGAATTAATTTCTTTCCACACTTTCAGCTTCATTGAACCATATTAACCATATCAAACATAGGTGTAATCATGGCAAGCATTATAAATCCAACTATCACTGCCATAATTACAATCAAAATCGGTTCTATCATAGTAATTAGCTTTTGCATTGCATTTTCGACCTCATCATCAAAAAAATCTGCTGTCTTGTCCAAAACTTCTTCAACCTGACCAGACTCTTCTCCTAACCTAATCATTAAGTAAACTATTGGAGGAAATATATTTTGATTTAGAATAGAAAATGCAAGTGAGGATCCGCTTTTCACATCCTCTCTTGCATTCATAATATGCTTTGCAATATATTCATTTCCAGCAATTGTAGAAACAGTTTCAAGTGCTTCAAGCAAAGACACACCACTGCCTAATAGTGTAGACAAGGTTCGGGTAAATCTTGAAGCAGCAAGCTTAACCTTCAAAATCCCATACAAAGGCATTCTAAGCCTTAAGCTGTCCATCTTGTATCTTACATCAAAATTCTTACGTAGTCTTTTTACAGAAATAACAGCCAATATAACAAATAATAAAATTACAAGCCACATATTTTTTAACCACCGGCTCATATTTAAAAGCAATAAAGTCATAAAAGGCATTGGAACTCCATAACTTTCATATATATCAACAAATGTGGGCATAACATTGACCAACAGGAATATAACCACTGCAGTTGCAACTATTGATAATATAATTGGATATGCAAAAGCTAGCTTTACATTACTTTCTATTTTATATTCTTTTGTATAATGACTTGCAACACGATCCATTACAGTCTCAATATTTCCACTTAATTCACCTGCTTGTACCATTATAACAAACAGTGCAGGAAATGAATCCTTATGAGTATAAACAGCTTCTGAAAATTTGCTTCCTGTTAAAAGTTCCTTATACATTTTATTTAAAACAGAACGAAGTTTGATATTTTCAGTTTGACTGCTTAGTATTTCAATACATTTTAAAATAGTAATTCCGGATTTAAGCATAGTATTCATTTGCTTGCAAAATAAGGACAGCTCTTTAGACTTTAACTTGCTATCCTTTAGTGTTAAATTAATTTTATTCATGGTATGCTCAACACTTTTAACATCAATTATTATAAAATTATCTTTCTTTAGATTTTCAATAATATCTTCCTTAGAAAACCCATCCAATTTAAATACCTGCATATTTCCGGTGCTACTAACAACCTTGCATTTAAAAATACTCATTTTTTCCTCCAACTACTAAATCTTAAATATTACCTGTGAGTATTCATCGATTGTCGTTATGCCATCCATTACCAACTTTCTGCAATTTTCTTTAAGAGTTATCATCCCATTGCTGACAGCCGCTTTTTTTAACTCTTCTACAGAGCCTCCCTTGTATATAATATCGCAGATGGTTTTATCAACCTTCATTACTTCATGTATAGCAATCCTTCCCCTATAGCCTGTAAAGTAACATTTAGGGCAGCCTCTTCCTTTGTACAAAGACACATCATTTTTTAGTTCAAGCAAGTTCTTTTCAGCTTCACCAGCCTGGTATTTAACTTTGCAATTACTGCATATTTTTTTAACCAAACGTTGAGCTAATATACCTTTAAGAGATGCAGAGATTAAATATGTTTTTATTCCCATATCCTGCAGTCTGATGATTGTAGATGGAGCGTCATTTGTATGTAAGGTGCTGATGACCAAATGACCTGTTATAGCTGCTCTCACAGCTATTTCAGCAGTCTCGGTGTCTCTTATTTCCCCAATCATTATGATATCAGGATCCTGCCTCAATATTGACCGCAAACCATTTGCAAATGTCAATCCTGTTTTAGGGTTTACCTGAACCTGGTTAATTCCTTCAATCTTATATTCAACAGGGTCTTCAACAGTTATAATGTTTTTGTTTATTTTATTAAGTTCATTTAGGTATGCATACATCGTTGTTGTTTTTCCGCAGCCTGTAGTTCCTGTTACGAGAATTATTCCGTTTGGCGACTCAATTACACTATCAAAAATTTTTAAATTATTATCAGTAAACCCAAGTTCTTTCTTTGTTTTTAAAAAGCTTACTCTGTTTAATAGCCTTATTACTATTTTTTCTCCATAGACTGTGGGCAAAACAGAAATTCTCATGTCAATTGCATTTGAATCTATAATCATTTCAATTCTTCCATCCTGTGGAAGTCTTTTTTCAGCTATGTTCATTCCTGCCATAACCTTTACACGTGTTACTATTGCAGAGTGAGAGTTGATTGATATATTCAATATTTCATGTAATTCACCATCTATCCTAAACCTTATTCTTATTTTGCTTTCAAATGGTTCAATATGAATGTCACTGGCGCCATTTCTTAAAGCTTGTTTTATCAATGAATCAATCAGACGAACCACCGGGGAATTTTTTACATAATCATCTTCTGATGTATTGGTTAAGCTTACTTCATCTGTATTTAATATGATTTCCTTAGCCGCTAGCTCTGTATTTCTACTGCACATATATTTGTCAATAGCTTCAATTATTTGAGATTTTATTGCAAATACCACTTCAAGCTTCAAATTCGATTCAAGCTCAATGTCTTCCATATCAAAAATGTTCAGTGGATCAGACATAGCTACCAGCAGCTTGTTATCTATTATATTTATTGGAATCGAATTAGTTCTTCTTGCAAGTTTTTCAGATATTTTCTTTGTTGCTTCAGTATTTATTGCATAATTGTCAAGGTTAATTACTTCTATTCCTGTTTGTTGAGACAAAGCTTCTACAACATTTAGCTCTGTCACATAATTCTTTTGAATCAATAATTCTCCCAGCTTGCAATTTGATGATGCTAGCTCTGCAATTGACTCATTTAATTGTTCTTGAGTTATTTCTTTCCTTGAAATCAGAATATCTCCAAGCCTTAAGGACTTCTTGTTCATATTATTTCCTTTGCATTTTTAATAATATTTTTTGGAGAGTACTATAATTATAGAAAATTTTACCATTATATACAATTAATTTATTGTTAATTAATCGTCGACAAAATATTGTAAAAATTTTACAATCATTAATTTATATACATAAATGCATAAACTATTTTACAAAAATATAAAACTAATATAATACAAACTTAAGAAAAATTGGCATGCTAACAATAAAGCATAAAAAAAACGCTAATAATTAAAACATTAGCGCTTATATTTTATATTAATTGAATAAATATTTTTGACATACTATAAATCACTTCATAATATTATCTAACTGAATGTTTCAGTTTTATTTTCTCTGTTTATCCTTTGGAACTACACAGGTACCTGAAGCCCTGCATACCACAATCGGCTCTTCTAAAAAGTCACAAGCAGAATCATTTATATCCTTGCGAGGAACAATTACCTTCCTAGCTTCGAATTTCATCTTTCTAGATGAATTGCCGACAGAAACTATTTCGCCCTCTGCCTCAATATAGTCTCCTGCATATACAGGCGCCAGAAATTCGATCTTATCATATCCGGCAAATAAACCTTCATCTCCGTCATTTCTGATTAAAAGCTCTGTTGCCACATCTCCAAACAGTCCAAGCATCCTTGCTCCATCCACAAGGTCTCCTCCATAATGAGCATCATGTGCACTCATTCTTAACCTTATTATTGATTTCATTTTTTTCCTCCAAATTCTTTGCTTATCTCTTGTCACTTTGCCCCGTGACAAGATAATCTTAGCATTAAAATTGGGGCTTGTCAATTCATTAAACTATGTAGCTTCAACCAACAAATTGTACTAGGGAAGCCATCGACAAAATTTTACTTCTATAAAATTTATCTTGATGAATATTGTGTTAAAATGTATAATATATTAAATTCAACAATCGAGGTACATATGAGTATTTATCGTTATAAGGCAAAGACTAATAAGGGACAAATTGCAAAAGGAACCTTAGAAGCAGCCAATGAAATAGAATTAATAAAAAAGTTAAAAGAAAATGACTTATATTGCTATGAAGCAGTTAATTCTGATGATATTAATTTTTACCAAGAAAAAAAGATAAAAACTAAGGATCTCGTTGATTTTTGTTACAAAATTTCCACAATGCTTAAATCAGGTGTTTCATTATCAAGGACACTGATGATTATATATGAATCTTCAGAAAACAAGCATTTAAAAAAGGCTAGTATGGAATTATATGAAGGTGTGCAAAAAGGCCAATCATTATCAGACACAATGAAAGGAATGAACAATAAATTTCCTTCCCTATTGATCTACATGATTGAAATCGGAGAATCAAGTGGTAACCTGGACAGCATTATGACAACAATGTCAGAATATTATGACGGTGAACATAAAGTGAACAATAAAATTAGGACAGCCATGATATATCCGATTATTCTGGGAATCGTATCCGTTATTTCTGTTACTTTCATGGTTACATTTGTATTGCCTCAGTTTGTATCAATGTTTGAAGGCAATGATCTTCCTATGCCGACAAAAATTCTTTTGGGACTCAGCGAACTGATTACCACAAAATGGTGGCTAATACTTTTGTTAATAGCATTTGCTGCTTTAGGGTGGACATACTTTATGAAAATCCCATCATTTAAATTGAGTATTCATGAAGCAAAGCTCAAACTCCCTGTAATTGGAAAACTCATACGAACAGTCTACACTTATAGATTTGCATCATCATTTTCTATTTTGTTTAAAAGCGGTGTGCCTGTACTTACTTGTTTAGAAATAACATCAAAAGTAATAGGAAATGCACATATACAAAATAAATTAAATACAGTAATGGACGGTCTAAGAAAAGGAGACATGCTTTCAGAAGGATTAGCTAAAATTAATGTTTTTGATAAAATGCTTTCATCAATGGTGTTAATAGGCGAGGAAGCTGGAACATTGGACGAAACCTTATTTAGTGCCGGAAAATTCTTTCAAAAAGAAGCAGATACAGCAATTATGAAAATGGTAGCACTTATAGAACCTCTTATGATAGTTGTTCTGGCAATTATTATTGGATTTATAGTAATCTCCATTATTCTTCCAATTTATTCAATGTATACACAAATTCAATGATAGAGGTGAAAAGCTTGGTACATACATTAAGCATAAGCAGCAATCAAATATCATACATTAATGGTAAAGCAAACAAAAAAAAAATTATTGTATACAAAGATGCTAATGAAGAATTGCAAAAGGACATTATAAATAATGGAATAATTAATAATGAAAATGAATTGATTGAAGTTTTGAAAAATTTTTCAGCCAAAAATTTTAAAAACAAAAAAGTCAATGTGATAATAGACAGTTCTAATATTTTATTTAGAGAAATATCAGTTCCTGTGGCTAGAAAAAAAGTACTATATGAAATGATAAAAAATGAAATTATTAATTCAATTGGCAACTTGGAAGATTATTTATTTGATTATATCATTTTAAACAAGGACGAAAAGAAATACAACATATTAGTTTTCATAATAAAAAAACAAATAATAACAGATTATTTAGAAGTTTTAACAAAGTCACAAATAAAATATAAATCAATTAATATTTCTTCTAATTGCATTGCTAAATTATTTGGCTTCATTGAAAAAAAAGAAAAAACTTTTATAGTATTGGATATTAATTTGGATAGCATAAACTTGTATTTAATAGACCAGAGTTGTTGCGTTTGGAATAAAAACATCAAATTATCACTGGTAAATTTCAAGAAAAACAATGCATTGAATATTGCATTTGAAGAAATATCTGATCATATTAACAGAACATTGCAGTTTCAAAAAACAAGAAATAAACTTAATGAAATTAAGAATATTTATATAATAGGAAGCATCTATGAATTGCCAGAATTACTCAGAACCATTGAAACTAATACAGGTTTAACCAGCATTAAATTTAACAGCTTTGGCTTAATCAAATGTAAAAAAAAGTTTATCAATGTGAAAAATTACATAAATGTGTTGGGTTCACTGGTTAAGAGAGGTTAATTACATGAAAAGAGATATTGACTTTTTAAAGGTTTATAAAGTTAAAAATTCATTTAGATTAAAAACCTTTACCTTAAACGGGAAGGCTGAAAAAGTTGCAATTGCAAGCATTATAGTTATGCTTATAATTAGTGGCAGTTTACTTTATTATAATAAATATATAAATAATCTGGTAAAAGAAAAACAATTAAGTGTTAATAATTCTGAAACCGCTGTTACTTTTGAAAATATTGCAGACAAGCAGGTAGTATACGAAGATGTTAAGATATATAATCAATTAGTTCAGGACACCATGTCAAAAATTCAGTCATTACCAAGACTTACAAATACAGAATATCTAACTATAAAAAGTAATTTACTTCCGGAAATGCAATTATTAAGTATGAATTATTCAAAGGACTCCTATGTTTTAACAATGAGTGCTCCCTATGCTAGAAATATTCCTCAATATGTTTCAAACATAAAAAACTCTGGTATATTCCGTGAGGTAAATTACAACGGGTATAGTCTCAGGGCTGCGGGAAATATATTTATTTCCGAAGCCCCTGCATTTGTTAATAGTCAGTATGTATTTACAATATCATGCGTTTTGAAAAGTGGTGTCAATAATGAAATTAACTGATAGAGAAAAGAAGATGCTTTTAATACTTTTAGTAGTATCTGTTTTTACATTGAGCTTAAAATATGTAATTGTGCCTTCAGTTGAAGCAATAACTACCAGCAAATTGCAATTAAGCGAATTGGAAATGCTTGAAAAAGAAATTAATATAACAGTGGAAGCATTCAGCAATATTGATGAAAAAATTAAAACTGAATATGAATTAAACAAAAGTGATTACTTCTACAAAAATATTGATGACACATATGTTGACAATATGATGCAGGATTTTATTGAATCTTATAATTTAAAACTGATAAGCCTTTCTTTTGGTATGCCAAACGAAGGCTCAACACCGGAAAATTTAAATGACATATCCAGTTTAATTTTAAATTTAATTAATCAAAAATTAAAATTAGAAAATTCCGATGCTAGTTTGGCAAATCAAAATTTGGAAAACCAAGCAGAAAAAACTAGTAGTTCAGAGAATAATTTAACTCCTATATTTTATTGCACTATAAACATACAAGGAAATTTGGATGATGTAATGAATATGGTCAATACCATAAATAAAAGCAATAAAAGCATAAATGTAACTTCAGTTAATGGCAGCATATCCGGCGGAACATTTACAGGAAATCTAACTGTTGAAATTTACTACATCGTATAGATACAGGAGTTAAAAATGCCATATTATTTAAAAAATAAAAAAGGATCTAGCTTAATTCTGATAATTGTTTTTATGATGCTTTTTATGATTATTGTTGTTGGAATTTCTTCAACCTTATCATTTGGAATCAATTCAAGCATTGTTCAAAGAAACTATTCTCAAGCCTACTATGGGGCTAAAACAATAAATATGGCAATAACTGATACCATAGAAGCTGGTCAACTAGCTTTTGTCAATAATTCTATTACATCCTTTGAAGATAGAACTTATTGTGTCATCCCCAGTAATGGTGATGATCCTGTAATAAATCCGAACCTGAGCGGTTTTGAAACAAGCGGTTCAACAATACTGGAAGCTGATTCTGATTTTAGAGTTTTTAATAAAATAACTGTAAATTTTAATAATCTTATTTTTGATCGCAGTGATTATGAAAACGGTGAAACTGTTAAAATGATGGATTTAACCAGTTTTGATATAATTGTTCAGGTATCCACAACTGCCAACTACAGAGGGCATGAATACAGCTTAGTTGGAGAAATGAAACAAGCTTATAATTCTTCGGGTGGTGGTGGCTCATGGAGCGATTTAGAGGATTTAGATGACAATGTTGTAGATAGTGATGGTAATATAATTGGTGATGTCGATGGTAATATTATATCAAATGATTCCGACATAAGTATAATAACTGAAGGTTCAAATATAAATATTGGAGGAAATATTTTAACTACAGGTACAGGTGCAAATGGAAATGTAACCATAATAAATGGCAATAATAACAATATAAATATAGATGGAAGTATATATGTTTCTAATGAATCAACGACTGTTTCTATTGAAAATAATAACAATGGTAATATAACTGTAAATGAAACATATTCTATGGGTGATATTAATATAAACTTGAACAACAACGGAACTATTACCTTAAGTAATATATATGTAGATGTCAATGTTACAATAACCAGTGTCAATAATGGTCCTATTTACCTAGGCAATATTTGCTCAAATGGCACTATTACAATTTTAAACGAAAATAATGGAAATATCAATATAGGAGATTTAAGCGCAGCAGGAAGTATAAATATAATAAATACAAATAATGGTAATATAATAACTAAGGACATAACCTCAGGTGGTAATATTGATTTAAAAAATGATGGTAATGGAAATATTGATGCAGAATATATCAGTTCTGTGGGTATTATAACATTAAGCGGCAAAAAGGAATCAAACATTTCTCATCTGGGAACAACTCAAGGTAATATAGAGTATGACGAAATAACTAAATGTCCTCTATTAACCCAACATATACAAGATGAAATAGATAGAATAAACGATTCTAGAGATGGTAATGATTGGGATACAACCTATGATTAAGAGGTGATATTTTGAATAATAATAAATATGGATTTACATTAATAGAAGTGGTTGTTAGCATCACCTTATTATCAATACTATCTATGGGATTTTTGCAGGTTTTTGGTGGCTCATTGGGTATTACTAAAAAAAACATTGCATTTGATAAGGCTACGAATGATTTTGCTTATAAAATAGACATGGGAGACAACAATGATGCTTCAGTGGATACTAAATCAATAAACCTTGGTAACGGACACAGCATAACTCTACACGAATATACCTTGGATGATCCGGAAAGCGACAATGTTTTTATATACTACAGATACCCTACTCCATAAGTGAGGCAAGCATGAATAAGAAAGGGTTTACTTTAATAGAAATTGTTATAACACTTACATTATTAGGGGTTGTAGGAGTGTTTATAACCTCATTTATAACTCCTCTTTTTAAAATTTCAGATGGTATCTATAACAAAACAGAAGCCACCAGCATGACAAATACCATTTACAATCAGGTTATAGAAGAATTGCGGGAATTAAGCGATGTTGTGGGCATTGATAACAGCGATACTCTATTGTATAAAATACCTAATAACAATGATGTAAAGAGTTTTAACGGCACTGACCTTGCAAATGATTTATTCCCGGAAAGAAATATTACAGTTACATTTGAAGAAGGTACTTATTTAATATTTGTTAATATTAAAATTTATGATGCATCTTGGAATGAAATAGCAAGTACACAAAAGACTGTGGCTCCCCCGAATTATATAAAATAACTATATTAAACCCAAGTACCACCATAAGAATTGCTCTCCAAACAAAGCTGCAAAGGTAAGAGAAACTGCAAAATACGGAGCCATTGGAACTTCATGATTTTTAGGTAATTGTTTTTTAATATATGGGACTATAATTGTAAGCCCGGCTATTAAGTATCCTAATAAAAATGATAGTATATTTAATTTTAGCCCCAGTAAAAGTCCTGTGGCAAAAAACAGCTTTATATCTCCCCCGCCTATTCCTCCGCCTGTAAAATAGGAGATAATATACATGATACCGCTGATAACAAATGCACCAAGCAGGCGGCTTTTGACAGACACTAGTGGGTTTAAAAGGAATGATATAATAGCAAGACAAATTATTATTACAGATAGCCTGTCCGGAATGTACTTATGCTTTAAATCAATACCTGCTGCAACAATAAGAACGCATATAAACAAACACATAACAACCGAATACAATGTAGGCCCGTATATCAAGTAACTCATGGTAAATAAGACTGCAGTCAAAAGCTCAACAATTGGATAAATATAAGAAATAGATGCTTTACAATATCTGCACTTGCCTTTCAAAAACAAAAAACTAAAAACAGGCACTAAATCTAGCGAAGTTAATGTGGTGCTGCATTTGGGACACATTGATCTACCCTTTGCAATAGGCATATGTATTGGCAATCTATAAATGACAACATTTAAAAAGCTTCCAATAGCAAGTCCATAAAGAAAATAAAATATCATAAAAATTACATCCATGCAATTACCTCTCGATTAATATAGATAATTATATCATCAAAATAAAGAAAGGAAAAGTAAAATGAATAAAAATATACCCTTAGGTCAATTGCTTATATCAAACGGCTATATATCTGAAAAACAACTTGAAAGAGCTCTTGAAGTTCAAAAAAAGGTTCCTGATAAAAGACTTGGTGATATTTTAATTGAGCTTGATTATGTAACAGAAAAAAACATGTTGGAATGCTTATCAAGCAAAGTAAATTCTCCTTTTATTAACTTAAAGAACTATAAGATTAATCAAAAAGCAGTAAAATTAGTAAGTGAGACATTTGCCAGAGCTCATAAAATAATACCCATTGACTTTGACGATAATGTATTGATTATTGCAACCAGTGACCCCTTAAACTTTTATATTTTTGATGAAATAAATGTTATGACCGGACATGAAGTTAAGACTGTGCTTTCAGTAAAAGAAGATATTTTTAAAGCCATAGATACAAATTATAGCGATTCAGTTGTACAAAGAGCCGTTGAAAATATAAACAAGACGTTTGAAACTGATGATTTAGATAAAGATTTGATTTTAGCAGGAGATAATATAGAAGGCACTCCTACAGTAAAAATTGTATCCACACTTATTTCCCAAGCAGCCTTAAAAGGAGCAAGCGATATACACATTGAGCCATCAAAACATGATTTAAATGTGAGAATCAGGGTAGACGGCGATTTACTGCATCATGCTACTATGAGAATTGCAGCTCATAATTCTATAGTAACAAGAATTAAAATATTAAGTGGACTGAATATTGCGGAAAAAAGAATTCCACAAGATGGCGGTTTTCACTTTGAATCAGGGAATATTAACGTTGATTTAAGAGTTTCAATATTGCCTACTATTTATGGAGAAAAAGTGGTTTTAAGACTTTTAAACAATGCCAATGTAGCTCCTTTAAATATAAAACAAGTTGGTTTAAATGAATCTGATTTAGGGCACATTAAGGAAATCCTAAAAACTCCAAACGGAATTATATTAGTAACTGGGCCTACAGGCAGTGGAAAAACAACCACACTTTATGCACTAATAAATGAACTTATACATAAAAACAATAACATAATTACCGTGGAAGATCCCGTTGAAAGACCTATAGATGGTGTTAGTCAGGTACAAGTAAATAATAAGGCAGGTCTTACATTTGCCAATGCCTTAAGGAGCATATTGCGTCAGGACCCGGATATAATAATGATTGGGGAAATTCGTGACAATGAAACAGCTGAAATAGCTATACGTTCTTCTATTACAGGACACCTTGTTCTTGGAAGTATACATACAAATGATTCAATAGCAACTATAGCTAGACTAATTGACATGGGAATAGAACCATACTTGGTAGGTGCATCTCTAAGCGGAATAATAGCTCAAAGATTGGTTAAATTACTGTGTCCTCACTGCAAAGAAAAATATGAATTATCTGTAAAGGAAAAACTTTTATTAAATAGCAAAACAGATTATTTGTACCGTCCTGTAGGCTGTGACAAATGCAATTATTCAGGCTATTCAGGCAGAAAAGGAATTTATGAAATAGTAAAGGTTGATGGTAACTTAAGAGAAATGATTGCCAAGGGCTCAACTATACATGAAATGCAAGAATATCAAAGAAAAAAGCAAACTAAATTTCTGAAAGATAGTATTATGGAATTGACAATTAACGGAGAAACAAGCATATCAGAGCTTGAAAAAATAGTTTATTCCGTTGATTAATATTCATGACAAAAAATTAGCATAGGAGAAAAAAATGAACATAGAATTAATTGTATCAACTGCAAGATTAAAAGGTGCATCAGATATTCACTTGATTTCCGGTGAAAAACCTTTCATACGTAAAGATGGTGAAATTATGATGCTTGCTGATAATTTTGACTCAATAGATTATGAAGCAATCCTTATTCCACTAATGTCTGAAGAAAACAAAAATAAATTTATGAAGAACAATGACGTAGATTTTGCCTATGAAGATTCAGAAGGCAGAAGATACAGAGTGAATGTTTTCAGACAAAGAGGAAAAATTGGAGCAGCTCTTAGAATTTTAAATGACAACATACCATCATTTGAAGAATTAAATCTGCCGGAAGTGTTAAAAAAATTTGCAATGCTACCTAGAGGTTTAGTTTTAGTAACTGGACCTACCGGAAGTGGCAAATCAACTACATTAGCTGCAATGATTGATTATGCAAATATTCACAGACACGGACATATAATTACAATCGAGGATCCAATAGAATATGCCCATAAAAATAAAAACAGCATTATTAATCAAAGAGAAATTGGCAGCGATGTAATATCCTTTCAGGATGCCATAAGAAGTGCAATGAGAGAAGATCCTGACATAATATTTGTAGGAGAAATGCGTGACCTAGAAACAATATCTGCTGCAATAACTGCTGCTGAAACAGGCCATTTAGTTTTTTCAACATTACATACTACTGGATCGTCTAAGACCATTGATAGAATCATCGATGTATTCCCGCCTCATCAGCAACAGCAAGTAAGGTCACAATTAGCAACTGTTTTAAAATGCGTTATTTCACAGCAGCTTGTTAAGAAAATAGGCGGAGGCAGAACTTCAGCTTTAGAATTACTTGTATGCAACGATGCAGTTGCAAATATGATAAGGGAGGGAAAAACATTTCAGATTAATTCAACTATTCAAACAGGCAGCAAGGATGGCATGATGCTCTTAGATAAGTCATTAGCTGACTTAGTTAATTCTGGAATCATAGAATTAAGTGAAGCAATGGAAAAATGTACAAAAGAAACTGAATTAAAAGGATTTTTAAGAAATTAACTTTGAAACTTTACAAAATTTCAATTGACAAGCTTTAAGTAAAAAGATATAATGATATTGATATTTTAAAGAGAAGATTAGCGAAGAAAAGAAAGGATTAAGGGGTGGACGTTATGAATAAAAAATTATTTAAAGGTAAAAAAGGTTTTACATTAATTGAATTAATAGTTGTAATTGCGATTTTGGCAGTATTGGCTATGTTGGCATTACCTACATTTGACGGATTAATTGATGAATCAAGAGATCAAGTAGGTGAAGCAAATGCCAGAACTGCATATACTGCAGCAAAAGCTGTGTCTGTTATTAAACAAATAGACTTGGAAGATGTAACCGAATCTGATATTAAAGATTATCTAGGCAGTGACTTTAGTACCGCAAATATTTCTGTAAATGCTTCATCTGGAGCGGTTACTGTTAGTATGGATGGCTTAACTGGTACTTATCCAGATTAATGGAGCAATAGAACTAATCATGTCTGGAACTTAAGTTATTTAGTTTTAACAAGAATGAATTTAAAGCTTACATGTATTATTCGTGTAAGCTTTTATTTTGTTTGTTCATCTTATTTATACTTGTCCCGAGGCCCAATAAAGTCCAAAATAATGGTGTCACAGAAATTATATTATCATTAAACATTCCTGCAGCCAAATATGCTGTAACTCCCATAAAAGATGCAATCCCTATATAATCATAAACAGTATTAATTCCTCTGTTTTTATACAATCTATTACAGTCAATAACGTAAATACCCCAAATAAAAACCAAGGATAACAAAGATATTGCTCCTGTATTAACAGCAGTCTGCATATACATGTTATGCGGTTTATCAATAATAATTTTCGTCATACCATTCCCTGTATTAAATCTCCCCACATAATCTTCCTGAGGAAATACCATGCCATAATTGTCAGGACCGTACCCTAAAACTAAAGTATCCTTAATCATTGGAATTGTTCTTGACCATATATATCCCCTATGAGAAGCAAAAGTTTCTCTGCCGTCAAATAATTTAAATCTTGGAGCTGTTACAGGCTCAGTTAATTTATAATTATACGAAACTGCTCTTAAAGTATCATCTTCTAAAATTATTAAATCTAATGTCCTTCCATATAATTTAACTTTTACAAACGGTGAATCCTTTTTATTAGCAAACGCATATTCCTTGTAATTATTATCTTTAAGGGTTATATTACCTTCCCTATCTGTAACTGTTTCTAAAACTTGTCCATCTCCATCTTTAATAGATAATTCATAATTTTTAACTACTGCAATTAATTCTTCTGTTGTTGTCCTTACTGTAAATGTATTATCTTTAACTGAAATTTCTTCAAACCAAACTTTTTTATTCTTCTGAACATTATCGATGCTTTTTGCTTCGGTTATAGGGCTTAACCTTGTAAGCTGGCTAGATACCCTGCCATTTGATGCAACATTAAATATAATGGTTATAACAATATAAATAATAGATAAAAGCAACAATTTCTTATAATTATCTTTAATTATTTTTCTAAAAAATATTATTGCAATTAATACAGAGAAAATAATCCCCAAGTATCCGGCTCTTGAATTGCAACCAAGCCAAGTTGTATATGCAAGTATTGATGCAATTAAATATATAATTTGTTTTCTTCCATCAGAATATAAATACAACATAATCATCATAGGAAGCACCAATGCCCCATAGCTTCCTACAAAATTGGAGTTATACATTGTACCCGATATAGAAAACTTACCACTTGAAAACTTAAGTTCTGCTCCTTCAAGTTCCTTAGGGGTTATTAAACTCTTTCCTATATCAGTCTGCAATAAATCATATCCAAAGTATTGACTTATACCTAATATGCCTACAATTATCACAAGAACAACAAAAGCATTAACAATTATCTTGACATCTTTTTCATCATTGACTATGTTCATAACATAAAACATAATCAAAATATAACTTAATAAAACCGACATTCCTTGATACATTTCTATAAATCCCAGCAGCGCTACAGTCTTGTTATATGCAAAAACAGTTGATAATATGACGCATGCAACATATATAATCATTAGAATATAGTATCGTTTATCATTATAAAACTTAAAATTGCGGCTGAAGTATAACTTTGCAAGAAATATGACCATTATAAAAGCAGAAATTCTTAAAAAAACTGCTTTATAATAGCTAAAAAAATCCACATGGGTTGTCCCACCCTTCCAGAAATCTGCTTCCATAGGAGTAAGTTCCACTATTTTTCCGTATGTAATTAAAGGTATTACGCATATTACAAATAATATGGGCAATAAATAAATAATTTTGCTGAATCTTTGAGACCTTCTTATATCTAAAATGTCTGCATCTTCAGATATATTTTCATTATTTCCCGGGCTATTAATTTCTAATAGGGATACTTCTTCTGATTCATTCATCACTAACTCCTTCATTATATTTAATTAATTATATAAAAAAGACGCCTATGGCGTCAACTGATTTATTCAACAAATACAATATTATCCCCAATTGAAATATCTTTTGCTGCACCTTCAGCAAGCTCTAATACATTAGTGCACCCTTTTACTATTTTACCAATCTTCCATGGTTTAATCGTTTCCTTATATAATACCTTCATATCCTTAGATAAATATATTGCATCAATGGTGAATTTCATAAAAAAACAATGTATGGAAGAACAATGGATTAGTAATAACCCTTCATTAATATTAAGTGTCTTTCTGTTCATTAAGCCAATGAATCGGGTTCCAAATGTATCTGCCTTTAAAACCTTATCCGCGACTAATTTATTATTACATAGAATCTTCATTACATTCCACCAAACATTTCTATTATGGAAACAACCGCCGGTCCCATAAGCACTATAAATATTACCGGAAAAATAAATAAAACCATTGGAATAAGAATTTTGATAGACATCTTATGTGCCTTTTCCTCCACCTTGCTTCTTCTGCTTTCTCTAATTGCAGACGCTTGTGCATGCAATATATTTTTCACTGATATACCTAATTTACTTGCCTGATTTATAGAGCCGGTAAAAGATTTTAAATCGTCTACGTCACACCTTTCTCCAAGAAGCTTAAGTGCATCCCTTCTGCTTCTACCCATGGACATTTCTCTATAAGTTATATTTAATTCATCAATTAATGGTCCTTGAAAGTGTTGTATTATATGCAGTATTGCTTGTTCAAAACCCAAGCCCGCCTCTACGTTGACACTAAGCATGTCCAAAACATCGGGAAGCTGGCGTTCCATTTTTTCTTTACGCATTGATATTCGACTCATTAAACTGAAGCGCATTATGGTGAATGCAGCATAAGCGCCAAATAAGGGAGCAATTATAACACTAAAGCTATTCATGTTCAATAACAAAGCAATAATAAAAAACAAAGCAGAACTTCCTATTATAATTATAACATTTATGGCTTTATATTCTTTTGGCATCAAGGATATACCTGCTTGACGAAGTTGTTTTCTTAAGCTTTCTGATTTTTTATTGTCCGAGCCATTTTCCGGAATAAATTTGCCAAGTGATTTAATTATAGATTCAGTCATTGGACTGATAAATCTTTCAGACAGCGATTTATTTAAATCATCATCCAACACAATCTCTTTCTCATTGTTTGTTAATCTTGACAAACGACCGTTTACTTTATCATAATTTATCCCGTAACTATAAAACAAAATAATAATAGTATTAAAAATAAATAATGCAAAAGCTAAAGATATATAAAGAGTCATATTTACCTCACATTTTTATATTGACAATTTTGTTTATAAAAGCAAAACCGATTATTTCTAATGCTATTGAAACACCAACCAATATTTTTCCAATTAATGAATCAAAAAAACCTTCAAAGTAACTTGGAGTCATAACCATAATTGCTAAAATCAGCACTACAGGAAGTAAACCTATTATTAGCCCGGATATTCTTCCTTGAGCTGTCAATGTTTTTATTTCATTTTTAATTCTTATACGATCTCTTACAGTTAACGAAATTGTTTCCAATATCTCAGATAAATTGCTACCAACTTGGGTGGAAGTCAAAACAGCTGATACTAACAGCTCCAAGTCTTTATTTTTAGTTCGTTCAACCATATGGTTAAGGGCATCCTGTTGCTTAACTCCATAATGTATCTCTTTTAACACTTTTGAAAATTCTGCGGATATTGGTGGCTGCATTTCAGCGGCAATATTTTCTATGGACTGTATAAAGGTAAACCCGCCTTTTATGCTGTTTCCCATTATTACCGTTGCATCACCAAGCTGTTTATCAAACAAATCCTCACGTTTTTTACGTGCATTATTTAAAAGAAACGGTGGAATTGCAATGCCTATAATAGAAAGTGCAACAGAAGTAACAATGCTGCCTCCTAAAAACAGCACAACAGTCGAAGGGATTAATGTTAATCCAAACCACAAATAAATAAATTCATTTGGCTTTAGCTTTATACCCGAAGAAATTATATGGTTGGAAAATTCTTTACTTGCAAGCTTAAATCTATCCTTTTTTCTTTTATTTTGTTCCTCTGATTTTTCTTTTATAAACTGCTCTTGTACATCATCTACATTATTTTCTTTGAAATATTTAGATAATCTGTATCTAACATGTTCATTGCCTACTTTTGAAAACAAAAGAATTAATATAAGATATACTAATATTGCTAAATTTATCGAAATTAATATAATATCCATATTTTTTACCTCAATTTGTGAACCAATCATCTCTCACAAGAATACCACTGGCTGCAAGCTTTTCAACAAAGTTAGGACGAATTCCGGTTGCTAAGAAACTACCCTTCATTCTTCCTAAGGTATCAACGCCTTCTACTTTATATGTAAATATATCTTGAAGAGTTATTGTATCTCCTTCCATACCAACAACTTCAGTTATATTAACAACCTTTCTGGAACCATCCTTCAATCTTGATTGATGAACCACTACATCCAATCCGGATTGAATTTGTTCTCTTATAGCTCTAACAGGTAAATCCATACCTGACATTAAAACCATTGTTTCCAAACGCGACATTAATTCTCTTGGTGAGTTAGCATGTGCAGTGGTTAAAGACCCATCGTGACCAGTGTTCATCGCCTGAAGCATATCTAAGGTTTCTCCGGAACGAACCTCTCCTACAATTATTCTGTCGGGTCTCATACGCAGTGAATTTTTAACCAAATCTCTTATGGTAATTTGACCTTTTCCCTCTAAATTGGGTGGTCTGCTTTCAAGAGTAACCACATGATCCTGCATTAATTGAAGCTCCGCAGCATCTTCTATTGTAACTATACGCTCATTGTTAGGAATGCAGCTTGATAAAACATTCAATAAAGTTGTTTTTCCGCTACCGGTACCACCGGCTACAATTATGTTCATTCTACCCTTTACACAAGCTTCCAAAAAAGAAACCATCTTAGGCGATATTGAACCAAACTTTATAAGGTCATTGGCTGTAAATGGTTTTTTGGAAAACTTACGTATTGTCATGCTTGGACCTACCAATGACAGGGGAGGTATAACTGCATTAAAACGAGAACCATCCATTAGGCGTGCATCAACCATGGGACTTGATTCGTCAACCCTTCTCCCAACCTGCGACACAATTCGGTTAATAATGTTCATAACATGTGCGTCATCCTTAAACACAACATCTGAAAGCTCTAACTTACCTTTTCTCTCCACATAAACACGATGTGGCCCGTTTACCATAATTTCAGTTACTTCATTATCATTCAATAATGCTTCAAGAGGGCCTAAACCCATTACATCATTGTATATTTCCTTTAACAATTTTGAGCGTTCTGTTCTGGAAACATGGGGTGCCATTGCTTCAATCAATGATTCCATTATCTTTAACAGCTCCGCTTCCTTATCACCCTTTATATCTAACAAACTCAAGTCCTGCTGATTTACTTTTTCGATAAAATCACGATGGACACGTTCTTTTAAATCAGCATATTCATCATTGTATACATTCTTGTTTACAGCAGGTGCATCTGTTGTTATATTTTCTTCAGCCACAGACATTTTTTGCTTTTCAAGACGATCTAATAAACTCATGTCCTACCACCCTTATGATTATTTTTTCTTGAACATCTTAAATTTTTTTCCTAATCCCTTATTATTTTTACCCATAATACTAAAATTTGAATTACCTTTTATCAATACATCAGTCAACAAACTTACGGATTCGCTCAACTTACTGTTAGGTGCCCCAGTCACAAATGGTACACCTCTGTTTAATGCATTAACAGCTACCTTATAATCACTTGGTATCTTTGCCCATATGGGGTAACCTATAATTTTTTGAACATCATTAATAGTGATTGAATTCATATCAACTGCTCTGTTCACTATTAATCTGACCTTATCTGTTTGCTGCAACGATTCTAATATCGCAATACTGAGCTTTGAATTTCTTAAAATTGATATATCAAGCCCTGTAACAAAAAATATAATGGAAGATGCTTCTATGGCCGTCATGGTTACATCGTTAAAAGAAGGAGAAGTATCAACAATTACATAATCATAATATGAACGAAGCAAACTCAATAAGCTTTGTATCTTTTCCGCAGAAATTAGTTCTGCATACTCAGGACTTTTAGGAGCACATAACAAATGAACACCGCTTGAATGTACAGCCATATAGGTTCTTATGGAGTCAATGTTTGGAGTAATAACATCCTGAACCAACTCTGTTATTGTATCTTTTGGTTCAATGTCAAGAAAAATATGCAAATCACCAAATTGTAAATCCAAGTCAATCAGTGCGACCTTTTTTCTTTTCTCAGCAAGTTTAACCGCTAAATTTGCTGCAATTGTACTTTTCCCAAGCCCGCCCTTAGCACCAAAAATAGTTATAACTGTAGAAGACCATAACAAAGTTTCTTTATCGCTTAAGGATTTTATACGCAAGGATTCATTATTGTATACCGTCTTGATATATTCGGCAAATTCCTTTGATGAAGCAGGAAATGCGGTAATATTATGACAACCTGCTGCAACAGCAGCTTGCATAGTTTCAACATCTAAATTTTCAGAAACTAAAATCACAAATGTACGAGGTCTGTGAAGAGTTATACGTTCTGCTAAGCTTAATACATCCGTATCTCCCTCTCCCAATGTCATTATTATTATATCAGGAGATGTGTTTTCTATTTTGTCCAATGCAACTGAACCACCTATGGATTCTCCTATTACAGCTATATCTTCATCATTTATCATCGACTTGAGAGCACCGATATTTCTTTCCATTTTGCTGATTAATAAAACCTTAATTTTCATTTTTGCCCCCTTGTCAATAATTGATTATTATATCGTCAAATTTTATTGTTTTAGGTGAAATTATAACATTATCCAAAGGCGACCTTAATATTAGTCTGAGCTGTCCCTTATATTCCGCCATACTCAGCTCCATTGCCTGAGTTGTTGATACCTGTAAAGTAACAGATGTATAAGCTAACCCGGTTTCTGGATTTATTGTCTTTCCTTCCTGTGATAATACATCATCCACTGTTAAAACAGTAATGTTTTCAGCAAGCATAGTTGTATAATCTATAATCTTTTCACTGCCATCCGGTTGTTTTTCCGGTTTTTGAAATTGGGCTATAATATCAACAGTATTTCTGGGTTTTATCATACCTACTAATCCTGACAAATTTCCTACTCCTATGGAAATAGCACGCATGCCCGGCTTAATTTCATAGGCGAGAGTTCCGTCTCCTCCGCCACCTTCAGGTGATATTAATTTAGTTGATAAAACCTGTTCTCCTGCTGTAATTTCATACTTGGAAAATTTTCCGACGGCAGCAGCTTCATTTAAAACTGCTTCCTTGTGAGCTGCTTCCGCCGGAATTTCAGATATTTCGACCATATCAGCTGTTATGGTCGTATTAGGAGGAATATTTATGGATGCTGTTAACACCCCTGTCTTAACAACCTCAACACTTGCCTTTTCACCAAGTGAGTTAAGAAAATTATATAAAAGGACAGCAGCAATAACTGCCGTCACAAATGCCAATATTTTTACTTTTTTCATTTGTCTGCTCCTGTATGCCTTAATTTAATAATCAACCAATTTAGCTGCTCTAACACCATAATCATTCATAATTACTCCGGTCTCAGTATCGCCTGCTGTTATATAATTACTTACATATGATGATGTTACTATACTTATTTTCTTTTGATTTTGATCATTTCCCTCAAGATTTGTAATTTTAAAAGTAACAAATCCAACTATTCTCAACACTCCATTAGCATCCTTCTGTATAACAGGTATTGTAGCATCTTGTCCAATCACTATTTTGCCTTCTACTAAGACAGGCATTGTACCGGAATTTGTGGTTACAGGATCTCCTATATTCGCTATATGATTAAAACCGCCGCTTTCCATGGCACTTTTGTAATCACCTCCAGGGAGTGTATTATTCAAATTAGTAATACTTACAAAATTTATTGCCCCTCTCCAGCCTTCATTTCCCGCTAAATCAAATTCATCTTCAAAATCTTGTCTCATATCATCTTCACCTACACCATCAATTTTTTCAGGTCCAAGCTTCAACGTTATGTTTTGTCCCATTAACCCTTCATCTATAATTTTATCCATAACTGCCTTTGGTAACGCTAGTGGTAATAAACCCGTTACTCCGCTTACCTTTAATAATTTGGCAGTTGCTTTCTTATTAACCGAGCCCTTATTTATTCCAAAAATACTTGCAAAATAATATTGAATTTCATTGCTTCCACCTACGGTTAGTCCGATTATTTTACCGTCCTCATATATAGGTGTTAAACTGCTTTCTGTTATGTCTTTTATATTATTTAACTCTGCATACTTTATTGCTGCATTTATAGCGTTGTTCCATTTCGGTGAAGATGTATTGTCAGCAGGTAATTCTCTAACTGCGGCTAAAGCTATGCTATCCAATCCTTTTTGCATAATTGATGTTTCGTTGTATTTCATTCCTAAATCTATAGCAAACGCTGAAAATCCCATTAATATAGTCATTAACATTGCTACTATAACAACTACATTACCGCTTTCTTCTTTTCTGAATTTATTAAAATAATCTTTAATTTTCAATATATCATCACCCCATTAACTACTTTTCCACCCTCATTGTCGTTTCCGCTTTTATAGGAAATTTACCATCACCATCACTGTCTATTATTGCTCTAAGAATAGGCGTTAAAATAATAACCTTTCCTGATAATTTTATCTTTACCTTTTTACCACCATTGACGTCATCATCCTCTGGTGTTATGTTATCAACAGACAATTCTACAAGTTTAACATAATCGTTAATTATTTCTGTTGCCTTTGTAGTAGCTGTTGTTGTATTCATATTGTCAAAATAATAGTGTATTGAAATATACCTTGCTGCTTCTCTGCTTGCATTATTTGCAGCCAATTGATTATGAAAAATCCATCCAAAATCAATTACCCCCCCCATAAACAACAATATTATAGGGAGCACCAATGCAAACTCAACCATCGCCTGTCCTTTTTCTTTTATTATTATATGTTTAAGTTTCAGTTTTCTCCCTCCCCTTTTAAGGTAAAAACACCGAACCCGACCAAATGGACGAGCCGGTGCTTTTTAAAAAATAGTTATTAATTTGTTACTGCTGAACTTGGATCATTAAGTACAGTTTCAGCATCGCCAAATATGTTTTCTAATCCGCCTCGAAGCCCAACTAAGGCACCAATAAGTACAACTGCAACTAGTGCAATTATTAAGCCGTACTCAACCATACCTTGACCACTTTCTTCATTTTTTAACCAATTCATTATTTTTTTCATTTTGACCCCCATATTATTTTTTTATTTTATTTATTAATATTGTGAATTATTTATTCACATTATTACAAATCAAGAAAAATCGTACATTTTGTGTTGAGACCTAAAAGGTCATTTTGCTTATTGTATTTTCATATAACTGTTTACTAATTGCATCACCCAGCGAAGATAAAGTAACTACGATTGCCATTGCAACTAAACCAATTATTAACCCGTATTCAACCATACCTTGTCCATCTTCTTCATTTCTGAACCAATCACATTTCCCTTTCATTAGAGTCCCCCTCTTAGAATTATACTAAAGTTAATAATGCTGTAATGTAACCTGTTATCATAAACGGTGCAAAAGGAAGCATTGTTGACAGATATATTTTCTTAAGAGCCATACCTGATAAAATGAATAATATTAATACAATTGCCATAATTCCTATTGCCGTAATAATTAACGGATAACCTAAGCTAAGTCCCATAACCCCTGCAAGCTTCACATCACCAGCTCCAACCTTTCCAAATCCTACAAATCCGGCCACAGCTGTAAAAACCACCATCATCACAATCATACTGATTGCTGCTCCTACTAAAGCTCTAAATTCAAAATATGTTATTTGAAAAACTATACCAAGTGTTAAAATGACTAATATTAGCTCATTGGGTATAATTCTTATTTTCACATCAATATAAGCAATTATTAATCCTAAAGTCATAAGAATGACTATCAAAGCAACATGAAATATGTTATCTAATCTATAAAATGAATACCCCCATATCATTCCATTAAATAGGCACAAAAGCATATTTATATTAAAGCTTTCTTCACCTATTTCCTTAAAATTTTTTCCCTTCTTGTATTGCATAATCTTCTGAGAGAACTCGGGAATTTTATATCCAATTAACAATCCTGCAATTCCAATGATTACTGATAAAAATAATTTCATATAATACCTCTGTATTTTGTTAGTTACATTTATTTAAACATTTAATTTATTACTTCTATATGAAACTATAAGTCCTAAAAATATCCAATATATATAAGCTACAGAAACTACACTTATATTGAAAAATGCTGCAGCCATATAACCTATAACACTTGATAAAAGTAAAAGCATTAAATTATCATTGCTCTTTAATTTCATTAACCCGTTTCGTATTATCAGTAGTAAAAAACTCAAGTAAACCAACAAAGTCGGAATTCCGGAAGAAACTGCAATATGTAAATATTCGTTATGTGCTTTATCAACATATTTCACTCTATCCCATAACTTTATCATGTCTTCACTATAATACTTTAAAAACACTTCACCTAAGTTTTCTAAACCATAGCCCGTTAGAGGTCTCAATTTTATTAATTCTATAACCCTCTTCCATATAAAACCCCTATGAGCTCCTGTATAATCTGCTCTTTCTCCGTCTGTCATAAACTCTTTTGCATCAGCAGTAATAGTTAAAAACCTATTTAGCAGTGCTCCATCTGAATTATGGTTATATAACAACAATATAATGATTGTTATCATGAACAAAATAATATATCTTTTAAATTCAGCTTTATTATATTTATAATAAATATAATGCATTGTCACAAAGCAGATAATTGATACTATTGTACCTAACCATGCTCCCCTTGTATTAGTGCTCAATAAACAATAAAACAATATTATATAACCTACTAATCCAATGTAATTTCTCTTAATTATGTATAAATATATTGAAATTGGTAGTACTAGCACTATATATGACCCTAAAAAATTTGGATTACCCATGGTAGCAAATGCTCTTTTACCCCAGGTTAATCGCATTATATCTCTTGGAAAGGGATCAATTCCAAAGGTTTGTAGAATGCCGTATATTGAAACTATTATGGCTGTTATTAAAACTACTAAAAATAACTTGTCATTAAAATCATTATATAAACGAGCAATCATGAAAAGCATAAAGTATAAAGCTATTGTAATTAGGCCTTCATATCTGCCGGGAATTCCAAGGATTGCTAGCAGCTTATTATCTGCACTAAAAACTGATAAAGCAATAAGAACAAAGTATATAAACAAGGTTTTATTAACTAAATCATTTTTAACAAAACTACTAAATTTTATTTTATTTTTAAGCTGCACTAATAAAAAGCTTAAAACCAGAGTTATCATTGCTATTACTTTTGGCAAATAAAAGTGATCTGTTTCTCCCCCAAGTGGAACAAATACTAAAGGAATAACTGCCAACGTATACAAAACGGTAAGGTTTACTGTATTATTTAACTTTTCTATACTTATTTGTCCTTCATTTTGGACTAAATATATTTTATCTTTAGTAATATTCAATGATAACTCCATCTTTATATTTTTGTGTTTAGTCAAATTTTACTATGAGTTTATTGTTTTCCGGCAAACTTATCCTTTTAGCAAAAAGCTGCGCAAACTCTTCATCAAGATTAATGTGTTCGTTATAAAACTTTTCTTTAACTTCCGAAAGCATGTCCATGAATGTTCCCAAATCATACTCTGCCTTGTCTGCTCGGTTTTTTTGTATTGTCAATTGTTGTTGAAGCATTGTGCTTGCTTCTAAATATTGTTTTGCTTCAAACTCTAAGTTTGCAATTTTTTCGTACATATCGGCAAATTCGTCTCTAAAACCGTTGATTTTATAGCTTACTACCTTCGCCTTTTCCAAATTTAATTCTATTTCTGCATTTTTTGCTTTCTTCTTTTGCTCATCAAGCTCTGCCAAATTTGAATTGATTGTATCTTGCAAGCTGTTAAGCTTTTGTTTGAATATAACTAAATCTCTGTTTAGTTTCTCATTGCAGGATTTTTCCATTTCAAACTGATGCTTTAAATCCATAAAGGTTCTGTTTATTTCAATAATCTTATTATCCTTAATTAATAAGTTCTCTTCGATTTCAACCATTTTTTCTTTTAGATTAATATTTTCATTTTCATATTTATCTGAATATTCCTTTAATTGATCATATTTGATAATAGATTGATTCAAAAGATCGTCATATGCTTTTATCTCTTCTACAAGTTTTATTTTTTCTTCATTTAGCAATGAAACTAATATACTATCTTTTGACATTTCAGCAACTCTTGCAGTTAATGAGCAATTTTCAGTTTCCAATACAGTAATCCTTGTTATAAATTGCTGATTTTCATTTTCAAATTTAATTACATTTTCATTTATATGATCTATTTCATCTCGCGAAATACTTAGTTGACTTACTAATTCTTTTCTTTCTTCCGCTAATTTACTACTTTTTTGATTAAGTTCTTCGTAAGTAAGTTCAATATCATATAACTTTGTTTTTAATTCATCAACTTCAAGAAGAGATTCGTTTAATGTCTTTTCTAATTCTTTTTTAGATTCTGTCATTTGATGAATTTCATTTTTCATCAGAACATTTTCTAAACTATATTTTTCTTTAAGTGAGACGATGGCTTCTTCTTTCTGGTTGCATTCGTCCATGTATGTATTCAAATCCTGCTTTAGTTCATCTAAATTTGTAAGCAAGCTATCCTTTGATTCTAATTCCATGTTAATCTTTGATCTTAAAGAAAAAATTTCATCTGTTGCTTTTTTGTTATCCAATTCTAATTTTTTTAATTTTTCTTCTAAAGTTAATATATAATTTGTAACGTCCTCTTCATTTAAGCCGCCCACAACTTTTGTTCTAAACTGTTGACGTATACCCTCATGATTCAGTCTTTTCTGAAGCTTTTTAAATTCACTTAAATCTGCAGTATTGCCGGCTAAAGTATTTAGATCTGACATATTCAATCCCTCCTTACATAATAAAAAAACTGCACGCCTAGGCATGCAGTTAAGTAGACACATCAAACAGATATATCAAAATAGACATATCAAAAATGGACATATCAATTACTCTTCGGCAACCTGGCAATCATAGTAATAAACTTTAGACCCATGGCTTTGCGTCCTTACCTTTCAGTAAGTTTGCTATTATCGTAGTCATATATTGTAATTTTATAAGCAAAAAACTGCACGACAAGCATGCAGTTAAGTAGACACATCAAATAAATATTCTTATAGACATATCAAAAGAAATATCAATTACTCTTCGGCAACCTGGCAATCATAGTAATAAACTTTAGACCCATGGCTTTGCGTCCTTACCTTTCAGCAAGTTTGCTATTATCGTTGTTATGCGTACATTGTACACCACCTTTAAAATTAATGCAATAGTTTTTTTAAGAAACTTGTAAATTTTTATTATATTTTTTATTATATTTTTTTAAGATCTTTCATTTTCGTTGATAATAACGCGAATCATTCGTTCATTACATCTCCGAACAGCTCTTCATCTGTAGGCTGATTTGGTGCTATCGGATATGATACCCATGTGATGTTAAGAAGTTTTTCCCAAGTAATATTATCGCTTGATATGTTTCCTCCCCATGTTCCACATCCTAGACTCAATGTCATAGGCATACCGTTTGTCCATGCACCGCTGTTTGATAGACATTGAGGTTGTCTTACCATGAGACGGCTGGTCTTTGTTTGTAAAGCATAATCAATAATATGGTCATCATTTGTTGAATGAATGCCGCAAGAGTGACCCTTGCCCTGGTAATCAGTAATTTCATTTACTCTGTCAATGGCATCCTGGAAATTCCTGTATTTATACAATGTTGTTGTTACTGAAAGTTTTTCACCTGAAAACGGATATTCCTTGCCAACATTTGTTTCTTCAACCATGAAGAATTTTCTGTCACTTGGAATGTTTAATCCCACATATGCTGCAATTTTATTTGCAGGCTGTGCAACTATTTCCCTTGCTAGTACACCGTTAATCCACATCTTAGATTGCATCAAGACTTTTTCTTCCGCATTTAATAGATATCCGCCCTCTGCTATTAAAGCATTCACCAATTCATCATAAATTCCTTCTTGAATAACAAGTGAATTTTCAGCTGAGCAGCTGGTAGCAAAGTCAAATGTCTTGCTTCTCATTATTTTATTGGCAGCATCCTTAATATTTGCAGTTTCATCTACGATAACAACCGCATTTCCAACACCTACACCATATGCAGGAGTTCCTGATGTATAAGCAGCCTTAACAAGTCCGCCTCCACCAGTTGCCAGTACTAAGTCACTTTGCTTCATAAGTTCCTGTGAAATATCCAATGTTGGTTCCTCAATGCCTATTACCAAATCTTCAGGAGCATCGTATTTCTTCAATACTTCTCTTATAATATTTATTATATAAGTATTTGTAGCTTTAGACTTTGGATGTGGGGACATTACAATGGCATTCCTTGTTTTAATAGCCATTATAGCTTTTAATACAGGAGTTGCTTCAGGGTTTGTAACCGGAATAACTGCTCCTATTACTCCCACCGGTTTTGCAATTTTGATAATTCCTTTTTCTTCGTTTCTTTCGATAATTCCCATGCTTTTTTTGCCTTGCATATCTCTTAAAGCACCTTTAAGCTTGGTCATTAATTTTGCATATTTCGATTCATAATTTCCATACTGTGTTTCTTCCACTGCCAATTTAGAAATTTTATCTGCATTTTCATGTTTAACTATGTTCCATACTATTGCTTTTGTTAAATGATCTACTCTTTCCTGATCAAAACCTTCTGCTATTTGTTGAGCAGCACGTGCTCTTTCGATTAGTGATGCTACATATTCAGCTGCATTTGTCATTATATTTCCTCCAAAATTTTATAATGAATCCTTGTATATTTGTACTATTTGTTCCAAGCTTACTTTTCTTGGTGTGTTTGCGGGACTTCCGCTGTTTAAAGCATCCTGTGCCATTTTAGATGCTACAGCTAAAAATTTTTCCTTATCAATGCCAAGTCCTGATATGGAAGGTATTTCTAAGTCGTCATTTAATTGCTTTATTGCTTCCACAGCTTTTTTTGCAGCTTCCATAGTTGTAAGTCCTTCAATATTTTCTCCCATTGCCTCTGCAACCTTGGCAAATTTTTCAGGAGCTCCCATCAATGCGAATTCCATACATTTAGGTAATAAGACTGCATTTGATATACCATGAGCAATATGGAAAACAGCACCTATAGGGCGGCTCATTCCATGAACTATTGTCACTGAAGCATTGCTGAATGCAATGCCAGCTTCCATAGAAGCTATCATCATCTGGCTTCTTGCTTCAATGTCATCACCGTTAGCCCAGGCTCTTCGGATATACTTTGATATCCTCGATATAGCTGACAAAGACATAGTTTCAGTAAACGGATGACTTTTCTTTGATATGTATGCTTCAATTGCATGAGTAAATGCATCAATTCCTGTAGCTGCAGTTGTTTTCGCAGGTACGCTCATAGTAAAAAGCGGATCATTGACTGCTAATTTAGGCACTATATATGGACTTCCTATTAACATTTTAACGTCATTTTTCGTATCAGCAATTATTGTGAACTGAGTAACCTCTGAGCCTGTTCCGGAAGTTGTTGCAATAGCTACAACCGGTGGAAGAGGATTCTTTACTTTACCTGAACCCATATAATCGACTATATTTCCGGGGTTGTTTGCCATAAGGCCTATTGCCTTTGCAGCATCAATTGGACTTCCTCCTCCTATTCCAACCAAAAAATCACAGTTTCCGTTCTTATAAATATTTAATCCTTTTTCAATCATTACATCCGTTGGTTCACCATTTACTTCATTATAAACTTCAAAACCAATATCCTGCTGAATAAGAATGTTTTGAATTTTCTCAACATTTCCAGAATCAGTCATTACTTTGTCGCTAACAATCAAGGCTTTACTGCCCATTGGTTTTACTTTGTTTCCTAATTGTTCAATGCTTCCTGCTCCATACAGCACAGTTGATGGTATTAATATTTGATATGAACTCATTTTTACCTCCTGTTTTTAATTGCTATATTTAACAAGTTGCATTATTCATGCCAATAATTGAATTGTTAGATTGCAATCGTTTGCTGATTTTTGATTTTTCTAAAGTGTTACTTTTTTATACACTTTTAATTTAAATATTGTTGTCCAAGATTAATGATGTTAAAAAAAAGCAAGGTTGTATAATTTTATAACACTGTATAAAATTGTAACACTAAATCCCATACTTTTTTATTTTTTGATATAGGCTTGCTCTGTTAATCTTAAGCGTTAAGGCAGCCCTACTTTTATTTCCGCTGCATGCTTTTAAAGTATCCACTATCAATTGTTTTTCAAGACTGTTTAAATTGTTTTTTAAATCTCCAACTGAAAAAATGCCCTTGCCCTTTATGATTTTTTCAGGTAGCTGTTTAACATGTATTATATTACCTTCAACAAAATTATATGCTCTTTCTATAACATTTTCTAATTCTCTGATATTGCCAGGCCACTTGTAATTTAAAAGATAATCCATTGCCTCATCATCTATTTTCTCGATATAAATACCAAATTTATTGTTATATTTTGATATAAAAAATTCACATAATGGCTGTATATCATCCAATCTTTCACGAAGAGGCGGCAATTCAATCATGAGGACATTGAGGCGATAATAAAGGTCTTCCCTGAATTCCCCCTTTTCAATTTTCTCTAATAAATTTTGATTAGTTGCTGCAATAAGCCTTACGTTTACTTTTTTAGGAGAATTGCCTCCAACTTTATCTACAACCTTGTCCTGCAGAACACGAAGCATTTTAGACTGCATATCAAAGCTCATATCACCGATTTCATCAAGAAACAATGTGCCGTCGTCAGCCATTTCAAATTTTCCTATTTTGCCGCCTTTTCTGGCACCTGTAAATGCTCCTTCTTCATAACCAAATAACTCTGATTCCAATATATTTTCAGGTATTGCAGCACAATTGATCTTCACAAAATTTTTATCCTGCCTGTTACTTATTTCGTGAATTGCATTTGCAAAAATTTCTTTACCTGTTCCGCTTTCGCCGGTTATAAGTATTGTTGAATCGGAATTTGCTACTCTTCGTATGGTTTCTTTTAATTCAAGAATTTTTTGATTGTTGCCAATTATGTTTCCCAAGGCAAAATAATTTCCCTGCACCTTTTTTAAACGCTCTTTGTAATTAATAAGCTCTGTGTTTGCTTCTTCAAGTTTTTTATATAATATATTCACTTCTCTGAAGTTTTTAAACATTACCTTGCCTATGGCTCCGGTAACTTTCCCGTCTTCTATCAATGGAATTCTTGAAGTTACAGCATCATGACCGTTTATTCGCTGTATTTGATCTATTTCGGCTTCTCCTGTTTTTGCCACAATATGAAGTCTTGTATTTTCAATGACGTCAGTAACTAATTTGCCTATTGGTTCTTTCTTTCCGATTCCCAGAAATTCTGCATAGGCATTATTCATTTTTACAATGTACCCGTCCCTATCCACCATAACAAGACATTCAGAAGTATTTTCAAAAAATATTTCCAATGCTCTATTTTCCATTTTCAATTTTTCAATTTCTTCTATACAGTTGTAATTGTCGCGCATCATTAACTTCCTTCCATCTATTATCATATCTTATATTGATTAACAAAATTCAACATAACATTTCACTGTTACATGAATTATAGCAAGTTTCTTCACAATAATGTACATTTATTTTTAGTAATTTGGTAAATGAAGTAAAAAATGATTGGAAATAAATAGACGCCTTGTTTCTCAAGCGTCTGTTTATTTCCAATCCATTTAATCTTTAAAAGCATCCTTCATCTTTCCGAAAAATCCTTTTTTATCATCTTTGTCTTGTTGCTCCCCCATTTCATTGGCGAACTCCTGCAAGACAGCTTTTTGTTTGTCTGAAAGTTTTTTTGGAACATCAATTTTTACCCTTACGTATTGGTCACCCTTGCCGGCACCTCTTAGGTTTTTGATACCTTTGTTTTTTAATCTGAATACTGTTCCGGTTTGTGTACCTTCTGGCACTTCATATTTAACCTTGCCTTCAATTGTCGGAACTTCTATGAAACCGCCGAGAGCTGCTTTAGCAAATGTTATAGGAATTTCACACCAAACGTCGTTACCGTCTCTTTCAAATATTTCATGAGGTCTCACATTAATATAAACATACAGGTCTCCTGCAGAACCACCTCTTTCGCCGTGGTTACCTTCGCCACGGAGTGGAATAACTGAGCCTGTGTCAACACCTGCAGGGATGTTGATTGAAAGCTTTTTAGATTTCTTTTCCTTGCCTGTGCCACTGCACGCTGTACATGGTTCTTCCACTACCTCTCCAGTCCCATTGCAAGTTGTACAAATCTTGGTGCTTGCAAATTGTCCGAATGGAGTTCTTTGGACTGTTCTTATGCTACCTGAGCCATTGCATGTAGGGCAGGTTTTTTTGCTGGTGCCTTTTTTAGCACCTGAACCGTCACACACATGGCAATTTTCTATACGATTTATTTTAATTTCCTTTTTAGTTCCGAATGCTGCTTCTTCAAAGTCGATATCAAGCTTAATTTTAAGGTCAGAGCCTGCTTTAGGCCCTGTTCTTTGAGTTCTTGCTCCAGCTCCGCTAAAGCCGCCTCCAAAGAAGTCGCCAAATATATCTCCAAATATATCTCCAAAATCATTAAAACCTGCCCCGCCACCTCCAAAGCCTGCGTTTTGATCAAATGCAGCATGGCCGAACTGGTCATACTTAGCTTTTTTATCCGGATCTGATAGAATTTCATATGCTTCGTTGATTTCTTTAAATTTTGCTTCTGCTTCTTTATTGTCAGGATTTAAGTCCGGGTGATATTGCTTTGCTAATTTTCTGAATGCTGATTTTATTTCCTTTTCATCAGCGTCCTTGCTGATTCCTAGGGTTTCGTAATAATCTCTTTTTGCCACTTTTTCACCACCTTGTTGCTTTTTTATGGAGCGAGTAACAACCCGCCCAGATGTAAGGAACAAAGCTCACTTATGCGGGAGGATACAAGGTCCCCCCTACAGTAACGTTCCATACATTAACCAAGCTAAATCCCAGTAGATTTAGCTTGGCTTTTATATTATATATAATATTTACTTTTTTTGCAATAGGGTTAGAGCTTTGCGCAGTCTCGTTCACCAATTTATTTGTTATCGTCATCATGTATTTCTTCGAAGTCTGCGTCTACCACATTGTCATCATTTGATGCTGAGCTCTCTTGGCCGCCTTGGTTGAAGTCTGATCCTGGCTGAGCTCCTGCTTGTGATCCTGCCTGAGCATAAAGCTTTTGAGCAAGGTCGTTGAATACTGCAGTCAATTTGTCAGTCTTATCCTTCATTTGGGCTGTATCATTGCTTTCAATAGATTTCTTTAAATCATCGCATGCTGCTTGAGCCTTTGATTTTTCATCAGCAGAAATTTTGCCCTCTAAGTCCTTCAAAGTTTTTTCTGTTTGATATAATAATGTATCTGCATTGTTCTTTATTTCGATATCTTCTTTTCTCTTCTTGTCTTGCTCTGCATATTGCTCTGCTTCTTTAACTTTCTTTTCAATATCAGCGTCTGACATTTTTGTTGAAGCAGTGATTGTAATTTTTTGTTCTTTGCCTGTTCCTAAGTCCTTAGCACTTACATTAACAATACCGTTAGCATCTATGTCAAAGGTTACTTCGATTTGTGGAATTCCTCTTGGTGCAGGAACTATTCCTGATAATTGGAATCTGCCTAATGAAATATTGGCATCAGCCATTTGTCTTTCACCCTGCAATACATGGATGTCAACTGCAGGTTGGTTGTCTGCTGCTGTTGAAAACACCTGGCTCTTCTTAGTTGGTATTCTTGTGTTTCTGTCTATTAATTTTGTAAATACTCCGCCTAATGTTTCAATTCCTAATGATAATGGAGTAACGTCAACCAACAATATGTCTGTACCGAATTCTCCTGTCAATACGCCGCCTTGGATTGCTGCACCTAATGCAACACATTCATCAGGGTTGATTCCCTTGTGTGGGTCTTTTCCTGTTAATCTCTTTACTGCATCCTGAACTGCCGGAATTCTTGTAGAACCACCAACCAACAATACTTTGTCGATTTCATTAGCTGTCAATTTAGCGTCTGACATTGCCTTTTTAACAGGCTCAACTGTTTTTTCTACCAAGAATGCTGTAAGCTCATTGAATTTAGCTCTTGAGAGATCCATGTTCAAATGCTTTGGTCCATCTTGAGTTGCAGTGATAAATGGCAAGTTAATGGTTGAAGACATTGCGCTTGACAATTCCTTCTTAGCTGTTTCTGCAGCTTCCTTTAATCTTTGAAGCGCCATTTTATCTTTTCTTAAATCTATTCCATTTTCTTTTTGGAACTGTTCTGCTAAGTAATTTATAACTACTTGGTCGAAGTCATCTCCCCCAAGCTTGTTGTTTCCTGCCGTTGCTTTAACCTCGAATACACCTTCTCCGATTTCAAGTATTGAAACGTCGAATGTACCTCCTCCAAGGTCATAAACCATTATAGTCTGCATATGTTCTTCTTTGTCGATACCGTAAGCAAGAGCTGCAGCTGTTGGTTCGTTTATAATTCTTTTTACTTCTAATCCTGCTATTCTTCCTGCATCCTTTGTTGCTTGTCTCTGGCTGTCAGAGAAGTATGCCGGTACTGTGATAACTGCTTCTGTAACAGTTTCTCCAAGATAGCTTTCTGCATCTGCCTTTAATTTTTGAAGTATAAATGCTGATATTTCTTGTGGTGAATATGCTTTTCCGTCAATGTTAACCTTGTGGTCTGAACCCATTTGTCTTTTTATTGATGCTATTGTTTTGTCTGGGTTTGTAACCGCCTGTCTCTTAGCAGTTTCTCCTACTAATCTTTCTCCATCCTTTGTAAATGCAACGATTGAAGGGGTTGTTCTTTTGCCTTCCACGTTTGCTATAACAACGGCTTCTCCGCCTTCCATAACAGCAACACAAGAGTTTGTTGTTCCTAAGTCAATTCCTATAACTTTGCTCATTATTTTCCTCCATATATAATTGAATATAATTTATTTTTTTATTTATTGATGAAATCCTTCGCTATCGCTCAGGATGACACATTTGTATATTATGAGATTCTTTGGCTGCGCCTCAGAATGACACGTTAGGGTTAGGTCTTCTTATTTCCTACATATTCTTACCATTGCTGGTCTTATGCATTTATCATTGACAGTATATCCCTTTTGTAGCACATCAATTATTGTTCCGTCTTCAAATTCATCACTTGCTTCAAATGCTACTCCGTAATGAACATTGTGGTCAAATGGCTTATGTAAAGCTTCAACTTCCTTTAAGCCCTTTTTATCAAGTATTCCCATAAATTGATTGTAAACCATCACAACACCTTCTTTAAAGCTATCTGTTTCTGATTTGTCTGCTGCTATTGCTCTTTCAAGATTATCCACGACAGGCAGCAAATCCAATATTAAATCTGAAACTGCGCTTGAGTAGGTAGAATTTTTTTCTTTTTCTGTTCTTGCTTTATAATTTAGAAAGTCAGCCTGCAATCTCAACAATCTGTCATTAAGACTTTTAATTTCTGCTTGGGCTGCATCTTCTTTCTCGGAATTTTCCGTTTCAGTATTTTCGATTGCTTCAGGTGTTTCAGATGTTTCTATTGTTTCTATTGTTTCTATTGTTTCTTTATTTTCTGTTGCTTTTTCTTTAGCTGCCTCATCACCTGTTGAAGCTTCTGTTATGTTTTCTTGCATCTCTTTTTTTTTGCTTGCCATTTCTTCACTCCTTATTTTCCTCATCAAAGTTCTGACTTATTATTTCATTCATTGCATTGGATATAGATTTCACTGTTGAAATAACCTTGCTGTAATCCATTCTTGTGGGTCCTATTACCCCTATTTTACCGATAAGCTTGCCGTTTAATTTATATGTTGCAGTTATTAAGCTGCAGTCTCTCAATTGCTCATATTCATTTTCTTGGCCTATGCTTATGCTTAAATCATTGTTTCCGGTATATTCGAATAATTTCGCCAGACTATTCTTGTCTTCAACAAATGAAATAAACTCTCTTGCTTTGATAACGTCATTATATTCGGGCAAATCTAATATATTTGTCAATCCATCTGAATAAACATTTAAGTCTTCAAATTTGCCTATTTGATCCATCAAGAACGGCAGCAATTCTAAAAGTGATTCGCTGCTGCTTTCTCTTAAATGGTAAAGCTCATGTATTAAATTATCCTTAATCAAATCTATATCTTCTAATTTATAACCATACAGCTTTTCTGAAAGCGATGCAGATATTTTCTCAATTTGATCTAATGGTATAGGGCTGTTTAAATTAAGTACTACTTGCTTCACTATGTTGCTCTGCAATATTAATACAAGAAGAATTTTTCTGTCAGTAATAGGCACAAGCTGAATTCTCTTGATTATAGATTGTTTCAGCTGCGGCGCTACAATAAATGATGTATACTTTGTGAACTGAGATAAAATTCGCACAGAATTTTTAAAAACCGAATCCATTTCATTTGATTTTTCTTCAATGATGTGTCTTAACTGATCTATATTTGAATTATTTGATCCTTGCACCATTTTCCAAAGATCATCAACATAATATCTGTATGCTTTGTCTGTTGGTATTCTGCCTGATGATGTATGAGGCTGAATCAAAAAGCCCATTTCTTCCAAATCAGACATTTCATTTCTGATAGTGGCCGGGCTTACGCCAAGCTCATATTTTTTTGAAATTGTCCTTGAGCCGACTGCTTCTGCATTATCAATATAACTATTGATAATTGCTTTTAATATCGTTACCTTTCTCTTATCCAAAGACATTTCGTTTCACCTCTTTGTTAGCACTCTCATTGATTGAGTGCTAAATCTATAAGTATAATTTACTACTTTACATTTATTTTGTCAATAGATAATATTAAAAATTTTGGAATTAGGGAGCGCAGTATTGTCAGTATTAAAAGAATAGGGTTAAAGCTTCTTACATAAATTCTTCAATAACATAATTAGAAATATCCATTCCCTTTTTAGTCAGTCTGATGAAATTATTATTAAATTCCACCAATCTGTTTTTAATTAAGTAGTCAATCTGCAGCTTGTACATTTCAGTAAAGTTTGCAGAAAACTTATTATTAAATTCATGAATATTCAAACCTTCAGTTAATCTTAAACGAAGCATTATGTACTCAAACATCAAATCTTCTTTGTCCAGCTCTTCATGAATTATTCTTTCAAATTTATCCTCCACGCTGTGACAGTATAATTTCAAATCTGAAGGGTTGCTGTACCTTGTATTATTCAAAAATGAATGAGCTGAAGGACCAAATCCTATATATTCCTTCTGGTTCCAATACTTAAGATTGTGTCTGCATTCAAATCCTTTTAAAGCAAAATTAGATATTTCATATTGAAATAAATTATTTTTCTCCATTACTCTTCTTCCAGTATAATACATTTCTCTTTCATCTTCTTCATCCGGCATTAAAATTTTATTGCTTTTCTCCATTTTGTACATGGGGGTTCCTTTTTCCAGCTTCAAAGAATAAAAGGAAATATGCTTAACACCTCGGTCTATAATCCTAGAAACAGTATCTTCAATATCATTTACAGTCTGGTTTGGAATATTAAACATAACATCTGCATTTATATTTTCAATGCCTGCATTTTTTGCTCTGTCGATAGCTTCAAGTGCTTCCTTGCTGTTATGTATTCTCCCTATTTTTTTAAGGATTTCATCATTTAATGACTGTATGCCTATGCTTAATCGGTTTATGCCATATTTCTTATATAGCTTTAAATTTCCTGAAGCTAACGTATTTGGATTAGCTTCCATGCTTATTTCTGATTCTTTTTCAATATTAATAACTTCTCTCAAGCTGTTTAAAATCTTGCCAAGATTCTCTGGCCTGACAATTGTTGGAGTGCCTCCTCCAAAAAATATTGTGTCAGCTTGATAATTGCTATCCAATATGCTTTTGTAGCTTTTTATTTCATTCATAATTGCTTCTATATATTTATTCTCTGATTCATCATCCCATTTAATAGAATAAAAGTCACAGTAGTTGCACTTTTGTTTGCAAAATGGGATATGAATGTAAATTCCTAATTTTTTCATAGTACCTCGATCGAATTACCCTCCTTTAGAGGTGTGTCTCCCTTCATCCAAAATAATAAAAGGAGCTGATTTCTCAACTCCGATTATATCATTATTTATTTAATAATTCAATTAATGTTATTTTGCTGCCTTTTCAGATTCTTCAAATACTGATCTGTTTAATTCGCCTTCTGTTGCAGCAACTATTACTGAACATGCTGCGTCGCCTGTTACATTTATCATAGTTCTCATCATGTCAAGAATTCTATCAACACCAGCTATTATAGCAATACCTTCTATTGGCAATCCAACTGATTGTAAAACCATTCCTAACATTATCATACCGGCTCCAGGAACTCCCGCAGTTCCGATTGAAGCTAGTGTAGCTGTTAATATAATAGTTAACTGTGCGCTTAAAGATAACTCCAAACCATAAATCTGAGCTATAAATAATGCACAGATGCCTTGATAAATAGCTGTCCCGTCCATATTAACTGTTGCACCCAATGGAAGTGTAAAGCTGCAGATTGATTTTGGTACACCTAAATTATCTTCGCATCTTTTCATATTAATAGGTAAAGTAGCAGAACTGCTTGCTGTTGTAAATGCAAATACCATAGCTGGTGCAACACCTTTAAAGAATTGTAATGGAGTTACTTTTGCAAATCCCCATACAGTTAAAGAATAAGTTAAAATTGCATGTAATGCGCATCCCACATAAACAACAATTATTAATTTTAATAATGGTAATAAAACTGAAGGTCCGTTTTGTGCTACAACCGGAGTAATAAGAGCAAATACACCTATAGGAGCATATTCCATAATTACAGCGATTATTTTGTACATTACTTCAGCAAATGAATCAAAGAAACTTTGAAGGTTCTTTCCTTTTTCACCAATTCCAATTATGCCTGCACCGATAATTAAAGCGAATGCTATAATTTGAAGCATATTACCATCAACTAATGCTTTTAACGGGTTAGCCGGAATAATGTTTAATAACGTATCAATTACGTTTGGAGCTGCTGCAATTTCTACTTTTGCATCAACTGGAATTGTATATCCACCACCTACATTTGTTAAGTTTGCTAAAATCAAACCGATTGTTACTGCGAAAGCTGTTGTTAACAAGTAGTAAGACATAGTCTTACCACCTATTCTTCCTAGCTTTCTAACGTCATCCATGCTGGTAGCTCCTACTACCAATGATGAAAATACTAGCGGAACTATAACTAGTTTAATTAAGTTTAAGAATAATGTTCCAAATGGTTTTACATACTTTGTTGCAATGTCCGGATTTGGCTGAAGAATAATTCCTAAAACAATACCTAATGCCAAACCGATGAAAATTTTGGTTGTTAATTGCATCTTTTTCATTATAATATCCTCCTATAATTTAACCTTTAAATATTATAACTGATTTTCCTAATTTTGTCTCTAGCAAATTTTATTTAAAAAGCAAAAATTATGACACATTTTCTTTATATTATAAATATATAACATATTTATTAGTAAATACGTTATACTTTTAATTTTTATTTATTTAATTTAACTAAAAACAGGAATAACCTTTTTTAAAGAAAATAAAAAAGCTGTTTTTTAAGCAGCTTTAGACTATTGGTAAACATTATATATATGTCATACTTAACGGTAATGAAGTATCTCATATGAGTTCAAACCATGAGGTATCGGCTACTCTTAATATGACATTACACCATTTCATCACATGCATACATTATAGCGGCAGCGGCTACAATTCCTGCGGTTTCAGTTCTTAGAATTCTTTTGCCTAATGTAACTATGTGTGCGCCAATTTCTTTGAACATTTCTATTTCTTTTAGATCAAATCCACCTTCCGGGCCAATTATTATATAATAATTTTGTTTTGGCTCCATCAAGACATCCTTTAATATTTTCATATCCTCTAGCTCGTATGGAACAATGATTTCAGCATCTTCCTTCTTGAGCTTTTCAATGAGCTCCCTTACAGTCATAATATCTTCCACTGTGGGGATAATGTTTCGCTTGCTTTGCTTGGAGGATTCCTTTGCTATCTTTCTCCATCTTTCAAGCTTCTTCTCTTCTCTATCCTTGTCATTTAGCTTAACCACGGTTCTTTCAGTTATTAGCGGTATGAAGTTTTTAACCCCAAGCTCAACATTTTGTTGTATTATTGTTTCCATTTTAGTTTGCTTGGGTATTCCCTGGCAAAGTGTTATATTAATTTTTGCTTCATTGTTCTTATTTATTTCTTCAACAATTTCACAGATTATATCTTCCTTGTTTATTTCTTTAATTTCAGCGCTAAATTCATTGCTATCTGTTACAACTGAAATTAAATCACCAACCTCAGCCCTGAGAATAGTTTTTAAATGCCTGGCATCGCCGCCTGTAACAAAGACTATGTTATCATCTATATTTTCATCTGAACAAAAGTATCTAAACATTTCAACCTCACTATTTTAGTTTTGCTGTTATGCTAACCCAATCTTCGCTGTAATTGATTTCTAAAATTTTAAATCCAAGAGCTTTTAAATTTTCAACTACTTCATTCTCATATTTTTTTATGACACCAGAAGCTATAACTATTCCTCCATTTTTCAAAAACTTAGGAAATGTAAAGCTCATCCCCATGATTATCTGTGCAATAATATTAACAGCAATCATATCATACTTATTGTAGCCTATTTTATCCTGCAGATTTTTATCCTCAGTTACATCACCGCAATATACTGCAAATCTGTCTTCATAAATATTGTTTAATGCTGCATTTTCCTTAGCTATTCTCACTGCATTTTCATCAATGTCAACGCCTGTAACATTTTTAGCTCCAAGAAGTACTGAGGCAATAGACAGTATACCGCTGCCGCAGCCCATATCCAACACTTCCATTCCTTCATTTAAATGCTTTATGATTTGCTCTATGCAAAGTCTTGTGGTGTGGTGCTGCCCTGTACCAAAGCTCATTCCAGGGTCTATTTCAAGGATTACTTTATCTTCTATAGGTTCATTTATCTCTTCCCAAGTTGGCTTTATGATTATTTTGTCAGATACAGTGAATGGTTTAAAATATTGCTTCCAATTATTTGCCCAGTCCTCTTCATTTAAAACCTTAGTAACTATTTCAAGTCTTCCAAAATCAATATTCTTAAAATCATCTTTCAAATTCTCAATGAATTTATTAATTTCATTAAAATATTCTTTTCCCTGATTGTTATCAGCCAGATATACCTTTATGCAGCTTTCACAATTCTGCATTTTTGCAAGCTCTTCATCATAATAGTCCCAGTTTAATGTTTCATTATGTAAAAAGTCCTCAAACACGCTTGAATCCTCTATAACTGCATCATCAATTCCTAATTTTAAGAGTGCTCCATTAATTATTTCTATTCCATTTGTTGTTGTATATATAGATACTTCAGTCCAGTTCATTATTCCTCCTTTTATTCTTCTATAATGTATTCTTAATTATATATTAATATTATGTAATAATTATTTTCAAACATAAAAAAATCATAGAATTTCTATGATTGCTGTTTTAAAGATGCACCTTGAGGGATTCGAACCCACGACCTTCCGGTTCGTAGCCGAACACTCTATCCAACTGAGCTAAAGGTGCGTAATTTTTGGAGGCGCCATCCAGATTTGAACTGGAGATCTAGGTGTTGCAGACCTGTGCCTTACCACTTGGCTATAGCGCCTCGATATTAAATTATAATTAAATTATTGGGGTGAATAGTGGGAGTCGAACCCACGACCTCCAGAGCCACAATCTGGCGCCCTAACCAACTAGGCCATATCCACCATAAAATACTTTGGAGCGGGTGAAGGGAATCGGACCCTCGCGACCAGCTTGGAAGGCTGGGGCTCTACCATTGAGCTACACCCGCATATTGTATATATTGTATCGTTTTTTTGAGCTCATGTTAGTCTATACGTTACCTGACTAAGCGATTCGCACCAAATCGAAAACCTTGATTTGGGCTCTCTGCGTATGCTTCAATGACCCAAATCTTGTTTTTGATTTGGTGTCATTGGAGTACTCAGAAGCGTTAGCTTTTGAGTTTCCTTTTTATGAGCTACACCCGCATAGTACTATTTATAATTTTATTGGAGCGGAAGACGAGATTCGAACTCGCGACCCTCGCCTTGGCAAGGCGATGCTCTACCACTGAGCCACTTCCGCAGTTAATAAAAATGTTTTATATATTTTAAGCTCATGTTAGTCTATATGTTACCTGACTAAGCAATTCGCACCAAATCGAAAACCTTGATTTGGGCTCACTGCTTATATCACTGAGCCACTTCGCATATGTGGTGGAAGAGATTGGATTCGAACCAATGAAGGCGGTGCCAACGGATTTACAGTCCGTCCCCTTTAGCCACTCGGGAACTCTTCCTTATTAATATATTTAATGGAGCTGGTGAAAGGACTTGAACCCTCAACCTACTGATTACAAGTCAGTTGCTCTACCGATTGAGCTACACCAGCATGTTGGCGACCTGAAGGGGGCTCGAACCCCTGACCTCCAGCGTGACAGGCTGGCATTCTAACCAACTGAACTACCAGGCCGCTATATTTCAATATGGGGACATTCCTCATGCTACAAAGACTATCCTCATGTTAGAGGTGTGTCCCCACACCTCTTAAGTGGAAACTATAGGGCTCGAACCTATGACCCTCTGCTTGTAAGGCAGATGCTCTCCCAACTGAGCTAAGCTTCCATATTGTATTTGTTTCATAAAAATAATGGTGACCCTACCGGGATTCGAACCCGGGTTATCGCCGTGAAAGGGCGGTGTCTTAACCGCTTGACCATAGGGCCGTAAAAACAATTGTGGTAGCGGGAGCTGGATTCGAACCAACGGCCTCCGGGTTATGAGCCCGACGAGCTTCCAACTGCTCTATCCCGCGACGATAATTAATTGCCAAAGTTAGTATACGTGGCCCTATTATCATACTTTTTTGGCTCCGAGGGTGGGGCTCGAACCCACGACCTACCGGTTAACAGCCGGTTGCTCCACCATTGAGCTACCTCGGAATAGTACGAGGACATTCCTTCATGGTCTGACCAAATGACTCACCCTCC
>JBFXKO010000005.1:0-153301 GCA_050173715.1 Sedimentibacter sp.
AACAGAAAAACCGAATGAGCATTCCTATCTAATTTCATGTTCTTATCTCTCCCATAACATATATCGACTGATTACAGTATACTAAATCATATTGCATTAGTCAATACAATATTTTCCAATTCATCCCACCACCTTCATTTTCACTAATGTGAACATGGAAATTTAGAGGTGAGGGAATTCTTGAAAAGTTGAGTTAAAGTTAATTTTTCATATCTATTCATAGAATATAGGTTAAAAGAAAATTTTTCTCGCATTTAATTAGGTACATCTCTTGGATGGGGTGGGATATCTGTTCTTTCTTCTATAAAAGGCTGTTCCCTAATTTGCGTAATCGGAACCATTTCAATTTCAAATTCTGTTGTTGTATTTGGAAATAAACGAATGTTATATATAATCCTTGTAAAGTATCCAAAAACATCTATGCTTATATTATAAGTTGAAAAGTCATATTCAGGTCCTGCTATTTTTGTTCCTAATTCATTTGCCATAGGTAATTCTATTCTTACGGGATTTATAGTTGTTACCAAGTGCATAATTGGAATATCTCTCTGGGCTTCATTAGTTACATAAAATGTTATTGTTGCATATGGTATAGGCTCTTTGGTTACCTGGTCTATTATACTAAGTCTTACAAATCCAGTGTTATTTATATCTTCTAACATATTGATATATTGACTTGAACAAAAGTTTCGGTAAGAATCTAAGTATTTACACTGATTCTTATAAAAGTTCATCAATTGTTGTTGATATAAACTTTTCATCATATATAATACCTTGCCTTTCTTGAAATCATTATTTAAAAAGTATTTTAATAGTATTATATGAAGTAAAAGTTAATTGTTGTGTACCAAGTTAGATATAACAACCTGTTCCAAAATTTCTAAATATTAAGCTGGTGTTATTAATATTAATAATATTATTAATATTATTAATATTATTAATATTGTAAATAAATGTTAGGATTTAGAAAGAACAAAAGTCACTTTTTGACATAATATAGCTATAGAATATTAGTGAAGGAGTGAGTATAATCTTATATCCGGCAAGATTTTATTGTCCTACAGATTATATTTTTAATAATTCAACAAGATATAATCAAAGGATAGATGAGGAAGAAACAGGTTATCTTGATATTACTGTATATGACAACACAAATACACCTATTAAAGGTGCGTTAGTGACAATTTCAAATGTTTCATACACGGGTCAGTTTTTTGAAATTGGCGATGGTCAGTTACTTTTCGAATTCTACACAGATGAAAACGGAAAAATACCGATTACAAAACTACCTGTTCATAATGAATTGGCAAGAGACCTTGCCATAACTTTTATATCATTTCTGTATATGCGGATGGTTTTATAGATGCACATTTATTTCATATACAAATATTTGAAAACCAAATTACCACCTTTAGAATATATTTAAGTCCCTTGTATGGAAACCAGAAAAGATTTAATATCTTCATTCAGCCTACAACTGAAGAAATACACAGCAGATAGTATTATTTCTATTCAGTCTTATTTAATCGTAAAAAAACACCTGCTTTTGCAGGTGTTAAATTCGTATGTAGAGAATAAATACATAAGTTCTTGGTCTTGATCCAGATGGGGTTAACATAGCCAATAGGCAATTCTAAAAGAAACTAAATAAGTAATATCTAAATGTGGAACAATTTGACTAAATCATAGCATATTATAATACATATTTAATGTACTTTATCAAATGAAATAGGAGAGATTATCATTGAATTATAATAATAAGATAAACCCATACCATGTTTATAATAAATTGAATAATGAGAATAATAAAATAGATGTATTTTTTGCAGAAAAGCAAGTTCCTGTTAATCAAGAAGTTGGATATATCGAACTTTTTGTATTTACTGAACGTGGAAAGATTTCCATAAATAATGCAACTGTTACCGTTTTTGCTAGACAGACAGCTTTAGTAGGTATTCCGATAAAAACAATAACCACAGCTCATAATCCAGTAACTATTGAATTACCTGTAGCGCATCCCTCTGGTACATTAATTCAAGGTCCAGAATACTTCTTTACTACTTATAATTTAACAATAAGGGCACTAGGATATTCACCTGTTACTGTTTTAAATATTAGGATATTTCCGGGTATAACTGTAATCTTAGATATTAACTTAATTGAAGTTATACCAGGTACATTACCTATACCAGAAAAAGTTATTGATATTCCGCCTCACCCAAGAGATGTATTAACTGATCAACCAATATTTCCATATGATATTGACCAGATGAATTAGTCCTCAAGAACTAATTCCTAATTTTTAGCTAAAAAAAACACCTGCATTTGCAGGTGTTAATTTTGTATGTAGAGAGTAAATACATAAGCCGAGTTTTGTATTAAACAATCATCTATCTACGCTTGTTGTTACCAACAAGCTCCAGCAACCTACCATTTGGACTGTGACGAGCAGCCACTCTGCGGTCCGTTCTTGGTCTTGCTCCAGGTGGGGTTTACATAGCCAATTAGTCGCCTAATTGCTGGTGAGCTCTTACCTCACCTTTCCATCCTTACTCAGCACTAAATGCTGAGCGGTCTCTTTCTGTTGCACTATCCTTGAGGTCACCCTCACCGGGTATTACCCGGCACCCTGCTCTACGGAGCTCGGACTTTCCTCATGCTTTCGCATGCGATTGTAAAATTTACTCTGTTATTATATTACAATAATTGAACCTTTAAGTCAAATGTATTTTTAACCAATTCTGGAGAATAACCGGATTTTATAGTCTTTCTAATTGTTCTAGCCACAGTGCATAGGATGCGTCGCTTGGCATTCTCCAGTCTCCCCTTGGTGATAATGATACTGAACCAACCTTTACTCCGTCAGGTAAGCATGAACGTTTAAACTGTTGTGTGAAAAATCTTTTGTAGAATTTTTTCAATGTTTCAAGTATTACTTCATCAGCATATTCGCCTTTAAATGCTTTTTTAGCGAGGAAATATATTTTATCCGGTTCGTATCCGTTACGAATCATGTTATAAAGGAAAAAGTCATTTAAATCGTAGGAGCCTACGGTCTTTTCTGTAAATTGAGCTATGTTGCCTTCCTTGTCAGGTGGTAAAAGCTCAGGGCTTACAGGTGTGTCGCATACGTCTAACAACGCCTTTTGAATTTCTCCAGTTGTTTGTTCTTCTGCATACCATTTAACCAGGTATCTCACCAATGTCTTAGGTATGCTTGCATTTACACCATACATTGACATATGGTCTCCGTTGTAGGTTGCCCAACCCAAAGCCAGCTCAGACAAATCTCCAGTTCCAACTACTATTCCATTTTCCATGTTGGCTATATCCATCAAGACTTGAGTTCTTTCTCTTGCTTGAGAATTTTCGTATGTAACATCATGAACATTGACATCTTGACCTATATCCTTGAAATGCTGAATGACAGATTCTTTTATAGAAATTTCTCTTGTTGTTACTCCCAATTCTTTCATTAATGTGAGCGCATTGTTGTATGTTCTTGATGTTGTGCCAAAACCGGGCATTGTAATTGCTACTATGTTGCTCAAAGGATGTTTAAGCTTCTTCATTGCTTCCACAATTACTAACAATGCAAGTGTCGAGTCAAGTCCTCCTGAAATTCCAACAATAGCCTTTTTGGTACCTATTTTATTCATTCTTTGATAAAGACCAGTTGATTGGATATTTAAAATCTCCTTGCATCTTTTATTTCTTTCATCCAAATTTGAAGGAACAAATGGCGTTGGATCCACTTCTCTTTCTAAATTGTCATTTTCAGAATATCCAAGTTCAAAGCTTATGTATTGATAATCCAATTTTTCTTGTTTCCCCATGTAGGTGTTGAATTTAATTCTGTCATTCATGAGCTTTTCTAAATCTATGTCACCATATGTTATACTTGATTCAATGGAAAATCTGTCTTCATTAATGATTGCTCCATTTTCTGCAATCATAGCATGACCGGAAAAAACAACGTCAGTTGTGCTTTCGGTCTGTCCTGCTGATGCAAATGCGTAGGCTGTTATACATTTTGCGGACTGTAATCTTACTATATCCCTTCTGTAATCAGGCTTTCCGATTGTTTCGTTGCTTGCTGAAGGATTCAAAATTAAATTTGCCCCAAATAATGTATGATATGAGCTTGGAGGGATATTGACCCATAAATCTTCGCATATATCTATTCCGATGCAAAGCTGGGACAATGAATCTTTAAACAATAAATTTTCATTGAATAAAACCTCTTGTCCACACAGTGTAACACCGTTGCTTATTCTTGAAAGGGAAGATACAAACCATCGTTTCTCATAAAATTCATTGTAGTTTGGAACATATGTCTTTGGAACAATACCAAGTATTTTACCTTCCTTTATGAGCACAGCACAGTTAAAAAGCTGATTGTCTGCTTTAACAGGCATGCCTACAGAAATTAAAATATTCATGCTGCTTGTTTCTTCAAGCAGCAGCTTTAGAGCATCCTCTGCTCCTTTAATCAAAGTTTTTTGGTTGAATAAATCACCGCAGGTATATCCGGTTATACTAAGCTCCGGAAACAATATTATTTTTGCTTTTTTGGTCTCGTAGGCTGTCTTTGCCATTTGAGCAATTTCCTTTGCATTAAACATAGTGTCTGCAATTTTTATTACAGGAACGGCAACAGCAATTCTAACATATTCAAAGTTATTCATTTTTTGTCCTCTAAATTATAAGTTCCTTTACAGTATTTTTATCTAAAAGTATTACATTTAAATCTTCGTGATTATTCAATATGTTCTTAATATTTTCTAGTGAGTGATATTCAGTGTTGTAATGACCAGCATCTATGATGCACAAATTATTTTGAAGAGCCATTTGAGCCTGATGATATTTAATATCGCCTGTTATGTACACGTCTGCACCTGCATTGATTGAATCCGAAATAAAATCGCTTCCGGCTCCACCGCAAAATGATACCTTACTTATTAATCTTTCATCATTGTTGCAATATAATTTAACATAATCCGTGTTGAGCAATTTCTTAATTTGTTTTGCATATTCAACTATATTTACAGGTTCTATTTGTGCAATGCCTCCATAGCCGCTATTATCGCTGTTGGTGACATGAAGCACTTCATGGCTTTTGATATTTAATTTTTCTGCAAGCTTTTTGTTGACTCCCATTTCAGCAGAATCAAAACTTGTGTGCATGCTGTATAAATTAATGTTATTTTTTATGAGCTTTTGGATGATTTTGCCTTCATATGTACTGAAATCTATTGATTTTAAAGCAGAAAACAAAAACGGATGATGTGTAATAATAAAATCAATATTATGTTTAACAGCATATTCTACACAATCAAAATCAATATCTAAGGTTAACATAATATTTCTTATGTCATTGTTCTTATCTCCAACCTGCAGTCCGCTGTTGTCCCAGGATTCCTGTGGCTTTAATTTTAATTCTTGTTCTAATAGTTTTATAACTGAATCAACTTTAATTTTCCATCAGCTCCCTTATCGTTTTGTTTTTCTTTTTTAATTCTTCTATTTTTTCATTATAATCGCTAATGGTATTTTTTTCAATACTATTGATTATATTCTGGTTGATATTCAGCATTTTGTTCAAATACTCAAACATTAAAGGATCTTTCTTTTCTAGAACAATCTTGCTTACTTCATAAAATATTTCATCCTTTATTTCGTCTTTGCCAGGTACTGCTTTTATAATAAAATAGTAATGGTGCAGCTCCTTTACAATGTTTTCATCTATTATTTTAAAACCATTTTCAATTAAATATTGCCTCAGCTTATCCCCCATGGTCATGGGCTGCAAAATAAGCTCTTTTGCCTGTAACGCAATATTTTTGGATGATTCAATTATATCTGCAATCAGTTCTCCGCCCATGCCTGCTATGATTATGGCATCTGCTTCACTTTCATTTAATATGGTAAGACCGCTTCCCAACCTGAAATCGCATCTATGATTTAAATTTACATTTTTTAAATGCTCTACTGCTCTATTTAACGGGCCTTCATTCAAGTCTGTGGCAATAACCTTTTGGCATATGTTGTCCTGCAAAAGCATTTCTGCAACATAACCGTGGTCTGTACCTATGTCTGCAGCAACACTGCATTTAGATACCATTGATTTAATGCATTCTAACCTATTCATATGTACCTCTTATATGTTAATATAAAAATGAGAGGGCAAAATTACCCTCCCCATACTTTTTATTCTAAATAGTCTTTTAATTTCTTACTTCTGCTTGGATGTCTTAATTTTCTTAAGGCCTTTGCTTCTATTTGTCTTATTCTTTCTCTTGTAACATCAAATTCTTTTCCAACTTCTTCGAGAGTTCTGGCTCTTCCGTCATCTAAGCCGAATCTTAACCTTAAAACCTTCTGCTCTCTGTCTGTCAATGTATGAAGCACTGAGGAAAGCTGTTCCTTTAATAATGTGAATGTTGCTACGTCTGAAGGAGCCTGGACTTCATCATCTGGTATAAAATCACCCAAATGGCTGTCTTCCTCTTCGCCTATTGGAGTTTCCAATGATACCGGTTCTTGAGCTATCTTTAGAATTTCTCTTACCTTATCGGGTTCCATTTCCATTTCAAGAGCAATTTCTTCCGGTGTTGCGTCTCTTCCTAATTCCTGAAGGAGCTGTCTCTTTATTCTTATAAGCTTATTTATAGTTTCAACCATGTGAACCGGAATTCTTATAGTCCTGGCCTGGTCTGCAATTGCTCTTGTTATTGCTTGGCGTATCCACCATGTGGCATAGGTGCTGAATTTAAAACCTTTTGTGTAATCAAATTTTTCAACAGCTTTAATGAGACCTAAATTACCTTCCTGTATTAAATCAAGAAAAAGCATGCCTCTTCCCACATAACGCTTAGCAATGCTCACAACAAGTCTTAAGTTGGCTTCAGCCAGTCTTTTCTTGGCCTCATCATCGCCATCTTGCATTCTTTTTGCTAGTTCTATTTCTTCATTTGCTGATAAAAGTGGAACCTTGCCTATTTCCTTTAAGTACATTCTTACAGGATCATCAATGTTTACACCCTTTAATATGTCATCATCTGTCTGACTTACAAAAAATTCAGGGTCATCCTTTATTTCTGCTTCATCTACATCATCAACCTTTTCAGGAATCATATCATCCTGAAAACCAAGAATTTCAAGGTCATTGTCTTCGGCTTGTTTATAAAAATCATCTATAAATTCAGGGTTAATATCTAATTTTTCAAAGGATCTTAACACTTCTTTATATGTTATAAATCCGTTTCTTTTACCCTTTTCAATTAACTTATTCTTTATGGAGTCAATTTTTTGAAGCATTTCTGCATTTTTTTCAGAATCATCTTTTTCAATCAAGTTTTTATTTTCTCCCATTGTTAGTTGACCTCCTCTTTAGTTGACTTAATTTTTTTAGCGAGGCTAAAAATTTCATTCATAATTTCTGTGCTGTTAGATGTATTTTCAGATTGTGTTAAACTGTCAGTCAATATAGTTCTCTTCTTTTCATAGTATTTAATTTTAAGTCTTTTAATACAATCCTTAAATAAAGCCTCTAAATTATCATAATCAACATCGTCATTCTGCAATAAAATATTAACATCCATTTTATTTTTTATAATATTATTCAAGCTATCCTTATTTATACTTATTTCATTGATTCTGCATTCATATATTTCTTTAAATATGTGATAGTATTCCAACTCCTTAAAGGTATCTTCGTTGACTATCTCTTTCAATTGCAATGCAAAATCATTGTTTAGGATTATAAGTTTTATTAGCTCCTCCTCATGGGATGTGGTGATTTTATTTACCTGCGGTTTTACTAAGGCAGGTTGTGCAGCTTTAACAAAAGTCACTTGTTTAGTACTTTTCCTATTGTATTCTTTTATTATAGACTCTTTGGAAACACCCACTTTTCTAGATAGTTTTTCAAAAATCAATTCTTTTTCAATTTCGCTTGATACATTTACTATATTGTCAAAAAATTTATTTATATATTCAACTTTGTTAGAATTTTCATAAATTTCTTTATAATGAAATTCTAAAAAGCTATAATAATCTAGAGAATTTTCAATTAATTTGTCGAAATTTATTTTCCCGAATTTATTTAAATACTCATCAGGATCCTTTGCATTTTGCATAATTAACACTTTGGCATCAAGATCGTTCTTTTTTAACATATTGATTGCCTTTAGTGCAGCCTTCTGTCCTGCGTTGTCCGAATCCAAGGCTATGTAATAATCCTTTGAGTATCTTTTCATCAATTTTATTTGATTGTCTGTCAAGGATGTTCCTAATGCTGCAACTGTGGTATTGTACCCATAGGTATGCATTTTAATAACATCCATATAACCTTCTACCAAAATGAAGCTTTTATCCTTAACAGCCTCTTTGGATAGGTTTAATCCGTACAAATTGTTGCCTTTATTAAAAATCAATGTTTCAGGGGAATTAAGATATTTTGGAAGAGAATCATCCAACACTCTTCCTCCAAAACCTATTATCTTGCTTTTAATATCAAAGATTGGAAACATAACTCTGTTTCTGAACCGGTCATAATAAGAATTGCTGTTTTGTTTTTTGATTATTAGTCCTGCTTGTAAAATTTCCTCTTCTATATACCCCTTATCGGTTAAATGTTTTAGCAAATTATCCCATTGATTGATAGCATATCCAATTCCGAACTTTTTTATTACATTATTATCAATTTTCCTTGAATTTAAGTAATTTATAACCTCTGGGAAGCTTTTTAAATTTTTATAATAATAAAGAGCTGCGTCTCTGTTTATTTTATACAGCTTGTCTGAAAGCTGTTTATTTTTATCTTGTTTTGATGAAAGCTTTGTTTCTTCCAATACAATTCCGGCCTTTCTTGCCAGATATTCAGCAGCTTCCACAAAAGTAAAGTTTTTATATTTTGTAAGAAAGCTTATGCTGTCTCCACTTTCGCCACAGCCAAAGCAATGAAACATCTGCTTATCCGGAGAAACAACAAATGAAGGTGTCTTTTCCTTGTGAAATGGGCAATTAGCGCTGTAATTGTTACCGGATTTCTTTAAAGGTAAGTATTCCTCTATTACATCAACTATGTTGTTTTCATCCAGAATTCGGTTTATTACATCTGAATCCAATCTATAGGGCATACCATCACCATTGTCTTTACATTGAAAATAGATTATAGCACAACAAAATAAGCTTGTCAACAAATTTTTACATTATTGTTATTGTCTCCAAGGCTTTGGTATATATAGCTCTTCAAAGACCTTCATAGCGTATCGGTCAGTCATCCCTGCAATGTAATCCTTTATTATTTCTGATTTGCTGAAGTTGTAATCATTGTAAACCTTCAGATAAAATTCAGGTAGTGCTTTAAAATTTTTATTGTAATATTCAAATATTTTTTCAACTATAAATTTTGTTTTGTCTTCTTCACTTTTAGCAACTTTGTTGTAATATACATTTTCGAACAAAAAATCTCTTAGCCCCGAGGTATAATATTCTGTTTCCTCGCTCATTGTTATTTTATCCTTATCCATGCTGTTATTAATTACATCAACAATCATTTTATTGATTCTTTGTCCATGGGTGTGGCCAAGATTTTCTAAAAATTTTTCCGGTATTTGATCAGGCTTTATAATGTCTGCTCTTACAGCATCGTCTATGTCGTGGTTAATATAAGCTATCCTGTCTGAAATGCTGACAATTTGACCTTCCAAGGTTGCAGAATTATATCCTAAAGGATGATTTAAAATGCCGTCTCTTACCTCAAAGGTTAAATTTAAACCTTGCTTTCCATTTCTAATTTCCAGAAATTCAACAACACGCAAGCTTTGTTCATTATGCTTGAAGCCTGTTTCACACAGCTCATTTAGTATTCTTTCACCGGTGTGACCGAAGGGAGTATGTCCTAAATCATGCCCTAGAGCTATTGCTTCTGTCAAATCTTCATTCAAGCAAAGGCTTCTCGCAATTGTTCTTGATATTTGCGAAACCTCAAGAGTATGAGTGAGTCTTGTTCTGTAATGGTCACCTTCAGGAGACAAAAAAACCTGCGTCTTGTGCTTTAATCTTCTGAATGATTTTGAATGAAGTATTCTGTCTCTGTCCCTTTGGAATTCTGTCCTGATTTCACATTTTATTTCATCAGCCTGTCTACCCTTTGAATACTTGCTTTTAGCAGCTTTTGAGGATAAATGATCAATTTCAAATTGCTCATATTTCTCTCTTATATTCATCCACATCACACTTTCTTTATTTATTGTTTTCAGAAATATAATCAAGTATTATAGATGCTGTTTCTTCTACTGCCTTGTCTGTAGTATCAATTACCTTGCATTTAAGCTCTTTATAAACCTTGTCTGCATATTCAAGCTCTGCAAAAATTCTTTCCATGTTTGCATAGTTGGCAGTGTCCTTGAGCCCCATAGCCTTAAGTCTTTCTTTTCTTATCTTATTTAAATTTTCAACATTTAATGTTAATCCGATTATCTTCTTAGGTGATATGAGTTTTAGCTCTTCCGGAATACTTACTTCAGGTACCAGCGGAATGTTTGCAACCTTTATGTTTTTATGAGCCATATACATTGACAAAGGTGTCTTTGATGTTCTTGAAACACCTACAAGTACAATATCAGCCAAGAGTATGCCTCTTGTATCTTTGCCGTCATCATATTTTACTGCAAATTCAACTGCTTCTACTTTTTTAAAGTATTTTTCGTCAAGCTTTCTTAAAAGTCCCGGCTCCTGCTTTGGTGAAAGCCCAAGCTGTTTTACCAACGGCAATAGCACAGGGGTCATAATATCAACTGCTCCAATATTATTTTCATAAGCCATTTCAGCTAAATAATCTCTTAATTCTTCAACCACCAGCGTAAATACAATAAAGGAATTTTCTTTTGAAGCTTTGTCTATTAAGTTATCTATTGCTTCTTTGTCACTGACATAAGAAACTCTCTTTATATCAAAATCAGTTATGTCAAATTGTTTCATTACAGCTTTAGCTACTTGCTCGGCAGTTTCACCTAAAGAATCAGAAACCGCATATATATTTATCTTTTCCATAGGTACCTCTTTATTTGGATATTTCCAATAAAACCTTAGTAATATTAGTCTTGGATATGCGTCCTAAGGCTTTTATTTTTCCATTTGATATAGTTGTTACAACAGGAATGCAATCCACTTCATTTTCGATTATTTTTTCTGCTGCTTCGATTATTGAATCATCTTCTTTGCAATAGACAATTTTGGGCATCCTCGTCATTATGACCCCAACAGGTATTGTTGTTAAATCTTTTCCTCCCATTGCTGCCTTTAACAAATCCTTTCGTGAAATTACACCCTTTAAAGCTTCGTTATCTACAACAAAAAGTGTTCCTACATTTTCTAAAAATATGGTTACAATTGCATCGTACACGCTTGTGTTTTCCGATACATTTACAGGAAGGCTCTTTACATCTGAAACCTTTATTACTGAAAGTTTTTCAAGAATTTCCTTGTTATTTTTTTTGTTAGATATGAAATAGCCTACCTTTGGTTTGGCATCTATTAATCCGCACATGGATAATACCGCCAGGTCAGGTCTTAAGGTTGCTCTTGTGAGCCCAATTTTTTCAGCTATTGATTCTCCTGTTATAGGTTGAAATTTTTCAATTATTTCAATAATTGTATTTTGTCTGTCAGATAATTTAATATGAATCACCCCATTTAATTACAATTCATCCTTCATAATATACTGTATGGGAGGGTTATTACCCTCCCTACAACTAAAAAACTATTTTTTCATTTATAAATTGAACTAAATTATCTATTTTTACTCTTTCCTGTGTCATAGTATCTCTGTCTCTTATGGTAACAGCATTGTCCTCCAAGGAATCAAAGTCAAATGTAATGCAATAAGGAGTTCCAACCTCATCGTGTCTTCTGTATCTTTTGCCAATACTACCTGCATCATCGTAATCAATGTTGAAGTGTTTTTGAAGCATATGATAAAGTTCAGTTGCAGGTTCATTTAACTTTTTAGTCAATGGGAACACTGCAGCCTTATATGGTGCTAATGCAGGATGAAGCTTAAGCACTACCCTGTCTGTTCCGTCTTCTAATACTTCCTCATTATATGCATCAACCAACAATGCAAGCATAACTCTGTCAGCACCCAGAGATGGCTCTATGCAATATGGAACATATTTTTCATTTGTAACAGGATCTTGATATGTTAAATCTTCTCCTGATGTGGTTATGTGTGCCTTTAAGTCAAAATCTGTTCTATCTGCAATACCCCAAAGCTCACCCCATCCAAACGGGAACAAATATTCAATGTCTGATGTAGCATTGCTATAGTGAGAAAGTTCTGCCTTCTCATGATCTCTGAAACGTACATTTTCTTTAGTCATACCTAGATTCAACAACCAGTTCATGCAGAATTCCTTCCAATAATAGAACCATTCCATGTCTTCTCCTGGCTTGCAGAAAAATTCAAGCTCCATTTGCTCAAATTCTCTTGTCCTAAATGTAAAGTTGCCTGGAGTTATTTCATTTCTAAATGATTTTCCTATTTGTCCAATACCAAAAGGTACTTTTTTACGAGTTGAACGTGCCACATTTTTAAAGTTAACAAATATACCCTGTGCAGTTTCCGGTCTTAAGTAAATTTCAGACTGAGAATCTTCGGTAACTCCTTGGAATGTTTTAAACATCAGGTTGAATTTTCTTATAGATGTAAAGTTTGAAGCTCCACATTCAGGACATTTTATTTTGTTTTCTATTATGTATGCTTCCATTTGTGAATTAGACCAGCCATCAACTATCTGCACTTCATCTTTTTCGTGCATGTGATCTTCTATTAATTTATCGGCTCTGAATCTTGCCTTGCATTCCTTGCAGTCCATCAAAGGATCTGAGAAGCCTCCAACGTGACCTGAAGCAACCCAGGTTGTAGGATTCATTAATATAGCAGCATCAAGTCCTACATTGTATGGACTTTCCTGAATGAATTTTTTCCACCATGCTCTTTTTACATTATTTTTGATTTCTACTCCCAATGGACCGTAATCCCAAGTATTTGCCAAACCACCGTAAATTTCTGATCCCGGGAATATGATACCCCTGGATTTAGATAATGAAACTAATTTTTCTAATTTGTTTTTTTCGTTCTTTGCCATGGCAGCCTCCATTTATATAGATTATAATATTGGGATATTAGATAAAGCGCAGTCTCGTTCACCAAATTTTTTTATCGCTCACAATAAATGCATGCAAAAAATCTCTCATCCCAGATAGGGACGAAAGATTAATTCCGCGGTTCCACCCTATTTGATAAAGCCTCGGCTTTATCCTCTTTAAACAAAGGACTCAAAAGCTCCCTTCCTCTATACATCCTTATCAGCTTACACCTTTTACTGACTCTCTGGAAATTCAATATAGATTACTCTTCTTTCTCATAGTCTCAACATTAACTATAATGTAACAAAATTACGTTTTTATGTCAAGAATTACTTTTAAAATTAATCATTATTTTTATTGAAAGTATCAGTAATATCGTCCTTCATCTCTTGAGTGTTCTGCATAAAATCGTCTTTCATTTCTTGAGTGTTTTGCATAATGTCGTCTTTTAGGTTAGTAGCACCATGTTTTACATCCTGCATAGCATCCTTTACTGCATCTATTCCTTGGTCAACTTTTTGTCCTAAGTCAACAACCTTACCATCAGCTTGAGTAATTTCCACCGTACATTGAGTCAAAAGCGCTGCTGTAATACCTGCTGCAGATAAGAATGGAGCTATAAAAGCACCAATTAATCCAGCTGTTACAGGCAAATTGACAATAACTTCATTGTTTTTCTTTATTGTCAGTTTTGTTGCATTTCCCTTTGTCAAAATATCCTTTAATTGATTTAAAAGTTGCTCGCCTTTCCCTGAAGCGCTTTTAGCATATTGCTGGCTCTTGTATTGATTTTCTATCAATATTATTGCTTCAAGAACATCTCCGTTTGCATCCTCCAGAGCCTGTTTTGCTGTTGAGAAGTCTGTGTTTGTACGCTTTAAAATATCATCGATCTTTTGTAAATTTTCGTTATCCATATTAACCTTCCTTTTTTAAAGTAATTTTAATGTAGTAAAATTATCCTTGCCAATATAATAAAACAAAAAATTTCTTATTATTTGTAAGACTTTTTTGTTTACATCAATTGAACTCATATGTTCAAACTTTGTTTTTAAAATCTTTTCCATAGTTAGTATTTCACTATATGTTACATTTATTCCATTTCCATAATTTACGCAATCTGAACACATCAATCCGCCTTCTTTAATTGAAAATACAGCATCTTCATTGATTTCATTGCCGCATGAAATGCAGTGTTTAAAGTCCGGTTTATAGCCAAGCATAGATGCCAGCTTTAATTCATATGCAGCTGTCAGCTTGTCAAAATCTTTTGACATGGTAGAGAGATGATGTAAGACTGAAACCGTCATGTCAAAAATTCGAAAATCTACTTCATTTTCCTGAGCTACATAGCCTATGAGCTCCAATATATAATTACCGCTAAAAAAAGCTTCCATATTATTTTTAAGATTGTAAAAATTATCAATCAAATCAGCCGATGTAATTATATACATGTCTCTTGAAACAGTCATGGAGCATTTTGAATATGCAAAAAGCTGAGATGCATTTATTAAATGAGAATTGTTTTTTTTGGAGCCCTTTGAAACAAGTTGTATTTTGCCTCTTGTTCTTGACAATGCATGAAGTATTTTATCATTTTCCTTATAGCTTACTTCCTTCAATACAAGAATTTCATCAACTATCATTTTCTATCGTATCCCAGTTCTTTTAAAAGATAATTGTTATCACGCCAATTTTCGGATATTTTAACAAACAGCTGAAGATTTACCTGACTGCCCAAAAGCTTTTCAATATCTTCTCTTGCGCTTTTGCCGATACCCTTTATTTTTCTTCCGTCTTTTCCGATAATGATGCTCTTATGAGACTTTTTTTCACACAATATGCTTGCTCTTATATCAACTAGATTTCTATTTTGCCTGTCCTTCATCTCCTCTATTTCAACAGCAATGCCGTGAGGAACTTCCTCTTGCAGATACATAAGAGCCTTTTCACGTATAATTTCTGAAACAACAAAGCGCTCCGGTCTGTCTGTTATATAATCTGACGGGAAGTACATGGGACCAGGTTTTAGGTATTTTATTATAAGCTTAATCAATGAATCTACGCCTAGGTTTTTCAATGCTGACATAGGCAATATATCGTCAAAAACTTCATATTTTCCAAATTCCTCAGCCATTCTCATTGCAGCTTCCTGATCAAATTTGTCTATTTTATTGATAATAAGTACCTTTTTAGTCTTTAATTCCTTGATTTTTTCAATGATAAATTCATCCCCTGGGCCGATTTTGTTGAATTCATCGGTTATCATTATGAGAACATCCATTTCCTCCAAGGCTGAATCAACCTCGTAATTCATAAATTCACCAAGCTGGTTTTTTGGCTTGTGAATTCCCGGTGTGTCTAAAAATATTATTTGAGCCTCATCGTCTGTATAGACTGTTCTTATTTTATTTCTTGTAGTTTGGGGCTTATCAGACATTATTGAAATCTTCTCACCTATCATGGAGTTCATCAATGTTGATTTGCCAACGTTCGGTCTTCCTATTATTGTTACGAATCCTGATTTAAACATAATTTCCTCTTTCTTTTGTAATATAAACACAGCAAGATTCATTGGACCTGTCTGAAATCTTATTCCAAATCCTCCGGTCCAAAGCTGTTTGGTAAAAGTTCCGATAATGAATATATTTCATATGAATCTATATTTTTTGCACAAATTACTTTTATATTCTTGTTGAATTCAACCATGAACTGCCTGCATACTCCGCACGGAAATGATAATTTAGTATCGCTTCCTACAACAGCAATCTTTTCAATATCCTTGTAGCCCTCTGAAATGCATTTTGAAATTGCAACTCTTTCAGCACAAATTGTAGGAGTGTATGATGCTGATTCTATATTGCAGCCCGTAAAAACCTTGCCGCTTTTAGTGTATACAGCAGCTCCAACCTTAAATCTTGAATAAGGGCTGTAAGATTTTTCCCTTGCTTCCATAGCTATTTTTATTAATAATTTATCCTCCATATTTTTCCCCTCCTTTTATTCTGTTGTTGCTGAGCTTAAGCTGTCAACTATTTGAATCCATGTGTTTCCGGGATTTAAGCTAAGCTCTTCATTGTTTATATAAAACTTTGTTCTACCCTTTTCAGAGTCTTTTTTCCAGGTTATTTCACATGCTTCTCCTTCTGTCAAATAAATTCCTTTTCCTGTTCCTATTGTTTCTAAATAAAGCCTACCCACACTGTCCAAGATGCTTTTAGGAGCTTCTAAAACTATTATATTCTTAGCTGTAAGCTGTTTATTATCTAACTCATCTACATGCTCTTCCTTGTCTTTAAAACGCAAATAAAGCCCTCTGTCTTCATCGAAAACATAATCAGATGTGTTTTCCTTATTATATGTAATATTTAATTTTTTAGCGGTTGAAGCTTCATAATATTCTGAAAGGATTATACTTTTTTCGTTGAAATTATATTTTTCGAAATTTCCTTCAGCTCTAAATCCTTTTCTTTCTGCTTCTGCTCTTATGGATTTTAACGTTGTGTACATGTTGTGAGGAGCAAATTTTCCTGTGCCGTTGTAACGCCACATTGCTCCCGAATACAGACCATCTACATCCGCTGCACCAAGCCTTTTAATTTCAGTAAATGCATCCTCACTGCCTCCTACATGAACAAATATGCCGTCATTTTCCATAGCATAATAAATGATGTAAGGTCTTGCGCTTCTTACTGGACCCACACTTTCAGGCTCATGCGCCAGAAATACTGCAAGGTATCTGGTATATGGGTATTCGACCTGAAATTCATAAATTATTTCAGCATCCTTTAAACCTGACTGCCATCTTGCATCTGGATGGTTGTCAATGGAAACAGCCACAGGTCTTTTATTAAGCTCTTCAGGATAATACTTGAGTCCATCAAGAGGTGAAATAATTTTATTAGAATCATCTTCTTGCTCTAATTCTTCTAGTTCTTTTTGTTCTTCTATTTCTTCTAATCCGATTATTTCTTTTTCCTCATAAATTGGAATTGGTATAGCTTCCTCTACAGTTTGCTGTGGTGCAGAAGCTTCCTTGCTGCAGGAAGACATCAATAACATAATTACAAATACAACGCTAATTAGAAATTTTTTCATCAGTCCGTCCTTATTTAAATATTTGCAGTTCCTTCATAATTTCTTTTTCTCTTATGCGCATTTCTTCTTTTTCCTCAGAATTCATATGGTCATAGCCCAATAAATGTAGCATGCTGTGAACAGTGAGATAAAGCATTTCTCTTTCTAAGCTGTGGCCAAATTCATTAGCTTGTTCGATTATTCTCTGTGTTGAAAGCACAATATCGCCAAGGATTATTATGCCGTCAAACTCATCATCATCCATAGGAAAGGACAATACATCGGTTTCTGAGTCAACATTCCTGTATTCTCTGTTAAGTGTTCTTATTTCTTCATTTGTAACAAAGGATACGCTCACTTCATAATCTCCGTGGCATCCTTCTGACTTTAAAGAGGCAGCAATTGCCTTTTCAATTGCCCTCATGTTATCTTCTGTGATTTCCATTATGTCTTGTCTGTCGTCATATAAAACATCAATCATTTTTCTTTGCCTCGAATCTTTCATAAGCCTTGATAATATCCTGAACCAATTTGTGTCTCACTACATCGGTTGTTTGGAAATACATGAAGCCAATGTCTTCTACATCCTTCAATATTCTCGATACAATTTTCAAGCCTGATTTCTTGTCGCCAGGCAGGTCTATTTGAGTTATATCTCCTGTTATAACTGCTTTGGAGCCGTATCCAAGACGGGTTAAAAACATCTTCATTTGTTCATTGGTGGTGTTTTGTGCCTCATCTAGAATTATAAATGAAGAATCAAGTGTCCTGCCTCTCATGTATGCGAGAGGAGCAACCTCTATTAATTGCTTTTCAACATTCTTCAAGTAATTTTCAGATCCCATAATGTCAAACAGCGCATCATAAAGTGGTCTTAAGTAAGGGTCCACCTTATCCTGTAAATCACCGGGCAAAAATCCAAGCTTTTCGCCTGCTTCAACTGCTGGTCTTGTAAGTATTATTCTGTCAACTTCTTTTTTTCTAAATGCATTGACTGCAGCAGCCACTGCAAGATAAGTCTTTCCAGTTCCAGCAGGTCCAATTCCAAATGTAACGTCCTTTGAATTTATTAAATCCATATATCTTTTTTGCCCAATTGTCTTAGGCTTAATTACTCTGCCTGAAGCTGTGGTTACAATTACATCCTTTAATATTTCATTATAATCTATGCTATAATTTGACTTGTTGGATTCAATCAAATAAACTACTTTTTGATCGGTTAATTCACCTTCAGTGTCAATTACGTTTATCATGTCCTTTAATATTTTAACAACCGCTTCTGTTTTTGCTTTATCACCGGTTACCTTTATCACGCCGCTCCTTATTAATATATTAACATCAAAGTAGCTTTTGATAACCTTAATATTCTTATCGTGTATTCCTAAAAGCTTAACCAGATTATCCTCATTGGCCATTAAAATATTTTCTTCATGTAATTCCATTAGTCCTCCTACATTATTCTGCTTTGGTTTCATCTTTATTGACTTCAGGCATAGTTAATCTTACCTTTTCACCTATATCCTCAATAACCTCTATTTGAGCTCTTAAATAATAATTATTGTCATCCTCAGAAAAATTCAAGGTTGATTTTAATATTTTAGAATCTTGGCTGCATCTAGTTAACAAATCGTCATACATGCTGACCTTCATTTTGTTTTTAGCAGTATTTTTATCTATTTCAACCGTCTTTATAACCTGTTCATAGTATGTACCTTTTGTCAGTGTAATATCACTTAAATTTGAAATTATAGGAATCTTCACCATTCGCTCTCTATAATTATAATTTTCAAAAGGATCTTTGTCACCTATTATTTTAATACTGTTTCCATTTATTTGCAAGTGATAAACATTTTTGCTCTTATTGGTTGCAACTTGAAAATCCTGCAGCTTATGTTCCTTCATTTCAAAATTATAATATGTCTTGCCGTAGATTGTTCCTTCTGAAGGTACCATCATAAATTCATCTGAAGTCTTGCTTTTTACCATGCCCATTACCAGTGTTTGACCTTCATATACCACGTCACCAACCTTCACCATAGGCTGACCGCTTTTTGCTATTACCTTATTTATTATGGCATTTTTGTTTGAAATAATGCTTGAAGGCTCGTTGCTTTTAATTTCCGCCTTTTCAGGTTCCTTTTCCTTTACAAATATAATTAAATTTGAACCTTCAATATAGACTTCAACAAATTTAAACTTTTCGAAAGAGTTATATAGAAGTGTTTCAATTTTTTTAGGTTTCAAGCTTGAATGCGATATTGGCATTGTAATGTCATTTTGCTCTAAAACCTTAACAATATTTTTTGCTGTGATATTGTTAGTTCCAACTATTTGGACGTTCCAAACAAGTGATGATACAATATAAAGACTTATCAATAAAATAAATAAGCCTGCCACAAAGCCTTTTCTAAACTTTAATTTTCCAACCTTAAGAGCAAAGCCTTTTTTATTAACAGTCTCCATTTTTGTTTCTTTTAAAATTTCTTCGTACTTTACATAATCCTCATAGGACATTTTTAATTTAACACCATGTTCATTTTTTTCAACATCCCACATGTTTATGCCTTTTCTTCGGAGTAAATTTAAGATTTTTTCGCAGTTAGCCGACTTTAAGCGGATTACAACATAACCTCTCAATAAAGACATCAACTTGAATATAAGCATACTTACTCCTTATTTTGAAATTTTATTTCATCAATATTTCCCTTAATTATAACTTTATAATTGTTTATTTCTTCTATCTTAAATTTTGAGCCCTTTATCAAAATGTTATTATCAACAGTTTTTATCCCCACCTGGTCGTTTTCATAAATTGTTATGCCTAAATGGTTTTCAATTATAACTTTTTTATTGCCATGCATTCTCAAATCAAAATTATCTGTAAATGCATCATTTGGAATTTCTAAATCATCTGCCAGCTTGCTTCGTAAGTTGTTGAACTTTCCCATACATGCCTCCTTTATTAATAAAATATGAATGTACATAAAGTTGTCTATTAATAAATTATGCAGTTATACGTAAGTGTATGAATTGCAGCGTGGCTATTCCATAAAAAAAGCTCCTATTACTAGGAGCTTTTAAACTATTTTATATATTATCTAATAAGTTATATCTATACTTTAATCAATGATACTATCCGTCCCAAGAAAGCAAGACGTGACACGGGCGTGACACGGGGACGGGGTTGTTGTCATCACGGGCGTGACACGGGGACACATGACACGGGGACGGGGTTGTTGTCATCATAGGTTTTGAATTATTCCCCTACTTATTCCAGTCAATCTTTCAATTTGTCTTATTGACAAGTTGAATTCCTTCCTCAAATTTCTTATGTATGAATCCCTTTTATCTGTTTCTATTTTTTGCAAATCAATCCCGTGTTCAACTTTACAATAAGTCTTAATAATTTTTATTGCTTCAGCATCAGTTAACTTTTGTTTTTCTTGTATATCTTCACATTCATCATTATTTTCTTTATTTATAAATTCTATAAAGCTCTTTACTGCTTGTTCTCTATTAATGTTATTAAAGATATTAAGAACAAATGTATTATAATCTGTTTTATTTTTTTCAATGTAGTCATTGTAATTTGTCCAATTATAGTTTTCAATTTTATTTGTTATGCCTGCCTTTAAAGGATTTTGGAAAATATAACGGAGTACTGTAAGAAAATATGCATCATCTTCTACAGGCTCACTTATAAACCGATCTTGGAACAAATACCCTATCCTACCATACTTTTTGTTATACCAAAACACATAACTACCACATATTCTTCTCATAACAGTTTCTAATGGTTCTTTACCTTCTTTTAGCAATAAATGCAAATGATTTCCCATTAAACAATAAGCATATAATTTATAGCCACAAGTCTCTTTGTATCTTTGCAAGGTTTGAATAAACCTAGTGAAGTCTTCTTCATCTTCGAACAGGATTTGTCGGTTTATCCCTCTCATAATAATATGGTATATTCCGCTCTCACTTCTTACTCTAGGCCCTCTTGGCACAAAAATCACCCCTTTGGTAATTAATACCATATTATTTATTGTATGTCAACAACTTATTACTCTTTACGTATCTAATTAATTACTTTAAAATAGAAAATTTAGATGACATTATCCCCGTCCCCATGTCATTCAAATAACTGGCTTATTGTTATGGATTTTTCTGTAATAGAGCCTTATAGTGAATTGTGTATACCAGATGCTTTGACAGAGCTTGAAAAACTAGACTTATATAAATGGAATTTTGTGTTTCAGCCATATGATAAAAGTATCTCCATGTATGATAAAAATCACATTATTAATATAATGAAAGAATACTATGAAGCAGTATTTGTGCATGAAATTAATTATCTTCAACCTTTTCTTATTCATACTATAAAAAAGGAAATGAAAGCATGTAAGGAAATAGGGATACTTAACAGAATTGACAAAATTCATGAAAGAATTGAAATAAAGGGATCTGAAATAATTTTACATAAAAATATAGAATATCATTTTGATGCAAAGGAATTGAACAAAATATCAATTACAGCCAGCACGTTTATAAGTCCTCATCTTTTAATGTATGAGGATAAAAGCATATTGTATTTAACAATGCTTGTTATAATGGAAGAAAAAGAAAAAATTGTTCCTTTAGATTTAGTTAATCTATTAAAAGCACTTGGAGATGAGACACGTCTAAAGATACTTCATGAAATGAGAAAAGAACCTGCAACTACTCAATCTTTGGCTTTTAGCCTCAAGCTGACAGAAGCAGGAATATCAAAGCATTTAAAAATGCTAAGCAATGCAAGATTGGTAAATAAAATAAGGCAGGGCAATTATATGTTATACAGCATCAACAAGGATGCTATTGATTATATTCCTTATAGGTTGTATGAATATATTATGAGATAGCAGTAAGTAAGCTGGCTACTATTTTATTTTGAAATGTTTTTAGTTAAAATATATGTCGTTAAATATGTAAATTTTACACATATCTAATAAAATAATTTATTTATCGTATGTTGACAACCTGTTACTCTTTACAGTCAATAATTAATATTAGCTAACACAAAAACTGATATGACAACAACCCCGTCCCCATGTCACCTGTAGAATCATACAGAAAATTAGACAAAGAAGCGAAGAGGAATATACAGGGCTTCATACAAGTTGTTACAGCATTAAAGCTTAATAATCAGACACAGCTATAAATCAGAGTTATTTTGCATTAAATGATTAAATTTTAATCATTTAATTAAATGCATAAGAAAAAAAAGCCTAAATAGAATAGGAATAGCAAAAAAGAAAATCAAATTAAGCTGCTAATTGGGGATATATCCAGTGTGCAAGTTTCAATTAGTTCTTCTTTACCCATTATTTCTTTATGAATTGCAGCGTGGCTATTCGCATAAAAAAAGCTCCTATTGCTAGGAGCTTTTAAACTATTTTATATATTTAGCCACAATTTCATTTACATGCTTACCGTCAGCTTTGCCTTTAACTTGAGGCATTATTAGAGCCATCAGTTTGCCCAGATCTTTTTTAGTCTGAGCGCCTGTTTGTTCTACTGCTTTTTGAACAATATAATCAAGCTCTTCATCTGACAGTTGAGGCGGTAAATATTCCAATAGTATTTTTATTTCATCGTTGGTAAGATCAATAAGATCTTGTCGATTGCCTTTTTCAAAGTCAGAAATTGAGTCCTTTTTTTGTTTAATTTGCTTTGCTATTATATCAATTATATCAGCATCGCCAACTTCAACGCGTTCGTCAACTTCCTTTTGCTTTATAGCTGCTCTTACCATAGTAACAACATCTTTTTTGACTTTGTTTTTAGATTTCATAGCATCTTTTAAATCTGCCATGAGCTTCTCTGTTAAAGGCATGTTTTCACCTCTTATCTTGCTTTTTTATTTTTCTTTCTACGAGCCGCTTCAGCTTTCTTTTTACGCTTTACACTTGGCTTTTCGTAATGCTCTCTTTTTCTAACTTCTGACATAACACCTGTTAGTGCGCATTGTCTTTTAAATCTTCTGAGAGCGTTATCGATGGACTCGTTTTCTCTAACCTTTACCTCTGTCATTTTTGCTACCCTCCCCTCGTCTTCTACTACTGTATGTCCAAGACACCAGCGAGTTTGAAATAGCACTTAGTTATTATATAATATAGAATAAGTAAATGCAAGAAATTTATGATAAAGTTTCTGACAATTTTTTTCCACCAACTAAGTGGAAGTGCAGATGTTTTACGGATTGGCATCCATCGTCTCCGCAATTGCTGATAACTCTGTATCCTGATTCTTTAATTCCTTCCTGTTCAGCAATCTTGTTTACAGCTTCAAATATTTCTGAAACAATGCTTGAATTTTCAGAATTTATATCATTCATTGATGTAATATGCATTTTAGGTACAATTAAAATATGTACAGGAGCCTGAGGATTTAAATCTCTAAAGGCCACTAAATTTTCTGTTTCATACACAAAGCTTGATGGTATTTCCTTATTTGCAATTTGACAAAATATGCAGCTCATTCTTTTTCACCTCTCCCCTTTTAGAATATAGTATATTATTCGCCTGCTAAATAATCGTTCCTAATGTTTTTAATACAGACGTCAACTATTTCATTTTTAATATTAATATCACTTTTAATCAAAACTTTCAAGTAGTTTGTTGTATAACCTTCAAATATATTTTCCTTTTTTTGTGTTTCAACCAAGACAGACATTTTTTTGCCTGTGAACTGCTTCATAAACTCCTTGGCTAATATGTCCCCAAGCTCAATCAATAATTTGCTTCTTTGTGTTTTCACATGATCATCAACCTTGAGTTCCATTTCTGCAGCCTTGGTTCCTTCTCTCACTGAATATTTAAACACATGTATTCTGGAAAATCTTATATCCTTGACGAATTCAAGAGTTTCATTGAACTCATCCTCAGTTTCACCCGGGAAGCCTACAATAATATCTGTGGTAATTCCTGCTTCAGGCATATATTTTCTTATAATTCCAACATTATTTTTATACTCAGCTGTTGTATATTTTCGGTTCATGCGGTTGAGCACTGTGTTACTTCCGCTTTGCAATGAAAGATGGAAATGATCACACACTTTTTTGAGCTTAGAATATCTTTCAATAAAATCTTCTGTTATAAGCTTTGGCTCCAATGAACCAAGTCTAATTCTTTCAATGCCCTCTATTTCGTTTATAGCTTCAATCAATCTTATTAAGGCATCCTGCTCATGCATATCCTTTCCATAGGATGAAATGTGTATTCCATTTAATACTATTTCCTTATAGCCATTAGCAGCAACCTTTTTTATTTCTTCTACAATATCATCGTGTTTTCTGCTTCTTATAGGTCCTCTCACATATGGAATTATGCAATATGAACAAAACTGGCTGCATCCATCTTGGATTTTTATATTGGCACGTGTTTTGTCATGAACTGTGCTGATTTTTAATTCCTCAAAATCCTCTCTGCCATAAAATTCTTCAATAACATCAGGCTTAATTTCCATGTCATTTAATTTTTCTTTTATGAGCTTTCCTATATAACCTTTATGCTTTGTCCCAATAATTATGTCTACATCTGTTTCTTTATTTAATTTTTCACCGTTTAGCTGTACGCTACATCCCACAGCAACTACCAATGCATTTGGATTTATTCGTTTTGCTTTGTTTATAAACTGTCTTGATTTTCTTTCGCTTTCCTTTGTTACAGCGCAAGTATTTATAATATAAATATCACTTTGTTCTCCGGTCGGTAGCACCTCAAAGCCTTCTTTTTCCAAAAGTTCTGTCATTGCTTCTGTTTCAAATTGATTAACTTTGCAGCCTAAGGTGGTAAATGATACTGTATGTTTATTATTTCTTTTTGTTTCCAAGTTGTTCATTTATTCTCCTAGCGTATAATAAAAATTTCATTGAAATAATATCATAAATATTTATAATTATCAAGTGTTGGTCCAAAATGCATTTTCAATAAAGTTGATTTCATGGTCTTCAATGATAATTTCTATAACATCAAATTGGCAGGGTAAATCGTCAGTACCCTTCAGCATAAAATAATACTTGGCTGCCGAGATGATTCTTTTTTGTTTTTGCTTATTAACAGCTTCCCTAGGGTATCCGTGTTCTGTATTTAACCGCCCCTTAACTTCAACAAAATGAAGCCTGCTGTTCTTTGATGCAATAATATCTATTTCACCAAATTTGCAATTGAAATTTTCTTCAATTATTATATATTCGTTGCCCACCAAATAATCTTTAGCAATTTTTTCGTATTCATAGCCTTTGTTTTTATCATACATATGAAATACCCACTAAATATAATACATTAGAGAGTCATTTCCTTTGTTGTATTCGTTGATTAAATCCTCAAGGGTTATATTATCAATAATTTTAAAAACTTGCTCATCTATTTTGTCCCAAAGATTTTTTTTAATGCATATTTCTATTTTACTATTGATATTTTCTTCTTCCTTAACAACAGACAAATCGCCTTCCAGTGCTCTTAAAACATCTCCAACCTTTATTTCTGAAGTTTTTCCGTTTAGAAGATATCCGCCCTGAGAACCTTTTACGCTTTTTACTATGTTTGTCTTTCTCAATGCAGAAAAAACTTGCTCAAGATAATTTTTAGAAATATTTTGTCTTTCTGCTATGCTGATTAATGAAACATAGTCACCGCTTGAGTTAAGAGACAAATCAATTATAGCTCTAAGACCATATCTCCCTTTTGTTGATACTTTCATAGTTCACCTCATTGTTCTTATCTTTTTAAGGAACCTAAATATTACAAAATTAATTATTATCAATATTATACCAATTAAATAAGTATTTAACAAATTATTTTCGCAAAAAGCGCCTTTGGCGCTTTATGCATAATTTATTATCTGCTGCCTTTGTCGTAAGGAATACCTTCTGCTCTCGGTGCCTGAGAATTTTTAGATGAGAAGGTCAATACTATCAATGTTGCAATATATGGAATCATTTTATAAATTTCATTGGAAATAGGCAAGTCTTTTAGCACCGGTATTCCTGAATATGCTGAAGCAAATGTCTTCATTATTCCAAAGAAGAATGCTGCAAAGAAAATTTTATTAGTTCTCCATGCACCGAATATCAATACTGCCAATGCCAAGAAGCCATAACCTGCAACTGTTGCATTAAAGTTTGTGCTTGTAGGAACTACAAATGTAAGTCCTCCGATTCCTCCAAGCATACCGGAAATGAATACACCTGCATATCTTATGCGGTACACATTTATACCAACTGAATCTGCTGCTTGCGGATGCTCACCGCATGCACGTAATCTCAATCCAAAACGAGTGTGGCTTATTACAATCCAAGTTATGAGAGCTATTCCTAAACCAATATATGTTGTTATATAACTATTTTGAAAAAGTAGTGGCCCAAGTACAGGTATATCGCCTAAAAAAGGAACCTTTTTAATATAAAAAGTGTCAGTAAATTGTACCTGCTGAACTCCCTGAACCATTCTGGCTGTAAATATTGCAAAGGCAGGAGCAAACATATTCAAGGCTGTACCGCTTATAGTTTGGTCTGCTTTCAATTTAATTGCTGCAAATGCATGAAAAGCTGAAAATACTGCTCCTGCTAATCCTGCCACCAATACAGATAATATAAGCAAAATTTGACCGCTCATGGTTTCTTGAAAAACATTTATAAATGCTATTCCAGCAAAGGCTCCAACAACCATGATACCTTCCAAAGCAATGTTGATGATACCGCTTCTTTCTGAAAACATTCCTCCTAAAGCAACTACTAAAAGGGGAATTGCAAAATACATGGTTTGCTGCGCCACAAAGTATACTGTGCTCATTTAAAATTCCTCCTTTTCATTATTTTCATGCTTTACATTGTTTTCTAAACTTGTTTCTTTTTCATGGTCTTTAATATTTAAATCTTTTGCTACATCAGAATTTTCTGTTGCAATAAGAGATTTATCTTCTGCATGTTCTGCTACTGCATTATCTTCTGCCGATCTGTTTATAAATTTATTGATCAATTGCTTAAACAATAAAGCAAATGCTCCGCAGTATATGATTACTGCAATAATCATATCTATTACTTCAGGCACAAAGTTGTATAGCTGAATGTTGAATCCGCCTACTGTCAAATGGGCAATAAACAATCCTGCAAACAATATTCCAATAGGATGAGACATTCCGAGAAGCGCAACAGAAATTCCGCTGAAGCCTTCCGGCGATAATATATCTAACACTTGCAGATATTTTCCTGAACCAGAAAGATACAACAATCCTCCCCCAAGTCCGGATAATGCTCCTGCAATAACCATAGACAAAATAATGCTTTTCTTTTCATTTATACCTGCATATTTGCTTGCATTTTTATTGCTTCCGCATGCTTTTAATTCATATCCAAATGTTGTTTTCTGCAATATTATGAAAACAACTATAACCGCAAGAACAGCTATAATAATTCCAATATTTAAATTTCCTGAATTAAAAAGTTTATCGAGACCTGCCTTTGGCAATATAGCACTTTTTGCAACTGGCTTAGTCTGATTTTTTAAAGCGTCGTAAACAGTCTTTACAATAGTCATATTTACAAGATACATGCCTATATAGTTCATCATAATTGATGTTATAACTTCATTTACATTAAAAAATGCTTTTAATAAACCAGGACCTGAGCCCCAGATTGCTCCTGCCAACATTGCTCCCATAAGTGCAACCAGCCAATGGATTTCAGGCGGAATAAATGTCCACTTTATTCCTATATATATTGCAACAAATGCTCCACAAGTAAACTGACCTGAAGCTCCTATGTTAAATAATCCTGTTTTAAAAGCAAAACCAACGGATAATCCTGTGAGTATTATAGGAGTTGCATAATATATCACTTGCCCAATTCCTCTTGATCCTTGTGAAAAACCGCCAACTAAAATGGTGCCGAATGCTGGAAAAGCATCTTTTGCATTGCTTATGAGAAGTATCACAAGTCCAAATAATAGACCTGCTGCAATTGCCATCAATGAAGCCATAAAGCTTGATACACCTTTAAATTGGATTAGCTTATGCTTTTTTTCCATAATTCTCACCCCTTTTTGAACCAGACATATAGAGCCCTAATTCTTTAACTGTAATTTCTTTAGGATTTAGATCTCCTACTATTTCACCTTCATAAATAACCAATATCCTGTCGCTTATGTTCATAACCTCATCCAGCTCCAGTGAAATTAAAAGTACTGCTTTTCCTTCATCCCTTTGGTTTAGTAATTGCTTATGAATATATTCCGTAGCTCCTACATCAAGACCTCTGGTAGGTTGAACCGCTAATACTATTTCTGGGTTTCTATCTAACTCTCTTGCAATTATTAACTTTTGCTGATTACCGCCGGACATATTTCTTACAATAGAATCCTCATCTCTCGGACTTCTTATGTCATATTGCTTTATTAATTTTTTTGCATATTCTTTCACAGCATTGAATTTAATAAGACTTAAATGCTGAAATCTAGGCTCATAATATGTTTGCATAACTGCATTTTGTTGCAGGTTAAAATCCAATATCAAGCCGTGTTTATGTCTGTCTTCAGGTATATGAGCCATACCATCAATACATTTTTTTCGTATGGATTCTTTTGTGATATCCTTATTGTTTAAAATTATTTTCCCTTCATTTATAGGTATAAGTCCTGTGATTCCATAAACCAGCTCAGATTGTCCATTGCCGTCAATACCTGCTATACAAACTATTTCACCTTTCTTAACTTCAAAGGTAATATCATTAACAACATTTTTCTTGGAATTCTTCGCTTTTATAGAAAGATTTTTAATTTCAAGGACAGCTTCTTTTGCTTCTATATCTTTCTTTTCTATATTAAAATTAATTTTACGTCCCACCATCATTTCTGACATTTGTTCTTTTGATGTTGTATTAACATCAACAGTTCCCATATACTTGCCTTTTCTTAAGATAGTGCAGCGGTTTGCTACTTCTTTTATCTCATTTAATTTATGTGAGATGAAAATAATTGATTTTCCTTCATTAACTAATTCCTTCATTATTTTCATAAGTTCTTCGATTTCCTGAGGCGTAAGCACAGCCGTAGGTTCGTCAAAAATTAATATATCATTGTCACAATATAACATCTTTAATATTTCAACCCTTTGTTGCATTCCTACAGTAATATCTGAAATATATGCATCTGGGTCAATTTTCAATTTATATCGTTTACTTAAGTCCATCACTTTTTTTCTAGCATTGTCTTTCTTTAATAATCCTGTCTTTACAGTTTCTCTGCCCAATATAATGCTTTCCAGTACTGTAAAATTATGAACTAATTTAAAATGTTGATGTACCATACCAATATTCAAATTATTTGCTTCATTAGGATTTTTAATTTGTTCGGTTTTTCCATTAATAAGGATTTCGCCCTTTTCTGCTTGATATAAACCAAATAAAACACTCATTAGCGTAGATTTACCGGCTCCGTTTTCTCCCAATAAAGCATGGATTTCACCTTTTCTTACTTTAAAGGTAACATCATCAAGAGCTTTAAAATTACCGAACATTTTAGTAATATGGTTCATTTCTATTACGTACTCCATACAAGCACCACCTAACCTTTAATTTACAAACAAGGTTGCTTTAAAGGCTAAAGCCTAAAAAGCAACCTCAATATGATTCTTTAATATTAAATTATTTAATTACTTCAACCTTAACCTTTTCTACTGTTATATCTCCTGCTGTTACTTCTTCAGCTGGCTTTCCTGCTTTTTCTACAACTGCTGCATCATTTAATATTTCTATTTCTTGTGCTACAATTTTTCCATAGATAGCATCATAATCAGCTTGTGTAAACTTTTCGAATCTTGAATTTTCCATTGGCAATTGTACGCCTTCAACTGTGGCATCCAATGAAACTGAAGTTCCGCCAGGGAAATTTCCTGCATAGTATGCAGTTAAAGCATCATATACAGACTTTGCCAAGTTCTTCATAGAAGAAGTAATAACTGTTTCTGATTCAGCTGATTGGTCAACGTCAACACCTATAACTTTTGTTCCGGCAGCCTCAGCTGCTTTCATAACTGAGTTACCTACAGCGCCGCCACATGCAAATATTACCTCTGTTCCTTCATTGTACCATGCAGAAGCTTTTGCCTGGTTTTCAGGAGAAGCATCAAAGTTTCCAACATAAGTGTATTTAATTTGAACATCTTCTGTTAAGCCAAGTTCTTTAGCTGCATAATCAGCACCTTGTACAAATCCGTAACCGAAACGTACAACTGCAGGAACTGCCATACCGCCCATGAATCCTAACTTAGTATAGCCTTCTTTTACTATACTATAACCTGCTAAGAAACCTGCTTCTTCTTCAGCATAGAATATAGAATATGTATTATCAGCTATATCAATGTTGTAATCACCTGCGTGAGGTGCGCCATCAAGTATTACAAAGTTTACATCTGGATATGTTGTTTGAACTGTATGAATAGGTACCTCAAACAAGAATCCTGGGCATACAACAACTTTTGCTCCTGCTTTAACAGCTAGGTCTATAGAGTTAATATAAGCAGAATCTGATTTTTCAGTTGGTTTATAATATTTGTATGTAATATTGTTATCCTTAGCATAAGCTTCTACACCTTCCCATGCTCCTTGGTTGAATGATTTGTCGTCGATTGTTCCAACGTCAGTTATAAGAGCAAGTTCGAATGTATTGCTGTCGCTTGGTTTTTCTGCAGGTGTTTCTGCAGGTTTTTCACTTGGTGTTTCTGCAGGTGGAGCTGGTGCTGGTTCTTTTGCACATGCTGATAAAGCTAATATCATAACAAAAGCAAGTGCAACAATAGCTAATTTTCTCCATAATTTCATAATACTTTTTTCCTCCAAATTTTTTTAAATTTTAAAAAAATAATTTATAAATTAACGCTTTTCAGCGTCATTTATCAATTTTATAGCTGAGCTTGTTCCAAGTCTTGAACAACCTGCATCAATAAATGCTTCCATATCTTCAATACTTCTGATGCCGCCTGCTGCTTTTATTTTTACATTTGGTCCGATGTGTTGTTTAAATAATTTTACATCCTCCATTGTTGCGCCACCTGTGCCAAAGCCAGTTGATGTCTTAATATAATCAGCACCTGCATTTGTTACTGCATGACACATTTCAATTTTTTCATCCTCAGTCAAATAGCATGTTTCAATTATAACCTTCAATATTTTATTTCCTACAGTTTTCTTAAGAGCTGCAATTTCTTCCTCTACTTTTTTAAATTGTTTATTTTTTACATCTGAAATATTAACAACCATATCTATTTCATTTGCACCATCTTGTATGGCCTTTATACATTCCGCTGCTTTTGCCTCTGTAACCGAATAACCTAAAGGAAACCCAACAACAGTACAAATATTTATTTTATCACCATATGTATCATGAATTCTTTTTATGTAGCATGGAGGAATACATACAGATGCAGTCTTATATTCTATTGCTTCATCACATAAACTTTTTATATCTTCCCAAGTTGCAAACGCTTTCAGCTGAGTGTGGTCAACAAAATTCAAAAGCTCAACCTTATTCATAATTTTTCTCCCTTGCCATTTTTTATATCACTCATATTTATTAGTTTATCACAAAAATATACAATAGTCAATTATAACTCTTAAAGTTCAAGAGCAAAATATACTTGGAATATCAAAGTATTTCTCGTTTTAACATTCCATTTTTATGATTGCATATTACTAAATTTTATATGTAATATGACAACATGTTAAATTTTAATTATTGCTTAAAAATCCGTCAAGTTGAGCTATTTCAAGAGCCTTTAGTACATCTACATGGTATGGACCGTTTCTTGTTATTTTAAATGTAAATGTATCATTTGGTGAAAATTCTACTTCCTTTTCCCCATCAAGAGCAATGGTGCCTCTTTCCTGTGCAGTGAATTCATACTCCTTGCTAATTTCAAGAATTTGCAGATCATCTATAAACACTTGTTCCATAACACCTGCCGAAACCGCAGCTGTGACATAATTTTTGCTTTTATTTACATTTAAGCACGCTCCAAAGTCATCTTGAGGCACAATTATTTTTTTGCATCCCACTATAGATGAAAATCCTATGGAAGCTGGATGACTTCTGGTTACAAAAATTTTATATATATTTTCCATGTCCCAAATAGCCTTTGAAGCAATATATGTTTCATCTGAAATTACTGCATCCACTAAAGCTATGTCTATTAATTCTGAATTTTTATAGATTTCTATTCTTTTATCTTTTATTGCATAATCATTTTTGTTAAATTTCTGTGATGCAACGGCTGCAGCTGCCATTCCTGCAATTGTTCCTTCTATCATAACAGGATAGACATTATTAGTGCCTGTTGAAATTGTTATGATGGGAGTATTTTTTATAACCTTTGCAAGAGCCCTGTTAGTTCCGTCTCCTCCAAGAGTAACTATGCATCCTACATTGTTGTTTTCCATGAATTCTGTAATGTTCATAGTATCCTTGAAGCTATTGTAATATGGAAGTTCAACTAATTCTATATTACATTTCAAAACCTTTCTTGTAGTTAATTTATCTTTCACCTTGAAACCTATTCTGTTAAAGTCTGAAAGCATGTAGACTTTCTGTACACCCAATGCTTGAGCCCCAAGTATTATTCTTTCAACCATATTTGCTTTTTCACCATTATCAATTACGGAAGCGTGCGATATAAGTCTTCTTATGTCCTTGCCTGAATTTGGGTTTGCTATAATTCCTATTGAAGTCATTTTTTCCTCCTACACTCCAGTTATTATGAGACCTGTATATATTATTATCACACAAACCAGGTGTTTAAACATATTTTTGAAAATGTTTCATTTATTTAGCATATTGAAAATTTACAGAACAAATTTACATCTAAATAAAGCTTATTTGTTCCTCTAGATTTAATATCTTTTTTAAAAATGTCATTCTATGTATGTCAGCCGGACCGTATTCAAGCAGAGCCTGCACGTGATCCTTTGTGCCGTAGCCTTTGTTTTGAGCAAATTTATAATATGGATACAGTTTGTCTAATTTTTCCATCTGCCTGTCTCTTGTAACCTTGGCGATAATTGATGCTGCTGCAATACCGTGGCATTTTGCATCGCCTTTAATTATATTTAGCTGTGGGATACTTACATCCAATTTTTCAGCATCTATTAAAAGGTAATCAGGTGTTATCTGATTTCCGCCTTTGTCTCTTAAATTAGCAACAGCTTGTATCATTGCAAGCTTCGTGGCATTTTTTATATTTATTTCATCGACCTTTTTACAATCCATTTCGCCTATGCCTATAGCTATTGCTTTTTCCCTTATTATATCAAATAATTGGTCTCTTTTTTTTGGAGTTAATTTTTTTGAATCATTAACTCCTTCAATCAGCAAATCACGAGGCATAATAATTGCGCAGGTAACCACGCTACCTGCCAAGCAGCCTCTCCCAACTTCGTCAATGCATGCCAGATATTTATACCCCTTGTCCCAAAGCTCTTTTTCAATTTTAAGCATAGCTTCCTCCTAAAATCCTATCTTTCTCCTGGTGTCTCCAAGGTTATTAAACCAAGCTTTCCGCTTCTATAGTCATTTAAGAGCAAATTTGCAACTCTTAAGTAATCTATGTCTTTATTATTTAATATAAATCCTTTTTTAATTGCAATATTGTCCAAAATATCTAGAGGTTTTTCGCCCTGTTCTATATTATATTTTTCTAAAATTGCATTCACCTTGTTCATTTGTATCATTTTTTCAACAAATTTCAAGACAATTTCTTCCAATACCAGCACTTCGTCCTTTATTGCTCCTGTGAACGCAAGATTTAAGGCACCTTTTTCATCTTCGAATTTTGGCCACAATATTCCAGGGGTATCCAGCAAATCAATGTTGCCTGCTAAATGAATCCACTGTTTGCCCTTTGTGACACCAGGCATATTACCGGTCTTTGTGCTTTTCTTTTTAGCCAATGAATTTATTAGAGTTGACTTACCAACATTAGGTATGCCTACTATCATTGCTTTTACTGTCTTATTTAAAATTCCTCTTTTTTTGTATCTTTCCAAAATTTCCTTTGTTGCATCAGCAATGGCGTTTTCTAATTTCCTTAACTCCTTGTTGTTTGTAGAATTGTACAATACACAGGACCAACCCTTACTTTTGTAATAATCCTGCCATAATTTGTTCATGTTTGGATCAGCCAAGTCATATTTATTAAGAACAATCAATCTTTTCTTATCTCTGAACAGCTGATCAAAATCAGGGTTTTTGCTGGCTATAGGAATTCTTGCATCAATTACTTCAATAACTATGTTAACCAGCTTAATATTTTCTTGAAGCAGGTCCTTGGTTTTTTTCATGTGTCCCGGATACCAATTTATATTCATAATACACCCCTTAATATGTATGGGGACACACCTTTAAGGATAGAAATCCTAGAGGTAAAGCCTTAAAGGAATGTCCCCTATTAGAAAAAAATTGAGGACGTACGCCCTCAATTGTTATTAATAATTGTTTAATTCTTTAACTTTTGTAGCTTTACCAGTTCTTTCTCTTAGGTAGAACAATTTAGCACGTCTTACTTTACCACGTCTTACAACGTCGATTTTTTCAATCTTTGGTGAATGTACAGGGAATGTTCTTTCAACTCCAACTCCGTAAGAAATTTTTCTTACTGTGAATGTTTCTCTGTTGCTTTCACCTTGTTTCTTTATAACGATGCCTTCGAACACCTGAATTCTTTCTCTGTTACCTTCTTTAATCTTAACATGTACTTTTATAGTATCTCCAACATTAAAAGGTGTTAATTCACTTTTAAGTTGTTCGTTTTCGAATGATTTTATTAAGTCCATTTATATACCTCCCTTCGCCTAAGCGTTTATGTGCTATATTGTAGTTAGCACTTTAATTTAATGTATAACATTTATTTATATATTCTTGATAACTTGTTGTATTCTTCAATAATATTTTTGTCTTTAATCATATCAGGTCGTCTTTTTAAAGTTATTTCAATAGCTTTAAAGCGTCGCCATTCTTCGATTTTTTTATGGTGACCAGACAACAAAACTTCCGGAACATCCATTCCTAAATAGCTCTCTGGTCTTGTATATTGAGGATACTCAAGCAAGCTGTCACTGTGTGATTCTTCAACTGAAGATTCATCTGAACCCAATACTCCGGGAAGCAGTCTTCCTACAGCATCAACAATCATTAGAACCGGAAGCTCTCCGCTGGTCAATACATAATCTCCCACAGAAATTTCCTCATTCACATACTTGTCAATAATCCTTTGATCTATGCCTTCATAGTGTCCTGCAATAAGCACAATGTGTTCTTTTTTAGAAAGCTCTTTGGCTTTTTGTTGATTAAATAAATTGCCTCTTGGTGATAAATAAATAATATATGAATTATGCTTTATAATAGCATCCAAGGCTTTAAACATGGGCTCAGGTTTTAATAACATCCCCGGGCCGCCTCCGTATGGATAATCATCAACTTTTTTATGCTTGTCTTCGGAATAATCTCTTAGATTTGTAAAATTAATTTCAAACATGCTGTTTTCCACAGCTCTGCCGATTATACCATTTTTGGTATACATATCAATTAGCTCAGGAAATAAGGTTACTACATCAAATCTCATTCCAACAGCCCCTCGATAACATTGATTATCATTTTCTTGTTTTCCTTATTAACTTCCTTGACAACATCTTTTACAGCAGGTATTAAAAAAGATTTATTTTTATTGACTATTTCGTAAACATCATTTGCGCCGGTTTGATAGATTACATTTATTTTACCTAAATATTCTCCATCTGTTGAATAAACTTCCATTCCTTCTAAATCGAATAAATAATATGAATCCTCAGGAAGCTCTTTAAGCTGGTTCTCAAATATGGATATAAATGTGTTTTTGAAGGAATTGGCAGTGTCCATATCATTTATGTTTTCAAGCATAATATAAACCATGCCCTTTCTGAACCACACATCAGAGATTTTACGCTTAACATTGTCTTTTTCAGTGTAAACATATTCAAGCTCTTCGAATCTTTCCATATCATCTGTCAGTGGCAAGCATTTCATGCAGCCCTTGATGCCATGCGTGTTTACTATTTTACCAACCTTTATATATTCTTTCATTATTACCTCTGTAGTACATTGTTATTGAATAATTTCAACAATAACTCTTTTGTTTTCTTTAGTTGCAGCAGCTTTGACAACAGTCCTGATAGCTTTTGCTATTCTGCCCTGCTTGCCAATTACCTTACCCATATCCTCAGGAGCAACTTTCAATTCTATTATAAGTGATTGACTGCCTTCTACTTCATTAACTGACACCTGATCCGGATTATCTACTAGTGATTTTGCTATATATTCTACTAATTCACCCATACTCTACCTCTTATTTATTCTCATCTCTTTTTTCATAAATACCGTTAGTCTTGAATAACATGCTAACTGTGTCTGTAGGCTTTGCTCCGTTATTGAGCCATTTTATAGCACTTTCATCATTTATCTTAACTTCTTTTGGCTCAGAAATTGGGTTGTAATATCCGATTTCTTCGATAAAACGTCCATCTCTTGGAGAACGTGAATCTGCTACAACTATTCTGTAAAAAGGTTTCTTTTTAGAACCCATTCTTTTTAATCTTATTTTAACTGACATGCTGTCACCTCCTTATAATTTTATAATTCTTTATTATATATGAAAAAGGAAAATCCTTAATCTACTATTAATCATTTGTTACTTAGAAAGGCAATGCGCAGTCTCGTTCACCAATTTATTTGCTCCTAACGTCGCAAAATAAAGGAACTCGTTGCGGGTGACCTACCGCTATTTTTCAGAAAAACACTCTGAAAAATAGGGTTAGGGCAACCTGAAGTTTTTGCCCATTCCCGGGAAGCCGCCTTTTTTCTTGCCCGCTCCCATTGATTGAAATTTTTTCATCATCTTTTTCATTTCATCATACTGCTTTAACAGCTGATTTACTCTTTGAACAGATGTTCCACTTCCGGCAGCAATTCTTTTTCTCCTGCTTCCGTTAATTATTGTAGGATTCAGCCTTTCCTTCTTTGTCATTGACTGAATAATTGCTTCAGTAAAAACAAGTTCTTTTTCATCAACCTTAAGACCCTTTAACTTTTTGTTGCCTCCAAGCCCCGGAATCATTTCTAACAATTCATCCAAAGGTCCCATGTTTTTCATTTGTTGAAGCTGAACAAGGAAATCTTCAAGATTGAAGCTTTGTGTTTTTAACTTTTTCTGAAGCTCTATAGCTTGTTTTTCATCAAATGCGCCTTGTGCCTTTTCAATTATTGAAAGCACGTCACCCATTCCAAGAATTCTTGAAGCCATTCTGTCAGGATGGAATACTTCAAGTTGATCCATTTTTTCGCCAACTGATAAAAATTTAATTGGCTTATTTACAACATTTCTTATGGATAATGCTGCTCCACCTCTTGCGTCACCATCAACCTTTGTCAGGATTACTCCTGAAACATCAAGGTATTGATTGAAGGTTTCTGCAACCTTTACTGCATCCTGTCCTGTCATTGCATCAAGCACCAAAAGTATTTCTTCGGGCTCAACTGTTTGTTTTATTTGTACTAGCTCATCCATGAGCTGTTCATCTATATGAAGACGTCCTGCTGTATCTATTATAACTATATCATGACCATGCTTCATTGCATGCTTCGTGGCTTCCTTTGCAATTGTAACGGGATTTGTTTTATCTCCCATTTCAAAAACCGGTACTCCCACGCTTTCGCCAACAACCTGAAGCTGTTTTATTGCTGCAGGTCTGTAAATGTCACAAGCAACTAAAAGAGGTCTTTTGCCATCCTTTTTAAACTTGTTGGCAAGCTTGCCTGTAGAAGTAGTCTTGCCGGCACCTTGAAGACCGCACATCATAATGTATGTTATGTCATTAGAATTGATTTTCAGTCTGCTTTCGCTGCCCTGACCCATTATCTTAACAAGCTCTTCATGAACTATTTTGACAACGTGCTGTCCAGGGGTGAGACTTTCCATTACTTCTGCTCCAAGGGCTCTTTCCTTTACGTTGTTTATGAATAGCTTAACAACCTTGAAGTTAACATCTGCTTCCAACAATGACAGTTTAACTTCCTTCATTGCCAGGTCAATGTCTTTTTCTGTAAGCTTACCCTTGCCTTTTAGCTTTTGTAATGCACTTTGAAGTTTATCAGATAAATTCTCAAACATTTTGCTACCCTTCATTAATTATTTTTGAAGCCTCAGTATTAATTTGTGCCACTGCTTCTGAATACTTTTCGTCGTCTATGCTTGAGGCTAGCTTCACAATATTTTCTGCTGCTTTAGAATATTTTTCATATTTTTCATGAAGCTTAATTTTCTCTTCAAATTCCATCAAGCTTTTTTCTGCTTTCTTTAATGCATCATAGACTCCCTGTCTAGATATATTCATATCTTCAGCAATTTCAGAAAGACTATAATCTTGATTGTAGTATAGGTCAATTATATTTGCCTGATTATCTTTTAGCAACGCACCATAATAATCATATAAGATGCTGTATATAAATTTTTTCTCCGACATATTCACCTACTGTAAAGTATTTCGCTTGACAGTGAATTTTACCGCATATAAAGTAGTTTGTCAATAGTTTTTTTATTCAAATATTGCATTTACAAAGTCGTTTGCGTTGAAGTCCTGCAGGTCATCAATTTTTTCTCCAACACCTATATACTTAATAGGAACATTTAATTCATTTACTATAGGGAATGCAATGCCTCCCTTGGCTGTCCCATCAAGTTTTGTTAGAATCAAACCATTGATCTTGCATGTTTCAGAAAACAGCTTTGCCTGAATGAGCCCGTTTTGACCTGTTGTGGCATCAATTACCAGGTACACATCAATTTTAGCATCTGAAAATTCCCTATCTACAATTTTGGAAATCTTGCTCAATTCATTCATTAAATTTACCTTGTTGTGAAGTCTTCCTGCAGTGTCGCATATTAAAATATCTGTCTTTCTTGCTTTTGCTGCCTGTATTGCATCAAAGATTACAGCACCTGGATCTGAGCCCTGTTCAGATGCGATTATGTCAACTCCTGCTCTATTGCACCATTCCTTTAGCTGTTCTACAGCTGCTGCTCTAAATGTATCAGCTGCTGCCACAATTACGCTTTTTCCTGATTGCTTTAACCTATACGCAATTTTTCCAATGGAAGTGGTCTTTCCAACGCCGTTAACTCCAACAATCAATATAACTCGTTGTCCTGTTGCTTCTTCCTTGTCTTCATTCTCATTAAGCATGTTAACAAGGTATTCCTTGATTATTTCTTTAATTTCAGAAGTATCTTCTAGCTTTCTTTTTCTTACCTCTGCTTTAATATAATCAATTATATCCATAGTTGTTTCAACACCCATATCAGATGTTATCAATATTTCTTCTAATTCTTCTAAAAAATCATCATCAATTTTTCTATGTCTGAATACTATTCCTTCAATTTGCTCTGTTAAGTTTTTCTTTGTTTTTGATAAACCTTCTTTTAGTTTTTCAAAAAAGCTGACGCCTTTTTTTTCTTTTTTTGCAGGCTCTTCTTGCTTTTCTTTTACTTCTTCAACTTCAACTTCTTTTTCAATTTCTTCTTCAAATTCTTCATGTTCCTCAAGTTCTTCGACATCATCTTCAATTATTTCATCATCAGCTTCTACTTCATTTATTAAGTCAACATGTTCTTCTTCAACCTTATGTTGTGACTCAGCATTTTTTTCAATTTCTTTTTCATGGTCTAATGATTTATCAATAACATCATTAACTTGATTTTTTTCAACAACTTGTTCCTCTATAATATCTTCTGATTCATCATAAAGCTTATTTAGCTCGTCAATCTCCTGTTGTTCCCTAAGTTTTTCTTGTTCGAGTCTTTCTTGTTCTTTTTTATCATTATTTTTCTTAAAAAAATTAAACATATTTCCTCCTCTATAAAACTAATTTCTGTCATTCTGAGCGTCAGCGAAGAATCTCTTATTATTAAATTATGAGATTCTTCGAGCAAGCTCTCAGAATGACATTATATCTACCGTTCATATGCATTTGACAGCTTCATTGACACAAGCTTTGTAACTCCCTTTTCCTCCATAGTGGCACCATATAAAGTGTCTGCGCATTCCATTGTTCCCTTTCTGTGAGTTATAACTATGAATTGTGTTTCCTTTGAGAATTCCTTTAAATATTGAGCAAATCTGTGTATGTTTGCATCATCCAATGCCGCCTCAATTTCATCAAGTATGCAGAATGGAGTGGGCTTTGTCTTTAATATTGCAAACAACAGGGCTATTGCAGTAAGTGCCTTTTCTCCACCTGATAATAATGAAATTTTGCTGAGTTTTTTTCCTGGTGGCTGCACAGCAATTTCAATGTTGGAGTTTAAAGCATCTGCTTCATCCTCCAGATATACATCACCACTGCCTCCGCTAAACAGCTTTTTGAACACTTCGTTGAATTTAAGCCTTATAGTTTCAAATTCCTCCACAAACTTATCTCTCATCTGCAGTTCCAGTTCCTTTATAACTTCCTGGAGCTGCTCTTTTGCGTCGATTAAATCTCTTTGTTGTTTTTTAAGGAAATCATATCTGTTTTTAACATCCTCATATTCATCGATGGAATCTAAATTAACATTGCCAAGATCTTTTATTGCTTTTTTTAAAGTGCTTACTTCATTGTAGAGCTTTGTTTGACTTATACTGTCATCCTTATATTTTAAAGCCATGGCATAGTTTATCTCATAGTCTTCCCAAAGTTTTTCAGAAATTTCTTCAACCTTGGAATTTTCTCTTTCAATTTTAACATTCATTTTTATTTCATCATCTAGAATGTCCGTTATGGCTTTATTTGTATCATTTATTTTATTTTGATACTCATAAATTTCATTTTGAGTAGAATCAAGGCTATCTTTTTCATTTGTACAGCTTTCACTTAGCTTTGTAATTTCATCCGAAAGAGTCTGAGCTTTTTGGCTGTATTCTGCTATTAAAGAATCCGCTTGGTTTATTTCATTGTCGATGCTCTTTAAGCTTTCTTCCTTCATTGATTTTGCTTCTTTGTTTCTTAGGATTTCAGCTTCAATATTGCTTATTTTTTCTTCCTTAAGCTTAATATCCTGTGTTGTTTGAGCAACTAAATCTCTTTTAACCAGAATAATCTTGTTGTATTCATCATACCTGTCTTTGTTTGATTCATTTTGTTTTACTGTAACTTCTATGCTTTTTTCTTTTTCTTCAGCTGATTTTTTTAAATTTTCAATTTGAATTAAAATATTATTAAGATTTTCTTTGTAGCTTTCATTTTCATCTTTGATGAATTGCATTTCTTCAGAATATTTTTTTATTGCAAGTGCAGTTTTTTCTGCCTGTTCCTTAAGCATATTGATTTTTGATGAATTCATGCTATAAAGATTGTTGCTTTCATTTATTTCATTTTTAATATTTGAAATTGCCTCATTGCAATTATTTATTTCTCTTAATACATTATTCAATACATTATTTTTTTCATTTAGCTCTTTAGTTGAACTGTCAATTGTTAATTTGCATTCTTCGATTTCTCTTTTTCTTCCTAACAGGTTTTGATTGCTTGATATGTGACCGCCTGTGACTGAACCGCCTGCATTGATAACATCGCCTTGCAAAGTGACTATTTTAACAGCATTGCCCAAACGTTTGGATATTTTAAAACCATTGTTTAAATTATCAACTATGATTATTCTGCCCAACAGATGCTTAATTACTGAATCAAATTTTGGATTTGTATTTACCAGCATGTCCCCTGTGTTTATGACACTTGGATCCTTCAATACTTCCTGTTCAGTTTTATTCAAGCTTCTTTCCTGTAGCATGTTGATTGGAAGGAAGGTAACTCTTCCTATTTTATTTTTCTTTAAATATTCAATTATGTTTTCTGCTTCCACATCTGTGTTTACAATAATGTTTTGAATTGCCGAGCCAAGTGATACCTCAATAGCTGTTTCATACTGCTTTTCAGTCTTAATAATATCGGCAACTGTTCCTAATATGGACTTTTTGAGAAGGGGTTCCTTATCCTTATTACTCATTACCGTCTTTATGCTTTTATAATAACCGTCATAGTAAGCTTCCATATTTGAAAGAATGCTGAGCTTTGATTTAGAGCTGCTTAATTGGTTTTCTGCTTCTCTTATTTCATTCATTAAGATATTTTTTTCTTTATCTTTATTAGTTAAATTGCTTATTGTTTTTTCAAGCTCTTGTTTTTTGTGAGACAAAGAACTTGTGGTTTTAATTTGTTCTTCTTCAAGTAATTTTATTATATCAAGCTTGTTTTGTTTTTCAGATGACTCAGAATTAATTTCAGTATTTAAATTTTCAATTCTTTCATTGTTGTTTGATATAAATGACTCTATTGTGCTTCTTTGGCTGTTTTGCCTATTGATTTCTTTGTGTATTTCAAAAAGCTGATTTTTTTGTTCCTCTATGCTTTGAACTATTTTTTCTATTTCATTTTTATATGTTAAAATTTCTTTGTTCATGGAATTGAATTTTTCCATATCAAGCTTTAGATTTTCTTCAAGCTGAAGTTTTTCTTCTTTAAGCTTCAATATGCTTTCTTGAAGCTCATTATTTCTTTTTTCTAAATCATTTATTTCATTTTTAACATTGTCAATGTTTGTGTTGTATAGAAGCTTCTTTTCCTTGTGAACCTGGCAAAGACTTTGAAAGCTTTCATATTCTTTGTTCTTTGAATCACGAGCTGTTTCAAGATTCTTGATTGAAAGCTGCATTTCGATTATTTGAGCTTTTTGTGAAGTAATTGTTTCAGAAATCAAGTCTCTTCTCTTTTGAAGATTAACTTTTTGCTCTATAGAAATTTCCCTTTGATTTTCTAATGCCTTAAGCTGCTCGCTGTGCTTTTCGTACTCATGTGCAAGGTAATTTAATTCATATTGCTTTAAATTGTCTCTTAAATCAATGTATTTTCTTGCTTTCAAGCTTTGTTCGGAAAGAGGCAAAATTCGTTCCTCCAACTCATGGATGATATCCTCCACTCTGTCAAGGTTGTCCGAAGTTTTTTCAAGCTTTCTTTCTGATTCTTCTTTTCTTGTTTTATATTTTACTATACCTGAAGCTTCTTCAAAAACCTTTCTTCTAGTTTCTGAATTAGGACTTAAAATATCTTCAACACGACCTTGTCCAATAAATGAGTAGCCTTCACTTCCTATACCTGTATCCATAAACAGCTCTTTTATGTCCTTAAGCCTGCATTGTTGCTTGTTTATGTAATATTCGCTTTCACCTGTTTTGTACAGCTTTCTTTTTATGCTTACTTCCTTGTATTCAACAGGAATTTGTCCTGATTCATTGTCAAAAATCAAATTTACTTCAGCATAGCCAAGGGGTAATCTTTTTTCGGTTCCAGCAAAAATAATATCATCCATTTTGCCTCCACGAAGTGACTTTGCGCTTTGTTCTCCCAAAACCCACTTAATAGCATCTGATATGTTGCTTTTGCCGCTGCCGTTAGGCCCCACAACAGCTGTAATTCCGTTTTCAACTATTATTTCTGTTTTTTCTGCAAAGGATTTAAATCCGTTTATATAAACCTTTTTTAAATACATTTTTCCCCCTGCTTATTCTAAGTAGTTTTTAAATATGTCTTTCTTATAAAAACTTCCTAATTTATTTTTATCATCATATATCTCAATTAAATCAGTTGTTGAATATTTAAAGGATATGTTATTTATTAAATATTCTTCTTTTAATTTATTTATATTGCTTTTCTTTTGTCCTGAAATGCTGCTCACAAGCTTTTCATCTGCAATTATGGTTATATTTTTGGTTTTTAAATTTAAATTTTTTAATGATAATCTAATTGAAGTTAAATATAATTTTTCTTCCACCAGCTGCCTGAAGGCAGGATGAAACGGACCTGCAACAACATCCTCATCTTCATTTATTGAATCGGTGTTTTGAAGGCCTATTCTTATAACCCTTATATTGTTTATTGAGTATTGGCTGTACATGTAAGCTGATATGTCAACTGCCTCATGCAATGAAAGAGGCTTGTAGCTACCCTCATTATACATATGGATCAAATCAGTGTCTTTAATAATCAAGGTAGGATAAATTCTCACCATGTCAGGCTTCATATCAATGGAATCATGACATGTCTTCATATCATTTTCCATTGTGCTTCCCGGAAGCCCTGGCATTATTTGATGTCCTAATATAAAACCATGATCCTTGATGAGCTTGCTGGCATTTTCAGAATGCTTCCTGTTATGCCCTCTGTTAGACAGCTTCAACACCTCGTCATCCAGACTTTGAATGCCCAGCTCAATGATATCCATTCCATATTTTTTCTGAAGCTCTAATATTTCAGGGCTTATGGCATCTGGTCTTGTAGAGCATCTCATGCTTTGAACTACACCTAAATCTTTGTAGTGCTTTCCTACCTTTAAAAGCTCTTCTTGAACCCTTATATCTATTGCTGTAAATGAGCCTCCAAAAAAAGCAAGCTCTGTGTATGTGTCATTGTCAATAGTCCGTATGCATTCTTCCACTATGTCCTTTACATATTTTGCATTAGCTGAAACAGTTCCCTTCCCAGTTATTCTTTTTTGATTGCAGAATACACAGTCGTTTGGACAGCCAATATGAGGAACAAATACAGGAATTATTTTCATTTTTCTATTCATTCATATGACCTTCTGATTCAAGGGCGCTTCTCGCAGCATCCTGTTCAGCCAGCTTCTTGCTTTTTCCAGAGCCCTTGCCTACAACTGCTTTATTTACAAGCACATTTACATGAAACATCTTTTCATGGTCAGGACCTTCTTCCTTAGTGACCACATATCGTATTTTGCAATTTTGACTTTTGCTTTGATAATATTCCTGCAGATATGATTTGTAATCTGTCACTATTTTTCCCTTTACTGCAAGCTGAATATATTTGGACAGGTTGTTGAGCACAAATTCCTCTGCCTTTCTGTAGCCACCGTCTATGTAAATTGCAGCAATAATTGCTTCAACAGCATCTGCAAGAATTGATTTTCTTTTTCTTCCTCCGGATGCTTCCTCGCCCTTACCAAGGAGAAGGTATTTACCCACATTCAAATTAGCTGCTACAATACTTAAGGTATCCTCGCATACAACCTGTGACCTTAATTTAGTTAAATCGCCTTCAGGATATTCCGTAAATTTATCAAATATAAAACGGCTCACCGCTATGCTTAAAACTGCATCTCCAAGAAATTCAAGTCTTTCGTTATTGACCTTGTAGTTAAGTTTGTCTTCGTTGGAATATGAGCTGTGTGTAAGCGACTTCTCCAATATTTCAATGTTGTTAAATTTATATTTTATAATTTCCTCGAACTCATTGAGTTCCTTAATATCAATTATCACTGTTCCTCCAAAATTTAGCTCATTTTACCGAGACTTATTTTACTGTTATAATTGTTTATTACGCCTATGAAAATCTTCATAAATATAATAAATAATTAAAACTAATAATATACTTATACCCCAAAAAGTCTGTTTGTGTCATTCTGAACGAAGTGAAGAATCTCAGGATTGTTCAGAACATGAGATTCTTCACTAACGCTCAGAATGACAAGTCTACTATTTGCACTTATTGGGTTTTAATAATAATACCTGTTTAACATACAGGACGCATTGCTGCGTCCCTAAAATTACATATAAATCTTATAAATTAATTAAATCTTCCAAGTAATTAACTATGTCACCCACTTTAGTAATTTGTTCAATGCTTTCATCATCAATTTCAATGTCGAATTCATCTTCTAGCGCCATAACCAATTCGAACAATGTTATTGAATCTGCCTCCAAATCATCAGCAAATGATGTTTCCATTGTAATTTCTTCAGGTTCAACGCCAACCTTTTCAGCTACTATGTCTCTAATTCTTTCAAACATGTTGTTACCTCCTCATTATACTTTCTTCAATTAATTCATTTACATTATTTTCAAAACAAATTTTTGCTTGGCGAATTGCATTTTTAAATGCCTTTTCATCTGAGCTTCCATGAGCCTTAATAACTGTTTCTTTAACTCCCAGTATTGGAGCTCCTCCATGTTCGGAATAGTCTAATTTGCTTTTCAAATTAACTAAAGCTGGTTTAATAAGAGCTGCGCCTATTTTTGTTCTTGTTGAAGACATTAGTTCATTTTTTATACCCTTCATAAGCTCCAAGACAGTTCCTTCAAGAGTTTTTAATATCATGTTGCCTACGAAGCCATCACAAACTATTATATCCGCTTTTCCATGAAGTATTTCTCTTGCTTCAATATTGCCTATAAAATTTAACGGCAATGTTGTGTTTTCCAACAATGCATATGCTTCAACCGTAAGCTTGTCGCCCTTGGTTTTTTCTGTTCCTATATTTGCAAGAGCTATTCTTGGTGATTCAATACTTAAAACCTTTTTTAAATAGATGTCTCCCATAATTGCAAAATCATAAAGAAACTCAGGCTTAGAATCAACATTGGCTCCTGAATCTATTAAAAGAGCAAAGCCTCCGTTCATATTAGGTATTAAAGATCCTATTGCTGGTCTTTCAATTCCTTTGATTCTTCCTACTATCAAGGTTGCTCCTGCTAATAAAGCTCCAGTGCTGCCTGCTGATACAACTGCATCTGCTTCTTTATTTTGTACTGCATTTAAGGCTTTTACAAGCGAAGATTCCTTTTTTCGTCTCAATGCCATAACAGGCTTATCATCATTTGTTATTACTTCCTCAGCATTTAATATTTCAATGTTGTTAAAGTCGGATGTATTTTTTTCAAGCACCTTTTTTATTTCTGATTCTTTTCCGGAAAGAACAATGCTTACATTATATTCATCTCTGGCATGTATACTGCCCTTGACTATGGCTTCAGGAGCGTTGTCGCCTCCCATTGCATCTACTGCAATTTTCATTATGTACACCTCTGTTAATTAATTTGCCTTTAAATAGTACGTACCTATACTTATGTAAACTTCAAGTACCTGACAGAAGCTGTCAGTTCTTATTTTTACATAGATTAGTATAACTTAGTAATATATGTTTTGCAATAAAAAAATAGTGCTTGCGCACTACTTTTTACTTCCCTTGTTTCAATATATAAGCGATTATTATTAAAAAAATTATTTCAATTATTCTACGCTCATAACTTCTTTGCCGTCATAATATCCGCAAGCCGCACACACTCTGTGAGGAAGCTTTGAATCATGACATTGTGGACATTCAATAACATTTGGGGCTGTTAATCTTGATTTAGCTGATCTTCTTCTATCTCTTCTTGCTTTGGAAGTTCTTCTCTTAGGTACTGCCATTTATAACACCTCCTTAATCCTTTAACAGGTCTTTTAATTTATCAAATCGCGGATCTGTTAAATTGTTATTACATTTACATTCTTCATTATTTAAATTAACTCCGCAATTCGGGCATATGCCTTTACAATCCTTTTTGCACAATGATTTCATAGGCATGGATAAATAAATCATTTGTTTTATGGTTTCCTCTAAATCAACACATCCGTCAGTGATTTTAAGCTTTATTTCATCAGATTCATCATTTTCTTCAACCTGACGCAACAAAAAAGCTTCAAACTTAGTTATCACTGCATTGTCAAATGGTGATAAACATCTTGCACATTCGTCACTGAATGTATATTTAATTGTACCATTCAATATGACATTCTCATCAACCTTGAAGATAGATCCATTGAAATCTATGTCTTTATGAAGATGTGTTTTTGATAAAAAATCTTCGTCATCTATTGTAAATTTCTCATTAATTTCATGGGAAATTTGTTCAGATGCTAAAAATTTATTTAAATGAATTAACATAATACCACCCTTTTTATTAGCAGAGTTAATTATAAGAGAAAAAAAATCTTTTGTCAAGTAATTTATTTTACAGACTTTTATTTGCTTGACAGTGCCTTTGTATCTCTTGCAATCATAACCTCTTCATTTGTAGGAATAACAAATACTTTAACTTTTGAACCCTCTTTAGATATTTCTACTTCTTTACCTCTGGTATTATTCTTAGCTTCATCAATTTCAATTCCAAGAAATTCTAGGCCATTACAAATATTGCATCTGTTAGATGCTGAATTTTCTCCTAAGCCTGCAGTGAATACCAACACATCTATTCCACCCATAGCTGCTGCATATGAACCAATATATTTTCTAACAATGTAATCAAATTTATCTAAAGCCAATTGTGCTCTCTTATTTCCCTGTTTTGCTGCTCCTTCAATGTCTCTAAAATCACTTGATACTCCAGAAATACCTAAAACTCCTGATTTTTTATTCATTATATTATCAACCTGTTCAGCAGTCATTTTCTTATTATTCATTAAGTATGTAACTATTGCAGGGTCGATATCTCCGCATCTTGTACCCATTACAAGACCTTCAAGAGGAGTCATGCCCATGCTTGTGTCAAATGACTTGCCATCTTTTATTGCAGTTAAGCTTGCACCGTTTCCTAAGTGGCAAGTTACAATTTTTGTTCCTTCCAAGCTTTTGCCTGTTAAAGCTGCAACTCTCTCAGAAACATATTTATGTGAAGTTCCGTGGAAGCCGTATCTTCTGATACCCATTTCTTCATACATTTCATATGGCAATGGATAAACATATGATACTGGAGGCATTGTTTGATGGAATGCTGTATCGAATACTCCTACCATAGGTATGTTTGGCAATAATTCTTGACATGCTTCGATACCAATGATGTTTGGTGGATTATGTAATGGAGCAAGCTCAATACAATCCTTCATGGCATTAATTACCTCATCATCAATTAAAACTGAATCCGCAAATTTTTCACCGCCGTGAACAACTCTGTGTCCTACTGCATCAACTTCCTCTAATGATTTCACTGCTCCGTGAACAGGGTCAACCAAAGCCTTTAGTACAAGATTAATTGCATCTTTGTGGTTTTTCATTACTTCTTCAATTACAACCTTGCCCATTCCGGCTTTTTCATGTTTTAAAACACTTCCTTCAATGCCTATTCTTTCAACCAGGCCTTTAGCTAATACACTTTCATCATTCATGTTTATTAACTGATATTTTAATGATGAACTTCCGCAGTTAATTACTAATACATTCATTTTATTCCTCCATAGTTTTAATAATAATAAAATATATAAGAACCCCACCCAACACGCAATCAAAGTGAAGATTGCTGTTGGGTCCCGGGAACCTTGTTGTTTTTTATTTGTTGTTTCTAATTATTCTTTCAAATTTTTTGTTATTCAATACCAATATGTCACAGTTTTTAATAATATATTCCCATAAACTCAAATCATCTGCAATATTCAGGTGCAAAAGTATTGATTGAATAACTCCAAAATGTGTTACTATCAAAGAATTATCCGGCACATTATCCATAAAAACTGAAACTCTTTTTATAATGTCATCATAATCTTCACCATCAGGGAATTTATACTTATGCTTTTTTAATATCCAGTTATCAGTTTCTTCCCTGTGATTAAGCCTCATTTCTTCCCATGTCATGTTTTCAAAAATGCCAAAGTTAACTTCTATTAAGCAAGGTTCTGTTATAATTTCGTCAGCAAAATTAATTTCCTTGCTGATTATCTTTGCAGTATCCTTTGCTCTTTTTAAAGGACTTGCATATATGTAGGAAATTTTTTCACTTATTAAATTTTGACCTGCAGACTTTGCTTGTAGCCTTCCATTTTTAGTCAATTCAACGTCAGTTATTCCACTGTATCTTTTTTCTATATTTGCTTCAGATTCTCCATGCCGAACTAAGTATATCATAATTATCCCTTTAGTAAAAGTACCAAAATCATAAAAATTACTTGGCTTATCTCAGTTATAAAGCCACATGTGTCTCCCGTCATGCCGCCAATTTTATCCTCAATTTTGCATGATATAAAATAAGAAAACATGAGTGCAGCAAAGCTTGATGTTAAAATTACCAGCCTATATGGAACCATTAAGCATAAAAACAACAATAAAGTCAAATTAATGATTAGTACCTTAAAATCTATGGATTCAATAAATAAGGTACCCATTCCTTTTGTTTTTTTTGCATATCTTTTATTCCATGAAGCAGCAATAACACATGTTCTTCCTACTACTGGCATCATAAAGCAAGAATATATGTCTAAATAAGAAAACAATACAAATTGAGAAAGTACAACCATTATGATACTTAATGTACCAAAAGTGCCAATATGAGAATCACTCATTATTTCAAATATTCTTTCTCCTGTCCTGCCTGAAAAAATTCCGTCACAGGTGTCAGCAGTGCCATCAATATGTATGCCTCCGGTAATAATTATGTAGCTTATTGTCAATATGAGACCTCTTAAAAAGACTATGTAAGTATTGTTAAAAATTTCATAAACAACAGCCAAAAAAATTCCTATAACCACTCCCATCAAAGCGTACAGGCTCAATGCTTTTACAAAGCTCTCTTCTTTATATTCAATTTTATTTCCAACCGGAATTCTTGTAAAAAATGATATAAGAATTAAAAATCCATAGGCCACTTTACCATTTCACCTCTATGTTTAAGTTTAATTGGTATGCCTGAAAATATAAAATACATATAGTCAGATTTATTGCTTATTTCTCTGTTGATTCTACCGCTCATGTCCCTAAAATAATTTCCCATATAATATGAAGGTACAACACCCATACCTGTTTCATTTGAAACAACAATCAGTTTTTTATCATTTTTGTTGCAAACATCTATTAGAGCCATCACTTCTTCAGAAATTTTTCTTTCAAGCAAGTTAACCTCTTCTGGACTGCAGCTGTCAAAATCAATTTTTGAATCAAACATAAAATTTCCTATTAAAGTGGTGATGCAGTCTAACAAAACTACTTCACTTTCTGTAAATTCCATGTAATTATTAAGCTTTTTAAAATTCGAATACATTTCAAGGGTGAACCATGATTTTGATCTTTGCTCTTGATGTTTTTTTACTCTGTCTGCCATTGCTTGATCTGTAACCACTGAAGTAGCTAAGTAAAGCACCTTGTTGCCGTATTCTTTTGCCTTTTCTTCCGCAAATGCGCTCTTGCCGCTTCTTGCACCGCCTATAACAAATGTTACACTCATTTTATCACCAATCTTTTATATAGTTAACCTTAAGTATTATATCATTTATGGGAGAAAAATCAAATATATTTCTATAAAAATACTGAAACGTTTATTTTATTTTACTAAAAAGTTTGACTTTATATATAAACATAGCTATTATTAAATATAACTTTAAATAATATTGGTGGTAGTATGAATATAACAGGCATTGTTGCAGAATACAATCCATTTCACATGGGTCATGAATATCAATTAAAGAAGGCACGTGAACTTTCTAGATGTGACAGTATAGCTGTTGTTATGAGCGGAAACTATGTTCAGCGAGGCGAGCCTGCTATTATTGACAAGTTTAAACGTGCAGAAGCAGCCATATATGGCGGTGCTGATTTGGTAGTTGAGCTTCCTCTTCCATTTTCATGCCAAAATGCAGAAATGTTTGCTAATGCAGCTGTTAAGGAATTGAAAAAGCTTTCTGTAAATTCTTTAAGCTTTGGCTGTGAAACTGATGACATAAATTTATTGAAGGAAGTTGCAGAATTACAGCTGTGCATAAAATTTCAAGAAGAAATCAAACAAGAAATAAAAATGGGAATATCATATCCAAATGCTTTAGCTAATGTTATAAGCAAATCATTAGGCGAAGAAGCATTTAATGCAGCCAGCTCTCCTAACAATGTACTTGCAATAGAATACATTAAGAGCACTATGAAGCAAAATGTAAACTGGAACCTTTTTCCTGTTAAGCGCATGGGCAAAGACCATAACGACCTATTTTCTGATGGATATTATGACAGTGCAACAGCTATAAGAAAAAAAATAATTAATTCTTCTATAAAAAACATTTCTGTTCCGGAAAAAAGCAAATTAATGATCAATCAGTTTTACCAGGAGCAACAATCCTTCAATTCATTTAACAACTATCTGGATATTTTGCATTATAAAATAATTCAGCTTGGTCCAGAGGGTTTAAAACAAATCTATGAGGTTGCAGAAGGCTTAAACAACAAAATATATTCAAATGTGTTCAAGCATGAAAGCATTGATGATTTCATAATGGCTCTTAAATCAAAGAGATATACATATTCAAAATTAAGAAGAATGCTTTTAAATATTTTACTTGGAATAACTTATAATGACATAAAACATTTTATGTTAACTGATGAGTGCGATTATATTAAGATTCTTGCTTTTAATGATATTGGAAGAAATATAATTAGGCAAGCTAAAAATAACAAAATTGCTGTGGTCAACAGATTTTCAGATTACAAAAGGTATTCCATGAATGCAGAAGAACTTCCATTGTTTAAGCTAACTGCTAAGGCTACCAACATATACTACATTCCCTTAAAAAACAAAAAATTTAACGAAGAATATATATCAAATGCAGTATATGTAAAATCATAGATATTTAACTTAAAAACATTGTTTTAAATACTATCATAATAACCCTGAGATAACAATAAAATGTGTTATGGGGGTTGTATTATGTTTAAGAGAAATTTTATACCGATGTTAATCTTGCTGCTCATTTGTTTTTTTATAATAAAACCGGCTACGGTATCTGAAGGAGCTTTCAATGGATTAAAAATATGGGTTAACAACATTATCCCATATTTGTTCCCAATGTCTGTATTATCCAACATTTTGCTGCATTATAATTTCTTGTACAGCTTGTTTGAAAGAATGTCTTTTATTTCAAATAAAATATTAAAAAACAAATATGCACTTATACCTTTTTTTATTAGCTTTGTTTCCGGTTATCCATCAGGAGCTATGGCAGTAAATACTATGGCAGGCTATAAAAGAATCAGCGAAAAAGAAGCTAATTATCTCACGATATTTACAAATGACTGCAGCTTTCAGTTTATTGCAGGAGCCGTTTCCTTTTCCATGCTTGGGGATTTTCAATTTTACAAATATATTGTCATTCCCCATCTTGTAGGAGCAATTTTATTGAGCCTTTTGATAACTAATAAGGAATCTTCAGTTAACTCCTCGCACCGCGTTAGGATGGAGTCAGTTCCATTTAATAAGGCATTTAGTGCCGCTATTTATAAATCAGTTACTGGAATTTTGTCTGTGGGAGGGGTAATAGTAATTTTTTCTGTGTTTTCAAGCTTCTTAAATGACACCCTCTCTTCTGCGGCAAATATATTGTCCTTGAGCACCAATATTAAGGATATTATTTACTCACTGCTGGTAGGTTCATTGGAAATAACAAACGGATGCAGTATTATTTCTTCTTCATTGTTTGTTCCTTTGCAGATAAAGCTTATAATAATTAATTTTCTCATAAGTTTCTCTGGTATGTCGGTTATTTTTCAGACAATAGCAGTAATTAATGAGTTTGATTTTGATATTAAAAATTATATTTTTTATAAATTTATTCACGGCATTATTTCTGCACTTTTATGTATTTTTATGTTCAGTTTATTCTGATTAATATATATTGATATTGGTGGAAATAATAGGTATAATATATGATAACCTGACACAGGTTAGAATAAACAAACAGGTGATAAAATGATAGACGTAACACTGATAGGCACAGGCGGAATGGTTCCTCTCCCTGACAGATATTTAGCTTCATGTTTAATAGAATATAACGGAAAAGCAATACTGATTGACTGTGGTGAAGGCACACAAATTTCTCTTCATAAGGGAAAATTGAGCATGAATAAAATCGAAACTATTCTAATCACTCACTGCCATGCAGATCATGTATCCGGACTTCCGGGACTATTGCTTACTATTGGAAATCAAGGACGCACTGAGCCCATATATATTATTGCACCGCGAGGAAGCACAAAATATCTTAACTCGCTTTTGGTTGTATGCGGATATCTGCCCTTTGAAGTCCGCATTGCAGAACTTCATGATACAAAGACGCAGGAATTTGAACAAATAGGATTTAATATTATTTCAATTCCATTGAAGCATCACATAAATTGTCTTGGCTACAGTTTGGAGCTTAAATTAAAGCCTCACTTTCAGCCTGAAAAAGCTAAAAAGTTAAATATTCCAGTGAAGTTCTGGAAGTTGCTCCACAGTGGAGAAAATGTAATAATTGATGACATAACATATACTTCAGATATGGTATTGGGAGAAATAAGAAAGCCTATTAAAATATCATACGTGACAGATACAAGACCGGTTAAGCATATTAAGGATATAGTCAAAAACTCTGATTTGTTTATATGTGAAGGTATGTATGGTGAAGATGAGCAGCTTGACAATGCCACCCAAAAGATGCACATGATATTTTCTGAAGCGGCTTCTATTGCAAGAGAAGCAAATGTTAAGGAACTGTGGCTTACACACTTTAGCCCTTCCATGGCAAGACCTGAAGAATTTTTAAGCTTCGCAAAGAATATATTCCCTAACACAAAAATCGGAAAAGATTTAATGAGCATCACTTTAAAGAGCAATGAATAATGAATATTGAACAATTAAATAAGGACTTGTGCAAGCACAATTCCTTATTTTTTTATATTTTTCCTTTTAATCTTTTAAGTCTGAAGAAGTCTTCTCTTTCTTTTTCCTCAAGAACCTCGGTTATATATTTAACCATTTCTCTGTACTTTGGTATTTGAACATATTTTAATGCGTTAGTTCTTTTCTTAGTTTTCTGTATTTCCTTAGCAAGCTTGAAAATTGAATTTTCAACTTCAGCCAATTCGTAAATTTTTTCCTTTACTATTAGAAACTTCTGTCTAGCTTCGTCAAGTGATGCATTGGAGTTATATAAACCGTAAGCAGGGCTGAACTCATCTTTTTGTTTGTATTTTATGGTAGGTATGTCAATGCCCATAACACTTTTTAAAAGTATATCAAAGGGCTCCTCACTTGGAATGCTGTATGACATATCCTCAACATTTTTAACGCCCAGCGTTACATTGGCCTTCTGCAAAAAATCATATGCCTCTTCAAGCACCTCATATATTTCATTGTGCATGGTTCTAGCTTTGTTAACCCATACCATCATTTCCTTTATGAGAACATTTCTTTTTTTATCTAAAAGCTCATATCCTTTTTTTGAAAGTACCAAGGATGACTTAGCTTTTATGAGGTTAGATTTAGTAGGTGCAACTAATACTGCCATAACTATCTCTCCCTGTTGTAATCGTAGTATTTCTCTATTAATTCCGACTTCATACGGTCAAGCTCAGTAGTCGGAAGAATAGATAATATATGCCATCCTAAATCTAATGTTTCAGTAATGCTTCTGTTCTCATTTTTACCTTGAGCAATAAATTTGCTTTCTAATTCACGACCGAAATCAAGATAAAGTCTATCAATATCACTTAAGTCATCTTCACCGATGATTTGTGACAAGCTTCTTATATCCTGTACCTTTGAATATGAAGCATATATCTGACTCTGTAAATCTGCGTGGTCTTCTCTTGTATAATCCGCTCCAATACCGTCCTTCATTAAACGTGATAATGAAGGAAGTATATCTATAGGAGGATACACACCTTTTTGGTTTAGCTCTCTGTTTAAAACTATCTGACCTTCAGTAATATATCCTGTCAAGTCAGGAATTGGATGTGTTATGTCATCATTAGGCATTGTTAATATTGGAATAAGTGTTATAGAGCCTTCTTTGCTTTTTAACATACCTGCTCTTTCATAAATAGTAGAAAGGTCTGAGTACAAATATCCAGGATATCCCTTACGAGACGGAACCTCTTCTCTAGCAGATGATATTTCACGAAGAGCCTCTGCATAGGAAGTCATATCTGTCAAAACAACAACAACGTGCATGTTATGCTTAAATGCTAAATATTCAGCGGCAGTAAGAGCACATCTTGGAGCAGAAATTCTCTCGATAATCGGGTCATCAGCTGTGTTGATGTACATTACAACGTGATCCAAAACCCCTGCTGTTTCAAAGCTTTTTCTAAAATAATCGGCATCGTCATGTCTAACACCCATTGCTCCGAATACAACCGCAAAGTTTTCTGCTGTTGCACCTTTAATTTTTGCCTGCTTTACCAACTGTGCCGCAAGCTCCTTATGAGCCATACCGTTTCCAGAGAATATAGGAAGCTTCTGACCTCTTATCAATGTCATCAATGCATCAATAGCTGAAAAACCAGTCTGAATGAAGTTTTTTGGATATCTTCTGGCTACAGGGTTAATAGGTCTTCCGTTGATATTTTCTGTTTCATTGGAAATTACCTGATAAGCTCCGTCTATGGGCTGACCTACGCCATTAAATGTTCTTCCTAATATATCCATTGAAAGTGGTATAGTCAACGGCTCTCCAGTAAATTTAACTGATGCATTATCAGTTGAAATACCTGTTGTGCCTTCAAAAACCTGAGCAATAACTTTATCCCCTTCAATTTTAATAATCTTTCCTTTACGCATTTCTACATTGTCTACTTTAATATTAATAACTTCACCGTAGGCAGCATCTTCAATACCAGAAAGAATTATTAAGGGTCCTTCTATCTTTTCTAATTTTAAATATTCTTTTTTCATCTCAACACTCCCTACTCATACTTTAGTCTCAAGTCAGTAAATGTTTTAATAATATTTTCATTTAAAACATCTAGTAACTCTAATTTATCATTTGGAATGTCATATTTTATCTTCAAAATATCCTGAATAACTGATTCTTTCCTTATTACAGAGATTGGAATACCAATTTTAACACATTTCAATGCTTCTTCATAGAATGTATCTATGCATTTAAGCATCTTGTACTGTTTATCCAATGTAACGTAAGAATCTTCCGCATGAAGTGCATTTTGCTGCAGGAATCCTTTTTTAATCATTCTAGCTGTTTCAAGCACCAAAGCTTGATCGTTAGGAAGAACATCTTCACCAACCAGTTGAACAATTTCATTTAGTTTTTCATCTTCCTGCAATAGAACAATCATTTTATGTCTTAAATCAAACATGTCACTAGCAACATTTTGCTCATACCAATCAGCAAGCATGTCAACATATCCTGAATAACTGGTCAAATAGTTTATAGCAGGATAATGTCTGGCATATGCAAGCTTTTTATCAAGCGCCAAAAATCCAGAAACGAATCTCTTTGTGTTTTCTGTAACAGGCTCAGAGAAGTCTCCTCCAGGAGGTGAAACAGCTCCGATAATTGTTATTGATGCTTCTTTACCGTTTAATGTTTTTACGCATCCGGCTCTTTCATAAAATTCAGCAAGTCTTGATGGCAAATATGCCGGATATCCTTCCTCCGCAGGCATTTCCTCCAAACGACCTGAAATCTCTCTTAATGCCTCAGCCCATCTGGATGTAGAGTCTGCCATTATAGCAACGTCATAACCCATGTCTCTATAATACTCAGCCATTGTGATACCTGTATAAATGCTTGCTTCACGTGCAGCAACCGGCATGTTTGAAGTATTGGCAATTAAAACAGTTCTTTCCATAAGAGGTCTGTTGGTTCTAGGGTCAATAAGCTTTGGAAATTCTTCCAAAACGTCTGTCATTTCATTTCCACGTTCGCCGCAGCCGATGTATACGATAATGTCTGCATCGCTCCATTTTGCCAGCTGATGCTGTGTTACGGTCTTTCCTGTACCGAAGCCTCCAGGAAGACCAATTGTACCACCCTTAGCTATGGGATAAAAAGAGTCAATAACTCTTTGACCAGTAATCAATGGTCTATAAATCGGAAGTCTTTCCTTCATTGGTCTTGGCTTTCTGACAGGCCATTTTGTACATAAAGTCAAATCCACTGTTTCAGTATTTTCTTTTTCAACTACAACAATAGTATCATTTAATGTATATTTCCCGTCAGAGTTAGCCTTTTTAACTGTTCCCTTTACATTGTAAGGAACAATCATTTTATGAAGAATTCTATTAGTTTCCTGTATTGTAGCATAAACATCACCAGAGTTTAACTGATCTCCAACTTTTACTGTCACAGTTACATCCCATGGCTTTTCTGTATCTAAAGACAACAAACCTATACCTTCAGGTATAAAGTCTTTGCTCATATCCTGAATTCTTTCCAATGGTCTTTGAATACCATCAAATATGTTTCCAATCATCCCTGGTCCTAATGTAACTGACAAAGGCGTACCTGTAGAATAAATAATTTCACCGGCTTTTAATCCTTCGGTTTCTTCATAAACCTGGACTGTAGCAACATCGCCTTCTATGGAAACAACTTCACCTATAAGCTTTTGCTTTCCTACAGTTACCATTTCATGAACCTTAAAAGATCCCATTTTGAGGCCCTTAACAACAGGTCCGTTTATTGAACTAACAATACCTTGAATATTAGTCATTATAATCACCTGCCTCTAAAGTCTCAAATATTGTCTGCATGATGTATGTCTTATTGTCCTCAAGAACAGCGTCTATTGACATGTCAATTTTAATATTCTTTTCTGTAAATTCTGCTATAAGACCACCTATAATATTTCCTGTAGTCTTAAAGACAATATTGTTAGGAATATTTTTGCTAATTTCACTTTTAATAAATTCGCTGTATTTTTCTTTATCTCTATTAGTAACATAAATAACTACATCACTGTTATCATAGTTTTTTATGTCCTCAGATAATTTTGATATTATATTTGACAAATAAGTTTTATATTCATTTGAATTGGCAAATTCTTTTAATGTTGTTTTGAATTTATCCATAAATGTATAATAATATTTTTCCTTTAATGCCATAATATCTTTTTTTATGATTACCTTTGATTTACTAATACTTTCAGCGCGTTTTATCTCAGCTCTTTTTAATGCCCTATCTTCTATTTCTTTTGCTTCCTTATCTACATTGCTTTTCAGTTTTTCAAGCTTAAATTTATAGGAATTTTCCATGTCCTTTAAATCTTCAGCTAAATGAATATCCATAGATTGATTTAGAAGCTTATAAAAAAGTTTAATTTTTTCTTCTATTGTAATCATAAATCACCTCTATATATGAATGCCAACCGAATCTCTTATATAATTTTTTATGGCATTGGATTCTCTGATAGAGCCGTGTCTATCAGGAATTTCTATGAACAGAGGAGTCTTGGATTTTAATTTATATTCCAAATATTCATCTCTGACCATATCAACTATTTTTTCTGTAAGAATCAAGATTCCGATATCTTGATTCTTTACAGCTTCCTTTATTTCCTTTAATGCATTTTCTTTTGTATTTACTATGACGCCATCAATACCAACTAATTTCATTCCAACCCAAGTATCTCTGTTATCACTAATTAAATAAGATTTCATACTTATTCTCTTTTCATTTTATTTTTAATATTAAACGAACAGAATTAATATGGATATAATCATACCGTAAATTGAGATACCTTCGGCCATACCAACGAAAATTAATGTCTTACCAAGTAATGATGGGTCTTCTGAAATTGCTCCTATTGCTGATGAACCAACTGAACCAACTGCCATTCCTGTTGCTATTGTTGCAATACCTGTCGCTAATGCTGCTGAAAAATATTTAAGACCTTCGCCTATTGAAATCCCAGTAGCTGCAGCTGTTGCTTCTGCTGCTGCAGGAGCTGTTTCTGCCAATACGTTACCACCGAAAATTGTTGATATTATCGCACCTGCCATAACAAGACCAAATGCTGATACAGTTGTTAAAATAGCTTTTTTTATACTTATTTTTTTACGATTTTTCATGGCCTTAAAACCATATACTATTGTTCCAATTGAGATAGCTGCTGCTAATATTAAAGATATAATTTGCATAATTTTAATTCTCCTTATAAATTTTATAAATTTATTATTCTATGGTTATAACCCATTAAGTATAACTTCTTTAATTTGTCATTCTGAGCGTTAGCGAAGAATCTCATAATGTGAACGGTTTAGAGATTCCTCACTTTGTTCGGAATGACAAGAAAAGCTTTTTGGGTTTTAATCATTCTATTATTTAATTTTTATTAACTTAATTTTATAGGTTTAAATGCTACGCCGCCGCCTTTAAAATATTTCCCGAACATTTCATAGTAATGGAGACGAAGACTTTGAATTAATACAACCAATCCTTCTAGTGAAAGAATTAAAATATTTCCAACTATCAGAATTAATATTTTCAAAAATAAATTTGGCATCATTTCTGAAATAACTAAAAATGCTAAAAATAATCCTGCATGGTTCAATGCAAAAGCGCCTACACGGACGAAGGATATAGAATTGCTCAGTGTTCCCAATATTGTTTCTATTGCTTCGAATATACTTTCCGTTAAATACTCACCTGGACTTTCATGAAATAATGGTCTGTGCCCAGTAACCAAGCTTGTAATAGGTTGCTTTAGAATTAATACAACTAAGCTTATTAATAACGTGGTAAGAGGCAAGCTCATCGGTATGTTAAATATTCCAGTAAGTGCAATTATGGTAAATATGAAGCTTATAAAGAATATATAACCAAATATGCCGTTTTTGCCAAAGATACCTTCTTCAATGTTGTTATTTTTTAGTGAATTTATTGTTCCTAAAGCATAAGATGCGGTGAGAGCCAAAATACCGAATACAATTCCCGCAACCAGTATCATCGGTATATTATCCGGGCTTAATGGACTTCCATGAAGCAATCCTGGTATCCATGGATACTGATGTTTTTCAAGACCGAATAAACTTCCGTAAACACATCCAAATATCATTGAGCTGGCACCTAGTCTAATAGCAAGACCACCTGCAGCTTCCATTTTCTTTCGCAAAAATAGACCTGCCAATACATATACAAAACCCTGCCCAATATCACCAAACATAATTCCAAATGCCAAGCAGAATGAAATAGCTATATATGGTGTTGGGTCAATCTCATCATAAGCAGGCAATCCATACATGTTTACTATCATTTCAAAAGGTTTTGAGAACCAATTGTTTTTTAATTTTGTTGGTGCTATAACATCATCACCAAAATCTTTTGTTTCTTTAGCTGATATACGATATTTGTCTGTAACCTTTGATATAGCTTTTTCTATTGCTTCCTTATCAGTATCTTTTATCCACACGTCAAGTGAAAATGCATTGTTGCCAAAATCTGCTCTTTGTTCAAGTTCTGCTATTTTATCCTCAAGCTTAAATACATTATATATTTTAAACAAAGCTTTTATATTTTTTTCCTTATCATCTTCAATTGATTTATTCAGACTATCAATGTCCTTTTGCATGCTTTCAATCTTGGAATCAATATGTGCAAGTTTCTCTGCAGGACTTCCGATATATTCCTCAGGTATTACAAGCTTGTTCCAATTCAATGATTTTAATAAGTTATCAGTTTCATCCCTGAATTGTTTTGGATAAATAATCATATACAAATCTTCTGATGAAGTTTTTATATTACCAATTTTCAATACTATTGCACTTAAATTTTCATAATTTTTCTTCAAGCGAGATTTATTTTCAACAGAAAATGAACCTACCTCATAATCAAAATAGTTTAAATTAGCAATTTTACTGAAATTTACATCCTTATCAATAATACTATCAATTTTTTCTCTTAAATCAAGGAGTTCATTTATTTGTTGCCTTTTTTGGTTAATTTCTTTAACCCTTCCACCTATGGATAATTGTATTACAGATAAATCCTTTTTAGCCTGTTCTAAGCTGTAGTTGTTTTCTAGTAAAAGATTTTTATCTATTTTTAATTCTATACCTAAGCCTTGACTTAACTCTTCAACTGCACTTAGACAATTGTTGCAGCTGTTATGAATATTATCAGGGTCTATTATATTATATATAGGTGAACCAATGATTTCTGATTCATATTGATGCACTGCTAAAAAATTGTTATAAGCACTGCTGTTTTCCACATTTAGATTTAAATGTGCATTTTCACAAAATATTAGTTCTCTTAAAATCGGATGCATGTTGTCAAGCGAACCAATTATCTTTAAAAGAACCATTTTTTCAATAGCCATCTAATCTCCTCCCTTCCTATAGCTTATATGATAAATATCCTTTTAGCTTATCTTTAGGAACATTATATTGTATTCCTTCTGTTAATGATGTTAAATCATTTATAATTATATCCAGTAAATAAATAAATGAAATAGCAATCCCAATATTATGATAATTTTTATTTTTAAGATAATTAAACATATAAGAGTCTATTACAACGTTAATGTCAATTTCCGCATTATTTAAATCTTTAAAAATGTCATATTCAAGATAACTCTTAACCAGTTTTTTAAATTCATCCAGCGATTTAGAATAGCATAAGTTTCTTAACTTATCATAGCCGATTTTTCTTCCGCCTTCCAAACTATAAATAAATATCTCCTCAGGTTTAATATTGTAATATTTTAAAGCTCTGAAAATCCATTGAGTGTTTAAAAGATCTATCTTGAGTCCCATAATTTCCTTAACAGCGTTAAAGTCTTCTTTATCTAACCTTTCGGCTGCCTCAAATATTGTCTTATATAAAACAACATATAGTTTCATTTCAATATGGAAATCTCTTTTTAGAGCATCTTCATTTGTTAAATTTCTTAACCCGTTATAATATATGGTTCCCTTTAATTTTTTTGTTAATTCTTCAATACTTTTAACTGTCATTAAATCATCGAAATCTAATGTTGCAAATAAATCAGAATGCACAAATCTATCTTTAATACCTTCTAAGGATTCTCCTCTTGACAATTTTCTTAAAATTAAGCTTAAATCGTTAATTTCTTCTTCCATTAGAAAGGTTATTAAAAATTCCTTGTAGTTTCCTGAAAAGTAATGTAGTAAATTCTCGATTTCAATTTTTCTAAATCTGCTTAAAACAGTTTCAAGATTTACTCTTACATTTTCACTGATATCTACGTCTTCGAATGCTTTTCTAAATTCTAAATTGCTTTTTAATAAATCCGCAAGTTGTTCTATAGAAGTGCTTTCAATAAACTTATTCCAATCCTTGTTATCTAGAATACGTCCCTTTTTTGTTACTATTTTCGTATTTACAGCATAATATGCCATGTTGGGGTTCATATTAACCCTCCAGTACAAATAACTTGTTAAATATTTTTTGAACTAATTCTTTTTCTGCTTTTAAAAAATCTTTGTCTAATTGAGCAGAAGTTTTTTGAATCCGTTCTTGTAGTGATTTTTCATTTTCCATGCTAAATGCTTCTGTTTCTTCAGCTATTGATTGAGCCTTGTTTTTAGCAGCTAACAGCATTTTATCACGATAACCTGAAATCGTGTCTTCGTACTCTTGCTTTTTATTTATTAATACTTGTTCATTTTTTGTCTTATTTTCAAAAGCCAGAGTATCGATTTCTATAATTTGATCAATAATCTCCTTCAAATAACAACTCACTCCTTGTCTATTTTTTTACATTACTTAACATTATAGCATCCTTTTAATTGCAATTCAAATATTTATTTACTTATTTTTTAAAAAATTGGTTGTTAAAAATTCAAAATAACGTTTTATATTAATATAAGCTTCGATTTTCTTTATATTACTCTGTTTTTTCTTAATTTTAGTTGTTAATAATTTAATTACTATTCTTGATGACACTATAATATTATTTTTTGATATAATAAATGATAAAAGGTAGTACTTGTTAGTAAAAAGTACACATTTTTAAAAAAGGAATTCTGTAAAATCTGATTTCCTTTTTATATTATATAGAATAATAATTAGAAAATAGTTAAAAATAGTTAAAAAAACTTATGGAGAAAATAATGAGAACATCAATGACATTATTATATAAATTTATTACAACCTTTATTGCAGCGTGGTTAGCCTTTGCACTTATTGACCAAAATCTAATGAGCATAATATTGACTGTTGCATTTGCAGGTGTAGCCTTTAAGTACATGCTAGGAGATTTATTTATTTTTCCGACCATTGGTAACATGCTTGCATCAATCATAGATGGTGTATTGGCAGCTGTAACTGCATATGTTTTTGATTTGTTTTCAAGTAGCTTTTCAACCTCTTCAACAGGATTAATTATTTTTGCAGCTTTAATTGCAATATCTGAATATTTTTTCCATATTTATCTGTTGAAGAATGAAAAAGTAACTAGAAATGAATTTCACAGAGAACCTCCTATGGAATAATATTTTAACTAATTGTACACTGAAAACCACTGGCATAGCCAGTGGTTTTCAGTGTATAACAACAATAAAACCCCATGAGATTGTAACTCATGGAGTTTACTTTTTTATTTTTAAATTGAATTATTTGTTAGAAAATGCCAAGTCCAAAGAAGTCATCCAACTGACCCATTAATACAAAGAGCATTGCAATTGGAACTAGGAACTTGAAACAGAAATCCCAGAAAGCGTAAGCTTTCATTTTAATATCATTAGATTCAACTTCTGCTTTAACAGCGTCTGTCTTGATAATCCAACCGATTATTACAGCCATTAATAGAGCACCAAGAGGCATGAATACACCTTCTGAAATCATGTCATAGAAGTCTAACCAACAGTCGAATGCAACACGAACTTCATCCATTCCAAACAAAACAGCCGGAATATCAATTGTAGCTCCACCAGCTCTTCCTGCACCAAGACCATCTAAGCATACTGGAATACCAATAATGAAAATTATCGCTCCAACTATCATTGTATGTTTCTTACGACTATTAATTACTCCTTTTTGAACATCTCTGTCAACAAAGTAAGCTGTACATACTTCAAGTAGAGAAATAGCTGAAGTAATAGCTGCTATAAAAACAAGGAAGTAGAATAAGAATCCAAATGCATTTCCTAAGAATCCACCCATTCCAACGCTAAATACCTGATGAAGAGTAACAAACAATAGACCAGGACCAGCTCCGAATGAAATACCCTCAACTCCTTGAGACATGAATGCACCAACTGCAGGCATAACGGCAAGACCAGCGCACAAAGCAAAAATTGTGTCTGCAATAGGAATAATCATAGCATTTTTCTCAAGGTTTTCACTTTTGCTTAGATAAGAACCATAAGTAATCATACAGCCCATACCTAACGACAATGAGAAGAACATCTGTCCTGCTGCTGTCTTAAGAACTTTCATAAAACCAATTTCAGAGAAAGCTGACCAGTTAGGAGCAAACATGAATGATACACCAGTCATAGCGCCTTCTAATGTTAAACTTCTGATAATTACTATTACTAACATTACAAACAATGCAGGCATAGCAACTTTAGTAAACTTTTCTATACCACCTTGAATTCCGCCCATAACGATTGCTACTGTAAGTCCCATGAATATAGCATGATATATAATCTGTGATACCCCATTTGTTGTAAATGCTCCGAAAAATGCACCGCTGCCCAATCCACCAAAGCCGGCGCCTGCACTGAAAATTTCCAATATAAATCCTAATGCATATCGAAGTGTATAACCTCCTAATACGCTGTAAAATGCCAGAATGAAAAAGCCTGATAAAAAACCTAACCAACCTATCCATACATATTTTTTGCTTAACATCCTATATGTGCCTATAACACCTAATCCTGTCTTACGACCCAATGACAGCTCACCCAACATTGTAGCAAAACCAACAAAACATACTAGTACTAAATAAACAATAAGAAAAGCAAATCCTCCGTTAGCTCCCATCTTATATGGGAATCCCCATATGTTTCCAAGGCCAACTGCTGAACCGATAGCTGCCATCAAGAAACCAAAGTTACTACCCCATTGACCTCTGTTATTTGTTTCTTTTTCCATTATTATACCTTCCTTTCAAAATTTTAATGATTAATTTTTAAATATGAAAGTAAATTTCAAGCTAGCATATAAATTATTATTAATTATTGCCTCTTAAATGAATTTTTAGCCTCCTTTCCTTTTAAATAAGAATCTCATTTCTTTAAGCTAGCTGAAGAATAATGTTCTTATAAATATAATTACCGGAAACGTAATCATTTTAACTATACTTATAAGAAAACGTTATTCAATTAATTATATTACATAATAAGTGTCCTGTCTATATTAATTTGTTAAATTTTCTTAAAGATTATAAGAAAAATTTTATATATATAAAAATATCAATTTAATAAATTTACAAATATTTTTTATAAATAGTATTAAAGAAAATTTTGCAATATGTATGCTTAATAAAAAATTAGGTTTTATGATAATCACAAAACCTAATGAGTAAATTATGTTTATTTTTTTTGCATTGAAAGCAGCAAGTTCAACACTATACCGACTACAGCTGCAGTTGCTATTGCAGGAATCTGTATTCCAAACATTGGAATCATCCCACCAGGGAAACCAAAGCTTCCACCAAGACCTACTATCAATATAACAGCTATGACAGCCAAATTTGCAGAGCTGAACATATCAACCTTCTTATCCATCATAATTGTAATTCCTTGAGCTGCAATTACACCGAACAAATATATGGATAATCCTCCTATAACGCAGGTAGGTATGGAGTAAATTATGTTAATAAGTGGTGTAAAGCATGAAATTATCATTGTAAATACAGCTGCCAACATAAGCACATGAACTGAGAAATTTTTAGAAATAGCCATAGCACTTATATTTTCACCATAGTTTGTTCCTGCAGGACCGCCGATGAAGCCTGATATAATATCTCCAATGCCGTCCCCTATCAAGTTAAGACCTAATTTACTTTCTATGTCATATTTTTTGTTTAGACCTTTTTTTCTTGCAAGGTCGTTTACATAAATATCTAGCTGATAAACATGGGCAGTTGATTCAGGAATAGTTGCTATTGCAATAGGCATTATAGCTACAACAGCAGTCAATGATGGCTTGGGCAATGTGAATATTGGTAGATTTAGTATGCTTGTTGATTCAATTGTATTGAATGATACAAAAGGAATTCCTGTTAAACTTCCTATTATTAACGCTGCAATGTAACCAGTGAATAATCCGAAAAGTATTGGAAGCTGGCTTAAACTTCCTTTTAAGTAAACTGAATATAATATTGTTGACATCATTGTTATTATTGCAATAATCCATGCCATTCCTCCAGCAGTTAAGACTTGAGATTCTGCTATGCCGGCAGGAATTGCTGCTGCGTTGGTCATTGCATTGGCTGCAAGAGATAAACCTATTATGATTGCTATGCTTCCTGTTACTGAAGCCGGAAGAACCTTGTCAATAGTTTCTTTTCCTGAACGTTTTATTATGAAGCCTGCTATAATTGATACGAAACCTGACATTATAATACCGAACTGTGCTATGGAAATTTTATCGTTGAGAGAATAACCAACAAATGCTTCAGCGCTCATTATTGAGGCTATTGCAGCTATATATGAAAAGCTGGAACCGTAATAAAGCGGGATTTGTCTTCCTGTTACTAAAATGAAACCTAATGTTGCCAAGCCGCTGGCAAATATTGTAGTTGAAACGTGAAACCCTGTAATAAGAGCAACCAATACTGTTGCGGGGAACATTACCACGATTTGTTGTAATGCAAAGAATATTAGTCCAATAATCGGTGGACGCTCATCTGGTAAATAACCAAATACTTCATTTTTTGTAGACATAAATACCTCCATATTTTTAATAATTTAAACATGCGCAACTCGTTCACAAATTTATCGGCTCCTAACGTCGCATAAATTTGGAACTCGTTGCATAAAAAAATCCTGAACCGACCGCCAGGATTATAATAAACATTACAAATAGAGATATTCATATCTTGACGGCATCACGGTACCGAGTTAAAGATTATTTTTTATTAAATGTAGCATATACAAGCCTTTATGTCAATGACTTTATTTTACAAATTAAATTAATTAAATTTAATTTAATATAAAATATCCTTAATCATTTCTGGCCTTATTTCCCAAATGTTTGCCTGCACCTTAAATATATCCCAATTGTCTACTTCAAAAACCCTGTACCAGCTGTCCATTACCCTTTTTCTTTCCTGAGGATAAAAATGAGATGTTTTTTCGCTTATAAATGAAAAAGAATTATCAAAGCCCTTAGCTTCCAATTCTCTTGCATAATCTAAGGCATCATTTTCATCCTTTGCTATATAGTGGTGATTTAGAACATAGTCCCATTTTGATCCGTCAAAATAAATTATATCCTTTTTGTCTACCTCCAATACATAAACAACTTCATCAGCAGTAGGTCTCAGCATATTTTCTTCGCTGACTGAACACCAGACAGGAAATTCAACACCCTCAGGTCTAGAAACTATGTTATCTGCTTCATTCACGAACCATTTGTACAAATTAACTATATAATCAGTGATTTCATCAAATTTTTCTTCCAGGTGTTTTCTAGTAATTCTTATGACTCCATTTTTTTGAAGATCCTCCAGACTCTTTTTATTTTGTCTTGTCCACAATGTTACTTTTTCCTCATCCATGATTCCTCCCACCAATAGCGTTTTCTGTATTAATTATAATACAACTTATTCAAGAGCGTCAACTATCATAAACTTAAGTTTCAATTAATATGCTCTTGCCAGAGTATAATGACAGAGTATATTTTGCAGGTGAGCATATATCGACTAAGTCTGGTTGGATGCAAGGTGCTCTTCAAACCGGCAAATGGGTGGCTAATCAAGTTGCGGTCAAAATTTAAATTAATTTTTTAATTTGAATAAATAATTCACCTTTATTTATACTAAATATATAAATTAACGGAGGCGATTTAATGGGAGTTAAAACATTAAAAACAGAAATAAAATCAGCAGGTGGCACTTATAAGATTGAATGTACTGCAAGAAATAAATCAATTATACTTGATGAACCTGAAGAATTAGGTGGTTCTGACGGTGGCATGAACCCAGGCGAAGCACTTCTTTCGGCACTTGGCGGCTGCAAATACATGATTGCAAAAATGTTTTATCAAAAATGCAATATAAATCTCATAAAAATTAATCTAGAAATTGAAGGAGAGGTTGATTCTGAAGCCTTGATGAATGATGTTCAGGGCAACAACAGAAATAAAAATTTACAAATCGGTTTTACTAAAATTACTACAAAATGGTTTATTGATGCCAACAACTCAAAGGAAGAAATTGAAAAATATGTGGAATTTGTTGAAAGTCATTGTCCTATGAAGGATACATTACAAGACGAACCTGAATTAAAATTTGAAATATACGGTAAAAAATCCTAAGACTTGAACAAAAATACAAATATAACTCATAAATAAAACAGCTCATTATGGCGCCATGATGAGCTGTTTTATTTATTTATCTTATTTTAAAGCATTGTTTACTGCTTCTATTATTGCTTTGCTAGTATATGTTGCACCTGCAATTACATCAACGTCAGTTGAGTTTGCTTCAACTATTTTTGCAGGAAGTTGGTCTATGGCATTTGAACCTATTCCTTGAGTTTCATCTGGTCCTTTAACATCAACGCTTGCTATTTTGTCTCCATCCATAACAACTGTTACTGTTACGTCTCCACCAAAGCCTTCAGCTTTTCCAGTCAATGCTCCTTCTGGAGCTTCAGCTGCAGGTTCTTCTGATGCTGAATTGCTTGCTAATGCAGTTTTAACAGCTTCTATTATAGCCTTGCTTGTATATGTTGCCCCAGCTACCACATCTACATCTGCTGAATTAGCTTCTACTATTTTTGCAGGAAGCTGGTCTATGGCATTTGAACCTATGCCTTGAGTTTCATCTGGACCTTTAGCTTGAACGCTTGCTATTTTGTCTCCATCCATAACTATATATACAGTTACATCACCACCAAAGCCTTTAGCAGTTCCTGTCAATGCTCCTTCAGGAATTTCTGTAGTATCCTCTTTTGCTGGCTCTTCAACAGCTGTTTCTATTCCTAATGCACTGTTAACTGCAGCAATAATTGCTTTGCTTGTTACAGAAGCACCTGCTACAACATCAACGTCAGTTGAGTTAGCTTCTACTATTTTTGCAGGAAGCTGGTCTATGGCATTTGAACCTATGCCTTGTGTTTCACTTGCTCCTGTTGCTGCAACACTAATAATTTTGTCTCCGTCCATAAGAACAGATACAGATACCTCACCACCAAATCCTTGAGCAGCTCCAGTGAATGTCTCTCCTGTTGTTCCTACTAAATTCATTCCAACAGATAATATTGCATACGACAATACTATAACTACTAAAGCTAATATACCTTTTTTCATTTCTTCCTCCTATTATTTAAATCAAACAAGCTATATTATAACAGCTTTTATTTTAATTGTAAATAATCTAATATAAGCAAAAATTACCGAATTAATTATTAAAATTAATCAATTGAGTATATATCCGAAAATTCTATCAATATCTTGTCAATTTTATTATCGCTGTTATAATAATTCAAATGTTTAACATCACTGTTTTCTGTTAATTTAACAGGAAGCTCAACAATAAATTCACTGCCTTCTCCAAGCTTGCTGTCGACCATAATCTTTCCCCCATGCATTTCAGCCAAGGATTTAACTAATGACAATCCTATGCCGCTTCCTTCCTTGTTCCGTATGAGGGTGTTATCTACCTGAGCAAACCTGTCAAATATCACCTTTAGTTTTTCATCCGGAATGCCAACCCCTGTATCCTTTACAGAAATTCTCACATAATCTTCTCTATCTTCTATAATAACTAATATTTCATCGCCCATGTTCGTGAATTTTACTGCATTGGACAATAAATTAAGCATTATTCTCTCAATTTTATCAGCATCTACAGCAATTATTTTTTCTTCCACATCTGTATCAAAAATAATATTTACGCCCTTAGACCTTATATAGTCTCCTACAGACAGGGTGATATCTTCAACAACACTGACAATGTTAAGGTTCTTAAGCTCAAGCTTTAAAAATCCGGATTCAAATTTTGAAGTATCTATTAAATTGCCTATCAATCTGATAAGCCTGTAACAATTTTGTTTTATGATAATTAAAAGTTTGCTTAACTGCTGAGTATCATTTGTCATTCCGTCCTTATTCTTTGACAATAAAAACTGGACAGCACTCAATATTACATTTATAGGAGTTTTTAAGTCATGAGAAATATTTGAAAAGAATTCTGTCAAAACCTTGTTGAATTCATTTGATTTATGCAGTTCAATTTCGTTTTCCAATAAATTGCTTTTTAAATTATTTATTTCTTTTCTTAGATTCAAATCTTTGATTAAAATGAGTTTAGCTGGTATACCCCTGTAAGTAATATCATTAATTGTATATTCCACATCAAGGATATCCTTATTTATTTTTAATATCTTCATCTCTTTAAAGTTTCTTGTGTTCGCTTCCTGTGATATCTTATTAAAATCTATTGAATTATCAAGCAAGAAATCCTGGATACTTCTTCCTGCAACATCTTTTATATTCCGTGCACCTAACATATTTAATATTGTTTCATTAGCATAAACAATATTTTTGCTCCTTGCTATAACAATTCCTATGCCGGAATTGTCTACAATCCAATTATAGCATATTTCGTTTTGATGTATGACCTCTTCCATATATCTGTGCTGCTTTTCTTTTTCCTTTAAAACATTATCTGCAATGTCTAAATTGTTTTTAATCATATCTAATGGTCTTTGTAGACCGTTTACTATTACTCCCATGTATAAAAAATAGTAGGAAATAACCTTAGAAATATGTCCAGTCATATTGTAAAAATCAGAAGCAGCCATATATTTTGTAAAAAATAATTCGGAAATTATTTTGCAAATTATTGAAATTTCTAAGAAAACAAACAAGTTTTTATCCATTTTTCTTCGAGCTTTAAATAGCAACAAGCAACATACCACAAATCCTGCTGCAAAAATGTATTCTAAAAATATTTTAATTTCAGTCATTCCAGTTTCAAGACGCATTGCAGGAATAAATTGATTTAATTGAGTTATATCGACAAACAAAAATGAAGTTACAGCAAAATAAACGGAAGATACTATATAAAAATTAAGCTTCATGTTTGGGTGGAATAAAAAAACAAAAGCTATTAAATATGTTACCAACTCAAGACCTCTTGCTACAATCCAAAATCTGGTACTTATGTCATAAACAAACTGGTCGGATAAAATAATTTCTCCGAATGTAAATGTATGAAATATATCCAGAGCTAAAATAAACATATAACCAATGCCTAAAAATAAAAAATAATTATTTTTTGATACGTTATAAGTGCTCATGGAAATAATCAATATACCACCGGCTATGATGCAGCTGTATATTTCAGCTAAGCTGTGAAACAAAAGATAATTAAAATTATAAAGAAAATATAAGGTAATTAAAATACATAGAAAAACAAAGTGATGAAAACCATTAATACTGTGCCCATTTGTTAAAACATTGAATTTTTTTATGCTGATTTCTTCTACTTGCATACTGCCCTCCAAAATTATGTAATGTTTTAAATTATTTTAATATTAATAATTTTTCAAATTTTTATGAATGTTATTATCCCATCCTTTATAATAAATTTACTTGATAACTCAATGTTTAATATTATACCACTATCGTAAAATTTTTCAATTTATTTTTAAAATAAATCCACTCAAGTATAAATCTGAGTATAAATCTGTTATAATGAAACTAGGAATTTTAATTATATAATTCGGGAGGAAAAAATGAAATCATTATTGATTAATAATATCAAGTACATAGTGACCTGTGATGAAGAAGACAATTTATATAAAAATGGATATATTTATATTGTTGATGGTGTTGTTCACGATATTGGCGAAGATTCAAGAAAACTTAATTTGAACCCTGATGATATAATAGATGGTAGCGATATGATTGCATATCCGGGTTTAATCAACACTCATCATCATTTGTATCAATATTTTACAAGAAACCTGCCTCAGGTTCAAAATATGGAGTTATTTGATTGGCTTAAAACATTGTACGAAATATGGAAAAACCTAGACGAAGATGCCATAAAATACAGCTCTTTGTTAGGTATGGGCGAACTCATGAAGTATGGCTGCACCACATGCTTTGACCATCATTATGTATTCCCCGAAAGTTCAAGTGACAGTCTCATAGACGTTCAGTTTAAAGCAGCATCTGATCTTGGAATCCGTATGCATGCATCTCGTGGAAGCATGGATTTAAGCAAAAAAGACGGAGGTCTTCCTCCTGATTCGGTTGTTCAAAATATTGATTCCATTCTAAAGGACAGTCAGCGCCTTATTGAAAAATATCATGACAGGAGATTTGGCTCCATGAGACAAATTGCATTGGCACCATGTTCTCCATTCAGCGTGTCATCAGATTTGTTAAAGGAATCCGCTGTTTTGGCTAGAAGCTTGGGAGTGAGACTTCACACTCATTTGGCAGAAACTCTGGATGAAGAAAAATATACCATGGAGCGTTACGGAATCAGACCTCTTGAATATATGTCTGGTCTTGGATGGATTGGAAATGATGTATGGTATGCTCACGGCATTCATTTTAATAAAGAAGAATTGAAGCTGCTTGCAAAAACCAAAACAGGAGTTGCTCACTGCCCAATATCCAACATGAAGCTATCATCCGGGATTGCCCGCATTCCTGAAATGCTTGAGCTTGGGGTACCTGTGGGATTGGCAGTAGATGGAAGCGCAAGCAATGACGCTTCAAATTTGCTTGAAGAAATAAGAGTATCATATCTTCTTCATCGTTTAAACTCTAGCAGTCTTGCCCCTAGAGGATATGACATTCTTAAAATTGCAACTAACGGCAGTGCAAAAATCCTTGGAAGAACAGATATCGGTCAGTTGTCACAAGGTAAAATGGCTGATTTATTCATGATTGATTCAAATTCTCCTGAGCTCGTTGGTGCAGATTTAGACCCAAAATCAATGCTTGGAACAGTTGGAATTAAAAAACCTGTCGCTCTTGTTTTAATAGGCGGAAAGACTGTTGTCAAAAACGGAGCATTGCAGACAATAGATGAAGAAAAAACAGCCAGAGAAGGCAGAAATACTGTAAATAAGCTTCTTGCTAATTAGTTTATTTGATTCTATAAAAAAATGTATTATTTAAATTAATCCAATTTAACATTTATTAATATGAAACATATAATATATAAATATTAAGAAAGGTAGAATAGTATGGATAATACGCGATATTTGAACTATCAAAAACCGTGGCAGACTGCCTCTTTCTATAATAACAATAATGTGAGCTATCCAGCAAATAATGCTCAAGTTTTAGTTGCAGCCAATCAAATTCAGCAGCCTGCTAACAATACACAATTGTACTACTTTGTAGATATTCCCGTAGAACTTGCAAAATCATTGGAAGGAAAGTATTTCGTTGGAGTAGCTGAGGACATAGAATTCGGAAATGCTACCAATGCATGGGCAAGGTTATATAATCCTCCTGATTCTGGGGTAAATATGTTTGTAAATGTTTGGACTGTAAGTGATGTAGTGTCATCTCCCATCAGGGTTCAAATATATTTTAATTCTACACCACCAGGAATAATCCAAGAGTCTACAAATGTGTCACCTGCAAACACAGCAATAATTCCTCTTCCACAACCAAAAGTAAAGCTGGAATATGCAATAGCTGTCCGTGGTTTGCCAACAGGAGGAATTAAAACCTTTGGTAGAAGTGGACCTGCAGCAGTTACCATAAATTCCGAAGAAAACGGAAAATTTATTTTTCCTCCCGGAGGTTCCTTCCTTGTATTCATTGGTAATCCGGAAACTCCTACAAGGTTGGCTTCAGGCAGAATAGCATTTGGTTGGTGGGAAGAACCAATTCAACAATAGTAACATATTCCTTAAGAAAAAATTAATACTTAGTGAAAAGGCGCCGTCCTAAATAAGGGCGGTGTTTTAATTTAAACATTTTTTAAATTTTATCTTCATTTGGCTTAAATGAAGATTTTTCATCAACTGTGTTATGTGCCCACTACTTCTTAGTTTTTCCATTGATTCAATATTAAATTTAAATTACAATTTAAGAGCCGAATCTCTTAAAAAGAGTACCGGGGATTATTTATCGGGGTGAAGCTGTTTTAAGCGGGGTACCTCAACCCTAATCCGTCAACTAACCTGGAAGGCATAAGGAGGATATATGAATAAAAAAAGATTAAGGTCAATTCTATTAACTGCAACACTTACAGTCGGATTGTCTTTTACTGCATCTACAGATGCCAATGCGGCAGAATATACTGCAGTAAGCGGCGATACATTGTACAAAATAAGCAAAGCCTACAACACTTCTGTGGCAAATATAATGGTAGCTAACAATTTTACTGACTATAATATCAACATTGGACAAATTATACATGTCCCATGTGAGAAATATACAGTTGTAAAAGGCGATACATTATTTAAAATCTCACAAAAATACAATATTTCATTATTTAAATTGAGACAAGCCAACAACATCTTCACAAATTACATATACGTAGGTCAGGTATTAGATATACCCTTGACGGCACCATTAGAATTAAAAATTGAAGAACCGCAAGTTGAAGCTCCTGTTCAAGAAGCTGCTCCTGTTAAAAATGAGCCTACACCATCAGAAATTGTTCAACCAGCTCCTTTTGTAGAAGCTCCAACACAAGAGCAAGAACCTGCTACTCCATACTCAAATGAAGAATTAGACTTGCTTGCAAGATTAATTATGGCTGAAACAGAAGGTCAGCCTTATGAAGCCATGGTTGCAGTTGGTTCTGTAGTAATGAATAGAGTTGAAAGTGGTTTATTTGCTCCAACCATAACCGAAGTTATTAATCAGAAGATAGACGGATATTATCAATTTACACCTGTTCAAAATGGATGGATTAACAGACCGGCAAGTGAAGAAAGCATAAGAGCTGCAAAAGAAGCGTTAAGTGGGGTTGATACAACCGACGGCGCCATATGGTATTATGATGATTCAACTACCAATCAATGGATTTTGTCAAAGACTGTTTCTGTACAATATGGAAATATGATTTATGCTTATAAATAAGTAATTATTAAACAAGACGCAATCAAAAATTGCGTCTTGTTTTTTACATTTTTTATTTCCATTCGATATAACTCTTTTTAAATCACTAAACACACCCTAAGCAGTCTGCTACCGAAAAATAACTATTTCTTGTAAATAATATTTCAAATATATATAAAAAGTTTATGAGTTGATACCAAAATTTATTGCACATATTAAAATAACATTTATTATTACAATCATATTAAAAAAAGTTGTTCTCAGTTTATTAATAAATATTTTTAACATAATAATATAAACCATGAAAGGAGATTATCTATGAATAAGAATAATTTAGTTTCACCTGAAGCAAAACAAGCTTTGCAGCAGTTTAAAATGGAAGCTGCAAGAGAATTAGATATAGCAAAACCACAAGAAAAAGACAGAGCTAACATGACTTCAAGACAAAATGGCTATGTAGGCGGTTATGCGGAAAGCAGCGGTTTCAATATAAAATAAGTAAAAAAGTTCGCTGATGCGAACTTTTTTACTTAGAATAATTTATAATTTTTATTAAATCACATCAAAAAAGCTTAATTGATCGCTTTCAGGTAATCCGTTTAAGCAGTTGAATTTTTTCAACAAATCAATTGATGCATTGCCTATCTTTGCACGTTTTCTTAAATCATCAATTGATTTAACCGACTCTTCACCGTGCACTGCATTGTATACTCCTTCAGCTGCCACTGTTCCCATACCTGAAATGCTGTTAAATGGAGGTCTTAAGCCATCCTTTTCTACTAGGAATTTTGTTGCATCTGATTTATATAAATCAATTGGGAGAAAATTTATTTTTCTTTCATACATTTCTAATACTGATTCCAAATCATCATACATGTCCTTGTCCTTGTTTGCAGCCTGCATGCCCTGAGCTTCAATTTCCTTCATCTTTTCCTTTACAACTTCTATGCCATTAATCATAAATTCTGCATCAAAGGCTTTTGCTCTTATAGAAAAGTATGCTGCATAATATGCCTCTGGTATGTGGACCTTAAACCATGCTATTCTGAATGCCATCATAACATATGCTGCAGCATGGGCTTTTGGGAACATGTACTTGATTTTTTTGCAGGAATCTATATACCATTCAGGAACATTATGCTTTCGCATTAATTCCTCATATTCAGACCACTTTGGTTCCTTTAAGGCTTTCCCCTTACGGACTGTTTCCATTATTTTAAATGCCGAATTAGGCGGAAGCCCCTTCTTAATGAGGTACACCATGATATCATCTCTTGTACATACCGCTTCACTTATGGTGTTAATTACTTTTGAATCAATTAAATCCTTGGCATTTCCAAGCCATACATCCGTGCCATGAGACAGACCGGATATACATATTAAGTCCATGAAAGTCTTAGGCATGGTATCTAATAGCATTCCTCTAACGAATTTTGTACCAAACTCAGGAACACCAAAAGTTCCTATCTTTGAATTAATTTGTTCAGGATTTACCTTTAATGCAGTTGTAGAGGAAAACAAAGACATTGTTTCCTTGTCATCCATTGGTATTGCTTTTGGATCCACTCCTGTTATATCCTGAAGCATCCTTATTACTGTAGGATCATCATGACCAAGAATATCAAGCTTCAATAAATTCTGGTCTATGGAGTGGTAGTCAAAATGTGTTGTTATAATATCAGAGTTTGGATCATCTGCCGGATGCTGCACAGGACAAAATTCAAAAATTTCTCTTCCCTTGGGTACAACAATTATTCCTCCAGGGTGTTGTCCGGTTGTTCTTTTAACTCCGGTACATCCTTTTGAAATCCTCATAATCTCAGCTTTATTAACATGAACATTTTTTTCTTCAAAATATTTTTTTACATAACCAAAGGCTGTCTTTTCTGCTATGGTGCCTATGGTTCCTGCCTTAAAGGTTGTGCCTTTTCCGAATATAACTTCTGTATATCTATGAGCTTTTGCCTGATATTCGCCTGAAAAGTTTAAGTCTATATCAGGCTCCTTATCCCCGTTAAATCCCAAGAATGTTTCAAATGGTATATCTATCCCATCCTTAGCAAGCATTTCACCACATACAGGACACTCTTTATCCGGCAGGTCAAAACCAATATTAAAACCATAATCTGAAAAATCAGAATACTTGCATTTTGGACATCTGTAATGGGGCGGTAACGCATTAACTTCTGTTATACCTGTCATATATGCAACTACGGAGGAGCCAACAGATCCTCTAGAACCAACAAGATATCCATCTTCATTTGATTTCCAAACTAACTTTTGTGCAATTATATACATAACTGAGAATCCATTTGTAATAATTGATTCCAGTTCCTTTTCCAGTCTTTTTTGAATATTTTCAGGTAATGGGTCGCCATACAACTGGTGAGCCTTATCAAATGTAATATCTTTTATGGTCTGCTCGCAGCCATCGATGTGAGGCGTTGCTTTTTCAGATGATATTGGGCTTATGGGCTCACACATGTCGGAAATTTTATTGGTGTTTGTCACAACCACTTCATATGCTTTTTCTTCTCCTAAATAAGAAAACTCCATAAGCATCTCTTCGGTTGTTTTCAAATATAACGGAGCTTGATTGTCTGCATCCTTGTACCCTTGGCCTGCTTCTAATATACGCCTGTAAATTTCATCCTCAGGATCCATGAAGTGAACATCTCCTGTTGCTACAACCAGTTTATTTAATTTTTCTCCTAATGCTATAATTTTTCTGTTTATATCCTTTAAGTATTCATTATCAGGCACCTGCTCATCTCTGACTAGGTAATTGTTATTTCCTATTGGTTGTATTTCAAGATAATCATACTCTGCAGCTATAGCTTCAATTTCCTCGTCTGATCTTCCTAGCAAAATGGACTGATAAAGTTCTCCTTCGCTGCAAGCACTGCCGATAATTAAGCCTTCAGAGTATTTTTTAAACAAACTTTTTAATATTCTAGGTTTTTTATAGAAATAATCCAAATGAGAATATGAAACAAGCTTATATAAATTTTTTAAACCGGTATAATTCTTAGCCAATATTATTGCATGATAAGTATTTAGCTTTTTAAATTCTTCTTTTTTTGCTTCTTCGTCTGAAGCATAAATTGCTATGTCATCCAGTGTCATTGCTCCTCTTTGTTTCAATTTATCAAGCATAACATTGAATATCTTAACGGTTGTTCCAACATCATCCAGTGCCCTGTGAGCCACTTCAACGGTTATTCCCAAATTCTTTGCAATTCTTCCCAGCTTGTACGTTTTGTAATCTGGGAATAGCTCCTTTGCAAGGGACAATGTATCCACATAAGTATAATCAAAATTATATCCCAAGTTCAATGCATTGTGCTTTAAGAAATTTATGTCAAATTCAGCATTATGAGCTACCAAGACGCTGTCTCCCAAAAAATCAAGCATTTTTGGAAAAACCTTATGGATGGTTTCGGCATTTTTAACCATATCATCAGTTATATTTGTAACCTCAACAACTCTGGCAGGAATTGGCTTCTCTGGATTTACAAAGCAGGCAAATTCGTCTATAACCTTACCATCCTGAAGCTTCATTATTCCTATTTCGGTTATTTTTTCGGTGTTTGGGGAGAAGCCTGTAGTTTCTAAATCTAAAACACAGTATGTTGTATCTATTTTTTGTGCCTTTGAATTTTTTACAGAGGATTTTTTGTCTGGTGCTAAGTATGCCTCTACACCATAAATAACCTTCATGTCTGGATTATCTCTTCCTAAAAGATGATGTGCCTCCGGATATGCCTGAACTACGCCATGGTCGGTTATAGCTATGGATTTCATTCCCCAGCTCATCGCTCTTTTTATTAAATCTTCAGCACTGGTCATGGCATCCATTTGACTCATTTGAGTATGCATATGAAGCTCTACCCTCTTAGTCTTCGCATTATCCATTCTTTTAATTTTCTTTTTACCTTCAGTTTCAATTATGGTATTAGCAATGACCTCAATTTCCTCCGAAAATTTGCTATATGCTGAATTTCCTGCAATTCTCACACCCTTAGCATTTTGAAGTCTTGAAAGCACCTCAGTATTTTCGCCTTCCTTGCAAAAACATTTGCAGGTTATGGAGCTTGTACCATCATACAAATCAAAAGAAATTAAAGTTTTTCCACTTCTCAGTTCCTTAGCTTCAATGTTAGATAGCTCTCCATCTAAAGCAATTTTGCCTTCATCGGGTGTAAGGTCTGTTATTTTTACTATTGTATCCTTAATGTTTGTACTTCTACCCATAATCAGCATAGGATTTTTCGTTTTGTTATTTTCATCGTTGTTATTTTGCTTTTTTTGCGATGCAAAGTCTCTATTTTGCTTGGGTGTACTGTTTTTTTGCTTAGGTGCTGTTGTAATTTCATTTTGAATAAGCTCAATTTTCTTTTGTAGTGCATCCTCATGCTGTTTCATAAAATCTTCGCTGCTTATATTATCGATAAAATTAATTTGAAATCCTTCACCATACAACTTTTTAATATTTTCCCTAATTAACTTGTCGTATCCTTTGGCTTTTAAAATTTCTGATACAGCAGATTTAAAGCTAAAGTTTATTACATTGTCTTCTACTTCATAATTGCTGCATTTTAAAACTGATTTTAAAGCGGGATATTTTTCAGTCAATATATGAACTATATTTTTTAATTCTTCTTCTATTGGCTTTTTATTTGCATTATCTGTATAATTTACGATTATTTTAGAATCTACCAGCGCGAATCTTTTTTTTATAAATTCGTTAAGGTATTTTATTTCCTTTATATCAATATATATATCTGATTTAATTTTCAGTTCAAGAGTATTTGTTTTTTTGCTTAATATTACTCCCTCTACTACAGCATTGTTTATATTGTCACCTAAATTGCAGTCACTGAAAACTTCTATAATTTTTTTCATATCAAACCTTCTTGGAAAAAATTTAATCACTCAATTATTATATAACAATTCCCGATAATTTGTACAGTTAAAATAAAAAGTCCTCTAACGAGAACCGAAAAGCAATTTAATATTTAATATTCAATTTCCAACAAATCCAGAGTAATTTGTTCTGAAGTACTATCATATTTTTTATTTTGTTTTTCCCCTATTCTGAATGAATATAAGGGGCAGGTTTTAATCAAACAGCCTCTTATTTCATTATACTGCCCATTGCTGCATTCAAGGCATTTTTTTCTTATTGCTTGCATTGGTGTTAAATAATCATTCATAAAATCACCTTATAAATAAAATATGTTAAAGTTTATCCTAAAAATTCTTTTAAGCATCTTCTGTAGGCTTCAACAGGATTACCATCTTCGGTAATTGGTCTTCCCACAACAATGTAATCAGAACCTATTTCTTTTGCTTGTACTGGAGTTGTTATTCTCACCTGGTCTCCTGATTCACCCTCCGCAAATCTTATGCCTGGCGTTATCGTCAAAAACTCTTTTCCACAAACATCGTGTACCTTGCCAGCTTCAAGAGGTGAACAAACAACACCATCTAGACCTGCCTTCTTAGCATTTTTTGCATAGTGCATCACTACTTCATCCAGAGATTTTTGTATTAAAATGTCTTCATGCATTCTTTGTTGGCTGGTTGAGGTTAACTGAGTTACAGCAATTAGAAGAGACCTGGTTCCGTCTTCACGGGTTAATCCTTTTATAGCTGCTTCCATCATTGCAACTGTTCCAGCTGCATGAAGGTTGCACATGTCCACCTGAAGATTTGAAAGTACCTTCATTGATTTCATAACTGTATTTGGAATATCATGAAGCTTAAGGTCTAAAAAAATTTTATGTCCCATGGCTTTTATTTGTCTTACAATTTCCGGTCCCTCTGAATAAAACAATTCCATTCCAATTTTTATATAAGGTTTTTCATCTTTAAACTTAGACAAAAAATCAATCACTTCATTTTTATTGTTAAAATCGCATGCAATGATTACATCCTTTCCCATTACATCCTCCTCGTTAGTCTTAGTTTCATTTTTAATATTTATTATATCATGTAAAGATAATATTACAAACATAATTTTCTACAATAATTTCTTTTATGCTTATATGCTTTATATTTTACAGATATTGGATTTTTGTAATTGCCAATTTTCAATTTTTAAAATATCAAAGGCTGTCCAAAATCTTTGATTTCAGACAGCCATTTTTAGGAATGTTTTAAATAACTTAGACTATTTTACTTCTTCTCTTGCATTGTATGCTTCTCTTAAAGCAGACATCAAGTGAGAATGTCCATCTTCAAGGGCCATTGTAGCGCTAGTTGTTACATCAACAAGCATAGCAGCTTCTTCAGCTGAAAATGTAGCTGTTACAGCTTTATCAGCATCAGTTAACAAATCAGGATATGCCATTTTATAAGGTTTATGAGCAACAGGATCAGTATATTTAGCAACCCAAGCTTCAACTTCAGCAACTGTCATGCCTTTGAAGAAGTCTTCATAGAAGTCAAGTTGTTCAAACCATTCTTTTTTAGTTGCATTATCAGCAGCGCCTTTTGATTTCAAGTGAGTCATGTCATAACCATAGCCTCTTTCTCTCTTAGTTTGCCATGTTTCAACTGAACTTACAAATGCATCGATATCAGCTTGTGCTTGAGTTGCATCATGCCATCCTGGGAATAAAGTTTTTGATATTTCCATTACGTCCCAAGTAATATCAACTATTTTTCCATTTTCATCAAATAAGCTGTAGCGATATTCAAAGTTGTTTTATTTTAACGACAGCTCATTTTGACTTTTTTATTAACAATTATTGTTATTATAGTTAAAAAAACATTCTCATCAGCTTAAACTCAAGAGAATGTTTTTAAAAATAAATTATAAAATATTTTCTACGATCAATGTATCTGTTTTCTTTATATTTTTGTTGAACCACTCAATAATGTCTTTAGCTGTATCATAGCTGTTTGTCTTAGTCATGAATTTACCTGCATATTCTAGTTTCCCGGACTTAAAACCATACATGGGGTCATAATATTTTTCCATCAGCTCTTTTGCAACGAAATCAAAATTTCCTGAGATAATTTCCTGCTTTAATACATTAATTTTTTCTTTTGAGATATATTTGTTCAGTTTATCCATTGCATTTAGGGATTCTTGTATCCAATCTTCGTTTAAAATATAATCCTTTTTGAGGTTTTCAATTCTACATGCAATATCAGCATCGATATAAATCTGAATCCCTTGCCTCATTTTGTCTGATATGAACTTAGGTATTGTAACACTTCCAATTTTTTGGCTTTCAGCCTCAACAAACATGAAATTATCCTTTGCATTCATCAGCTGGTCGTATATGTTAGTTTCAAACTTTTTTTGAGAGTTACATTTACCTAAGCCTATGCTGCCAAGGATTGAACCCCTGTGATTAGCGGCTCCTTCTAAATCTAACACTGAACATCCAAGTGATTGTAAGTGTTTAAGGATATCAGTCTTGCCTACTCCGGTATTTCCGTTAACCATTATATAATTGAACTTTTCATTAAGCCTAGGTAGCTCTTGAACAACTTCACTTCGATAGCTTTTATAACCGCCTTCAAGCTGATAAATCGGTATTCCGATTGAACTAAAAACAGAAGCAAAGTATGTACTTCTATAGCCTCCTCTTGCACAAAAGGCTGCAATTTTTCCATACTTGTGCTTTAAATCTATAACCTGTTCAAACAAATCAGGCATTTTAGGTGATATGAGATTCACTCCAAGTCTCTTGGCCTCAGTCTTTCCTACCTGTACATATGTTGTTCCTACTTCTTTTCTTTCTTCATCATTTAAAAGTGGTATGTTAATTGCGCCGGGAATTGTATCTTCCTTGTATTCAGAAGGACTCCTGACATCTATGAATAAAAATCCATTTCTAGCTTCCTTGTAATTTATTGTATTCAATTTATAAATCCTTTCATTATTGCTTGTCACATGTTTTAATGCTGTTAATTCTCTTTTAAAAATATTAAATTTAATTATATCATATGGTTTACTATTTTTCCTAATTTTACTTCTTACAGCAAGAATAATTAATTAAATAAGAGATTGTAAGTTTTTTATTATGGCAGGTAATTGCAAAATAATTATTCCAAACTATTGGCATTTATCAGCTAATTTAGCGTTTGGCAACAAGAAAGCAATTAATACAACAAATAATAAAGGTATTAACAAATAAGATGTACTTATAATTAAGCCTTGTATGTCCGCTATTTTTCCGAATAAAAGCATTGCCATTCCTCCCAGTCCCCCTGAAAGACCCATTATTAATCCTGTAGCAGTATTTAAATTCTCCGGCATCAACTCATATGCCATAACAATATTAGCAGTGTTAGATCCACTTAGAGCAAACCCCATCAGTAAGAATCCTAGAGCCATAGAAATTCCATCAAAAAACACTATGATAATCATACATACAAATGACATTATATTAAACAAAAATAGAACCTTTTTACTTCCATATTTATCATTCAGGTAGCCACCAACAATTGTTGCAAGTGAACTTGCCAGTAAAAATATTGACAAAATAACCCCGGAGATAGATATATCCACCTGCTTTAACATCATAATTTGCACACCGAAAGTAACTAAGAAACTTCGAATTAATACTTTACTGGATGAGATAAAAACCAGGAAGGATATGAATTTGATTGTAGTTATATCAAATTTTCCATGCCCTTCAGATTTATCTTGCTTTGTTTGTTTAATCTCAACTTTATGAAGCTGAGCTAAAAACATAAACAATGCTACTATAATACCGGGAATCATGAAATAAATAAGTACATGTAGGCCATAAGCTTTAACTGCTGGAATTGCAACCACAGGTGAAACAGAAGCTGCAAAGCCACCTATAGTCATAAATATGGATAAGCTTGTTCCTCGAGATTTATTTGCCAGCTTAACAGCCACTGCTGACCCTAGAGGGTGAAATAAAGCAGAAGCCAGTGCACCAAGTCCTGTGAAAACAACCAGCAAATAATAATTTTTAATTATTCCTGATATAGACATCCAAAAAGCTATCCATAACAAAGACAATATTAATAGCCAAGGTTCTCCCTTTTTATCAACAAAGTAACCAATAATCGGCTGAACAAATGAACCGCTGCTTGTAATTATAAAGGCTGTGAATGCTTGCTGAGAAAGGCTTAATTCCAATGAACTTGCAAATAAAAATAATATTGGCGGAATTAAATTCATATAAAAATCATTCAAAAAATGCCCAACTGAAACTGCTATAAGTTTAAAATAAAATTTAGTTGATATTTGTTTATCTGCTTCATTCATAATTTTCCTCGCTGTATTTTCTTAAATTATACAATAATTGTATTCAAAATACTATATTAATTATGTTATCTATTATAAATTTTATAAATCACTATTTTTTCCTTAATAATTATAGCTCAAAAAAATCCTCAATCGAGGATTTTAAGTATATTAAATATTCTTATTGCTGTCACTTGTTATTGCATCATAAAGAACCTTTATTTCATCATTGCTTTTACTATTTAAGTATTTTTCTCTTACTTTTTCAAATCCTGCTTCCTCTAAATATTTCTCTACTACGTTAATCATTTCTTCTATGCTCATAATTTTATCCTCCTTTTTTATAGGTATCCTCAGAAGTGAAAGAATCCATGATTCTTTATAAATTTATTATATGACATAATAAGAATTTCGTTCAAAACAAGATCATATAGCCTAACAACATATGTTTATATAGAATTTTTTTCTATACTAATATAAAAATATATTATATAATTACATTATCAAAATATGTATAAAAACAGAACATATATGGAGGTAGAATGGATAATTACAATAATTTACTACTTATGTTGAAAGATGAGGAAACTGGTTTTTTTATTAAAACTATTGGTTCATTTGAAATACCTGAAAACATAGAATATATAGATAAAGTATATTCTGTTCAAAATGGTGATACAATTTATATTTACTTGACATTAACCACTCATGAAATTGAAGAAGATTGGAAATATTCCGGAGTTTTTGATTTGTATAATGAAGAAATATTTTCTGATAAAATATGTGATTTTGAAGAATTATCTGGAGATTACAATCCTAAATGGGTTTTAAAAATCAAATATTCAAATGACAATAGGAAAACAGAAGAATTAATAAATGAAATCCTAGACATTCATATAGCAGAATTAGAACGTATATTACCTATAATAAATCCGGAAGACTATATAGAAGAATAATAAGTATCATCAGATGCGAAGTTATGTCTTTTTTTCATCTTTACTATGTTTTATGTAATGTATGTAAAACCTATATATTATTTATAAAATAATGATGAAAATTAAAGGTAAAATGTTATTAATGATTTGATTTAATTATTAATGTGCAAAAATAATAGCACCCAATTTTAGTGTTTCTATGAAAATCGGGTGCTATTTATTAAGGCGCATACTTTATATATTCGATATTTTCTCTAAAATAAGGTTACCACAATCAATTTGGTTCGGAATATTTCCGTTCTTGTCGCGCACACGCCAAATATCAGGGGTAATTTCGTCTACCACATACATCTTACCATTTTCATCATAGCCTATTTCTATTTTTAAATCAATTAATGTAAGTTCCATTTTTGCCAACTCTTCTTTAAGAACCTCACCGAGCTTTTCTAAAATTTTTAAAGCCTCATTATATTGTCCTTCAACCAAGAGACCTTTCATAATGCATAATCTCTCACTTATTAGTGGATCGCCTTGCTCATCGTCTTTCAACGTAACTTCAGTATAAGGAGGGTCAAACGGTATTCCTTCATCCAAACTAAACCTGCGGCACATACTTCCAGCAGTAAAGTAGCGAAGTACGAATTCTAATTTTGGCACAGTTAAATTTCTAACCTTCATAAGATTATTTTCAGTATCAGCACCAAGATAATGAGTAGGTATTCCGCTTTTTTCCATAACTTCAAAAAAATATTTTGAAATTATAAGACCTATTTTGCCCTTGCCTTCCACGCTTCCACCAACTGTATTGGAGCCGGGGTCAAACACTCCTTTTTCTCCGGTTGCATCGTCCTTAAATAACAGATATACCGAACCGTCTTCTTCATTCTTTAATACACTCTTTGTTTTTCCATTATAAAGTATTTTCATTAGGCTCACCTCGTATTTAATATGTATTATTTTAGCATAAGAAAAATAATTTGTCGACTTAAAATTTTATTTATTGTTCGTATCAATACGTACAAATTATTGAAGCGTTTTTATATTATTCAACTTTTCAACTTTTTTAAGGTAAAAATTGTATTTTAAGTGGCTAAATAATTGAAGAATATCCAGAGGCGGATTGTACCAAGATATCTCTGAAGTTAAGTGTGACCCGCCGCCTATAGAGGCGGGGGACATTTAATTTAGTTATAATAATAAGTTCTTACTTTGTAATTACTAATATGTTTTGTTATTTGTATTTGTATTATTTCCAAATACCAACTGCTTTGGAACAGGTGTCATAATATTGAAGCTTTGATTTATTGCATCTTGCAATGTTATAAATGTATTCCACTTATTAACATCACCCATTATTTTAATACTTGAACTATCCGCGCTTTTATTAGTTGTTGCAAGCTCATATAGAACTTTTTTCGGCATAGTAACTGTAACAGATGCATTTTCATCTAACTTATCATTTAAATATCTAAATATTCCCCGTCTAACCTCTGTTGAAGCTAATTCTTTTCTGTCTGGAATAATAAAATTAATTTTATAATCTAAATCCCCAGCTTTAAAACCATCTATTCGTATACTTAATAAATATATCACATCTTTTAAAGGTAAATTGTTTAAAACATCTTCTGAAATAAACGAACCTGTTATGGGAATAATGCCATATCGTAGTTCCTGTGCACCCATTAAATAAACATTTCTCCAAGGACCTGATTCTGCAATATAACCCAATTGTTCTAAAGCATCAGCACAGAGCAACTTTGCGTCTTTATTATTTGGATTAACATAGATTACTTGTTTTGTAACCTCTGCAACCCATTGATATTCTCCATCTGCAAAGGACTTTTTAGCTTTATCTATAACCATGTTTTCTCCACCCATATATTCAACATATTTTTTTGCAGATTCTTCTGGTAATAGTTTATTCAAATCCACCGGATTAGCATTATACCAGCCTAAATACCTTTGATAAACCGCTTTTGCATTATGATTAACTGTCCCATAAAATTCGCTATTATACCATTCATCAGCAAGACTATCTGGAAGTTTAACCATTCTGCCAACCTCTTCAATGGTATGACCTTGGTTAATTAATCTCAATGTTTGGTCGTTTATATACTGATAAACATCTCTTTGTTTCTCCAAATAATCAATACAAGATTGATTGCCAAAACGTGGCCAATTGTGAACTCCAAATACTGAAGTAAGAGTCTTTCCCCATTGTTTAATTGCATTTTGTATACTATTTGCCCAAGCTACTGCATCTCTAACTTTGGCACCCCTTAAAGTATATAAATTATGAACAGTAGCATTACAATCCTCTGCAATACATAAAGAATGTTCACTTGGTATATAAATAAACATTTCTGCAGGAGCTTCAGTATCTAAAGCTAAAAGAAACTCTAACTCTATTCCATCTACTACTTTTTTAACATATTGTTCATCAATTTCTATTACATCTTGCGAGAAAGTAACTGTACCAACTGAAGTTCCTTTTCCAATACCATTGTCTATTCGTCCTTTCTCATCGTGAGGTAACTCAACACCATACATATAAATTCCTCTCCGAGCCATAGCAACACCTGCATTTACATTCTCTTCTAATGCAGCGTATATAAAATTCTTAGGAACATAAACATTAACATTTTCATTAATGGAATTCTCCAGCACACCTAATATCCCTCCATAATGATCTTCATGTGAGTGGGTGATTATAACTGCGCTGATAGGAATTATTCCAAAATAATCATTAACAAATTTAATAGCAGCCTCTGCTGTTTCTTTCGAACTTAAACATTCAAAAACAATCCATCCGGTATTTCCTTTAATAAAAGTCATATTTGCGAAATCAAAGCCTCTAACTTGATATATGTTATCAGTTACTTTAAATAAACCTGTATTTAAGTTTATATTGCCTTGTATCCATAATTTTGGATTAACTGTATAGGGTATATAGCTACTGTATAAAAAGTCATACCCTTTCAAACTCCATACAGGAATCAATGTATCTCCTTTAATAAAAGGTAATCCTGCATCAACAAGCATGCCGGCTTTTGCTATGTTATTTTCTACTTCTACTTTGCTCCAATTTATTTTATTATATGTTTCTTGGTTTATTATACCTGTTTCATAGGATTCATTTTTTCTCATACTATTAACTATTTCTCCCTGACCACTCTCATAATTATAATTCATCATGAAAACCTCCAAACATTTTCTTATAATAATTTATGCGGTCATTAGATATATAATATCTAAGAAAATCAAAATAACTAATAACTGTAAATGTGTTTACTGTTTCAAATTTTTCCGATGACTATTTAACTGTATTGATTAAAATTATAGTTAAACTATTACTCTATTACTCTATTACTCTATAACATCAGTGCTAATACACTTCTTTTGAAATTTACCTGCATGCTTTTCTGACTTATATACAGTATGAGGCATAATTTCCTGTCTAAGCATTTCAAAACGTTTTTTCTCATCATATGGAAAAGGTGCAAATATATCAAATCCCTTTTGAATTTCATAATGCTTTATCTCATCATATGTGACTATTGAAATATCATTATCATCTGTTCTCATTAATTCTGAAAAGGGTATGCCGATTCCCAAATTTGAAGAGTTTTTAATGTTTTTTATAATTTTCTATGGAGGCAGACCGTACCAGTTTATATCCACAATTGATATTTCAGTTTATAGACACAAAGTGACAAGATAATTTTTATAAAAAAAATCGCCCTCATATTGAGGGCAATATTTCAATTTCTATTAAGCAATATTATTTAAGAATTCGCTTTCTGAGACATCTGGTTGTTCATAAATAGTAAACGGATCAATATCTATGCATTCTCTTGGATCGTAGTTACCATTTATGTCCCAAGCAACAGTATCATTAAGTATAGTTAAAGTTTTTTTGAATGTTTCTATATCTTTTATTTGCTGAAAGATACCAGAATTAATTTTTTCAGCCATATCGAGACATTTTATAGAGCCATCATCAAAATATGCGTATACTTTGTAATCATCTGTTGCTACTGCCTGAACGACCTTTGGAAAATATTGATTATCCATTTTTATCACCTCATTTTATTTTCTTAATATATAACGTGTATTCTTTCCATTACCTTCCTTAACAAGAATATTCTCATTAACCAACCGTTTTAAAATACGTCCAGACATAGTTTGAGATACATTAAGCATATTCTCTACATCTTTACGGACTATTTCAGTTTTTTCTTCTACTAAACTTAATATTTTAATTTCCTGTTCAGAAAGCAAATTACTATTCACATTAATATTTATATTTTTATTAGGTAATGTTATTTTAAAAGCATTATCGGATACTTCAAACGATGGCTTAACAATAAAATCCTCATAACTTTTTATAATTTTAGGAACGCCAGTTCCAAATGCTTCAATTAGTTGTAAACGATAAAATACATTTGCAAGTTTTTCATTTCGTGTAATGGAAACCCCAAGCATAATATCTTCCATAGAAATACCTTTAACTAATCCTCCAATAGAAACAAATTCAATACGATCATCAAAAATACTGAGTAAAGTACTCGCTCTATATGCATAATCTCTATGAACAAGAGAATTTAACAATGCTTCTCTTAAAGCTTCTTCAGGATAGTCTCTATGGTCTATTCGCAATAACCCTGAAAACTCGGCACGAATCCGATTGTATTGCGCAATATAATTATAAACATCATTTAGTTGCTTTAAAATAGAACCACTAAATTCTCTGCGATCTTTAAATATAGTTTTATCCTTGCCTTCAAAAACAGCAGCTTTAATAGTATGAATACATTGATCAGATAAAAGTAAAGCCAAGTTTGTATAAATTCCATCTTCATTAACTAATTTTAATGTTTTATATTGTGCCTCACTAAAATGGGCATTCCTAAGTTCAAATTCTTTATTAGCAAATTCAAAGGTTAGTTCCTGATTTAATGAACGCATATTTTCGAAATTATCCCCATCAGTTTCCTTTATCATTTTTCGTATGGCACTATCAGTAGCTGGAACTGATGATGCTCCCTGTCGAACAAATACACCCTCAGGTCTTATCCCTTTTGCTTTAATATAATAAGGGCTTTCTGTACCCTTTTGAACAACAACCTTTATAATACTTTTCCCTTGTATATACTCATACTCATAAGATGTAAAAAGTGTAACATCGGGCTTAATGGAATCTCGAATCATATTGGATAATTTCAGCATTTCTTCATCTACATCCAAAACGCCAACAACTTCACCGTCATCTGTAATTCCTATGTAAATTGTTCCTCCATCAGTGTTAGCAAATGCAACAATAGTTTTTCGAATATCTTCAACTACCTTTTGTTTTAATTCTAAATTCGCTCCCTCTATGAATTTCATCTTAGTACCCCTTTTTATTATTCTAATACACATTCTAACACATTCTAATCATTCTTGTCAACATGATGTGTTAGAATAATTATTATAAAATTCGACATAAATGTTTAATAATTACTGTTATGAAATATACTTGTTTTTAATTAATAATTTTCTATATATTTAAGATTTATTGTAAATCTCGGTTTAAAATAAATTTCAATTGAAGCAAACTCGATTTTAATTAATATGGATGATTCATTTCTTTCTTTATTAAGATTATTGACAATCCGCCACATAACTTTTTCATTTTTATTTAATTCGCTTTCCTAAAATTTTAATTATTAAGATTGCCCATAGAATATTCAGAAAATAATGCAAATGATGTAAAAAATATGGTAACCAATTTGCTTAATAAATATCAAAACCAGTATGTTAAAAGCAAAGCTTTCATAAAATATATTAAAGAAATCTATAAGCCAAGAAAAATTACAGAAAAAATGGATGAATTTTACAATTATGCATTTAGTGATTTTTATTCAGAGTTAAAAAAGAAAGGTGTAAAATTAAAAGCCAATCAACAAATGGATCTTATGATGCTCTTTGATGAAAAAAAACAGGAATGGCAACAGTTAAATAATGAAATTAATGTTTTAGAAAATAAATTGGACCATTTGATTTATAAAATATATAACTTATCAACAGAAGAAAGAAATACTGCTAAAATGTACAATATATTTACCATTTGGAGACATCTTAATTATATAAGATTTTTTAAACTTTTTAACTAAAGCTATCTCAGCCATAGAAACTTCACCTTTATAATTTTCCATTAATTTTTGCTAATATTATCTTTACTTTATAAAGATAGTATTACCTAATATCATATTTTCCTTTATAATTCATCCACAATTATAATTTCAAATTATAGACATAATAAAAATAAATAGTCATAAATCAAAACCGCAGCTTTCAATATTGCTGCGGTTTTGGTAACTTAAACATATTTATTTCAATAATTCAATTACTTTTTGCCTTACCTGTTCAACTATTTCAGGTTTTACACTTCCGAACTTTTTTATTACAATATTTTTGGATAGTGTATAGATTTTATCAGCTCTAATTAATGAAGAAACTTTTAAATTTCCTTCTGTCATGTCATCATTGCCAAGCAACACAGAATACTCGTTTTCACTTAAATTTGAAGTCACAGCTGCAACAACTAAATCTTCAGTTTTTTGATTATATGTTGAATTAGACAAAACAATAACAGGTCTCCTCTTACTTGAAGTAAGGTCACTAAATGGTATTGGTATTAGCAATATATCACCTTGATTATACATTGTTCCAAACCTCATCATCAATATCATTATTCCAAAATTCTAAGCTGCTTTCACAACAATTTATTAGATCACTAAATAATTCTTTATCTTTTTTTAATTTGAGAAATTGTACATAATCAATAACTTCTGAAATATCTTTATCTGGCATTTCCTCAATAAGTTCATATAGAATTTTTTTAGCTGTACCCATTAACAAACACCGCCTTATTATTTCTTACATAAATTATATCACGAATTCTATTAATTTCAACAATGAAATTGATATCCCTACCATTTCTTCATCGCTACTTATAATACTTATTTGAATTTTTTATAGTTATTTCAAATGTTTCACTATTAAGTTCTAATTCCATATGATTATCCCAATTTAGAAATTCATCGCAATAAATTGAAAATAAGTTATTTTTCCATGCACCAAATTTTATCATATCGATTTTAATAGATATTTTTATTTCTTTCTTATCTTCTAATGATGATTGTATAATGTATATGTTATAATAATCGGCAACTAAAAAATCTCCAAATGGAGTAACTGTTAAACTTTGATATTGCGGCTGTGATTCATATTCAATTATTTCCCCAGTAAAACAATCAAGTTTTAATAAATAATCTGAGGTTAAAATTAATGCACATTTATATTTCTTTGAAATAACAGCATTTTTCGGTAATCCCCTGAAATGACCACACCACTCAGTTAAATCATGGTTAACAAACTTTATCCATGTCCAATTCTGTGAATTCCAAGTACTTGAGATATTGTATATCTTTTCTTTGTACTGACCTGAGATTGGTTGTTCTATCATTTCAGCTTTGATTATCATTTTGCACTCCATCAATATATCTATTAATCAATTCGTTATATTGCCCATGCTTAATCCTGTCAATTATTTGATTTGCTTTCTCATATTTACCAATTGAATTGAAAAGGCATGCAACACTTAACATCATTGCAGCATCTATAAAACTTGTAGGATTATCATTATTAATATGATTAAATAAAGTTATGCCATTTTGAAATGAATTATAGAAACTAATTATAATATTTTCTATATCTTGTTAGGAATAATTGGGAATCTTTAGCAAAAAATCCACAATAAAAAAACTCCTCAAATTTGAAGAGTTTTTGATACACAATTTAAAAAAAGTCAAGAAAAATTAATATCTAAAATCAACTGTTAAAACACACAAATCTTATTCATTTATTACCAAAAATATGTTATAATAAATTTAAATATATTTGGTTGGTATTAATAATAATAGAAAGGATGATAGCTTGGATCAAGAAGTCTTAATAAATATAAAGAAACTATGTAAAGAAAGCTCTATAATATGGAGTCAACATGTTGCAACAAGATGTCAACAAGGGGTATAAAAATTTCCGACATTGAAAATTGTATTTTAAGAGGCGAAATAATTGAAGAATATCCAGATGATTATCCTTATTGTAGTTATTTGATATTAGGATTAACAATAAAAAATCAGTATTTACATGTTGTGTGTGGAATTGGAGATAATAAGTTATGGATCATAACTGCATACTTTCCAAGTTTAGATAAATGGGAACCTGGCTTTAAAAAAAGAAAGGAGCAATAATATGAAGTGTTTTATGTGCAAAGGTGATATGATAAATAAAAATACTAACTACATTTTGGATTTAGATGGAAGCATTATAATTATAAAAAATGTTCCTTCTTTAGTTTGTGATCAATGTGGAGAAGTATTTTACGAAAATGATGTGATGAAAAGAATTGAAAAAATTATAGATTTATTTAAAAATGCTTTAACTGAAATTGCTATTGTTAATTACGACGACAAAGTAGCATAATATTTAAATTAAACTACGTCCACAACAAAAAACTCTTCAAATTTGAAGAGTTTTTAATTTGTCCCCATATTTTGGATGGAGGCGGACCGTACCAGTTTATATCCACAATTGGTATTAAAAGTTATAGACATAAAGCTTAGAATAATAAAACGTCCAATATAAATTGGAGGGCTTAATTTGTCCTCCAATTTTAGAACTTTTAACTATGTTTTATAATCCAATCAAGTAAATCCTTATCGTCAAGTTTATTAGAAGCCAATCCAAGCCCTAACTCTATAAGTTCTTCATTTGAACACTCTACTATAATTCCATTCATTTCAAGAAATGTCATCATAATTAATAAACCAATTCTCTTATTACCATCCACGAATGCATGATTATTTACTAATGAAAATCCAAGTCGTGCTGCTTTTGTCTGAATTGTTTTGTAAATATCTTCCCCATCAAAACTCTGGAATGGAGAATTTAGAGCTGAATCTAATAATCCATCATCCCGAATTCCATCTATACCACCAGTTTCTTGAATTAACATACTGTGAATTTGAATAACTTGAAATTTGGTTAATCTTTTCATCTTGCAAGTTCCTCAAAAGCTTCTTTATGCTTAGATAATAATCTTTTAGCTATAATATTTACCTCTTCATCCTCAATTGTTTCTTCTTTTTCAAATTGACTGATTTCAATTAAAACATATCTTGGGACATTATTTTTTAATATAATTGCTGCTCCATTCTCGTCTACTAAACGTGCAACTTTTGAAAAATTCTGATTAGCTTCCGAAATAGATATTAAATTTTTTGTGTTAATCTGCATACTAATACCTCCTTTTTTATATTATATTCTATATTTAGGATAAATTCAACCTAAAAAATTGTTTTTATTAATGACTTCCTAAATATTTAAGAATTATTGTAAATCTTGGTTTAAAATGAATTTCAATCGAGGCGCATTCAGTTTTTATTAATATGGATGATTCGTTTCTTTTATCAGAAAGAACTATTACTGAATTAACCCGTTCAAAATCTAAAGATGAAATAAGTATATTATCAAAAGTATATACCTGTATCTTTATATCAGAGTAAGATGGGCTAATATTTATTATAAACTTTTCATTACACATATTGCAAAACTTATAAATTGCAGTATTATAATAAAAAGGCACAACATTATCAAGTAATTCCGGCTCACATTCAAATAATGATAATAAGGACATTTCATCTGGAAAATCCATTTTCATACCTCCGTATCGATGCTTTTACTAGATATCAATCTTAATATTATATTTTTTTACATTTGAATGTCATCAACATATGTACCAGACCAGGTTGCAATTGCTATTTTAGTCTCATTTTCAATAAAAGCAGCACCAGACATATATGGATGCGTAAATTCTTGTTTAAGAATCATTTCCGGAAATTCGTAAAGCATTGCTCTATCATAGTTAATCACAAATAGCATTCTTTCACTTTCAGATAACCACAAACCTTTTAAAATCCCCATGTTTACAGATTTAGAAAAAATATGTTCAAAATTGCTATTTAACACAATTACTTTTTTATCTATATAAAACAAATAAAAATTCTTTGAGAATGTAACCTCCCAGCTAAGTCCATTAAAATTATTATCCAATTCCATAATTTTTTCTTTTATTTCATAGTTATCAGTCGAAATTTTCTTAACAATTCGACTTCCTGAAAACAAAGCATTTATAGTATTATTATAAGGATTATAAAATACATATGGTTTGACTTCTTGTTTAAAACAAAATATAACTCTATACTGCATACTATTAATATCTAAAAGCATAAAGTTTCCACTCCAATCAAAGTCATAAACATATCTATCATCTTCAGAAAAATACATCTGATATCCTTCACAAGAATTCATCTTACAAATTCCTATACTTTTACCTTCAGTAAATTCAAATATTTCAATAGTACCAGAAGTATTTTTAACCGCTAATTTAGTTTCATCATGAGATAATGCTATATATGAAATATTAGATAGACTTTTAATAGTTGTGATACATGTGTATTCTTTAATGCTATTAACATAAACAGTGTTACGATAAAATGAAATTGCTAATGATTTATCTTTATTAAGTATTATTGAGAATCCACCACGTAATTTTTTCATTTTTATTTTATTCTCTTTCCTAAAATTTTAATTATAAAAATTAATGCAGTTATAAGTAATAGCATTTCTATAGAATCCAATATATCACGGGTAGTAAAATAAGAAATATCAGTTCTCCGTATAAAATCAGATTGCAAAGTATTGAAAAATTCAATATCTTCTACTCCTATTGCCCAAAATATAATTAATGGGATTAAAATCCATAAATTAAACATTGTAATTATTGAGTAATATGCAGTTATTAGAATTATTACCATATATATGACTTTTAGTAAGCTCTTGTATTGTATTTTAATTTATATACCCATTTTAATAAATTCATTTTTTTCTCCAAGTTTTAAGTTTTCAATTATTATGTAAATTAACTACCTTTCAATATACTTAAAACCTAAATAATCAAGTATGGAAACTAATAATTCAAGTTCAGTTTTACCATCATCTTTTAATTCGTTTAATATAAAATAAAACTCACAAGATAATTGTTGCACCATGAATTTATCTATTTCCGAATGTTTCACGTTTACCATTCCGCTGTGACAATTTAGGAAGCTTGACATAATGCCCCATACGGCCGCTTCTTTGCTTCCTTTTAACCCTCGTATGTTATCATCAAGCGATGAAACAATTTCTAAATCCTTGTAAATCATAAACTCTCCAACCCATAAGGCTACAATTAGAGCCATTAAATTTACTGAAAAATTTTCAATGTTAAAATAATCAGGAATTATTTTATTGGCCTTTTTAATTAAATATGCATATGTGTTTTTATCTAATTCAGTAATATCAAATAATTCTACAACATCTTGTACAATCAAACGCCAGATTCTAAAGCTATATGGTCCTGAACCTCCAATATTATGATACATTTGTTTATAAATATCTTTCTCTATTTGGCAAAGTTCTATTGAACTGTTTGCTTTTATTCGTTCTAACAGCTTTATTTCATCGTTACCCAATGTTGTCCTTCTCTTAACCTTACACGGTTTATGCATAGTATTATAAATATACCAAAATCCGCCGTCATCATCGACTTTAAGTGACTTAAAATACGGCTTAATAGCAATAAAAACATCAAAAATCTTGTAAAACTCTTTTTCCTCAATTCCATTCCATTTACAAAAGTTATCTATTTTATCATTCTTAAAATCAAATACAAGAGGTTCTGTCTTACCTTGATTAAATAGCAACGTAATGGAATCTTTATTTTCAATAATAATACAATTAATGTTCTTAGCATTGCCTTTTATTATTTCTATAACACCCTGAATATTAGTATTTTCTTTAAGCTTTCCTTTATAAAAAATTGTACAACTCAATATTACACATCCTCTTATTCTTGTTTACATTTATTACTGTTTGATCTATTATTTGAATATTTCGAAGATACTAAATACTTGTCAGTCAGGTAATCCATTAAAATTTACTTTAGTGATATTCCAATTAGACCTAATATAGACGATAATAAAACTAAAACTCCCATAAATTTTAATAATCTGAGTAATTGTGGTTGAACTTCTTCTACTCGCTTGTACTCCCACCTTTTCAACAACCGCCGCAATATTATAAAACAAGTGAGAACAGTAATACCTAAACCTACTGAGCTAAATAGAAAGGCATTAGATATAGTTTCATACTTATTTATGATTATCACCTCAATTTTTTTCGTCACCCTATATTTTGTACAATTAAAATTATATTATCATTTCTCTATACTATAAAGTTTATATGCATTATTCTACTTCTAAATTACACATTTGAATCCCAAAATTTATATAGTAATCACTAATTTTTCCCAAATTTAAAAATTCGTCCACAATCAAAAAACCCCTCAAATTTGAAGGGTTTTTCAATATTTTTTCCATTTTTATATGGAGGCGGACCGTACCAGTTTATATCCACAATAATAATTACAAATTACAGACATAATAAATATAAATAATTAAAAATCAAAACCACAGCCTATAAAATCATCTTATAAAAATTATACATTAATATTAGTTGACATAAAATAGTTTCCTAAAAATTCATTCTTTATGTTGGGTAAATAATATTAAATAGTATATTTAAAACCCAAATTCATAAATCTATAGTACTATAAGTTCAAACGCATAATTATCTTTTCTCATTACATGTTTGAAGCAAGGGACATTATTGAAACTTGCGATTTGAGTAATTTTATTTTCATTTTCTTTACTAATATTCTTCCCAAGAATAATTTGTTTTGGGATTGGTAAATCTATTGCTTGACTCTTTTGTTGTGAGTTAGCAAGTATTAGAAGTCTACATTCATGTTCATATGACCATTGTGTTGATTTTCTTGTTAATGAATCAATATAAAAGGAATTATTTGGTTTTCCTTCATTAAAGAAAGAATCATCCACCTCGATGATTTCATCCGTATACCTAACTGGCAACAACAAATCTGTCAAATCATTATTTAATTCTTTAATATTATAACCTATGCAAAATCCTGTATAATCAGCGGAATAATGAGACCACATTGGCGGTGAATCATTTACATCAGAAAAGCTACAAATTCTATGTAATTTATCATTGTCTGTCTTTAAATCCTCTTGAAATTTTTGCAGCCCCACTTCGACCATTTTATCTGCAATACTCCACATATCTTTAAAAAATTTCAATTCGTATTCATATATACCCATACATTTCGCCAATTCAACAATAAAGCTATCTTGATCAGCGAAATCATCAACACTTATTGCTAATCTTAAGCCAGTTTGCTTATAAAAGAGATTAAGAAAAGTTTGATACAGCACTTTCCATCTTTTTTTAAAATCTACATATAACGAACCTTCATAAGGATCATTCAAACAGATGGTGCGGATGCATATAAAATGTTATTCTTTAAAGCTTCCAAATGATCATCAGAAGCTGTTCTATACTTATACACTATGTTAGGCATATTTTCAAACTTTAATTTTGTAGCTTTGATAGTTGCTTCTTTACTATTTATTGTTTTAAACAATAGCTCATTAAATTCTTCTATCCACATACTCTTACGATTTTATTAAGACTATTAGTCTTTGTCCCTTTCTGAAATTATAACATATCATAAAATGATTTTTCACTAATTACAATAAGATCGTGTCCTTTTAGAATAAGCTCTTCAGCTTTCTTCTGTTTATTTGACTTCCCATCTTTAATTTAAAAATAATAATCATTATTTTCAAGTACCAAGATAATTGTATTTTTAATTACAGAATCAGAAGAGTTTCCCCCAAAGTTTGTCACAATCTGCAATGTTTCTTTTTTTTATTCTTGTTTTAATTAAGACGTCTTTATTAAATCATCCAATATACCTATTAATTCGTTTGCCACACTTTCGTTATTCAATCGTATAATATTTTCATCTGACCTTCCATAGTTCAACAGATTTATACCTCCATACCATACAATTCTTTGATCAATTACAGCAAATTTTTGAATAATATTTGGAACTAAAACTATGTTTGCGCCAATATTTTTTAGGATTTTAATCATTTCATCAAACATTCTTTGGTTTTTATTTGTGTAATCTGATATGGGCTTTGTAACAACAGTTAATTTCGCACCATTATTTAATCCTTCATTAAATACTTCCATTAATCCAAGTAAATATTTTTTGGACATATTAGGACTTACAATCAAAATTTCAGCGATTGAAGATGAAACATCAACACTAAAATCTTTAAAGAAATTACTGTTATCATAAATAGCATTTCCCGGCTCTAAAGATTTACTATTAGTTTTTATTGAATAACCAATCGAAGCATACCCCTTCAATCTTTTTTGATACATCCTTTCAAGTACACCAACATGAACATCAATGTAGTCATATATAAGAACTTCTTTCTTACTATTATAAAGTCTATGTAACCTGCCAGCATACTGTTGAACTGTCCCTTTCCATGCTACAGGCATAGCAAGGAACAATGTATCAAGTCTTGGTTCATCAAAACCTTCTCCTATAAATTTACCGGTTGCAATAATAACAAAATTACTATCATCTGATACTTTTGACAATTTTTCCATTTCGCTTTTCCTTTGATTTGAGGACATGCTGCCGGTAAGCATTATAAGATTAGAAACTGAATCAATAAGCATATCATATAATAACTTTACATGTTCCGTTCTTTCTGTTAAAACAATTGAGTTTCTTTGTTGCTTTTCATTTTTTATTATATCATTAATTATCAATTCATTTCTTAGTTGGTTAGCCATAATATTCTTATATATATCGTTTATGGCCCATTCTTTTTCATCTTGGCTAATTGTTTTTCTAAAAGACGTAAACCTTGGAATTAAATAATGCTCAAACGGTCTTTTTTCAGCCTGTTCTTTCGGGTTAACCTTATATCTTATAGGACCGCATCTCATAAATATAATAGGCTGATGTCCGTCTTGTCTAATAGGAGTTGCCGTTAGCCCGTATATATATTTACTTGTTACATTTTTTAATACTTGTTCAAAACTAAACGCAGAAATATGGTGGCATTCATCAACAATTACCATCCCATAATTTTTAATAAACTCTTTAACATCATCACCTTTTACTAAAGATTGCATTACTGCAATATCTACAATGCCATTTAAATTTTTATAACCACCGCCTATTCTGCCTATTAGACTAATATCCTTTTTCTTGTTACTTTTACAATAAACTTGAGGTACTTCTTCATGTATTATCAAAAATTTACTTAAACTTTCATACCATTGTTCCAGTAGCTGCCGTGTGTGAACAAGAACAATTGTATTAACTTTCTTTTCTGCTATAAGTTTCGCCCCTATAACTGTCTTTCCAAATGCTGTTGTTGCAGATAACACTCCCATATCAAATTTATTTAAAGCTTTAAATGCTTCATCTTGTTCATAATATAGCTTACCATTAAATTTAACATCTATTTGCTTCCCATAATTTGTATTATCAATATATTTGTTATCAATATTATAATTTAATAACAATTCATTTAGTCCGGTTTCACATCCCCTTGGAATGCATAAATATTTCGTGGTTTCTTCACATAAGGAAATAATTCTCGGTTTATCATGAGTCGATAATCTCATTGCTTGAGATTTATAAAATTCAGGATCTTTAAAAGATGACATTCTTTTAATTATGTTTAGAGCTTTATTAGAGAACCCTTCTTTATTTAAATATAGCATGTTTGCCCTAATAATATTTACTTCATTAGGAAAATCATTTTGATTTAAATCATATTTGTATTTATTTTCGTCCCATGGTTTAATTTCATCACCGTTGCTTGTTCTTAAGTTTCCAAGTTCATTACCACTACATAACTCTGATATATATATTTCTAAATTATCCTCCGATAATTTTTTTATATTACTTAAGAACTGCCATTGGTCTTTAAACGGCTCAAAATTTTCATCTATAAAAACACTGTTTTTATTTTTTCGTGAATAATACTGTAGTGGAAACGCAATTAAATTACCAAATCCACCTTTTGGCAGGCTATCTTGATTTGGAAACAATCTGTCATAAGAACTGAATTTTATTTCGTGTCTTTCAGACATAGCATATGTAAGAAGAGCGGATCCAAATTTTCTTGCTATTGAAGCACTAATTTTATCTTCAAAAAAGAACCATACATGAGCACCATTACCGGATCTTGAACGTTCAACAGCAAAAGGTATATTTTTCTTAGAACATACTTCTCTTAATACAGTTATATCTTTTTGCCAGCCTTCATCATCAAAATCAATTGCAAGAAAATAGCAATCATCCTCTAAAAGTAACGGGTAAATACCCAATATCTCTTTACCCCTGAGATGGTTATCAATTGAATTATAAGTTAAAGTATCGTATAATTTATTTGCACAATTAAAACATTTAACAGTAGGTTTATGGCAAATTCCTTTTTTCCACTCGTTTAAGCATACCGGTGAATATCCAGATTTTCCTTCTTTACTTTGCCATCTTTTTGCATAAACATCGGTTCTACCTTTGAATAGTGACATGAAAAGATTAATTTTTTCAGCATTTGAACTTTTATTATAAATACCTTTTGGTTCGTATAACTGAATTTCCTTATCATTAAATAAATCTATTTGATAATTACAATTTACTTTATTCAATGGCAAATTAAGTTGATTTTTTAAATCAATGTTTTCTTTTATAAGCTTTTCATTTTCTTTCAGCAATAAATTATATTTTTCCAGAAGTTCAAAATATTCCATTACATTAACTCCCTATAATTTTTTATTTGCAGTATAAAAGTATCCTCTCAATTATTTTTATTTCCAAACATAATTTTTAGCATCCCAAATCATTATAAAATTTTCTTTATGAATAATTGAAATGTAAATTGGTTCTAAAAATACTTTTATAGATTCTATTACATCATCATAGTCCAATTCGTTTTTTATATCAATTCTGGTTTTAAATGCATTCCATTGTTGCTTTTTTTCTATAGATTTTTTAAAATCTTTTGTAAATACAGTGGGTGTATCAGGTGTAGTAGTATCTCTATGTATAAAGGTGCTTTCTATTGCTTCTCTTAAAATCGTTCCATTAAAATTATATAATTTTGATAATGAATATATATCATAAAAATCTTTCATTCTACTGTTTGCTTCAGCTAAATAAACCATCGCCTGGAACTTTTCAGCAATCACAGATTCTATAGAATAAGCTTGGATAATTGGTTTATCCATTTCTAATAGAGATGGATATTCCATTTGTATTGATTTCGGTACAATAATATCTCCAAAACCTATATCCATTTGTAATACCTTTTTTGTTTTATCAAGAAAGGCAGTTATTTTTACTCTAACACCTTCATAATCAGCATCTTCCTTAATTCGCTCTACTCTTAATGTTGATAAATCAAATTTTATAGCATCTTCAACATTGATAGAACAAATAATTCTAAAAATTCTTTCTAAATTATCAAGAGAGTTATTCAATTGTCTTGCTAACATATCTATGTCCTTTGTAACTCTTGCCTTATCCTCTAAAATTGTATAAAGTAATAGACCACCTTTTAAAACAAATTTCTCTGCATATTCAGATATTGATATCCTGTATAGTAAACGTTCAACAATATAAAGGTTAAGCAAATAATCAAATTGCTTTGCTTCCTTAACAGCTAAATTTTTTAACTTTGCTTTAATACTAACCGGTTTTATCATAAGAGAGCCTCCACATAAGGTTTAATATGTTTTTTAACTCTTAACTTTGTTGCATATTCAAATAACAATTGAATATTTTTATTTTTTCTGGACATATAATTTTTCATTACTTCCAAAGCAACATCGTTCCCTACTTTATCCGAATATTTAAAAAAATCACATACAGTTCTTTCAGGATTATACAGCCTAATATTCATATTCTCCATTGCATAATCCTCAACTCCAAGTTCTAAGTATGTATCAGAAATATAAAACAATTCAACAGGAGGATATTCTGGGAGTTTAGGTTTAAGCATCTTAGTAGGAATTGTAACACAAATATTTGTAGAATTTACCGTCGATAATTCATGTATTTCAGCTGCTGAAAAAACGCTGAATACTCCTTTTGGAATAATTCCCTGTATAACTTCAAAATCACTATAATTTTCAAATTCTTCAGCCAATGCATAATAACCATTTTTAATTTTAATTATATATCCGTACTTTAACAATTCAGCTAAATCTCTACTATTAATTTTATTTTCACGTAAAATTCCTGTTTTAACAACTGGCTTATTTTTTTCGAATATATTTTTTATTTTATTTAATCTTTCAATATTCATTAAAATCACCACCAAATTATAGTTATAAAATTTTTCATCTATACTTTAGTACATATTATATCCAATTTTTAGCATAATATCAATAGAAATATTTTTACGTTGTATAAAACTCATCCACAACAAAAAAACTCCTCAAATTTGAAGAGTTTTTAATGTTTTTCCATAATTTTCTATGGAGCAAAGCAGTCCTTATACGAACACAGATTCCTCTATCTATATGCATGACGGAATATTCATCTTGGTATGCTCTATCATACAATAAAATATCCTATAAATCAAGACTATCGAAAACAATATCGTATTTCGGTAGTCTTTTACTATGTAAAAAATCATAACCAATATCGTTATTTTATAACAAATTAAAATTTTATTCTACAATATTTGTTAGAATTTAACATAAAGGAGCATGGCTATGATTAGAATTTTACTGTCCAAGAAACTTGGCGAGCTTCGTTGGACACAGGCAGATCTCGCACGAAAAACAGGGATAAGACCATCTACAATAAATGATCTTTACCATGATTTAGTAGAGCGTATTAATCTGGAGCACCTCGACTTGATATGTGAGGCATTGGGTTGTGATATCTCAGATATCTTGGTCCGTGTGCCAAACACAGATACAGAAATAAAATCTCGTAGGGGCACTCCTTTAGAGAAAGAGCCATAAGGCAATACTTCTTGACCCGAGCAATTGAGTTCGGGTCTTTTGTTATATGTTTATATTTCTTCGCCTGTATCATTTAAGACAAAAGTTATTTTGAGTGAACAATTAAGTGCTGCAGCAAGTTTCTCCATTTCGCTCTCACGGAGGTCACCCCTGCTTATTTTGTTTGAAAGATTTTGCCTGCTCATATTTGTTGATTCTGCAAGTTGAGTGTTAGTTATTCCACGTCTATCTGCAATAACCTTTATTTTTTCTATTGTAGTAAGTTCAATACTCAATTTCATACCCCCTTCCTTATCTTATTATACTTCCGACACTGTAAAATGTCAAATGTTAAAATTTATTTTACTATTTTCACTAATTAGTGTAAAATAAGGGTTGACAAGTGAAACTAATTAATGTAATATGTAAATGAAAGGTAAGCAAAACGCAAAGATAAGGAGGTAGCAAAATGCTAAAGAAACAAAGATTTGGTGTAGAAATAGAATTCACAGGTATTTCAAGAGGAAAGGCAGCAGAGGTTGTAGCAAAGTATTTTAATTCATCGGTAACTCTTACACGTGGCTCATATGATAAAAGAACTATCCTGGATACTCAAAACAGAGAGTGGCAGGTAATGAGAGATGGCTCCATCAGACCACAGCCGATTGGTGATGAATTTAAAGTAGAACTTGTGTCTCCTATATTGGTATACGATGACATTGAAACTATTCAAGAAATACTTAGAAATCTTAGGGAAGCTGGTGCAAAAGCAAACGACAGCTGCGGAATACACATACATGTTGATGGTGCAAATCACGATGCCAAATCTTTGAAAAATATAGTTAACTTCATGTGTTCAAGACAGGATTTATTCTATGAGGCACTGCAAGTAAAAAGCAACAGGGAAAATTACTGCAAGAAGATTTGTCCGGAATTGTTAGCAAAAATAAAAGAAATGAAGAATATCAGTAAAGCAGATATTGAAACAGCATGGTACTCTCCCCTAAACCATGGTTTTTCTGGAACAAGAGGCGGACATTACAATCAAACAAGATATCAGTGCTTAAACCTACATAGTTTTTTCTACAGAGGAACCGTAGAATTCAGAATGTTTAATAGCACTACCCACGCTGGAAAACTTAAATCTTATATCCAATTTTGTTTGGCAATAAGTGCATGGGCAATTGAAAGCACAGATAAAATTATATTCAAAAACATTAAGCATTATAACCAAGGCCAAAAATCAACCATTATGAGTAATGTGCTTATCCACAGATTAAACATGGTTGGGGATGAATTTAAAACTGCAAGACTTCACCTTACCGCACACTTAAAAGAAGCTGTTGCTGCAGCTTAATAAAATACACCGAGCCGGGCGGCATATCCCGGCAGAAATGGAGAGACTTATGGAAACTGTAAGAGTATACCGTAACAGCTTGCCAGTATGGACTGTTAGCATGAAAAATAATAGAAATGGCGAAAAAATATCATTAGAAGTATCTGCAGCTACAAATGAAGAAGCAACCGGAAAATGCAGAGGATTGTTTGGATACAACGGTGATTATGAATGGATTGGAACCGGTCCATTATACGAAGAAGAAAGGCAGGTACAAAAATGATGATTATGAACACGAAGGAATTTGAAAGAAACATATTTGCAGTTCAATTAATATCTAAAGGTTCTTATGTTGATGATGTTAATGATGGTGTAGACAGCGGTAAATCTTACCTTATAGAAACTTATGTAATACGTCTAAACCCTACAGCTCTTAACGATTGGATACTTTCAGAAATGATGAATAGCAGAGATGTCTATGATAGCAATGAGGAATGGGAAGCTCACAAGGTAAAATATAAGAATCGTCGTAATACTGTGAATAACAAAATCATTAATTCATTAGGGTTAAATGAGGTATCTGGTGGTATCTGCATTACTCAATCCCAATCAGAAGTATTTACAGTAGTACATGTTAGAGAATTATCATAATCAATATACCGTGCGGGGGCGGATAATCCTCCGCAGGAAGGAGATAACCCAATGTCGAATATCAAATATGAAATCAAAGAAAGATTAGGTATTTTATCAGAAAATGCAAAAGGTTGGTCAAAAGAACTCAATCTTGTTAGTTGGAATGACCGTGCTGCAAAGTATGATCTTCGTGATTGGGACGAAACCCATGAGAAGATGGGCAAGGGAATTACTCTTACCAGTGAAGAGGTTCTCAAGCTTAGGGACATCCTAAATTCCATATAAATATAACCTGCCTGATGATGACCTTGTGGGAACAGGTCGAAATCCCCTTCGGGGGATAGCGGGAAACCCGACGGCTCAGGGGAGAATCGCCGCCCCTTTTATACTATAGATTGTTCTTTGAAAAATTAAAAAGCAGAAAGGAGTATGAATAATTATGGAAAGAAGTATTGAAGAAGCAAAGATGCTCATTGAAAGCATGATGCAATTACAGGAAGATGAGGAATTAAACTATGTTTTATCTTGTCCTCGATGTGGCCATAATTGTATGGATGAAAAGCCAGTAAGAAATGCCCTCAGCCGTAGAGCAAATGTTTATATCTGCAATGCTTGCGGTAGAGATGAGGCTTTACTTGATATGGCAGGCAAAGAACCCCTACCACTCAATGAATGGGCTATAGTTAGGAGTTTTGATGATATGTTGGACGAGCAGTCCTGTAGAGTATGTGGCTGCACTTGGGATAATGCATGTGAAGGAGGATGCTATTGGGTAGAAAATGACCTTTGCAGCAGCTGTGCTGAAAAGATGTACGAACTTAATCCCTATTATTATACATTTGGTTCAGACCCAGCATTTCCATATGTTTATGGATGGGTAGAAGTATATGCAAATTCATGGGAAGAAGCTAATAAAAAATTTCGTACACGCTTTCCGGATAGGCTTGGTCATGAAGGAATAATTAATTGTGCTTTCGCATATGACCAAACAAGTTGGAATGAAACTTCTATGTCAAATGGAAACATGGGATGTTTATGTCATGAGACGATTATTTAGCCTTTAAACGTTAGTATTGTATTTAGCGTGGGTTTACATTAGAAAGATAATAAATCGTTATTAATGCCTGTTGCAACAGTCTTTAAATAGAAAAAATCCCGGGAGCATTTATCCCGGGATAATTATTTTATTTACCTTGCATTCTTTCTGCTATGATAAGGCATCTTATCATGTCTTCAGTAAAATCTAATGAACCATCAGATTTTCCGTTAATATAACCAGCGTCAACCCATTTTTTTATATATCCTTGATAAAACTCTGGCATTTCAGAAATATTTTTATATCTTTTTATTTCAGCCATTATTTCTTCAACTCCTTTCTCATGCATTGCATTCTTTTGTCTATCCTGTAGTTCTTTGATATATGGCAAAGGGTCTATGTTATACTTTCTGACTCCATTATCCCCACGTTTTATGTAGTTATCGTATCCTGACCAACCAATTGGCTCAACTTCAAAATGCAAATGTGCAGCCGTTGAAGCTCCAGAAGTCCCCATCCTACCCACAACTTGGCCAGCCTTCACATATTGACCTACTTTCAATATGTTGGTTAGCATATGGGCATATAAAGTACAAAAACCTTTATGCTCTATAATCACGAAATATCCATATCCATAAACTTTACTTGCCATATAAGAAACATATACCACTCTACCATCAGCAACAGCATACAAGTTATCACCAGAGACACCAGATTTCTTTGCACCTATATCTATGCCTTGATGATAAGATCCTTTTTCACCCGTTATAGGGTTTGTTCTGTAACCAAATGGACTTGTAACTCTGCAAACGTCATGAGGAAGATGTTCGAATTTAACAACATTACTCATTTTGAATCACTTCCTGTAAAGATAAATCTTTTTCTAATAAATTTTTAGCCTTGTTAATTTCAAACACAGCTGCCTCAATCAATGCATCAAGTTCTGAATCAGTAATAGTCACTCCCTTATCCTTTAAAAAAGATAAAACATAGTCTTTCTTAGGCATTGTAATTATGCCAGCCTCTTTCATCTGTTCAGCTGCAGCTACTGCAATTTTTACCCACTTTGCTACTTCGTTCCACTGTTCAGCGGATATCTTCCCCTTTAAAACAGGTATAACATAATAAGTTATAATTGCTCCAATTAAGGCAATTATAGCAGTTAAAATAGGTGTTAAATCAATGTTAAAGTTCGTCATCTTCTTTTACTCCTTCATCTTCTAATATTTTTTTCTGTTTCTTTGATACAATAGAAAGTAACCATCCTACATCAGACCCTGCATCCCGCAGATTCTCCAAAATAGATTGACATTCTCTGAAAAAAAGCATGGAATACACAATAGTAGAAATTACATTGCTTACAGCTGCAATTGGTGTAATCCTAAAACTTAATCCTGCCATAAGAAATAATACAAGATAAGTAATTAATTTTCTTGATGTTCCCCTCCACATACTTTCGCTGTTTATTTGTTTTTCCTTTAGTGCATTAATGAAACCGCCATCATTAGATGCAATAGCATAATACTTTGTTGCAACGTCAACTACTGAAAGTATCATCACAGCACATGCTGCTGTAAAAAAAGATTGTTCAGGAAACAATAAATAACATAACGATCCAAATACTATTGATAAAATAGGATTAGTCTCCTGTAAAGATTTAATATAATTTAAAATATCTGCATACATAAAGCACCGCCCTTATATCTTTTAGTCATCCAACGCATTAAAAAAGCGACTCTGATTTTCCACAGAATCGCCTTACCATTTTTTATTATTCAGATTTTCGTATGAGGACATAATCCTCAAGCACCTTTTTTCTTAAAGCATTATTGTTGCAATGCTTCATCAAACCGAGATAAGATCTTATAACGCTCATTGCATAATCAAGTGTTACCTCACCAATAGCGTACTTTTCCATTACAAAATTTAAATGACGTTTCATCTGCAGCGATGTACTTCTCCTCAACTCAATCTTGTGTGGCCAAATTCTTTTTCCTACAAACTCAACACCTGCATCATAAGGCATAACAGCAGTTTTATTATTAAGTTGCAAGCCCATGTTTTCCTGTAGATATACATCAAGATCATAAAGGGCATCCCAAACTTGATCCTTGCTTGGCGCCATTAAAATCATGTCGTCCATATAGCGAATATAGTAAGGTACTTTAACCTCACGCTTCATGTAGTGGTCAACAGGAGATAATACAACATTGCCTGTTACTTGTGATATTAAAGAGCCAGTCTGCATTCCTATTCCTGCAATTCGTTCTGCTTCAAAAATATCTGTAACATCTAAAGGTAATCCCATTGGACGACCATCAGCTTTAATGGCGGTCTCTAAAAACCACATCATATCCGGATCATCAAGTGGTCTTCCTAATTCCCTAAGTTGTACTTCTATCGGAATTCTGTTGAAGAATTTTTTCACATCTGCTTTTCCAAGAAACCACTTATCTGGCTTGTTTTGTACTAACCTCATCCAATACTGTAATTGCTCAGCTGCTTTTATTGGTCCTCTGTCTTGAATACTTCCATAACTGTATTCATAAAATGAACGTGAATATATTGGCCAAAGAACATTATATGCTGCACAATTAATCACACGATCCGCAAATGGTAAAGCCATTATAATTCTTTTCTTTGGATAGTATTCATAAAACTCATGTAAGTGTTTAACGGAATATTCTTTCCACTGAAGTTGGTTCACTGCATCAATTAGATTTTCTTCAAGGTTGGCACTATAGGTAAGCACTTCTTTCTTATACCGCTTATTTCTGCGGGCAAGAAGATATCCGTCATGCAAATTTTCAAATGTTGTAAATTTCTCAAATACATTCTTATGCTTTTCCATAATGCCACTCCTAAAGTGCTACGCTTTACAGCTTAAGGCGGTATTCGCAGCTTAATATTTATCTCCTTAAGCCTTAGGCCTAAGTCGAGGGAACAGACCCCTTTATCACCTCTGTACTGAAAGTAAACCCTTGAGTCTACAATATCTGACTTGGAGGCAAAGCGGAGCGGAAGCCAAGGTTGGCGTTGGTGTTCGAGCGAGGGTTGTTGCCGTTGAACGTCGCCAAGCCGTTGGTCGTGTTGTTATAGTTGCCACCGCAGTTGAATGACCGCAACGGTCAATTCCCTATATCAAGTGGATTTTTGACTATTGACGGACTTTAGCCACCCACCTAACATTTTACCTATTTCGACTACCTTTTCTGACCATATTTCATATTTCTTCATGGGAAGAAAACCAAGATTTTGAGATAATCTCAAGTATGCTCTCAGCTTCATAATTTCCACATCAAGCTCCTGAAGGGTAGTCTTCTTATAATATTTCTTTTGTGCCTCAATAGTTCGTTCCAGCATAATATCCATACTGTGTTTAATGTCTGTAACCAGTGCGAATTTTTCTGATTTTGGGTATTGAGCCAATGCGCCATAACCGTATTCCATCATGTCAAATATTTTTTGCAATATTTTTAACTCCTCGGCCATAACACATTCTCTCCTGTTTGTATATTTCTTGAACTTATGTTACAGGAAAACATGAGAAAAAGTGTTATTTTGTGAGGAAATAACGCATTTCGTTATTTTAGTAATTTTTTTTACGTTTCAGCTCCGCTATCGCGGAGCTTACAGAACACAGTTACGCAGGAGGCAGTACAACAAAAGCGGAGCGGAAGCCAAGGTCGGCGTTGGTGAGCGAGCGAGGGTAGTAGCCGTAGAACGACGCCAAGCCGTAGGCCGTGCTGCTATAGAGGCCACCGCAGAAGAATGACCGCTCAGCTTGACTATTATCAAAATAGCATAGATGTGTTTTGCATAGACCATCCGGGTTGTATGGCAACATACCAATGGACTGCAATAGAAGTTTTGCATTATCTCCAATTGTTCCATCAGCAACAATACTTCCGAATTGGCAATTATGACTTCCTGGAGCAGCATCGGTTATGGTTGTTGAATAAGTTAATTTGCTACTAATCCAGTCCATCTTCACGCTGCCAGGTGTTGTACCATTACCGTTTGGCTCTATTAAAGTACCATCATCAGCTTTTATAGCTTTCCAAACAAGACTGCCTGCAAGCTGTGAATGAGCACTGTCAGCTCCATTATTATTTGTAAGTATCTGTAATTCGCCATAAACAGAACGAACTCCTCCAGACCAGTCACGAACATTGCCCCCTAATCCATCAATACCAGAGGGTGAATTGTCATGAAACCAAGTCAATGGTCCGGTACCAGTTAGAGTTCTATTTGTTTGTCCACTAACTATGTTACCAGGCAAAGCTTTATAACTGCTTTCAGTGATATCCTTACCATAGTTATTATTTCCTTTAGGTACAAAGCCATTATTTTCACACCAATTAATCAAGAGCCCTCTCTCTATTTGTGTCATTAAATGCCATCCTGATCCTTTTGCAGTGCAAGCCGCTATAGCATTATCTAAATTGATATTAGCTTGAGGATCTTGTCCAGGCAATGAATAAGCACGACCATTTTTAATTATGTTTGGATATTTTGATATCCATATAGCATCTACCTCTTGTCCATTAACAATAAATGCTGGGAATGTAGCTTCTGATGCCCCCATTCCTAATTGTTTGTAAGTTTGCTTCGGAATTTTAACCATAATACTTGGCTTACCTTTATCGTCATAAAGTATTTCATTTCCCGGACAGCCAGCCATCAATGAAAGATTTGATAAATCAAAATTTGACATTAGTTTTCCTCCTTTACTCAATAGCCCAAAGTGTCAAAGTTACTTTGTCCATATCCAACTCTATGGGTATACGCTGTATTTCTCCCTCAATCTCTTCACCATCTATATATTGTCTCTCGGGGATATCCAATTGAGCCACATAGGCACGTCCGGCTGCAGCACCGATTACTAAGGTACTATCTTCATCAAAACAAATATCAATATGTACTGGGCAATCTTGTTCACGGCTGGCAAGGTTAATTGTCAAATCATCGTTAAAAGTAACCTTTGTCCCATTGATTGAGTACGGAATTTTTGCACCTTCATTTTTGTTAATTATTATCATTTCAAATATCCTCCTAACACTATATATTTTACTGTCACAGATTTAGCTGAGCCACTATGGGCAATCTTAAATCCATTCGTAAGTTTATCACTTACAATAATCTCACCCACATTTCCTTGAGCTGTTTCTATTTCCGTTAGAATAATGTAATCTTTACCACCAAATTCTTTTTCAAGACTTATAGTTTTAACGCTATTATTAAACGGAAATATTTCACTATTTGATAGGACTGTAGTACCTCTTTCAATAATCCATGAATTTTGCCTTGCCATATTTAGCAGTAATCCTGTAGCTAAATGTGCATTAACAATACCATCTTCAATATTATTAAATCGAATCTGATCTTGCGGCGTACCTTGTTGCATAACTGCGCCAGCTGGTGTAATTGTCCATGTCCCATTGCCATTATCAACAACGTTAAACTGATTAGATGGATTTGTTACATGGTCAAGCCATGTAGTCCAATCATACATAATTAAATCCCTCCTTCTGTAACAGTGAAGTCAAACCAGTAAAGAATACCAGTTTGTCCCGTCGAAATTGTAATACTGACATCCTGATAAGCCCAACGATTACCGTCACTATTAAATAATTCAACCCGATTGATTGTTACCGTGCCACCAGGGATGATTGACAACTGCACCCGAACGGTGCCATTAGGCAATATAGTAATATCATTCAAATTTGTTGTGTAAAAAGTAGAATCAACACGATACCGAGCACTTGCAATTCTTCTCTTTATAAATCCCCGTAAATCTGTGAAAGCTACTGGATCAAGCATTTATATCACCTTCCTTTAAATTAAACTGCCTGGAGTAGAACCACACATAGGTGACCTATACGCAATTCCATTACTGTTATCTCCTATTTCAATGCCGCTATTTTCTGAAATACCCTGTGTTGCACGCACTGGATAAGTACCGCATAGACGTACCCCATATATAACATAACCCGTAGAAACTTCTATTTCGATATTGGCACGGCTACGGTATATTACTGTATTGTCTTGCAAATGAGATCGAGCCGATTTAAATATATTTATAGCACGAATTATTTCATCATGAGATATAATTTCTTGTTGCATAGTAACATCTAAGAGTACACGAAAATAAAAAGGATCTCCATCATACTCAAACCATTCTTCTATTTCAGTGCCAGGGTAAAGATCGCTTAAGGCTCTCTCTATAGCTCCCCTTGTACCAAGAGTTCTATATACGCTAAAGCTATCTTTTATTTGTGCTCTTTTTACATTTAAGTTGTAGTCATAGCCATACCAATCCACCTTGAAATCATGAGCTAAAACATCAAGCAAAGATTCAGGAAGATTTTCTATTTGTGGGTAAATTCTTATTTTGTCTATTTCATTTATTCTTTTCGATAGCAAATCAGCCACAATAGTTGCAAGAGCCACAATATTTTTATCTTCTTTCAGCACTGCTGGAAAAGTACGAAGGAGATTGTCTATATTGATTCCATATTTACTCATCTTCGTATCCCCCACTTGTTATTGATATATTTCCAATCGCCGCTACCTGAGGAATGCTATTATCACTCCCATCCCGTAAAACAGTAAAAACAGGCTCGACAAGCTCAATTCGCTTAACCCCTGCAGCCTTTATATATTGCCTTAATTCATCAGGATTAATATCTCTTCCCAGCTTTTTTCTCTGCCATGCTATATACTCATATACCGCAGTGTTTACAGCCGCCTCAATTTCAACAGCACTCAATGTAGTAGTTCTTGAAATGTAGTAAGTAAAATCAATACTATATGGCACGATTTCTGCATCCGCAACAACCAAAAAATCTGTTAATGGTCGTATGTATTTATCATTACAGGCAGTATATATTGCATTCTTAATCTCTTCATTGGCAACAGTGCCATCATTCATAAGAGCGTATATGTTTACCTGTCCTCTATCTGGAGAGTTGACTACTACATCCTCAATTTGTGTGGATACTCTTTTTGCATAATAGATATATGCTCCCTCAGGACCTGCTGTGCTGTAAGAGTTTTGGCTTGCCCTGAGCAATTCAAAATACTCCTCATCTGTAGCCGCATCAGCTCCATCATCACTTTCGGTTATATTTTCGCAATAATCATAATATAGGAATATATCTACCAAAGTTCTAATTTGTCCTGGTGCATATCTGTTTCCTATAGTCCCGGTTGTCTGGCATTGTATCATCACATCTGCATAAAGTTCCCCAATGTTCACATATACATCTGCTGTGGTTTCCCAAATAAGTGTGCTGTCTTTGTCAGTAACCTTAGTACCAGCAGGTATCAATACTGCACTGTCCTGTACTTCTGATATGTAAAATCTTTGAGTGCAAATTGCAGCCTGTGCTAATGGCCGTGTAACATTATTATAAATTTCTTTTCCTAACGCATCTAAATTTGACCCTTTGGATCGACTTGGAATATTCTGATTTCCGGTATAATTATTTCGCACACGCTCCTGAACTATCACATCAGCAATCCATTGGATAAATAATCTTTCAGGACTTGCCGGCCTAACTGTTATTCCAGTTATTTGCTCATAGGAGGAAATGAGCTCAGAAACAAGCAAGTTTGTATCTGTATTTACAAATTGATATTCACTATTAGGCATCTTTTATTTCCACCTCCACTATAGGAATTAGTTTACCAGGCGTACTTATATCTGTTTCAAGATTAACGCTTAACACTATCGCCCGAGGCTCATATTCGGATATGGCATCATTTATTTCTGCTATAAGTAATGGTCTTGCCACAGCCATTGGTCTATCTAAAAATTGCATTGGTAATCCAAAATTACGATATAGAGGTACAGAGAATTGGCGTGTCATAAGAATTATTCTAATGTTCTGTAAAACTGATTTAACGGTATCTTTTTCATTCAAAGTAATACCGCTAAAATTTTTAGTACTAACAAAATAGCTCATTATACCACCTCACTATTTCAGATATTCAAGCAAGTCGATAGAAACCGTTGCACCAGTTAAATTTCCTTTTCCATCAAATGTCTGCATTTTAATTTTGTGACTTTTTATATTCCACTTAAACTTACCATAAGTCTTTTCACCTATAACGAGAGAGAGAGCCTTGCCACTTCGCTCATATTCCCATATCTTACCGAGCTCACCCATCGGCTCCACGCCTAAATAAATAGAAAGTACCATCTCAAATGAAATAGTGTCTGCATCAATACCTGTAAACTCTGTTAAAGCATTAGTCAAATGCCTCTTATGTTCACTGTAGCGTACGGAGCCAGACCATATTACATTGTCTATTGTTTTTACTTCCTTTGAGGACACCTGAAAAATAATATCCCCAAGACATCCTACTTGTGCCATTATATCGCCCCCAATATAAAACCATCGCCATTAAATACCGGTAGATATAAAACTACTACAGTATCATTAATGCGAGGCATCCAATATGTCACATGAGTTCCCATATGATTATGATTCGGTTCGATACTGGCCGCACCACCGCCTGTATAGGTGTCAGAGATGGAGTGCGTGTGTTCACCATCAGGTATGATAAAAACACCCGCTTTGGGGCGTTGCAACACGTATAACTGCCCAGAAATCATGTCCTTGTCCTTAAACATCACACGAGCAGTACGTTTTTCATTGTCAACAGAGCTTACCGTTCCGATTCTTACTAAATTTGCTAAAATGTTTTCATTATCCATCAGTATCCCTCCAGTATGTGGCGCAACCTTATCTGAGTACTATATCCAGAGCTGCCTATAGAATGTTTAGCTTGATTAATAATATATTTACCATCCCACATTCCCCAACCTGTTAGATTAACTGTCATACCTGCAATAAGTTCAGGATTACCGGGCAAGGTAAAAGTAGCTATATATTCATATTTGTTTTTTAACCGAAGATATTTATATGCCATAGAATTAGCTTCACTTAAACTGTTTACCTTTGCTGTAATTTCAAGTGTTTGGTTATTTTTATTTTTTGAATCGTAATCCTCACTATACGCTATTCCTTGAATGGTCTGCCCTGTGGATGGATTAACATAACTTACTCTGCAGCTGGCATACTTCTTGTCTGTTTGTCCTGTCCTGAGCTTATACTTTGTATATGTACCAGAACCCCTCTTAATAGTGAATACTTCTGGCTTATTCTCATATGTAGCTTGGTCGAACAAAATTATAATGTTATTTGATACCTTTAGAGATATTCCGGCACTTTGGCAAAGTTGTGATAAAAATGCTATATCGCTTGTTGTAATTTGTTCAACCCTGACATAATACGGATCATTTGCTGACTCGTACATACACGTCATTCCATTTTGAGCAGCCATTTCATACGCTATACGAGAGAGATTATATGATTCCCATGCCTTATTCTTTTTCGTTTGTCTAATCTGCGAATCAAAGGGCAAAGCAATTCCTTTTATGATAATAGTGGACGGAGGACCATCAGCCTCTACGCTGTCAAGTTCAAATTGACCACAATCAAGCACCTTGTCTTTTCCATCACCATCCCAATTCTTTCTTACGAATACAGCCTGAATACTCAGTCCCTTTATTGCTTCGCTACTACTCACAACACTACTTCCTCCAGGATAATCCTTTGCCACTTGATCGGTAGAAAACCATCCGAGAACACCTACATGAATAGGATAAGGAACACCACTCTTTAGATTTAATTGAGTAATACTACCCTTGTAATTCGTCACGGCTTTTCCCGGATTACCATCTCCATAACTTGAATATTGAGATTGACCATTTACTATAACTGTGTCGCCTATTTTCCAACTATCAGATATTCCTGTGGCGGTACCGTCCGATACTTGTGAAAGATAATCCGAACTAACATAAGCAGTTTTTCCACTGAATGTGAATATAGCCCATCCTCCAGAAATTGATGCAACATAAATTTGAGTACCAAAAGCTAATAGTCCAAGCTTACTATAATTCGTGCCTGGACCACTACGAACATTCAATCCACTCGTTGCAGTTACCTTGTAGAGATTTCCCCCTGAAGGAGGGCTTGATGCCGCTGCTTGTATAGCCATGTTGAGCCACTTCGTAAGCCAGACCGAATCTCTGTCTTCTATTTCTATCTGCAGATCATCCGATTCATTTTCCTCATAATCTGTATATGTTAATGATATTAAATATTTACGCAAAGAAGTAGAAATATCTACACCATCGAAGTATACCTCCGCATCCGTACGTCTTGCCAAATCCTTATTACTCATCCGCTCACCTGCTTCCATGGTGGCATCATGTTTGATACATCTTCCACTGCTAAATCAGGCAAGATAATAGTAATTCCAGCAGGAAATATATAATAATCAATATATTGCTGATTCATATTGATTAGCTTATCTGTATGTGCTGTATCTCCAAGTTGTGAATAAGCTATACTATCCCACATATCGCCCTGAACCGTTGTATATGTCTTACTCATACAAACGCCCTCCTTGCCTTATCAATCCCATTACTTTCAAGAATTTCCAAAACAATGTCTTTGATACTATTGGTATTGCGGCTTAAAACTCCTTCGAGCTCTGCAGAATTAACATCACCGGTTATGTCATACTGTGGCGATACCGTAAGGTATATATAACTTGCATTTCCGCCGCCAGATTGTGCTGCCACAGCATCATTACCAGTCCACAAAGCTTTTATAAATTGAGGAATGAGAGAAGCTGTATTTGCTTCTTCCTCTGTAAAAGCCTTAGTTCCGATATTAGCTGCATTCGTCATTGCTTCAGTTACTTCCGGCTCCATATTCACCACACCACCAACAAATCCACTCATGGTATATTTACCACGATCCTCAAATACTTTAGATGGACTCTTGATTTTAAGCTGTTCATCAATGGCAGTAACTGCAGCATTCGCTATTTTTGTATACGCTTCTCTAACAGCCGGCAACATTTCTTCTGAACCATTTATAAAACCTTCAACTGTACTTCTGCCGCTTTCAGCCGCCTCATTACTTAAATTCATTTCTTTTATTGCACTTTCAAGTTCAGTCTGTAGTGAATTCATTGAAGTAATAAAATCTGTTTCAAGTGTCGCAAGACTTTCAGCAACAGTTTCCTGTTCTTTCTTTAATTCTTGCCAATTCGTAACCATAGCAGACAGTTCTTCATCAGTTGCATTGGCCATGCCTGCAATTGCATTAACACTGCCCTCGCTACCATCTGCAAAACTGGCTATCATTTCTGATAAACCTTCGATTTCCGAACTTCTCTCAGTCAAATGTTCAAGATTAGCATTATAATCCTGCCAATATGTCGCCTGACTTTCTAATGCATTATTAATAGACCATGCAGATGTTTCAACTACCTTTGCAGCTTCATCCCATAAATTGTATTGCCCTGATATACTATCCAAGGCAGCAGTATAAGCTTCTTCATAGGCCGCTGTTAATGCATCCATTTCTTGTTTAATGGAGCTAATAACTTCACTGATATTTTCTCCAGAGGTAGCTGCTTCTTCTTGTTCTCTCTGGTATGCTTGAAAAGCCTCTTCTAACTCTGCTACTGCAGCTGCATTCTCTTCAAACGCTACACTTGTTTCATTTAAAACGGTGTTATATGTTTCAAGCTGTTCTCTGGCTGAATCAAGTTCTTTGCCTTCATTATACATACCCAATCCAGAATAATCATACTGATACAATTGAATTGCATCCGACCATGCCTTATATGCAACGTCATATTCTTCCTGTGCAATTTTAGCATTATATTCCGCTGCCTCTTTTGCACTTTTCAAAGAATCTTGTTGTCCTACACGATCAATGTATTCGCTCCATTGAGCTTCCAATTTAGCTTGTGCTGCCTGTGCTTCTGCAATGGTATATAATGAATCAATAAAACCTCCAGAAGAATTAACTACATCATCATAATTTAATGCTAACTCTGGTACCTGTTCATTCAATGCCTGGATAATAGATAGGATAGCCTGTTGATTGCCAGTTGCTCCGCCAGTAGTTTCAGTAAGCTCCTTAAGTTTCGCAATTAATGCTACTGTGCTTCGCTGCTCTTTTTCTATCTCTCCACTTGATTCAGAATGAGAGGCAGTCATTTCACTATAGCTTTTCATCAACCCTTCATGGGCTTCTTTATATTCGCTTAACTTTTGTTTTCCGCTTTCATATTCAGCTGTTAAATCTTCAATTTTCCATTTTAAAGATTGAGCTTCATAGGAAGTTTCGCCATAAATATCAATAATCTGCTCATATTCTTCATTGAGTTCTTGCAATTTATAATATTGCTCTCGTGATGCTGCTGTAAGCTCCAATGCTTCATTAGTCTGTCTTTTGCTCGCAGCATTCAACCCCACTATTACACCAGTCAATGCGGCAACACCGGCCACAACTCCCATAATAATGTTAAGCCCTGGAATGGAAGCAGTAAATAAACCCATAAGAGGAACAGCAACTTTCATAATTGCAACATAAGCAGCAAGTCCACCTGCGGCAACCCCAATTACACCGACAAAAGCCGTTACAGCTTTAACTAATTCAGGATTTTGTTCAACAAAAGTAGTTATATTTTTAAGTACATCTGTTTCTACTGCATACAATTCACGGAGAGCAGGTGTATAATTGTCACCAATGGCAATTTTAAGATTATTGTAAGCATTCTCTCTCATTATCAGCTGGCTTTGAGTAGTTGCATATCTCTTTTCTGCCTCAGCCACAAGTGCTGTATTTTCTGTCCACGCTTTCGATGATGTAGCAAGGGTATTATTAAGTAAATCTCCTGAATTAGCCAGAGATAAAACCATTCTCTGCATACGAGTTTCTGTTATACCAAGTTCAGTTAATGCAACTGTAGCACTTTTTCCATTACGCTCCGTATCATTCAATCCAGTAACAAATGCTTGTAAAGCGCTAACAGCACTTTGACCCCATGCATCAGAAAACTTTTCTGCTGACATATTTGCAATGCTTGCAAACTCATTAAGATTATCCCCAGTTTCCACCGCAATCATAAGTTCATTGATAAGCTTACTCATAGAAGTAGAACCGGCTTGTGTTTCAATGCCTAATGAAGTAACAGCCGCTGATAGTGCTACCATATCAGACTCAGACATTCCCGCAAGAGAAGCACTTGCTGCAATCCCCTGCGACATATCAGTTATCTTTTGTTCGGTTGTTGCGTAATTATTACCAAGATCAACAATGGCACTTGCTAAATTAGAATAATACTCTGGCTTCATTTGTGTAATATTGGCAAACTGTGCCAACATAGTTGCACCTTCTTCTGCTGTCATGGTAGTTGCTGTAGATAACATAGCCATAACTTCAGAAAATTCCATAATATTATTTTTTGCAATTCCAAGCTGTCCTGCCACTTCTCCTATCCCGGCAAGTTCTTCGGTTACAATAGGTATGTCAGTGGACAGACTTTTTATTTCTGCTGACATTAACGCTAATTCTTCTGTTGTTAAATCTGATGTTTTATCAACGCCAGTCATTGCAGATTCAAATACCATTGAAGCTTCTGTAACATCATCAAATGCATCTTTTAATTCATTTAATGCGACAGTAATACCTGCAGCTGCCAAAGCTTGACCAGCTGCCGCAAAAGCAGTTGAAGCTTGTGCACCAAAGTTGTTAGCCTTGTCTGCCGCGTCTTCCTGTTTCTGCTTTAATTCATCAATCTGTCCTCCAAGTTTAGCAGTCTCACCTGTTAAATCCTCTGTGTTAATCCCTGCATCTATAAGGGCATTACCCATTCTTTCAAGTTTTGCAGTATGAGCCGCCACAGAATCAGCTGTCTTATCTATTTGCTGCTGTTTGGCCAACAATCTATTTTCCAGTTGAGAAGAATATGTGCCGGTTTCTTGCATTTCTTTTTGAATATTATCATATTGCTGTTGAAGTACTTCAAGTTTTTTCTTACTGGCTTCAACTGCACTTTGTTGTTTTTGGTATGCAGATATATCAGATTGTGTCTTGCTGAGGGCCGCGATCTCTTTCTGCATGGAAGTAATCGTGCCTTGTGCATTCTTGAATGTGCTATTGTAACTGCTGCCAAGTTGAGCATTCAGCTGAAACAGCATTTCGTATTCCTTTCTGCTTGCCATAACGACCCTCCTTTTAATTATTTGTTTTACTTATTATCTTTATTTTCTGCAATAATAGAGTTACTGTCTTTGATCCATGCTATCAGTTCCCTATACGAAAGAGATAGCCAGAATGACACGGGAGTATTATTTGTCTTTGCCATGATTAGGCATTGTCGCCGTATCCATTTACCACCATCACCGACTACAACTCCGACTTGAGCAAAAAAGACCGAGCAGCACTTCTTATCTTGTTATAATCACCTATTCTCATAAATTCAAAAGCATCAGATCCTATTGGTTCAGTACATGCCTTCGCTGCAAGTCGAACTAAATATTCTCCGGAGAAAGTAGGCACTATTACCGCTTTACCTATTGATTGCATTTCATTTTCAATTGATAGTCCATCACGTCCAGTAAGAGAATCCCAGTCAAAAGTTAATTCAGTATATGTTTTGCCTTGATACTCAAACGGTCTTTTAAATTTATGTGTGTAAACAAAATCACTGTTTGCAGCTTCCTGCTCCGCAACAGCAAATTCTTCCTCATCAACAAGGACTTTTTCTTTTTTTAATTCATTATTCATGTTTATCTCCTTTCTAAACACATAAAATGCCCGAGGCAATTTTATTTACCCCGGGCTTTCAGTTATTTCCCTAACACTCTCTTAACGTCAGACAAATAGTCTACGCCATTAACAAAGTAAATGAAGTTCAATGGGTCGATCTCCCTTTTTTTAACTCCATTAATGTAAGTAGCCCAGTAGCGAACTGCATACTCACCCGAAGCATCCGTTGGAGCTGCAGGGGCGATAGAGCCGCCAGTATCTTTCTTAGGAACTACTACAAATAAATGTTTAACCGCTTGAACTACTACAGCTCCAGCGACAGTATCTTCTACCTGCTGTGCAACACGCAAATCAATTGTATGTCTTCTTGGTTCAGATAATTTAATAGCCTGTTCTGTGGTTGTGCGGAAGTTTAGTCCAAGTGTCATTGCTTCAAAATGACCGAGAATGACTGCTTCGACATTACCAGCAATACCAGAACCAGATATGCTTTGAGTGAGAGCAGTAAGATCAGGAAGAGTGGCTTGTGCCATCCCGGCATACTCCACACTGTCCTCATATACAGCAAAGTTTATTACACTTTCATCAATTTTTGCCATCTGTTATACCTCCTTCTTTAACCCTGTAATGCAGACATTACATATTCTGCATCATATTCAAGTATAAAATCTACTTCTTGTGCCGGGCTTGGTGGGGTCATGTAGATATGGATTCTTATAATACCTGCCATTAGGTCAGTCAAAGAATTTTCACTGTCCTTAAATTCAGCTCTTGCACCAAGTAAGTATCCTGAACCAATAAGACCATTTATCCAAATATTGCAAGTATCAATGATGGTATCTATCAACCTGCGGTTCATTGGTTTATCAAGTTTACTCCAGAATGTTTTAATCACGGTATTTCCTACCCAGTCAAACATTCTTGATACAGGAATCATAAAATCTTTAACATCAGTATTAGCAGGATAACAAGCAGTATAGTTACCCCAGCATACCATCCCGCCCATAAAATTAAGGGCAGTTACAATTCCGCCAGCATTTAGAATATTAGCTTGAGTATGAGTTAAATTTACCTCTTCTCCACTATCAAGCACCATAGAATCACACTTCAACGGTTTATTAGAAGGACTTTCATAAGGATTTCCACCATTTTCAGTGTCCGTAGAAGCCATTCTTCCTGCCAGTTGAGTAGAATAATGAAATACTTTATCGCCAAGTTTAAGCAACGGCCAACAAGCAATTTGATTTTCGTCTATAAAATTATTCGTATTTTTAAGAGATACTACTTCGCTGTATTCAACCGCACCACCTACAGCTTTAGTGCTGATGTCAATCAATGCTTTTCCCTTAAACATACCGTTAATTCCAGCTGCCTTTGTTGCCATTATTGCCGCAACTGTAACATTATCCGAAAATCCTGGTGAACATATGAGATCAGGAACTATTCCTAAATTCCCCATACATTTCTCAATAGATTCCATTCCAGCTGCTACCTTAGTTGCATCAACAGTTGCAGTAGTTACTACATTATAGGCTATATTCAACTTAGAAGCTTCATAAGCTGCACCTCCGGAAAGAACTTCAATATAACATTTTTCACCATCATAATACACAGCATAATCAGTGTCTTTTACATATGCTTCTCCAGCTCCGCCAGATGGTTTAACAACCAATGTAACATCATTAATTGTTTCAATAGGCAGTGCTACTTTTTTATTAGCAACATCTTTTTCAGCTGCAGCGACAGGTGTATTCATAGTGCTTGGGTCAAGCAAGTTTACAAAGATAACAGGCTGACAGCCATAAAGATTAAAATGTGAGTACATAAACTCACAAAGATTATATTTGTCCCATGAATCTGAATAGCCTAATTTTTTCTTTGCTTCCTCAAAGCTTGTGCAAAGAACAGGTTCTCCTGCTTTAGATGGTGAATCCGCACTTTGAATTGGTGCTGCACCGATAACAAAAGGAACACCCGATTCAGCAACAACAGGTACACCGACGCTGGTAGCTTGTTCAGATACAAAAACTCCATGTTTCGCCATTTACATTTCCTCCTTAATTTAATTGCCGGACAATAGCTTTTTGTAATATACATTAAGCAGATTTCCGGCTGTTTTAACTTTAATACGATCTTCTACCAAGGTTTTATCTGTGACGATTAGATTTGAAATCAATGGATATTTTTCAATCGCATTGGCAAGGTCTTTTTCTACCTCATCTTTTGAACCATCAAATATAGTTCCATTCTGGATAACTCCCTTAATGCTCGGACCTATATAAACACAAAAAGACGCCATGTCTCCAACAACTTCCTCATTAGAGAGCACGGCATCAACTACATTGTCTTGCTTTTTAATATCTTCTTTTGGCTTAACAGCCTTTTTTACAGCCATAATGATTTAACCTCCCTCTGTATTGCTGGTATCTTCCATGTACTCAACATTTCCCCTGCATAATAAGGAGCGGTATCATCAGGATAAACCATACTTTCTAAACCAGCCACAAGGTCAAGCTGAAATTGATCTCCAATAACCACCTGCCGAAGCAAATGGATACGCAACCGCTCCATTAGATTTATAAGCATAAGAGAGCCTTCTTCCTCGTTGTCATTATAAACACAAAAAATTGAGCGTATAACGGCAGACGACGATTCATTCGAACCCTCATATTGAACATCTTTACCAGTAATCAACTGATGGATTATATACGGAGCTTTTTTTTGTGCAGCAGTGCTATCAGGAAGGCGCATTAAATAAATATCTGCAGCTCTATTAACTTTATTAGCATCGCCTTTTTGCATACGAGTAGGCATGATTATATCTTTTGTAGCTTCCACAGTAAACTCTTTAAGCTTTTCTAATAAAACTATCTTATTCATGACTTGCCTCCCCAACCATTTAAAACTCTCGTTATTTCATGTTCCAAACGACGTTCAAAAGTATCCCTTACGGTATCATCCATCTTTTCAACCACCTTCTCATTTTGCATCATATGAGCTGTAGATGGACCGAATTTCTGTTCTACCGGGAAACGTTCAGTGCCTAAACGTTCGAAGACTCCAATCGGACCAAATACTTTAGCTGCAAAAGCATGTTCCAGTACAGTGGATGCACCACTTCTTTTAACCTGTGTCTGTAAGAGACCGTTTCTTGAGAACCTTGTATTAAATGTCAAAAGCGGAAGAACATTTCCTGCATAACTTATGCTCATGGAAACAACTCCTCCCGCTTCACTGGTTATATGTGACTTTTGATTGACTTTCTTCATGAAGTCGCCTTTGTTAATGGTATATTCCTCAGCTGCATATTGGCCAGCTTTAGTTTTTGCAGAATCACCGGCACGTTTCAAAGCCGCATAACTTGCTTTCCATATACCTCCCGGCACTCCTGCGAGAATTTTATTTACTCGGCTTAAACTTTCAGCACCAACTTCTTTTACCCATACACTCATTCATCAATCGCCTCCAGTTCAACTCGAATCATGCCCATCTCATTAACAGAGGATGCAACAAAAAACTCTCTAAAGAAATCCCCCTCATTAATTTTAATTTTCATGCCCTTTTCAGGAACTACACCGCCAAGGTCGGAAGCGGCACAGTGCATGACAGATGTAACAAGATACAAGCCTTGAACATGATCCCAAACAAGCTGCTGCCTATCCTTCTCCTTGATACCTGACATCACAAGCGGAATATTCTCATAAGTTATTCCATCATAGATAACGGTATGAAGTTCAGCGAACTCATCAGAATTTAGAAAAATGTTCTTGATATCGGCTTGCACCATATCTTTGAAATTACTCATACAATAGAATCCTCTGCACTAATAATAGGCGGCTCATCCAGCTCATCCGCATCCTCAGTATTATCACTGAAATACTCATCAAGCATAGCCACCATATCAGCCTTTGACATCCCAACCTTGAAAGGCAGTTGACATTCATCCATAATCTCACGAAGTTCAGCAGCTTTCATATCTACATTATAAACAGGTCTCTCTTGTGTCGTTATTTCGTCTGTGAGCAACTTTGTTTCGTCTGTAATGTTATCTACCGTCTTATCTTCTTCATTGTCTTTAATCGCTGTTGCAACAGGCGGAATGATTGTTTTCTCCTCTGTCTTGTACAGTTTTGTTTCGTCTGTAATGTTATCTACCACAGTAACAGGAATAATAACATCAACGTATACCGCAACTTTATTAGCAACAAGACGTGCTGCTTTTTCATCATCAACCATAAAAGGAGGATCTCCGGCACGCTTCGGCTCAACATACTTACTACCTGCAGGCCGGTATCCATAAACTCCACTAATTATTTTTATTTTTCTCATATTTTCTCCTTTCCAGTTAACTCATAAATCTATTTCAGCACGTTTGGAGCATATAACCACGGTGCTTTTTGATTAGGAGCAGCCAAAGGACGAGATGCTAACCTTAGCTTACGAGTATCCTTATCTCTATCAACGATAAATTTTGGAACTCTCTTCATAGCAAAAGTATGGAATTGATCATCAGGCTCAATTTGGCTTATTTGTGCATACATCATATGACCGCAATTAGGAGCTGTAACCATAGCACTCTTTGTTGGAAAGAAACGCTGACTTAATCCATTATCTCCTACATAAGTTTCACGAACAACAAGAATGTCAAGATCAAATCCACCAAAATTAAGTCTTCCAAGCCATGAAACGCCAGGAGTTAAATTCCTTGGTGCAAACTGTCCAAATTCCATTCTACGATTATCAAGTCTTTTAGCTGCAGTTTCATCAGCCAAAATAAATTGACCAACTGCGGAGCCAACTACTAAATCAGTAGCAGGAAGTCCCCTTTCAGCTAAATCCACACACATGGCCTCAACGTCTCCCCAGAAATCACCACCAGTATCATCCCATTCATCATCAACAGTATAAAGGGCTGGGTTGCTGCCGCCTATTTCATAGTAATAAATGTCAAACGGTTCTCCATCAGTAGCATTGTCGATGTAAGCCACCGCAGTAAATCCATTGTTAATCATAGTCTGAGCCGCTAACCATTCCTCTCTTCTGGTTATTCGCAAATCAAGATCCGTAAGGTCACGGAGTTGTAAAGCAGCTGCACGATCTGCAGGAGTAGAGCCTGCATAAAGAGCTTCGCCAAAGCCTCGCTTTCTTAAATCATCAAGAGTTAAAAAACGAGATGGAGCAATGTAAGGTGCATCAAATTCATGCACTTCATATCCCTTACGACCAATAGGAATATCACCTTTACGAGGTACTACAAATGGTGCAAGTCTTCTATCTCCTTCCATGTATTCCACCAATACTTTATCAGCTGCAAAGATATCAGTTTCAGCATTAGTAGGGAAATAGCGATCCCTAAAAAAGGTTGCCGGAGGTACTATTTCCTGTACAGCACCAGCAAGATAATAAGTATCAAAAAAATCAATATTGTTTGGCATTTAGATTTCCTCCTTATATGTTATTCAAATACTGTAGCAAGGTATATGCCACGTTCACGCATTTTGTCTTTATCTGCCACAGTTAATGTATAAGATTCCTTTACTGTCAGAGCATCCACATTGAAGCAACCTGCAGTATACACAGTAACATTAACATCTGCTACAGTGCCAACTACGACATCATCACAAAGAATGCAGTCTGCGGTCAGAACCTCTGCTTCTACTGCTGGAGAGCCAGGGTCGGTCATCTCATAGTAGGTACCTATGTCATCAACAATTGGAGAAGCGACTGCTGTATAAACATCACCTACTTTGGTATAGTAGGTCTTTCCCGCAGTAATTGCTACATCCTCTGTAAGCGTATATGTAGGAGCAATTGCGTCTACTGCTTCTGCTTGCGCAGTTCCAAGAATAACAAGTTTATTATCTACACTGGATTTTGCAAGCACGGTTCCTCTTGTAAGAGTAGTTTCAGCAGCCAATTTTCTAATAATGCCTGAACTAACATGAACAGGCGGGGTAATTCCAGCGATTAGGTTATCATAAGACATATCGCCAACTTTTCTATTTAGAGTTGTCATTTATTTTTCCTCCTTGTTCTGGATTTTTTTCGCACTAGCACGTCCAGCTGCCATGCGTTGTTCTGGAGTAAGTGGTTTGTCATCGTCTTCTGCTGCAGGGGTAGCTTTTACTTCATCTGCTCCGGAGGCTTTGAAATCATCCTCCATATCTTTAACAACTTTTTTTCCTTGCTTTGCAGCTTTCTGCGCTGCACGGAATGCCATCTCTTGAGCAGTACAAGACTTCTCTCCGTACTTAGCCTCCTTTACTGTCTCGTCATCATAAAGTGCAGATATTTCATCAATCTCTGCAATACGATTGCGTTCCGCTTCAATAGCAGTAGCTACGGCTCCGGCGTCTGCGGATACTGTGGCTTGAGCTTCGGCTAATACTTGTTCCGCAAGTTCCGGATTTTCAGCACGAAGTTCTTCAAAATTTTTTGCCATGGTCTTTCCTCCTTTTTGACCACCGGTCTTTGCCGGCATATTATTATTTGTTTCAACAGCGGCAGGCGCTGTGTCAACCGTAGGGATGTTGTCCGGTAAAAACATGCCAGACGTAAGGTGTATCTCTTGTCCTCTGACGAATAAGCGTCTACCATCTGCACTGGCTGCCATATTAAGCGGCTCAGCATCATCCAGCAATTCGTCAGCAAAACCCTTTTCGACCGCTTCTTTGCCCGTCATGTAAGTCGTGTCGGCCATCATATGTTTAACAACCGTTTCAGAAAGTTTGCTCTTGCGTGTGTAAATGGCTACCTGAGCTTTATCCCAAGCTTCATTTGAATCAGCGGCCTGCCTCAACTCATCTGCATTATATCCACCAAACAAGAATGACCAACAATTATGGATCATCACAAGGCTAGACGGATTGACACGCACCGTGTCGCAAGCACACATAATAAGTGACCCTCCTGACATTGCTATACCGTCTACAATACAAATCAACGATGTCCCTTTTGCAGCAAGTTCTCTGAGCCGATTGTGTATAAGAATAGACACACCGGCATCACCGCCAAGACTGTTCATACGGATGGTTATAGTTTTTACGCCTTCCACAGATTTTAAATCCCTGAGAAACTCGCTTTCAATGATATACTGTCCCTCAATCGGTTCGCCAGACCACCAGTCTATCGGCTGCCGCTCCACAATCTCTCCATACATGATAATTTCTGCCTCGTCATCATTAACCGTTGCCATTGTGTAAAAGTCACGCTGAATATTTACAGCAGGCTTCGCCCTCTTAAAAATACCTTTGAATGGTTTACTCATTCGCTGTTCCTCCTTCGCCATTATCATTATCATTTAACGTGGCCATATAATTGCCACCTCCAGCATTTTTGAGCAATTCATTTTCTCTGGCTAATTGCTCCATGTTATCTTCCCAATCACCGCCGCCCATTTCTCTTGTAATTTGTTCATGAGTTTTAAAGCCACGGTCAACTGTCATTATAGCTGCCTTTGCTTCTTTAGTTGGGTCAAGCTGTCCTTGTACAGGACCAATCCAACGAGCTCCACACCATGCAGCCCTTATTACAGGATCATCAAAGAATCCAGGAGCCTTAATTCTTCCAAGAGCAACTGCCTCAGACAACCATACTTCATAGATAGGTTGACAAAAATCATCAACAAACCATTTTCTACGCATTTTAAAACCTTCCCATGCTTCCAGCATAGCAGCACGACTAGCTGAATATGAGGAGTCAAATTCTTTAAGCAAAACTTCATAAGGGATTTCTAATGCTGAGCCTACTAAACGGCATACTGTTTTTGTAAAACTTTCAAAACCAGTAGTAGGAATGTTGGGATTTCCGAAAGTTACTTCTTCATCTTCATCCAAATGAAGAACAGTTCCTGGACCCATTTCATATTCATTGGAACTTTCTGATAAATTATCTTGATCTTCTCCTGGAAATCCTACTATATCACCAGAGCCCGTTTCATTCATTGGAATTTCTGTAGGGTCTGTTTTTGTAGTTATCCATGCTGTAAAGAATGACTGAACTAATGCAGCCATTAATTCGCTTTCTGTATATCTACGAAGCTGTAGCAAAGGTTCTATTACTTGTGCTAAATAAGTAACACCCCTATATTGGTCTGGTCGTTCACTATCCATAATCTGAATGATGTTCGGCATTCCTGTTTTTTCACCATATGCTTCAACACGAGTCCATTCAGCTTTTTTTGCTGTAATTTCTCCTGGATAACTATTTCTAATATGAAATGCTACTATTTGGCCATTACTATTAATCTCCACTCCATCATAAATTGTGTTTCCTGTATCAGGATTTTTCCCATCAGTAAACATTGGAGAAGGAGAAACAATACTTCCATATGATGTAGGTGTACTAATGCGATCTGCCTCAATCAAATGTAGTCTTAAAGAATATGGATTAAGAGTAGATCTTTCATATCGTTTGAATAAACCGAATACATCACCACTCATCAACCATGATTTTGCTGCAAGTTGTTGTAATCCTTCGAAGTTATTAACCCCTAATGCATCGCAATTTTGCTTTTTACTTGCCCACATCCTAAATTCAGCTTCTGTTTTTTGCTGCCATGCCTTGGCCGCTTCCGGACTGAGACCAAGAATTTCACGTTCTATCGTGCTTTTAAGAGTAAGCCCAACACCAACAATTTTTGTCCTATTGGTATTGATAGCTGATGTAGCGACAGGTGATGCCATATATAACATTCTTCCACGCTGACGTAAGGTATAATTATTCCAGTCAATATCTTCTTTAGGAGCTCCGCTTCGTGGAATAAAGCTTTTCAAAGCACGTCTTGTTCTGCTTGCACCAGCTTCACTATAGCCTTTTACATTCTTAGCACCACTGCGTTTGCTTGTATATCTGCTCAATTTATCGCCTCCAAACATAATAAAAGGATCATCCCGTATCGAAAGGAGAAAATTCTACCGAATGATCCATGGTAAGTCCTTAAGGACGAATACCCATTACCAATTACGTGGCACTATACCAAAAGCTTTTCTTTCTTTTCTACCACTACATAGTGCCGTTAGTTCATCAACCTTCCTTTCAGCTTCCTCAATTTCTTTTAATAGCGAGGGAAGATCGAATCGTGTGAGGGTGCGGTCGTCTATTGAATAGCTTTGAACACCACCATCAACCAATGCCAAATATGCTGCTCTCATTTTCTGTAAAGCAGTCTGCCAAAATTGGAGCCGATTTCTTATTTCAGTAATATCAGCCATTGCTCTCACCCCTTACCAATCATCATAATATTTGTTATGAGTAGTTCCAGTTTTCTTATTTTTATTTGCAGTTCTTTGTGGAGAATGCTGCGGAACTGGTATTGAATTGTTCTTTTCTTTTATTACAGTCTTTAATCTTTGTTCAATTGCATCTAAATCTATAGGCAATGCTTTGAATGCTGCAAGGGCATAGTTTCTACAGTCAAGTGCTTCATTTCTTTCATGGCCTGGTATCTTCTCCCATTGCCAAGGATTTTTCTTTTCAGGTCTATATACAAGTCGTTCAGACAACAGCCCCTTAAAAAATGCAAAGCCATAATCATCACGCTTTGGAAAATGACAATATTTTGGACCAGGAGTTTGTACTTTAAGATTATCCATAATATGCTGTTTTCCAGCATTTACACCTAATGTATATTGCCAACATGTACCGAGTGATTTGCCTTTTATAATAATCTTCTGTTTCTTTGGAGGAGAAGTATAAGGAACACCATCACGACCACTCCCCTTTATAGCAAATACTTTCTTTCCAAGCCTTGCACGGCATTGCATTCTAACTTCTTGTGTAAAGTGTCCACCTTCATCTACAAATGTCATAGAAATTTTAAGTCCTGCACCACTTTTAAAATAATAAACATGGTCTATAACATCATCTATTTGAGCCCATACCTCTGGATTATCAGGTCGTCCCATAATAATACCTTTTTTTATTCCCCAACTTTCTCCGAAGTGGCCATGCCCTACTACTTCAAATTCAAGTCTATCATCCTGAGTATCAACTCCACATGTTAAAACAAGAACACCTTCAGGCAATTCAGCTTCATATAACTCTCGCCTTGCCATTACACTATCTTCATCTTCAAGATCTCCACGGTCTTCCCATAGTTCACCAAAACGGGTATTATAGACAACCTGCAATTTTCTTGTATTCCCAATAGCATATAGATATTCAAGGATAGTTGATTGCCATGTTGCCCATGGACTGGCAAAAGCATTAAGCCAAAAGGAACGACATCCGTTTTCATAAGCTTCTGGATGTTCAGCTATCCATTTAGCAGGTTGTGATTTCACTTCATTTTCTGTAGATATAGCTCCACATTCTTTACAAATATAAGTAATATTGCTTACAGTGTAAGATTTTTTACCACCTACAACCCTTTCCTCATACTCATAACGAATATCAGAAAAAGTAATGTTATGATATTCGCCGCAATGAGGGCAAGCAATACACCATCTTTCCATTGTTCCAGTTGCGAAAGAAGTTTCTATAGCACTGGCATTTTTAATAGTTGGAGTAGATACTTCTACTGCTTTTGAATTATAAAAAGTTATTTGTCTTGCTCTAGCCAACTCCCACGGATCACCCTCATTCCCTGCAGACATTGCCCACCTGTCACGCTCGTCCCCTAAAATATACCTAATAGGTTTAGATGCCAAGGCATGAGCTTCCGTGGAGCCACATAAAGTAAGTATTCCTCCGGGATAAGTTTTTTGTAATATAGTATTTCCGCTGTCCCTACTTTTTGGGTCAGCAACTTTTCGTTTAAGCGAAGGGGTATCTCTAATCATTGGGGCAATACGAAGTTTTGAATAATCTTTTGCATCAATGGTTGTTGGCTGAATAAATAATATTGAGCCCGGGTCTTCATCAATGATATAACCGATGATATTATTTAGAAGTTCTGATTTGCCAACTTGAGAAGCAGAAGCTAATACAATACGTTTTACTTTTGGATCAGTAAATGCATCCATCGGACCTTGAAGATAAGGAGTTCTATATGTACGCCATGGACCGGGTTCAGCACTACTTTCAGGAGACAGTCTCCTTTTTTTATCTGCCCATTCTGTAACTGTAAGATTTTCAGGTGGTTTGAATCCAGACTTTATTACTCTGGATACTGCCGAATTTAATCTATCTACATCATGTTTCCCCATCGGCGTCACCGTCTTTTATATCCCATCTTCTTCTTTCCCGGACACGCTCCTCATATTTTTTCGGGTCGTATTGATAGTTAGACAACTCCTCCATAATGGCATAAATTTCTTTTCTTATTACCTCTGCAGCTTCAGCAGAATCTTTGGCATGGATAACATCTACTGCTAATCTACCTGGCAATGCTAAAAGCATTCCTCGTATTACATAAACTAAATCCTCTGTCATATCCGCTACATCATCAGACCGGTGCATTTTACCTTGTAACTCTTTTGCTTCTAATACAGCTACAATTGCTTTAGCTTTTTTAATACTAAGCTCTGCTTCACCCTTTTCTTTATCTGAAACGGTTTCTTCTTTGTTTATAAATTCAATATATCTGGAAACAGACTGTGCAAGAAGAAATCTTCCACGTTTAACTGCATCAAATTGACCATCTTGTACAAGCTGTTGAATTCTCCTGGTTGATAATCCGAGGACAATGGCAAGCTCTTTTGTACTAACGGTTGTGTCAAGTGTAATTTGTTCTTTTTCTGTGTCATTTGCCACGCCATAATCCTCCTTTCGTAACGAAATGGGTAAAAATTTTCTTTACTAACTGATTGAGAATTGGGGTCGACGAGCCCGCATAGCATTTTTTCCCTTTCCCAGTACCTTTTTTATTTCACGCCGCTATTTTATGATAGTGCGGTGTGGCTGTGTCCTTGCACCTCTACGGCGTTCTACTTTACCCGTATAGCTACTTGGTTTCATAAGTCTTGTTATCTCTCGTTCTCTCTCTTCCTCTTCTGTAAGAGGGCTTTCTTCTTCTATAAACATATCTCTAAAGTATAGCTTTGCCAGCCACTCCAATTGATACATCACCATAATCTTGTACAATGTTTCCGGGTCACTCCTGTATAAACTTTCAGCTACTGTCATTGCTATACCTCCATCCAATAGAAATACCCGAAGCATTAGAACGCTTGTTCATGTCTGCTTCGGGTTTAATATATTTACTACTAAATCTTTGCAAGTGCTTCTGCCTTGCTATAACCTTTTACACCTTTAGTCATTAAGGCAAGGAAATCTTCTTTTGAGAAATCCGAAAGCCTAAAAACTTCCTCAGGTTTCATTCCAAGTTGCTTTCCTATTTCATTTACAGTCTTGCCTTCATCAATGAGCTTTTTAATAATTGCTTTCATTGGTTCAAGTAAGTGTGTACCACGAGCACGGTTGTGAGTGATGGTTCCGTACATATCTCCTGATTCATTCTCGTGTGATACTATTACCACTGGAACTTTACCGCCAAGCTTTGAGTATAATGGTTCTTCTCCTGCTACAGTCCAACGATGAAAACCATCAATGATAGTGTAATCCGGACGTACGACTATTGGCAATGTCCATCCATTTGTAAGAATAGATTGTACCAACAGCTGCAGATTCTCACGACTTACCTTATTGGGATTCCAGTTATTAGCTTTTAGCTTTTCTCTTTCCACCCATTGCATGGTTGATAATGGTGCAAACAAATCCATTTCAGACATCTTGTTCACCCCCTTTGCGGAAATTCTTTGCGTATTTCGCATAGGAAGAGAATATGTCCACGCTTATTGCACGTAGCGTTCTTAATTTTGGGTCACCTGCCACAAGAGCATCGTGTATTTTACGATAATCACGCTCCTGTATCATGTTGTCCATTTTTATTATTAATTTTCTATATTGTGTTGCTACCTTACGGGTTAGCTCAGTTGTAAAGTATTTATTCGGATTTTCAAAAAGCATGTGCTTAACAATAGATTTATAATCTTTATCTTTTTCAGCCTCACGCCTTTGTTTTGATGTTCTCCTGTACAATTCGCTATCCCAGTACAGAGCTGCCAAGTATGCATTTGGTTCACGTCGGAGAATCTTCTCCCACAGTCCAGGCTCATATTTTGCAATGTGGATAAGTGAGCCTACACAATCAACCGAGAAAAATTGTGAGATACGTAGCTGATTTCTATTTATACCTGCCTGATATAGCCACAAATATATGATTGGTATATCTACATTCTCATTCTTGAGATATAGCCATACATCTTTGGTTGTCCAGTCATACATGGGATATATCATATTTTTCCCTGTGATGCTACTCCCAGCTCCAAGATTTAATGCAGCCATATATTGTAATCGCTGCACGCTCTCCGAAGCTCTTACACCAACAAGCATAATACCGTCACCAGTCACCTTAGGAAGAAAAGATTGATAATTGTCAATGCCTGGTTTTAATTGTGGATGATTTCTTAACGCAAAGGGCGGAGGACGTCTTACCCATGCATCCTCTTTAGTATGGTCCCAACAGGTGTAACTCTCATCGGCTGTCAATTGATTGTAGGCGCTGAAGTGTTTGACTTCCACACACCACCAGTCAAAGGACGCTCCTGCCATGATGAACTTTTTACGCCATTCTTGAACTTTTTCCTCCACGCTTGTGTATATAGCCTCTTCATCAATAAAGATGACTGTTAATAGTTGTGGATTAATTTCACCAGCCTTTATTAACTTTAGTGTAATATCGGCCATGACAAGAGAATCTTTTCCACCCGAGAATGACATGTACACTGGAACATTATTAGAAAACACATTTTTAATGCGGTTTCTGGCTGCAGCTACTACATCCATACTTGCTATAATTCTTTTTACAGCCATATCCGTTCACCACACTTCGGGCAAAGAATATATCTGTGTTCAACTTCCTCAGCCTTATATGGAGCATCATATCCTGCAGCTTCTCTTATTTCTTCTGGTATATAATTCGGAGCAGAAACAGGTGTATGTTCTATGGCTGTCTTTGCTGCTTGTTCATCTCTGGCTTCATACCTGTCACGTGTATCACGAATTTCTGTAGCCTTTTCCTCAGATATTATTCCATATCCGGAGATTAGGTCATCAGCTTCATCAGTGTCCATGATAAGAGATTTTAGCATATCTTCATCAAATCCTGGAACGTCCAGATCATCTTTAAGCTCCAAGATAAATGCATCGAATGCAGCCATATCATCAACACCGAGGTCAAAGATACGGTTATCAGCCAACATTAGCTTTTTCTTTTCAACTTCTGTCAGTCCTTTTACTATATAACAATCTGCCTCTGTGTGTCCCATGGAGCGGAGGGTTTCAACTAATCCATTTCCCGCCAGTACAACGCCATCCTCATCAATAACTACTGGACGAATCTGGCCAAACATTTCAATAGAACGACGAAATTCTTTTATTTGTTTATCAGTATGAAGCCTTATATTTCTTTCTGGCTTTTTAAGCTCATCCAGTTTTTTCTTAATTACTTTCACGATTCTCACCTCCTTTCTTTAGGAAGTGAGCTGCGCTTTCGATTTTTTCAGCAGCCTTTTCAACAATTGACGGGTCAATGTTGTATATATCAGCCCATCCTTCATCTATGGATTTCATTCCCATTCGTGATGGCCATGGATGCGTTCCGCACTTGTAACCATCTTTCCAATCATAGATTGGCGGCATAGGAATGTTTTTGTAGTGAATGTATGCTAATAATAATTCATGTGGCCAATCAGCCAATGGAGAATATCTTGTTACTCCAGCTCCATTAGTAAAAATGTTTGTGCCTTTGCCAACATAATTACCATCTGCTTTTCGATGTCCGGTTACAATAATGTCTAGCTCATTTTCTAAAAAGTATTTTTGCATTCCTCTTTTTTGAACAATGCCAAACCATCTTGAAACCTTGGTCGAATTATCAGGGAATAACATAGTCGGATGTTTTACTAACCAATCTAAGTCCTGCCCTGTATTTATAACTTCGCATTCTTCTGGTATATGCTCATTACACCAGTTAAGGAAAGCAGGATACTCTAATTCCGTATGCACAAATACGCTTTTAGTAATCTCTAATTTTTTGCACATATCAGCAATGACTAAACTGTCTTTACCGCCACTCCATGCATAGGCTGAGCGTTTACCTTCTGTATGCTTTTTGATGTCCTCAATGGCCGTTGCAACAGCGTTAACAAGCTCATCTTTAGTGACAAGTTCCTCAATGTTGGCCATGGCTTCTAACCATTTAGCATTATCTATACTTTGTTTTCTTCCAAGTACATGCTTCATGCTCTCACCGCCTTTCTCCTCTCAATGAAGTTCCAGGCTAAAGCATAAATAATTGCACCTGCTACAATGAATATGCGTATAGAACTCATAAGAGTCCATACACCAAGCACGCCCATCGGAATAAGCAGCTGCCATAATGCTACACAACCAATATTAACAAATATGCCTAATGTTCTGCCAAATGTAATATAAACGCTATATAAAAAAGATGATATTGTTGATACTGCAATTAGTGTAACAAGAAATGCCTTGATGATATTTATTGCAGGACTAAAATTCGTCCATGCAAGCAGAAATGTAAAAATTAGATATATACCAAATAGCAATCCTCCGACGGTAAAAGCTCGTCGCACATCTATTTTCTTTGTACCATCCTCATTATTGTCATTATAGTTCAGTATCTCAAAGAAATAAGGATAGAGAAAAGCTCCAGGGAGAAGCAATAAACATTTTTCTATTCCTGCAGGTATCTGATCAAAGCCCCATGGCAATACATTCATATTTCCACGAGAATTTATTATTGCTGCAATTGTCAACACGAGTGCGGTGCCATATACAGCAATCCAGCTTGCATTATCTGTTAGGACGTTTCTTATCATTCCAAAACGAATAAGCAAAAATATAAAGAGTATAGAAACCGCATAGGCTAATGCCATCCCGAAATTTCCTGTCAGTGGAGTATCTTTAAATATTGATTGAATACCATTCATATTTAACCAAATTTGAAAAATACACATACTACCGACAATTAAATGCATAGGCTTGCTTCGGAATACATCACGTAGCTTTGGTATCGCTGGTGCAAATATACCGAATACAATACAAGCCATTGTATTACCAATAGCCCATAGCAGAAAAGGAATAATTCCAAATTCCTGTGCCATTTGAATACCTACCATAAGCGAACCGACGCCTGCCCATGTAGCTGCGATAGACATAGAATAATAAAGCGACGGGTTGTTGATAAACTTGTTGATAACTTTTGAAAACACGTTGGTTTTCCTCCTTTTTTATATTACCCCGCTATCGGCTGTTGGCGAACAGTTACGACCCGGTGCAAGACTTCGTATAAAGGAGAAACACGAAGCCCAAAAACCTCCTTCCAGACATAAAAATAGCGGCTCTTTTAAGAACCGCTGGCTAATATTTAGAATTTTACACTTTCTATGATATACCATTTCAAGTATATATAATATGCCTATTCTTTGCCTTTTTTAAATATATGTCTCAACTATAACAGGATCATCTTTACTTGTTGCTTTAAGTCTCTGCATTCCTTTAGGAATTGCTTTACGTATTTCTTCAAGACTGTCCTTTATAACTACCATATTTGTTGCATTATTTTTTATACCCCATAATCTTGCAACATATTTGTTAGGATAATCTAATGGATTTTTATATACTACTATAATCGGCACTCTTTCAATAGTGCATAAATTAATATACAGGAAGTTTTCTAATTGAATATCGTTACGCTTTTTCAAGTTGTTCGCTCCTTTCACTCTCTTTCAATCCATTGTATTCCGAAAAGCAATGCACTCATTTTTTCGCAGGCAGCATCCACGTCCTTATATACCGTTCTTGTATCAATATTTTCTCTTTCTGCAATTTCTTTAACTGGTATGCGTTCATCTGCTAAATACATTGATTCAAGGACACGATATCTTCGTTCTTCCTCAGGTTTCTTGGAATTATAGCAAATAATTTCATATGCATGAAGCATTGCATCGATGTGGGTTAGCATAATTGCAGACCGTGCCTTTGATCTTACTATTGCCCCAACATCTAATTTTTCAGGCTCTTCCATTAGCTCCTTAAAAAATTCATAATCATCGTTTACTGTCTCTGAAAGAGAGGAAATGGCATCTCCTGCATGAACCTTTATTTCCCGATAACTCCTCATCAGTCTCTTGGTGTCCCTTAATCTTCTGTCAATGCGTATCTTTTTTTCTTTTTCTTTCTGTTTTGCATAGACATCAATAGCTGTTTTAGCTCCTATTTCAGCAGCAATTTTTATTATATTATCCTGTGGTTTATCTTTTGCCATACATTTTCACACCTCTCTGTCATTTTTTCTTAAACTTCTTCGCTTGAGGGCATGTACTAAAGTGTGAGATATAACCAAACCCGGTAGCTTTATCAATATCCCCCTCAAATTCACAACTCAATGTTTCTCCGTTTGGTGTAACAATTTTTCCTATAGCTTTTGCTTTCTCCCAATATGTAACGGGTACGGGGTTGCATGGCATACTTTTTCCAGAATTAGTTCTGATCCAAACTATTTGAGCACCACATCCACGGCATTTCCCTATTTGCATATCGTATCTCCTTTCTTCCTTAATATCCGATGAGGATCCTCCTCACACTGAATGCACACCATCCTACCCTCTGGAACATAATCTCCGCATATTACGCACGTATCGCAATTTTTTATTATTTCTACATTAGTGTATTTTTTATCAGCGTTACAATAAGGACAATTAGGGTTTATTTGTTTATCTAAATCCGTTGAGGAATAGCTTGTCTTTCCACATTTACTACATTTAAAATCTTTCACTTCTTGCTCCTCCTCCCAAATTTTATAGATTTATTTTGCCTAATTTTTTTTGTGCATTTTGGACATATATAACTACTTTCAATAACATATTTACTTGCTTCCCATACTTTGCTGCAGATAGTACAATATACTTTCATTTCAAACTATCAGCTCCTAAAGTAGCGGTCATAAGCCTTTTTAGATTTTCTAATGCCTCCAAGGTTGATTGTAAATTACAGCTATCAACTTTAATCACATCATGATTAGGTTGCTCTATGTAAATCCTGCCAAGGTTTGAATTATAGGTTGCTGTTACCGTTTGATCGTTTGATATACCTCTAATCGTTGCCATTGTTACCTCCCTTATCTCCTTCTCCTTAGGGAGCCGAAGCTCCCTGCATCCGTTAAAATGGAATATCCTCATCATCAGCTATTGGATAAAACATATCATCATCAAACTCATCATCTGTTGGATTTGAAATCTCTTTAGGTTGTTGTTGTGTTTTCTGCCCTAAAAATTCAACCCTATCTGCTATCACGTCAGTTGTATATCTCTTTTCGCCGGTTTGGGTGGTATAACTCCCTGTTTGAATTCTGCCATGAACTGCACATTGATTTCCTTTTGCAAGATAGTTAGCACAATTCTCTGCTGATTTTCCGAACACCGTAACATTTATAAAATCTGCCGTAGGTTCACCTTTGTTAATAGCCTGTTGTTTTTTATCTCCAAATAATCCTCTGTCTACTGCTAAATTAAATTTTGCCACTGCCAAACCTGAACTTGGTACAAATCTTAATTCTACATCTCTGGAAACTCTTCCAATTAGTACAACATTATTCATGAATTACCTCCTCTATTTTCCTCCTGTATGCAAGCCACTGTTTACCGTAATTCTCCATGTAGTAACTTATATTCGCTTCGCCCTCACAATGAGCTATCTGTTTTATATGCATTTTTCTATAAATACTCCACCCGTTCAAGCCAATTTCGGAATTAGTATTCTGTATCCATATTGGTTTAAGATTCATCTGTTTCAATTCCTCAATTGTCAACGGTGGATTTTCTTCCTCTGCTCTGGTATTCCACGCTTCAATTGCTTCTTTTTCTGTAGAATATCCCGCATGAGTACATCCATTTTCATTACAATAAACGTGAAAAACAGTTTTTGCAACATCAACAGGCCTTAATATTGCTTCGCCTCCGCAAAATGGGCATAATTTTATCCTTTTAGGCATTGACCCCACTCCCTTCAATGAAGTCAAAAGCAGATACTTCACTTTTTCCCATTGCACCGTGTTTTTTTACCGACACCATATCAAAGTTCCATAGCCTTTGTTTCCCTTTTGCTGGTATCGGTTTATCAAGCATTATCATATTTCTAAATTCCCAGGCATACCGCCCAAGGGTATAATCTCCAAATAATAATTCATTCCCACGTACTATTAGCTCATCAGGCTTATCTGTTGTATCTCCAAAAAAGGGACGACATATGAATGGACCATTTGGATCTTCTGCAATTTCCCAACATCCAACAAGTTCTGCCGTAGCAATAATTGCTCCGGTGTGCAATATCTCATGTTTGAAGTCAAAGTAATTACCAAGTGCTGCTTTAACTTCATCCGGAAGCTCTTCGATAATAGGTTTATATGGTTTATTTGCTGCGTGTATTGCTATCGGACCTCTATAATTTGTAGCCCATGAACGTGTTTCGTATTTTTTTGCACCTATTGCAAGTAATGTTGCCCATGGCTGCCATATTGTTATTGCCTTCATTGTTCCTCCTTTTTAATTCTATTTAATATTGTTTCTGCATTTTTAATGATATTTTTTGTATTGTATTCTATATAATCTAAGTCTTTTAATGATAATCCGTTAGATATAGGTAAGTTCCTTAAATCTACATAGTTTGTTCCAAATAACTCTTTCCAATCGCTGAGGATTTCGTCATAACATTTTTTATAATACGAATTGTCAAACTTCTTAATTTGATACTCCAAATCTGATATTTTAGAAGCTATTTCAGAACCTATATACTTTAGCTCTTTTTTTGCTTGATAATCTGATAATATCTCAGCTCTTGTCCTATGGCCGAAATATCTTTCTGCTTTCCAAAACATAATATGTAATAATATATCAGGGTTGACCGGCACGTTTCGGTATGGAGCTTTTTTTATTGTTCTAAGTTTACCTGTATCAGGATTGTATATCATGTGTCCAGAGCCTTCAGGTAACTCTCCTTCTTTTACAACATCTTTTAGTGTTACGAAATAAAACAGATTGCAGTTTTGCATATATACAGGATGCTTCTGGTCTTGTAAAAAATCCTGTCTTGATATTTTAATTTCATAACATATGACAGTTTTTGGACTCCATGTTTTTTTAATTGCAACAGCATCCATTATTTTACTTCCTGCTGAACCTAACTTAACTTGTGCTGCAAAAATGTCTTCTAAATTATCATGCTTTGCTTGTAACGCATTCGTTATAATTCTTTCACCATTATACATACTATCCCTCTAAATCTTTCACCATACAGAAAGTACCTAAAACCATCCCACAATACCAATCAACATTTGAGCTTTGCAGTTTATAGCCTTGTTCTGTTAAATCATTCAATTTCTTTTCTATTTTTTCAGATTCATCATTATTAGCTACAACAATTTTTATATCTTGCTTTTTCATACGCACATTTCCTCCTGTTCTTGAATTCCTATATACTTACTTGTATTTTTTAAAACTCTCCATTTTCTTTGATGTTGCTTCACCCTGGCTATTCTACAAGGTTTACAAATTTTATTTTCTTCTCTTTCTATAAAGGTAGCTCCACATCTGACACAATATTGAGGCCTTATCCTCTGAAATTCCGTACATTCATCACAATTTGTCTGTTCAGCTGTACAGCCTTTTACATCATGCCATTTCATACACATATGCCTCTGCCAATATGGCTCATATCCAAGCTCATTCCTCCGAATAAGCAATAACTCCATAAGCCTTTTCAAATCTGTTTTAACTGCAGCTTTCCGTCTGGCTTCAAATACGGTTAACTCTGGCTTTCCTGTTCCCCATACACCATCACCAAGCATTATCCTTACTTTGTCAGCATTTTCTGTCCTATGGAAATCATATACTCGGCCACGTACTGCCTTTTCGGATTTTCCTAAAACTTCTCCTATAGCTCCATAACTATAGCCATCACGTATCATATCTGCCAATGTTCGAAAATGCCAATCTTCCCATGCTACATGATTTTCTGCCTTAACAGGACGCTCCTTTAGCCCAAGATCACATATCCTGCGTTGTATTGCTCCAGTCGAACGTCCTAACATTTTTGATAGTTCAGCGTAACCATGTTTAAATTGTTGCAAATAATATTTTAATCTTCTATCCTCTTGCGAAGTCCATGGATCTTTTCGGAAATTCATGTTTGATTTAAAATCTTGTTGACGTTGTTCCTCTACCCAGTCTGGTTCTTTTCCAAGTATAAGTGGTTCCATTTTTGAGAAGTCTATAAAACTCCTATTTTTTTCAGCCCATTCCCAAAATTCATCAATATAAACCACTCTAAATGTGCATTGATTATTTCGCTTATTGTGGACAGGCAATCCTCTGTTTTCAACCCAACTTGTCATTTTATATGAGTAACTTTTTTCCGATCCTGTTACTGCTATAATAAGTTGATTTAATGTGACGTATTCTCCGCTTTCAAGGTAGGGAGGAAGTCCCAGGCGTTGCACCCTACACATTATTGCATTTCTGCTTCTGTTTAGTTTATTGCACAAGCCTGGTACTGAAACTTGTCCCCATTTATCAGAGAGGTAAGCGTCATCTTCTTTTGTCCACTTACGTCCCCTGCCCATTTATCTGTCTACCTCTCCGAATAGCTCATGCGTACCATCACGCATGGCCTGTTCCTCATCTGAAATTTCATATCCAAAAGTTTTAAGAAATTCATATGTCCTATCAAGCCCTGTGTTTTCTTCATGAGTGCCATACCACGTATAATAACCTTCTCTGCTGGAATCAATCAGTAAATACGTAGCTATCAGCATATATCTCTCAGGTTGCTGGCGTAGATTTTCGACAATATCGTCAAATCCAAATTCCTCATCCTCATCTTCTGGCATCTGAATGTTTAGAAAGTCTGCTATATCATCTAAATCAATGCTACTATGACTCTCTATCATGGAGTAAATGGAATGCTCAATAATAATGGCCATATTTTTCTTTGCTTTGGAATTTGAAATGCTTTTTACAAATTCACATCTTAGATTAAATGCTCTTTGAGATATCTCCTCAAGAGAATTATATCGTGCTCTCTGCAATTCTCTCTGCTCCTTAGCAGCTGTATCCTCTTCTGTCTCTATCTTTTCCCCATAGAGAGTTACAGATCCATAACTGTTTATAACATAAAAGTATTTTGAAACATCTGCATCTTTAGGAATTTCTACCAATTCATCTTTTTGGGATGGATAGTATGATTTTATATATCTCAAGCCATTGGAATCTTTTAATTCTGTTGCAAACTTATTTAACTGCTCGACTATAATCGCTAACTCTTTTTCGTTTTTTTCTTTATCAATAGCACGCTGCAGCTCATACTTGAAATTTGGTGTACCAATAGAATCTAAAACCTTATTTCTTAATGTTATATCTTCAATTTTTTCTAATTCCACATACTCCATGAGAGTAACATTACGTTCTGCTGAGGTTTTAAACTTCTTCGGGTCAAGTTCTAAAAGCTTTACCCTGCGCCTTATTGTCGTTTCTGAAAAACCAGTTTTCTCTGCAATGTTATGCAATGTCTCTCCGAAGTTAATCATCAATTGAAAGCCTTGTGCCTGCTCATATACCGTCAAATCTGCACGTTGAATGTTTTCTAAGAGCATGGTTGCTACTTGTTCCTGTGGGGTCATTTCCACTATCACGCATGGGAGCTCTGTTAGTCCTGCAAGCTTTGAAGCTGCATGTCTTCTATGGCCAATAACAATTCTATATCCCATTCTTTCTTGTTGCTCCGGGAAGTCACAACCAACTCTTGTGATTTCAGAAAACCAGGGCACAACCGTTAAATTTTGCAATATTCCTTGTTTCTTTATACTTTCTGCAAGTTCTGTCAAATCCCCTAAATCCTTTCTCGGATTGTCTGGATGCGGGTGTAATTTATCTATTGAAATATTCTGTATCATAATTTCTCCTTTCGATTAAAAAAATGTTAATTGTCCGTTTTTATTTGCGGTGAATTCTTTCTTTTCCTCATGTTTATCAGGTTCAGCTATTTTTTCATTTTGTTTTATGCTTTTATTCATTCGTGAAATCATCTTCCATGTGCGTCGCCAATGCCACACATCAAGGAAATAAAGTGGGGTATACCATACATTTTGATTAGATAATGGTTCTGTTGGCGGTGTAGTTAATGTATTTCCGACAATTACATAGCCAGCACATCCTAAAAGTGAAAGTTGTATATAGCACATCATGGCTGCTGTGAAATCTATGTCCTGAGCTACAAACTCAATATTTCGTTGATAGTTAATGCCTTGTCTCTTGGCTTCATTGGCAAATGCAATAAGCAGAGCGCCGGCTCCACAGCAGGGATCATTAACAGATATATAACCTCTTTTTTCAATCTCTGCTTTTAGATTTCCGGCACTTAGTGCAGCCATAGCAACACAAACACTATACGGTGTGAAAAATTGCCCTGCATAATCGTTACCTAACTCCAACTTCATGAACAAATCTCCAAGTAAATCCTGTTCCTGGTTACTTTCATACGCATTCACGAGGTCAATGAATAAGGAATAAAATATTTCCATTTCAGTTTTGTTATATTTTTTAGCAATATTTGAATATATACGTTCTCTATCTCCGCGTCTTTCTATATCTGCTAATGATAAAGTGCAAGCTGTCATGGCAACGAAATCGGACCACACAGTCCATTTTCTATGTTTGCCGGATTGAGATAGCTTTGAAATTTTATCAACTATTATTTTCTGATAATCATTGTTTAAACGCAGAGTTTTTGCCATATTTATTCACCGTCCAATTCGTTGTTATCCTCATTGTCTTCGTATTCATAATCATCATGATCATCATATTCAAATAAATTCATCTGATTATCCTTAATAGACTTCATGACATAGTCCCTTTTATCCTTGTCCCAAACAAGCTCATATTCTTCCCCGCCAACAAAACCACTCTTTTCATCTTTGTACTGCATAACTGTACTGATTTTATGTTCAAACTTCGGCAGGATATATTCACGTTGAGCTTCATATCGGGGCTCTTGTAAATCACGGGTTTCCCCTTGTGTAAGTGTTATTTTGAGAGATAACTTTAATTCTGCTTTTTCTCCCTCTTTATGAATCATTGTGGATAATGTCTTTCTTAAAAGTTGATTAAAGTCACTTTTCAATGAATTGAATGCATCACTTTCAAGTGTTAATGGATATGCTTTTTCACTCATTTTTAAATCTCCTTTCAGTTTTCTACGGAGGATAGTGTTACTTCTATCCGTGGTTGTTGAGAATAATATTTTCTAATCTGGCAATCTACAACTTGTGCATCATCACGATAAGCTATTTGGTTTAAGCTATCCGCTACTACTTTGATGATATTATCCATGTCTGGTTTCTTTGTTGGTCTGATTTCACAGTCTTCCATTTGTTTCTTTTTTTTCTTGCTTGCACTGGCTGGGATAGTGAAATATGCCATAATTCGCATGTCTACCATTTCATTGTCCGGAAACTTTGCACTCCCAACTTGTCTACGGTATTCTGTAGCAATCAAATTTTCATAAAGAACAGTTGCATCTGGTGTCCTTGTTATTACTTTGCCCTTGATGTTTGCAAATCGTGGGCGGCCTTTGCCTTGAGGTTCTCCAAGTATGGTAAATTTAATTTTCATTTTGTCCCTCCTTGATTATCCAAACATCTGCCATGTGCCTGCCAAGCTCTAAAGCTTCTGTGTGACTATTTACGAAAATATCTAATGTTTTGCCTTTTATAGCACCGCCTTTATCCTCTACCGTTCTATAACCTATCCCATCTATGTAAATTTCTGTCCCCACAGGAAGCATGTCCCAATCAGCTGCAATAGTTTGTCCTTCTGTTGCAAGTGTGCCTGATGCAGTTATACCGTCCGTCTTGCCGCAGCATTCTACACATGGACAATAGTATGTAATCTCATACTCTCCTATGTATTCCGGCACGGTTTCAGGATCGGCAATATGTCCATCTATTATGCTATCCTGCATTTCAATAAGTATCTGCTGTATTTCTATTTCATAGTCTCTATCACGGAGCTGTGCAGCTTGCCTATTGTTTTTATATTCTAATACTTTTATTTTTGTTTCTAATCCTTCTACTTCTAACCCACTCACTACCAATGCAGTTAGGCAAATTATCAAGCAGGCAAGTAGTATTAATCTCTCAAATTTAAGTTTTTTCATCATTCCTCCTATGGCCTCAGTCTAAAATTATTGTTTATTGTTTTATCAATCTCAATAAGGTAATCTTTGCACATTTCGTAAATACGGCTGCCAATAGCTTCATCAAAATTCAGTAAATCCTCTATTCCATATTCACTTGAAATAATGATTGGAAGTCTGTTTATATAACGGTAATTAATAATCTCAAACATGATATTTTTGTCCGATTCTGTGGTTTTACCTTTTAGCATGTCGTCAATCAATAACACCTTTGCGTTTTGAAATTTATCAATTTGTTTGCGGTAGTATTCTTCATCTGTCATATTTTGCTTAATGTTTGTAATTGTGTCCCTATAGCTAAAATAAACTACTGGAAGCTTTTTAGTTTTTAAGATGTTCAACCCTAATGCCACCGTTAGATGTGTTTTACCGCTTCCAACTTGTCCAAGAAAAGCTAATGAATTCTGTCTTTCAGACATTATCTTTGAAAAAGCTTGATAATACTGCACCGCTGCGTCCTTCATTTTTTTAGAAGCCTCGTTCCATTCTTGAAAATTTGTAAATGTAAAGCTTTTATCCTTGATGCCACTGTTTTCAAATATTAATTCAGCTTCTTTAATTTCAAAACATCCACATCTTGTAAAATTATTACCGTTAACTACCCAACCAGTATCCTTGCACTTTTCGCACTTATAGCGGTTTGTTTCTGTTGAATTTACTGAAGCTTGTCTGTTCTCCTTGATTCTATTCATTGCGTTTTGGAGGTGTAAACTGAATTCTGTTTCCGTATTTCCCAACATTCTCACCGCCCTTGTTAGAATATCCTTTGTCTTGTTCCCTGGCCAACCAATTGTTTATAAACCGATTTATACCTTTTTTGGTTTTTCTTTTAGTTGGGTTAGCAATTAACCATCCTTTCATGCTCCTTAATTCTTGTTCAACATTTACAGAGGGATAAAGGTCTTTCCATGTATCAACTTCGCTTTTCTCAACTTCATGCTCTGTTTTGTCATTTAAAGGTAAAGATATAAATATTTCTTTTATTGGTACTTCTTTCGGTATGGAGACTTCTGTCTCCGTACATAAATCTTTATCTTTATTTATATCTTGTTCTGTTTCTATATCTATATCTATTCCGTTACGTAACGTTACGGGTAACGTGACATCAAAATTACTATCCACCAAAAGTTTTTGTTTTTCTCTGAATTTTTGTTGTCTTAATCTGTTTTTCTCTCGTATTTTCTCTAATTCATCAGCACTTTGATACTTCTCCCAATTGCTAACCAATAAGACATCATCAATTATTTCAATCATGTTAAATTTTTCAAAGGTTGTTAAAGCAAGCCTTATCAAGTTAATTGTTCTGTCAAATTCTACTGCAAGCATTTCATCGTTATACGGAACATCTTTAGAAAAATAAACCATTCCATTTTCATTTATTTGACCTGCTAAACAAAGAATCTGCACCCATATTGCTATTAGAGAATCTCCTTCAGGCAATTTTCTTATTTGTTTAATCTTTCTATTATCAAACATATTTGTGGCTATTTTTATCCACTTAATCTCTGCCAATTCATCACCACCTTTGAGGGATGAGGGGATTTCTCCCCTCTTTCAATGTTAATTAAAAAATATCATCATCTTTTTTAGGAATAGGTCCGAAAATAAATGACAAGTTATCTCTCAAGCTATATCCCTCTGATTTAAAGTAAATGTTTTTAATTAGATTAAGTGTTGCTTCCTTTTCAACTAATTCTGTGAATTTATCAACGCTAATTGTGATATGATTAAAATCGTTATAAACTTCTAAAACTCCTTCTTTAATAGTGTTTTCTTCTAAATTACGTTCTTTGTTTTCCATGATTTTCTCCTTTATATTTTTTGCAAATTTCTATTACTATCTTGCACATTGTTATATCAAACATGCCGATATGTGTTTCTTCTGGGCTTAGTCTAAGTTGTTCAGCTAACCATTTATAAGCATTGTTACGTTTCATCTTTTTGGTTTTCCAAATAGGGTCAAATGCTTCATGAGCAGCCATTTTCCAGTACCGCAGTTCTTTATTTGCCAATCTTCCTAATGGTTCATTTGTGCCTTTATGAACTCCTACATAAGCGTCGCATGGTTGGCAAAGATAAATCATTCCATAACTCCGTCCATATACAACCTTGCTGTCTACATACTTTGCTTGCTGGCCACAGTAGGGACAAAACACTTTAGTTATCCTAATCTCCCCCATTCTTCTTTATATCTTGCCAATTGCTCCGGAGTATCTGTCTCGATGCCAAGATCTTTAGCTACATAGATTGCTCCATCTATCAAACGTGCCATTTCTTTATTGTCCATTTCATGAGTGTGTTTATATACTAAGTAGCAATTGAAAATTCTGTTGTTTTCCTCTCTGATATCAAATACCTTTGCGTAGGGATAGATTGATTCTATTTTTACGGAAACAGGGAGCTTGAATCCTACAGTATTACCTTCATCATCTTTGGCAAGTGCACCATATTCTATAACAAGGCTTTTCTTTACTTCATCGTTTCCAAGCCCCTGTGTCTCAGCTATCTTGTTAACAAGAACATGAAAGTAGGCATTGGCATCTTTACTTCTTTTCTCCCGGTATTTTTTAATCTCAATTGAAATGTCACTATCTTTGAGTTGGTTAAATTTTTCTCTGAAATCAGCATCCACTTCAATTGTTATCCGCTGCTTGCGGTTCATGCCAAACGAGAGATCAATCAACCTTCCTTTCATAGCTCTCCATCATCAGTAACAGTGTAATTGATTCCATTATTCTTAAGAAATTGCGATACACTCAATAACTGTCCATGACTTCCTACAATCCTATAAATTGCGTAGTAAGTAGGTTCTTCTATTTCTTCAGGAATTATGGGTTTAATAGATTCTGAACTTTGCTGCAATTCTTGATTAGCTTCAACTATTGGTTCAGGGATAGGTTCAACTATCTGTTCAATTGGTTCCGGCACTGGTTCAGGCTCAGGTTCTGGAGGATTTTCCGCAAGATATATATTGTTAGCTCTTGTTTTTATTTCTCCTATCACTTCTCTTGTTGACATTCCAATATTTATATATCTTTCAAAGTCCTCAAATCTCATTTTAAGGTTAATTTTTTCATTTTCGGATTCTATTGTGTCTTTAATTATTTCTATCAGCTCGTTTTCTCTGTCCTGCTCAACCTTTAAAGTCATTACTTTTGTAATTAGATCCTCTTTGACTTCATTAGATTTAGCTGTGAGATTACAGTATTTATCCAAGATTTCCAGTCTTGCTGCATACTTTTCATTCAATCCATATTCAGCTGCAACTTCCTTAGAAATTTCTATTGCTTGTTGACGTTTCATGTCTCTCTTTTCATCATCAAACACTTTAATGCCAAGCTTAATAGGTTCTTCTGCTTGTTCTATCAAGGATATTAAATCTTTGCATTGTGCCTCAAACATAGCTATTGGTTTGGATAATTCTTTCTTTTTTTCTTTACGGTAGTTGTCAATCTTAACCCTTGTGCTTGCCAGTTCCTTTTGCTTAGCCTTGCAGGTTGATAAATTCCCCTCCGTTACTACTAACCCTTTATAATCCTGTAATGTATTAGTGAGCTGTTCTTTAAGTTCTTCAAAATTAATTTTTATGACTGGCACAATTTCCTTTTCGACCTTAAATTCTATAGTTGCTGTCTCTTCTATAATCTCAACATCTGTAACTTCTTCTGCAAGTCCTTTGATTGTCTTGATTTCAAAATCAACTTTTTCCTCCGGAACATCTATTTCAGATACTATTAAAATTTTGTCTTTCCCAGCCATATCAGCAACTATCAAATCACCAACATTTACATCAATATCACCGCTTTTGTAGGTGTATCCTCTGCCTTTCGGCTTTCCATTATCATCAATAATTTTTACTTTTATTAACATGATTTCCTCCTGTGTAACTTATTTTTTAATTCATTCTTAAACAGTTCATCCCATTTAAAAGAATCAATTATTTTATTCAAATCACAATCATTGTCTAACATATAGTTGGAGATAATTCCTGTTAGAAATTCAACTGGTACTATTTGGTCTATTATCATCACACATGATGAACCAACTCGTAAATGTATTGTTTCGTCTTGGTTATCAACAACTTGAAATATGTCCCCACCTTTATTACCTGTTAAATTTATACAGCTATTTAGTGTAAGTTTCTTTTTCATAATTTTTTTTATTAATCTCTTATTAGGTTTCATAGCATTTTCCTATAGTCCTAAGTCTTTTTTTTGTTTCGTAGGCACATTTTGCAATCGTTTCATCAATTCAACATATTGTTCCAAGCTCAAAGCCATTAGAGACGAAATGGAATATTCTTTAATAATTTGCATAGTCTTAACACCAGTACGGTCTAATTCATTTTGCAGTGATTCTAATTTTACTTTGTCAATCCCTTTACCTCTAATTGTTTGCACATCTGCATCAGGAATTTCATTAGGAACTTCTGCCGATTTATCTACTGTTTGATCTTCAGTTCGAGCGAATTTTGAATACAAAGTAACTCCTTTAGAATCTTTTATAACTAACCCAGTAATTTCTCTTTTGTGCTCGGTTTCTTTATATCTAATATCAGATACATATGCTCCGCTAAATTGATATGGATTAACTAACTCATAACCTCTTCCGCCCTCTTTTTTCTGTGTAGCACAAGAGACAAATGTAAATCCTGCTGTATAAAGTTCTCTGCCAATCCCTATATTAAATGCTGCTCTTTTGAAACTGTCTGAAGCTTCTCCTTTTTCTTTTTCTGTGTAACTTTCAGTCCCGCAGTCCCATTTCCAAACCCACTCTTCAATATCACTGTTATAAATTCCTATACCACAATATAAATTTCCATTTATGACTTCGTGCTTCCGTTGCCATCCACCAATTCCAAAAGTTTCGTCTAATATGTTCATGTCACAGCGGGCATCTTTGTAAAGTAACAATGACACGCCTTTGGCTGTAACAGTACCTACCCTAACGTCTATCTCATCCGGTCTTAATCCTCTAAACATTTTTCCTCCTCCATTTCTTTTGATTTGTGTTTATTCTCAATGTATTTCTTAACGAT
>JBFXKO010000005.1:153401-157813 GCA_050173715.1 Sedimentibacter sp.
ATTTGCTCTGCATGGTCTTGTCGTACTTGGGATAGATTTCTTTCACAACTGAAACCATTTCCTTTGCTGGGAGCTGTTTGTCTATACGAAGTTCTCTCAATTCTTCATGCATTAGCTGCCTCCCTTGAGGTATTGACATTTACCATGCGAATTGTTAAACTATTCATATATGTTTTTTGAAGAGACCTTTCCTGTGGCTGCAGGTTGGTTTCTTTTTTTTGATTAATACAATCGCACTTCTCACCAGGATCTAAATTACTTTCGCAAATTGGGCAAACATGATAATACATATCTACGCCTCCTTTATTCCAAAGTAGTTAAGGTAAAACTGTTCACGACGTTCTGCAATGGGTCTGTCTTCTGGATAATTATGTATACGGTCAAGTACTTTCTTTCCGCATTCAGGGCAGTATGCTTCGTTTAAAATCGGAAATAATACAATGTTTGAAAAGCCAATTAAATCCTTAAGACATTCATCACAAATTGGTGTCATGTTGCAAGAATATTCTGCAAGCTCAAGCCAAGTAATTTTCAGCCATCCAATACCATTTTTATGTCTATAAAATTTAGCCATTTGCATTCTCCTTTCTGTCGAATGATGCAGCAACTAACTCCGCTTCTTCCTGTGATAAGCCGACCATTTCTTCTTCTTTTTCTTTGCAAATAAAGCAGGTACCAGCGATATAATCTGCACCATCATAAATTTTAAAATTGAATGGCAGTTTATCAATTTTGCCTTCCTCGTTAAGTACAAGAATTAAATTTTTTAATTCTTTGTTGAGGACTTTTCCACCAGGAATAGCTGAAGCAGAAATAACTTGAATATATCCTTCTACAGTAGATTGCATAGAAGATAAACTATCATCAATTTCTGTAATGCGTGCTAGTTTACCTGGCTCAATAATAACGACTCTAATTCTATTCTCCATTGAAAACACTCCTTTCTTTTTTATTTTGTAGCTTTCTTTGCTGCTTTTCGTGCATCCAAAAATTCTCGTCCTCCCGGCTGCCGGAGAAAAGATTTTACGCTATCTAACGTTGCTGCAGCGAGTTCCTCCTGAACATGATCAGGGATTGCATTGAAATCAATTTTTATAATATTTGTCAGACCGCTTTCATGCCCATTTTGTGGAGCTATGTCCTCCGGGTAGACAGCAGCCATACGCTGTGCATCGTTCACTGTATACACCTCCTCTTTTTGTTTGGTTCAATGTCATTGAACTTTTAGGGTAAAAAAATATTCGGGTATGTCAGTTTCAGCAATTTCAAGCAAAGAACATGCTTTTATTATTTCATTCTGCTTAAAACCGACTTTGCCATTAAGCTTTAGAGACAAGCTTCTTTCTGATAAACCCATAGCCCCGGAAAATTTCGTTTGATTTCCGTATTTTTCTATAATACGACCCAAGAGCTTGCTGTAATCATAAGCCATTTTTAGTACCTCCTCTTCAAATTTTGTTCAATTTGATTGAACTTATTGTCAATATACCACAAAAATTTTACCTTGGCAACACTTTTTATCAAAACTTTTGAACTTTTTTTCTGTTTATGCTTGAACTTTAATTCAAGCTGTATTATAATGGAAATATCTTTTATAGGAGTGTACTGGAAATGAAAAAATTTACTACTTCACAAAGACTAAAACAAATAATGGATACAAGAAAATTAAGACAAGTAGATATACTGGAAGCAGCAGAGCCTTTTTGTAAAAAATATAATATTAAACTTGAAAAAAATGCATTGAGTCAATATGTATCTGGAAAAGTAGAACCAGGACAAGAGAAACTTACTATATTAGGAATGGCTCTTGGAGTATCGGAAGCTTGGCTAATGGGCTTCGATGTTCCTATGGAAAGATATACGCCCACTACCGAGAATGGAAATAGGCGTACTAGCGAATTTATTGAATTATTCAGCCTTTTGACCGCAGAGCAACAAGCCCTCGTCATTAATCAGATAAAAGGGATTTTAGCAAATCAATAATAGCGTCTTGGGCGGAATCTGACAACTTTGAGAATAAATCAGCAGCATAAGCAGTTTCTATAGAAATTTCAAGCTTATCTGTCTGACTTTCGGCGACATTATGTAGCATAAAAACAGCTCCTTTCATAATGATTTCTGCCGACAGTATCTAATTATAGCATAAATGTGGATAATTTGGCAGAAAAAGATATTTAATAACATTCGGTAGATTTCGACAAAACAATTTCATAGAAGTTAATAACAAAGAGAGGTGGAATGAAAATGAAGAAAATTGTATTATTTGTTTTATTACTGATATTTATTTCAGGATGCAGTAAAGCACCAAATGTAGAAATTAAGACAGCAACATTGCAACCCTCACAATTAAATGAAAAAGTTATTGATGAAGATGTATTGAATAATATTTTAGCAGCGATAAAACTTAACACTGATGGTTATGAAAGTCAAATTTACGTTGATGAAGAAGAAGAAAAAGTTTCTATTAGTTATCATATGACAGGTATGATGAGTAAATGGACTTTTGCTGATTGTGTGTACCTGGTTACAGAATCGGCACGAACAGCTATCAATGAAAATAATCAGTCTTTAGGGAGTATAGAAATTGTTTTCTCCATAGAAAAATCCGGAGAAGAAAACCAAGCAATAAAATGGGAAAGTAGTGATTTTAATAATGGCATGTTAGTTGATACTGCTGAGAAATACATAAAAGAAATAAGTATTGAAGATTTATTTGAAAAGTATAATTATGAACCTATGTAAAAGTAACTAAAAAGAAGGGAGTGGTGTCGGTGGCAAAAAAGAAAAAGATTGATACACCATCCAGTATTGCCGTCATTTATGCCCGATATAGTAGCCATTCGCAAAAAGATGTGAGTATTGAGCAACAGGTAGCAGAATGTGAAGAATATGCTGCAGCCAATAATCTTGAAGTTATTAATATATATGCAGACAGAGCTTTGTCTGGCAAGACTGATAAAAGGCCTGAGTTTCAAAAAATGATTCGTCATGCTGAAAAAAAACAATTCCAAGTGGTAATTGCATATAAATCTAACCGTATAGCAAGAAACATGCTTCAGGCATTAGCCTATGAAGATAAGCTATCAAAGCAAGGTATTAAAGTGATTTATGCAAAAGAAGAATTTGGAGATAATGCAGCTGGACGTTTTGCACTCCGTACCATGATGAATGTTAATCAATTCTATTCGGAGAACATGGCTGAGGATATAAAAAGAGGGCTTTATGACAACGCATCAAATTGTTTAGTCGCAAATGGAAAGCTCCCATATGGGTATAAAAAAGGCGAAGATGGCAAGTATGCACTTGATGAAAACAAGGCTGAAATTGTAAAAGAAATATATAACCGTGTTGCTTGTGGTGAAGCTTTCATAGATATTGCTACAGACCTAAATAAAAGAGGAATAAAAACAGGCACAGGTGGCGAGTGGGTCAAGAGTAGTTTTCAAAGGATATTAACAAACGAAAGATATACTGGAGTCTACCTGTATGGTGACGTCCGGATTGAGGACGGTGTTCCAGAAATTATAGGAAAGGGGCTGTTTTATACCGTGCAAGATATGCTTAAAGGGAAAAAAAATCCACAAGGACGGCATCGAATGAATGGAGATTATCTTCTTACTGGTAAGTTATATTGCGGTAAATGTAAAAGTCATATGGTCGGCATGTCTGGTACCAGCAGACATGGAAACCTGCATTATTATTATATTTGTCAAGCTAAAAGAAGAGAAAAAAATTGTGATAAAGAAAATGTTCGTAGAGATTGGATAGAAAAACAAGTGGCTAATGCAATACGAAATTATATCCTAAAAGATGATGTGATTAAATGGATTGCAGATAGTGTTCATGAATATGGAAAAAAGAAAAAAGGTGAATCTCAAATAGCGATGTTAGAAGCTCAGCTTGCTGATAATAAAAAAGCAGTTAAAAACTTGATGACTGCCATTGAAGCAGGCATTATTACAGCTACAACAAAAGAACGCTTGTTGGAACTTGAAAAAGAACAGTCTAAAATATCATCACAATTGGCAATACAAAAAGCAGATGTTCCTGAAGTTGATAAAGAAGATGTTATAGTCTGGCTTGAATCATTCCGGGATGGAGAAATTACCGATAAAAAATATCAGGCAAAGCTTTTTAACACTTTCCTGATTGCGGTTTATCTTTATGATGATAAATTAAAACTGGTGTTCAATTTCTCTGGTAAAAAGAATACTGTAAATGTTCCATTTGATTCGTCTGTAGTCGATAATATAGAAAAAGACGAACCCTTATTTAAAGGTTCGTCTGGCTCTCCTCTGATGGAGGCGGTGGGAGTCGAACCCACGTCCGAAAATATTTCCACAAGACTTTCTCCGAGTGCAGACGATACTTTTAAATTCGCCTCAGCTATTGCCTATCGTCAGGCCATAACA
>JBFXKO010000006.1:0-154404 GCA_050173715.1 Sedimentibacter sp.
CTTAGAATAATGCTTGCATAAAAATATAAAAACCGTGGGGCACACGGGGATAGCTCGCTTATGCTGTAATCATTAGATTACTCGAACGAGAAGCCCCCACTTCTATAAGTGGTGGGAGTATGTCACAATCACACATGTTTATTCTTGTCTGTCAAACAAATGTTTGCTATAATAGTAATTAGGAAAAAAATGAAATTTCTATAATGTTTTTATACTATAAAATGAAAGTAAAGGCTTGAATGTATGCATAATTATAATTACTAATTAGGAAGAATAAAAAGGGGGTTTACAATGCAAATTGATTTTCATTTTTATGCGATATATACTCTGTGCATGTTATCGGGAATAAAACATGAATATAGTAAGAAAATTGCTTATGCATCACAACATACTGATGATGCAAAATACTATCATGAATTAGAATTTGTGAGTGGGGGAAGATTTCAACAACAAATGTCGGCTCATAGATTTCTTGATCTCAGAGTTTTGGACAAGAAGACTTGTTATGATATTTTTTTGCCATTTCATTTCCTTCCAGGAGTAGAAGGTAAAGAATTTTATGAAATGTTATTATGTAGAGAAAATAGTATAACGGCAAATGAACTATTACGTGATACGCTTAGAACTTTGGACAAACCTTATGGTATTCATAGATTAGGGGTTACGCTTCATGTGTATGCAGATACTTGGACTCATCAAGATTTTCATGGGCTAAACAGAGATAATAATAAAATTAAATATTTAGACCTTTTAAATATAGAAAAATCCTTAAAAGATGAGGTTGCTTTAAGTTCAGCTAAATTAATTCCCCCATTAGGTCATGGACAGGTTAATACTTACCCGGATGAGCCATTTCTTAATTGGGAATATAGTAAGTATAATATAGAAGAACATTTCGAAATCAATAATGTAAATAGATTTATTGATTCTTCTTTTCATATTTATTTATTTTTGGCTAATCAGGTTAAAAGTCATATTTCTTATATATTTGAAAAAGAACCAGCAAAATGGGATGAGATAAAAGATAAATTGACTGAGATTTTTTCTATTAAAGAATCTTTAGAACACAGAGAATTAATATGGCAAAAAAGGATTAGTGAAGGGTATTTTGGATTTGAATCAAATATTAAATATGGTGATAGAGAGTGGTTTTATGAAGCAGTAGAGGTTATAGAAAAAGATTTGCAAATATATGATAAAAAAGAGAATTTTCAAACATCTGATTGGAAGTATTTTCATGATGCATTAACTTTACATAAGTTTTATGTTAAAAATGAATTATTACCTAAGTATGGGGTAATAACTTGATTTTGATGTTAATAAAAAATATCAACGAACTATACATTTTTCTATTTATTCGCCTGGTGGACGTACTTTAAGTTAATATTGATTTTTTTGGGTATTTGTTATATTATAGGTTTGAAAACGTTCTAATGTTAATAACGGAAGAATTTTGTATTTTCTTTATTACAATGGGGTGATATTTTGAATCATGAAAGAAAAATACTTATAGTTGATGATGATATAAGAGTTGTAAAGATGCTTGTTGAGTATATGAAGCTATATGAATTTAAAACAGTATGTGCATATAATGGAAGAGATGCACTGGCATTTTTTGATGATTTTGTTGACCTGGTTGTGTTAGATATAAATATGGAAGATATAAATGGAATTGAAGTTTGTCAGAAAATCAGGGAAAACTCTAACGTACCCATAATTATGCTCAGTGCAAATGCTACATCATTTGATAAAATAAAGGCTCTGGGAGAAGGAGCAGATGATTATGTAGTAAAACCCTTTGATCCTATGGAACTGATTGCAAGAATAAAGGCACATATAAATAGAGTCGAACGATATAAAGCATCAAAGAATTTTGAATCACCTATAGAATTTGATGATATTAAAATTTATCATAATGCATATAAAATAACCAAGGGCGGAGTTGATATAAGCCTTTCTAATACAGAATTTAGACTGCTGGTGTATTTGATTGATAATGCATTTAATGCGGTTTCAAGGCAAAAAATATTAAAGGATGTATGGCAAAGTGATATGTATGATGAAAACATTGTCAACACATATATAAAAAGAATACGAATTAAGCTTGATGATGACGGCAACAATGAAAAATATATAAAGTCAATTCGTGGAGTTGGCTATATGTTTGAAGCTGAATTTAAGTGAAAAATTGAGTTTGGAAGAGGTTACGAATAACCTCTTTTATTTATCTGACGCAACTAAATAAAACCAAAATGTACTGCCTTTGTTTAGAGCTGATTCAAATTGCAGTTCAGAATTGTGTGACTCTAAAATAAGTTTAGATACATACAGTCCTAATCCATAACTATTTTTTGCCGATAAGTCAGATTTATAAAACATTTCAAAAATATATTTCTTGTCATTTTCTTCTATTCCTATACCATTATCTTTAATTTGAAATAGCAATCTATTGCTTTCCCTTTTAATAGTAACATTAATAGTAGTAAATTTATCACTATCTTTAATTGCATTATTTATGATATTTTGCCATACACGAATAATCTTGACTTTATCAATACTTAAAATGCAATTGTCACAGCTGTATTCACCATCAAAGATTCTGTCTGAATTTTCAATGTAATCTTTAGCAGAAGAAAACAGATATTTGCAAAATTCATCTGCATCTACTTCTTCTCTTTTTAACTTTTTAATAGTTTGTGCTTCATATGTGGAATCCAAGACGTCATATGAAATCTTTTCCAATATTTGAGCGCTGTTATATATTTCATTTATAAATCTCTTCTTTGTATCTTCGTCTTCTATAATTCCTGACATTAATCCTTGGGCATATCCCTTAATTAAGGTTAGGGATGTTCGGATATCATGTGATAAGGTAGATAAAAACTTTGAAGTTAAATATGTTTTCATTTCTAAGGAACTTTTGAAAAATTCAGATTGTTTAATCAATGATTCAGCATCCTTATCAAAAAAATTCATATCCTTGTCGATTTTTTTTGTAACTGCAGCAATGAAAGAATCAACCTTGTTGTAATTATTATAATCAGCATATTCGTCAATGTTTGTTGAGCTTTTGACATTTACAATTGTATTATCAATGGCATTTTCTAATATGTCATTGCTGTTTTTTGCACTATTTATATAATTATTGATATGGATTATTGGAGAGGATATTTTATTTGACATATATATGCTTATAAATATTGCCAAAGCCGAAATAATCACGCCATAAATTATTACATACTCTAATAAGCTCATAGATTTTGCTGCAAGTTCACTTTCGGGCATAATTGTAGCCAATATCCAGTTATTGCTATCCATTTTTTTGTATGAGTTTATATATCCATCATTAATAGTAGTGTACACTTTATCTGATGGAAAATCCAGATTCCTAAATCCAGGCAAGGCTCTGATTGCAAGCTTTTGAATCATATCCGGGTCTTTATGAGATAAAATATAACCATTGGAATCAATTATTATGAAGTAACCGGATTCACCGATTTCATAATCATTAACAAAATACACAAAATTTTCAGCTCGTATGGCTATGCCAAATAGTCCTAATACCTTTCCGTCGGGATTAAAAATAGGATGTACAGTATTTACTATATTAGTTCTATCTGATAACGCCAGCAATATGTCACTGGTAGCTGTTCTTTCAAAATTAAAGCCATCTTGAATATAATCTCTGCTTGACAAATCAACATACATAGCATTTGGCATGGTTGAAGCAACTATTACACCGTCTAAATCAACAATGAATAAATCCTTATAATATTTATCATTTAAATCCATGTTCTTCATGGTTTGAGTTAAATATTTATTAGTTTCATTAACAGATTCTGTTCCGTTAAAAAATCTATAAACATGTTCATCTCTTGAAAGTGCCATTGTTTCAACTTGAATTTTTTTAACCATTAAATCTATTTTTTCCTGAGCTCTTAATATTTGAATTTCTGTAAGCTTAGTTGATTCGGCATTTAAAATAGATGCGGATTTTGTGTAAATTGATGTGCACATTATAGCTAAAGATATAAATACAATTATACAGATACTCATGGTAATTTTGTTTTTAAGCTTCATAATATCATCCCTTAGTTAAAAATGGTTGTATCATTATTATAGCATAAATGAATAAAAAACTTAATATAGCTTTATGTATATTCTATGTACGTTTATGAAGAAACGATGAATATTGATAATAAATACAATGTATAAATAACGTTTTCAATAATGTTGTGATAAAATATATAAGAATAAAAAACAAAAACACTAGGAGGGCTACGTTATGAACAAAAAGGTTAAATCCTTATTATCTTTAATTTTATCTCTTTTCATGATTTTTTCTCTTGCGGCATGCCAAACTAAAACTGAAACTCCAGCACCGTCACAGAGTACTTCGACAGAAACTCCACCTGCGCAGGAAGAAAATAAAGATCCTATTCGAATTGGATTTTTTGCACCAATAACAGGGGCTGCAGCGGCTGATGGATTAAGCACAACTAACTCTGCAGAGCTTGCAGTAAGTTTAATTAATGAAAAAGGTGGAATTAATGGGCGATTAGTTGAACTGGTTAAATATGATGATGCACTTGACACAAAGCAAGCAGTTAATATAGCACAAAAACTTACAACTAAGGATAACGTTGTTGCAGTTGTGAGCGGAAGCTATTCAGGTCCTACCAGAGTGGCTGCTCCAATATTCCAGGAAGCTAATATGCCGATGCTTTCAGGATATGCAGTACACCCAGATGTAACGAAATCAGGAGATTTCATATTTTCACAGTCTTTTGCAGGTCGTGTTCAGGGCAAAGCCGGTGCTAAAGTAGCGGTTGATATGCTTAATGCTAAGCGTATTTCAATAATTGCAGTTGATATTGATTTTGGCAAGGAACTTTCTGAATCATTTACTGAATATGCTACAGCTCATGGTGCTGAAATAGTATCAATAGACAAATTTGCTATGGCAGATAAGGAATTTTCGCCTGTAATAACAAAACTTAAAGAAGAAATAAAACCTGACATGATTTATATGGCTAATTATTATGGTCATGGAGCAGAAATTGTGAGACAAGCAAAGAAAATGGGTCTGGATGTTCCTATACTGGGAACTGAAGGAATTGACTCATTCCAATTCCTGGAGATAGCAGGTGCGGATGCTGAGGGCACCATGCTTACAACAAATATGAACAGAGATTCAGACAATGAGTCTACACAAGCTTTTATAAAGGCTTATAAGGAGAAATATGGTATAGTTCCAGATATGGTTGGGGCATCAGTTTATGATGCATTTGAGGTTTTATTTAAGGTAATTTCAGATGTTGGAACTGAGCCGGAAAAAATACGTGATGCTATAAAAGAACTTAAGAATTTTGAAACTGTAACAGGTAATCTTATAGAATATGCGCCATCTAGAGAGGCTATTAAACCGGTTGAAGTTCAAATTATTAAAGACGGAGATTTCCATTATTATGGTGAGGTAACAGATAAAGACATAATAACTCCGCAAGCATCTAAATAATAATTGGAGGGGATATCCCCTCCAATTTCTTAGAAAGAGGTGAATAAAATGTTAATGCAGCAATTAGTTAATGGTGTAATGATTGGAAGTGTCTATGCGCTCACTGCAATGGGTGCAACATTGATATATGGTATATTGCATATACTAGACATAGCAAATGCCGCAGCCTATGCGGTCGGTGCATATCTTGGGTGGTATGTGTACAGCTTGACTAATAATCTTGTCTTAGCTTTTTTAATATCTATGGTTCTTACCGGATTATTGGGCGTAGTTGTGGAAAAATATATATATTACCCTATAATCAGCAAACCAAATGTAATACCAATTGTGCCTCTAATAACAAGTGTTGGTCTTTTTACATTAACAGGAGACTTAATAAGACTAATACTAGGTCCAAATGTGAAAGAATTTGGTTTTAATTTTAAAATAGGAATAATTGAAATTGGAAAAATAACAATTAATCCTGAATGGGTTTTTATTATTATTTTGACAGCTGTACTATTTAGTGTGCTTTGGTTTGTTCTAAATAAAACAAAACTTGGACTTGCGTGGAGAGCAACTGCAGAAGATACAGAAATGTCAAAGGCTGTGGGTGTAAACACTCATATGTCCATGGCATTAAGTTATATACTTGGTTATGGATTTGCAGCAGCAGCCGGCATAATGGTCGGCATGCTCTATAATTCAATTTTTCCTACTATGGGGGATATTCCTTCCTATAAAATGCTTGCAATTATTGTATTGGGCGGGTTGGGAAATCCAGTTGGCACAGTGGTTGCAGGGTTGGTAATAGGGTTGGCAGAGACATTGTCAGCAGCATATATAGGTTCAGTCATGCCAAGAGATGCCATTGCATTTATTGTGCTGATTCTTGTTTTACTTGTTAAGCCTTCAGGGTTGATAAGTAAAAAAAATGCTTAGTGGGAGGTGCAATATGTATTTTATAGTTGTTGCAGTGAATGTTTGTATTTTTGTATTATTAGCATTAAGTCTTAACATTATTATCGGATATGCAGGTCAGTCTGCAATGGGTCATGCTGCGTTTTTTGGAATCGGAGCATACATGTCTGCAATTATGACAAGTACTTTTGGATTTAACTTTTGGCTTTCTCTTCCTGTATCATTTATTATAGCAGGGATAATCGGTGCTATATTGGGTTTAATAAGTATCAGGCTTAAAGATGATTTTCTTGCTATTACCACAATAGGAATTAACTTTGTAATTGTGGCTATTTTTCAATATTCAGACTTTTTTGGAGCATCACTTGGTATGTCCGTTGATAAACCTTATATATTCGGGATGAAAATGAATGCTCCTCATTATTTAGTATTAATATTGATTTTAATTGTATTGACATGTTTTTTTATTTATAAGATGAATAAATCATGGTTTGGATTAGCCTTGGCAAGTATAAGGAATGATGAAATGGCGGCATCATCTTTTGGTATAGATGTAAATAAATATAAAGTTCTTACTTTTTCTCTGGGTACAGCCATAGCAGGGTTAACCGGTGCTGTATATGCACATTTCATGACTTTTATTTATTCCAGCGATTTTGCATTTGTAGTATCCATCAGCATTATTTCAATGGTTGTTGTTGGAGGTATTGGAACAATAAGAGGTCCTATATTTGGCGCAATTTTACTTGGCGTTGCACCTGAGCTATTTAGATTTATGGCTGATTACAGGATGATTGTCTATGGCGGTCTGCTGGTTTTGATGATGAGATTTCAGCCACAAGGGCTTCTTGGAGAAAATAGTTTTATAACAAAGAATATAAATAAGATTTATATAAATATATTTGGGAAAAAAGGTGGTGAAGCAAATGCAGGAAATGTTGAAAATTGAAGGCTTGAAGATGCATTTTGGCGGGTTGAAGGCAATTGACGGTCTGGATGTAATAGTAAATGAAAAAGAAACATTAGGAGTTATCGGTCCAAACGGTGCAGGTAAGACTACGTTGTTTAACTGCATTTGCGGAGTATATAGGCCTACAATGGGAAAGATATATTTAAATGGTGAAGAAGTGAAGGATATAGAGCCATATAAAATGGCAAGGAAGGGTGTTGCCAGAACCTTTCAGATATCAAAGCCTTTAAAAGATATTTCCATATTAGATAATGTTGTTGCTGCTATTGGAATAAATGAATATACAGGGTTTAAGTCATTGTTTAAAAAGAGCCATACTAAGGAAAATGTGGATAAGGCTTTAGAAATAATTGAAAGAACCGGGCTTTTGGAATTAAAGGATAAAAAGGCGCGTGAAGTAAGCCTTGGATATTTGAGAAGGTTGGAGATTGCAAGAGCTTTAGCTATTGACCCGCTTCTTATTATGCTTGATGAGCCTTGTGCCGGACTAAGTAATTTTGCAATAAATGAAGTTATAGAGCTGGTAATGCAGCTTAAATCAGAAGGTAAAACAATAATGCTTATTGAACATAATCTTCCTATATCAATGAAGGTATGTGATAGAATTGTAGTATTAAACTTTGGACAAAAAATTGCAGAAGGTATACCAACAGAAATTCAACAAAATCCTCAGGTTATTGAAGCTTATTTAGGGGAGGATGATGACAATGCTTAAATTAGTTGATGTAGAAATATATTATGGTCAGATGGAAGTAATTAAAAAGGTATCTGTTGAAGTTAAAGAGGGAGAATTAGTAAGTGTAATTGGTTCTAATGGAGCAGGAAAAACTACATTAATAAAATCTATAATGGGACTAAAGGAAATAAAGTCAGGGCAGATATTATATGAGGGAAAAGACATTTCAAAGCTAGCTGCATGGGATAGAGCAGAATTGGGAATTGGCTATGTTCCCGAAGGAAGAAGAGTTTTTGGAAATTTAACAGTGGAAGAAAATTTAAAGATGGGCTGCTACAAGGTTAAAGATAAAGCCGACATTAAAAAGAATATTGATAAAACATATGAGCTTTTTCCAAGACTTTTTGAAAGAAAAAATCAGCTTGCAAAGACAATGAGCGGTGGGGAACAGCAGATGCTTGCAATAGGAAGAGCATTAGTGCTCAAGCCTAGACTTTTGCTCATAGATGAAGTTTCAATGGGGCTTATGCCTATTATGGTAAACACATGCTTTAAGATAATTAAAGACTTAAATGAATCAGGTATAACAGTCCTTGTAGTTGAACAAAATGCAAACAAAATATTAAAAATTGCCCACAGAGGCTATGTTTTGGAAACCGGCAACATTGTTATTGAGGATACTGCAGATAATTTGAGGAATAATGATATAGTTAAAAAAGCTTATTTAGGAAATTAAATTTATAGTCCTGGTGTAAAATATTTTGCACTAGGATTATTTTTATTTTATGTATTTTTTTAAGCATGAAGCTAACAGTGCCTGCAACTTGAGTTATTTTTATAATTCAATAAAAAAGTTAGTATATTTGACAAAATGCTCTAAGAATACTATAATAAATTTAATGAAATAAATTAGCGAATTGATAAAGGCAAACTCAGTGAAAGCTGAGGACGCAAAGCCACGGGCCTTAAGGTGAAAACTAAGGTAGCCGGGTTACCAAAATTGCGAATACATATATGTATTGGCTCTGCTTGGCGACCCCATCAGAGCTTTTTTAATTCGTATTTATCTCAAATATATTATACGAGGAGAGTTAAAATGAAAAAAAGTAACAAACTGGTATTAATTTTAGTACTTTTATTAGCATTGGTTTTTCCAACTGCAGCATTTGGGGAAGAAGCTATTGATGAAACCCCTGAAGTTGATGAATCAGTAGCTGTAGAAGAAGTAACAGAGGATGAAATTGATGCAGAAGAAACAGAAGAAACAGAAGAAGAAACAGTTGAAGAAGGTAATGGAAAAGGTAAAAATAAACCTTGGAAAGAATCTAAAGCTGCAGTTCAATTGGAGAAGGATGAAATAGGAGTTTTAAGAGATGAAGTTGCTGTTGAAATGGAGGAACTTGAATTACAGTTGGAAGCTGCAGAAGCTACCGGAGATGAAGCAACAATTACAGCACTAAAAGAGCAATTGGAAACCTTAAAAGCAGAAAAAGATGAATATAAAGCACAATTTAAGGCAAAAATTTCAGAGATGCAACAAATAATGAAGGAGAAATACACTTTAGAGGAATTAACTGAATTAGAAGAAGTTGCAGAAACTTTGGAATCTTTGGATGATGTTGCTGTTATTCCTGTTGAAAATGTGCTTATAGGAAAAGGAGAAGCGAAATTTGATACACCTCCTGTTATTAAGGAAGGAAGAACTCTAATACCTGTAAGAGCAATTTCTGAAGCAATGGGTGCAGATGTTTCCTGGAATGCAGAAGAGAAAACAGTTACTATCACTAAGGATGATAAAGTTATAGTATTTAATCTTTCAGAAAATAAGGTTTACGTTGATGAAGCAGAAACTACAATAGATGTTCCTGCAGAAGTTATGAATAACAGGACAATGGTTCCTCTTCGTTTTATTGCAGAACAATTGGGATTAAATGTAGAATATGACGAAGAAATGCAAACAATTGTAATAGAATAGAAGCATAGGGTATAGGGTAATCTACAAACTAAAAAGTCCTGGTGTAAAATATTTTGCACTAGGATTATTTTTATACAAATTATTATTGTATTGTATTTCAAATGTACTGAGAAATTTATCATACATAACGTATAAGAATTGTACATCAAGAGTATTTTATAAAGAGGTATTAGGATAAAAACGTTAAAAGCAAAGGGATTTAAATTAAATTAATGTTGGCATGCTATTTGCTATTTATCTAATCAGTAAAGATAAATTTTTAGGAGGATGTAATAATGGCAAATGCAGAGATTCTTTATTCAGTAAAAGCTCAAAGGGGCAATACGTTAAGATGTAAAGGCTGGAAACAGGAAACTATTTTAAGAATGTTAGAAAACAATATGGAAAATGCAGAAAAACCGGAACAGCTTATTATTTATGGCGGTAATGGCAAATGCGCAAGAAACTGGGAATCATATCATGCAATCGTTAAATCTTTAAAGGAACTTGAAGATGATGAAACACTAGTTGTTCAATCAGGTATGCCAGTAGCAATATTTAAAACCCATAAATTAGCTCCAAGAGTAGTTATGGCAACTACAAATATAATGAAAGCTACATGGGAAACTTTCTATGATTTACAAGATAAGAACTTGACTATGTTTGCTCAATATACAGCAGCACCATGGGAATATATAGGAACACAAGGTGTTATACAAGGAACTTTTGAAACATTGTCAGCTATTGTAATAAAAAAAGGCTGGGAAAATGACATGCACGGCAAAATTTATTTAACAGCCGGTGCAGGCGGTATGGGCGGAAACCAAACCTGGGCTGGGAAAATGCATGGCGCCACTGTAATTTTAGTGGATGCTGATGAAAGAGTTATTCAAAGAAGAATAGATAAAAATTACATGGATATAATGGTTAAAAGTTTGGATGAAGCTATAGCAATAGCTAAAGAACATGTTGCAAATGATGATCCTATTTCAATTGGAGTAGTTGGAAATGCAGCAGATGTTTATGAAGAAGCACTGGCTAAAAACTTCTTACCGGATGTAGTATCAGAAATGTGTCCATGTCATGATCCTATTTCCTACATACCATCAGGATATACTGGGGAACAAGCAGATGAATACAGAGGTCAAGACAGAAAAGCATATCTTCATGATGCAAGAGAAACAATGAAGAGACAGTTAAGAGCAATGATTGAATTTAAGAAAAGAGGAGCAGAATCATTTGAATATGGCACCAGCATAAGGAAAGAATGTATGGATGCAGGAATGCCATCTGAAGAAGCAAAGCAAATTCAAGGGTTCGTAGCTGCATACATCAGACCATTGTTCTGCGAAGGCAGGGGCCCTTTCAGATGGACATGCACATCAGGTGAAGCATCAGATTTAGCAAGACTTGATGATTTGGCATTAGAAGTTTGCAAAGGTGATAAATTGGTTGAAAGATGGATTAATTTAGCAAGAAAGAACTTACCTATAGAAGCATTACCGGCAAGAATCTGCTATATGGGCTTTGGACAAAGAAAAAAATTCGGTTTAGAAGTTAACGAGTTAATTAGAAAAGGAGAAATACAAGGACCTGTTGCTTTCTCTAGAGATAACTTGGATTCAGGTTCAATTGTTAATCCTACCTTTGAATCAGAAGACATGATGGATGGAGGAGATTTAATTTCTGACTGGCCATATTTAAACGGTTTATTAAACTGTGCAGCTATGTGTGATTTAATAGCTATTCAAGCTAACTACTCAATGGGTGAAGCAGTTCATACAGGTGTAACAATGATAGCTGATGGTACTGATGAAGCAGCATTCAGATTAGAAGCATGTATGACCGTTGACTCAGGAATTGGTGTTGTTAGACATGCTCAGGCAGGATATCAAGCAGCTAAGGATGTATGCAACGGAAATGGTAAGCTGACTAATGAATCAATAAAAATTCCTCTGTGGTGGGAGCCGGCAGATAAGGTTACATTTGGACCTAAAGACGAATATATTAGGTAATGTTTTGATTATTGGAGCTATAGATTTTTAAAATTTTGGATAATTATTAATTGAATATTCTTACCAATAAAATACACATATGAATCATATGTGTATTTTATTGAAAAATTTTTGTTCATGTGATATGATAATTATGTGAAAATTCTATAAATGTGACTAAATGAGGTGTTGTAAATGAACATGACATGTCTTCATGAGGTATTTGACGAACTTAGGAACTCAGTAATTATTGTTAACAAAGCTAAAGAGATTTTGTGGTTAAATTCCTGGGCAAAGGAAATTTTACGTAATGAAAATGTGTCCATCAACTGTAATTTTGATGATTTATTTGAGTTTGAAAAAAAAGATAAAAAGAAATTTTATGTTCATTTATTAAACGGTGAAAAATTTTATTATAAACTCTTTAGTTTAAATAGTGAAATTGATGTAATTTTGCTTTATAGCAGAGATAGTTTTAGAGAAGATTACAATAAAATTTATTGCTATGAAAAAATAGTAAATATGATAAATGACGGAATACTTCTTACAGATTATAAAGGACATGTTAAAATTTTCAATCCTTCTCAAGAAAGGATGGAAAATAAAAAATTTAAAGATTTATATGATAAATATTTATGGGATTTTTATGATTATGATAATGAAGAACAATCTGAACATAGAAAAGTATATAAAGAAAAAGTACCTGTATTGGATAAGTACAGGTTATTGACATATAAAAATGGACAACCAAGATATTTGTATTACAGCACTTACCCAATTTTGAAAGATGAAAATGTTGTTGGAGTGTTTTCTGTAAGCAAAAATGAAGAAAAATTAGGTGAACTTTTATCAGAAACAATTGAGTTGAAAAGAAAATTAGCCAGTATTGAAGTAAATGAGGAAAATCATGAGGTTTTAGGCAACGGTACAACATATACATTTACGGACATTGTAGGTAACAGTGAAAAGTTGCGTGATACTATAAAAGAAGCACAGACTATGGCACTCCTCAATAAAAGTGTTTTGATTGTAGGAGAAACCGGAACCGGTAAAGAAATGTTCGCGCAAAGCATCCATAACTATGTGAATAAATCAGAACCATTTGTTGCTATAAACTGTGCCGCTATACCAGAGAATCTTTTAGAAAGTATTCTATTTGGTTCTGTAAAAGGGGCTTATACAGGTGCATCTGATAGTATTGGACTTTTTGAAGCATCAGGTAAAGGCACACTTTTGCTAGATGAATTAAATTCTATGCCTGTACCTATGCAGACAAAGCTTCTAAGAGTATTACAGGAAAAAAAAATTAGAAGGGTTGGAGATTCAAAAATGTATCCTATTTATTGCAGAGTTATTTCAGCGATAAATGAGGATCCTAAAGAATTAGTCGAAAAGGGACTTTTGAGAAAAGACTTATTTTTTAGAATTTCAGGTTTAGTATTAAATATACCACCACTTAGAGAAAGAAAAGATGATATAAAATATATGATGGAATACTTCATTCAGAAAAATAATAGAATTATGAAGAAAAATGTTGCCATCATATCAAAAAGCTTAGAGAATATTTTAATTAATTATAGTTGGCCTGGTAATGTGAGGGAACTTGAATATGTAGTTGAAAACCTTATGATAAAAGTAAAAAGCAATTCTAATATTTTAACTCTTGATGACTTACCGTCACATATACATGATACATTAAATTCAAATATAATCAATAATAATGTAAAGATTGAAAATAGGCTATTGAATGATGCACTTAATGAAGTTGAAAAAACAATGATATTACAAGCATTGGATGAAACAGGCTGGAATATTACCCATGCATCAAGCAAGCTTGGGATAATTAGGCAAAGTCTTCTTTATAGGATGAAAAGACTAAACATAGTAAAAAGTAAATAATTATAGCTGCAAAATATTTTACATTAGAATAATTTTTATACAAGTTCTTTAAAAGACTATAAATTTAATATTATCAAAAAAATTAAAGCAATATATGTATAAATGTTATACACATATATTGCTTTTTATTTTATTTTAAAATGTAAAAAAGTCATGAAATCATTGAAAGTTTTATAATTTTAGCTGGCATAGTTATTGCATACTATTTAGTTGTTATGAAAATAAGGAGGAATGTTTATTTTATGAATAGACTACTTATTAAAAATGCATCTCAGTTATTAACAATGAATACTGAAGATGCAGGTGATGTGGGGTTAATAGAAAATGGATGCATATATATTGAAAATGGTAAAATTGCTGCAATCGGAAGCGTTGAAGATGTTCAGCACTTTATGGTTTTAGAAAATATCGAAGTGATTGATGCCAGTTCTAAAATCGTCTTACCTGGTTTTGTAGACTGTCATACACACCTTGTTTTTGGTGGCTCTAGAGTTAAAGAATATTCAGTAAAATTGACAGACGAAAGCCCTGAAACATTAAAAAAACTGGGAATTGAACCAGGACTTTATGGTACTGTTAATGCAACAGATTCTTTGGCAGATGATGATTTAGAAAAACAATCATTAAAGCGGTTGACCAGCATGATATTAACTGGCACAACAACAATAGAGATCAAAAGCGGATATGGTTTAACTACAGAATCAGAAATAAGAATGCTTAGGGTTAATGAGAGATTAGAAAAAAAACTACCTTTAGATATTTATTCAACATTTTTAGGTGCTCATTATTGGCCAAAGGACTTGAACAAAGAGAAATATATTGATATTTTAATCAATGAAATGATACCTAGAGTATCAGAACTAAAAATAGCTAAGTATTCAGATATATGGTGTGATGATGGCTATTACACAGCAAAAGAATGTGAGAAGGTGTTGTCTTGTGCCAGAGATTATGGAATGAGCCCAAGAATTCATACAGATGCTTATTCGTACATTGGAGGCTCAGATTTAGCTGCTGATATGAGTATGTTATCTGCTGACCATTTGAATTACACACCTGAAAAAGTATTTAAAAAACTCAGAGATGCAAATGTTATTGGGGTAGTGCTGCCAGGGACTGATTTTGCTGTTAAACACCCAAGACCTTTTAACCCAAGGCCTATGCTAAATTCCGGTATGAAATTAGCACTAGCTTCAAACTGTAATCCAGGTGTATGGGTGGAATCAATGCAATTTATTTTAGCTCTAGCGTGCAGAAATCACGGATTTACCCCAGCAGAGGCAATTAAATCATCTACATTGTTTGGTGCTATGGCACTTGGCTTATATGACAGGGGAGTGCTGGATGTTGGTAAAAAAGCAGATATTCAAATATGGAATTTAGATACATACGAAGATGTTGTATATAAATTTGGAACTAATCATGTAGAAACAGTAATAAAGGATGGGGAAATAATAGTTGATAAAGGAATAATAAAGGGAGCAATAATATGAATTTAGAGATATTAGGTAAAGTGATAGATTCAGATGATTTTACAGTTGGAGGTGGTTCAGCATCAGCTATAGCCGGAGCAATGGCAGCTGGAATGATTTCTATGGTTTCTAAGCTTTCAATGCAAAAACCTGTGAGATTAACAATAGAAGAATATGAAAAAATATCATTAGAAGCAGATGAATTGGCAAAGGAGCTATTAGAAGGTGCTAATAATGACACAAAAGCGTATTGTATGATAAAGGATGCTTACGCAATGCCTAAAAATACAGATAAAGAAAAACAAGATAGGACAAAAGCAATCAGAGAAGCTGGCAAGGTAGCAGCTGAAGTACCAAGAGATAACGGATTTCGATGTAAAAGGGCAAATGAGCTAGCATTGAATTTAGTAGGGCAATCAAATCCAGCTTGCGGGTCTGATTTATACAGCGCAATTTATTTGTCGAATACGGGGGTTAAAGGCTGTATATTAAATATTGAAGCAAATTTATCCTTGATTAAGGATGAAAATGTCTTAGAAGATTTTAATAATGATATTGAAAAGCTAAAAGAAAATAAATAAATTCAATTGGAGGAATCTATGAAAGTTTTAATGGCAGAGGTTAATATAAGTGAAGGTACAAGCATAGAATTAATAGAAGCAGTAAAGAAAGCTTTAATGAGTGGAAACGATGTAGAATTAATCGATTTAAACTCAGATTCAGACCACAATAGGACAGTATACACATATAAAGGGGAACCAAGAGCCGTATTGGAAGGAACAAAGAGACTAGCATCAAAAGCAATTGAATTGATTGACATGACAACACATAAGGGTAGCCATCCAAGAATGGGTGCAGTAGATGTTGTTCCTTTTATTCCAGTGAAGGATGTTGAATTATCAGAAGCTTTAGAAATAGCTAAAGAATTTGGCAAATTTCTAGGAAGCATAGGTGTTCCTGTATATTACTATGAAGATGCTGCTACTTCTGAAGAAAGAAAAAGTCTAGTAAAAATTAGAAAAGGCGAATATGAAGGACTTTGTGAAAAAATGAGAGATCCTGCTTGGATTCCTGATGAAGGACCTAAGGACTTTGTACCAAAAAGTGGGGCTACGGTAACAGGTGTTAGATTTCCGCTAGTTGCGTTTAATGTAAACTTACAAACTACTGATTTGGAAATAGGTAAAAAGATTGTCAAGGCTGTCAGAGGTGCAACAGGTGGATACCAAAATGTAAGAGCAATAGCGTTGAGACTAGAAGAAAAAAATGTGGTGCAAGTATCTATGAATTTAGTTAATTATGTTAAAACTCCTATTCACAGAGTGTTTGAAACAATTAAATCAGAAGCTAGATCCTATGGTGTTGGAGTGGTCAGTGCTGAACTTGTAGGACCAGTACCTTTATATGCCTTAGAGGACATATTAAAATTCTATTTACAAGTCCATGATTTTTCAATGGAGCAAATATATTCTTAAAAGGAAAATAAGTGAAAATGGATAAAATAATTTATGTTGATGGAGAATATAAATTGACAATAGAGCATCCTATTTGTATAATAGATGTATACAAGTAAAATACTTAATTTTTTTATATTATTTTAATAATTTTTGAGAATCAACTCAAATGATTATAAACAATGATATTGGGAGGGTAAAATGAAGCTTACACTTGAGCAACAAGACATGCTTGATGGTAAATATGGTAAAGGTACTGCTTATGCAATGAAAATTCAAGTGGCTATAGGTGAGTCATTTGATGCAGAACGTATGGTCCCCATTACAAGGGCGCATGTAGCTTTGAGCAATCAGGAAGCAGATTTATGGTTTGCAGAAAAACTGCTAAATGAAGGCGCTCACTGCAGAATTTCTCCAACAGTAAATCCTGGTTTTTGTTTATCTTATTTCAAAGGGAATAATATGGTTTCGGAAAAAGATGCTGATTTAATGCAAAGAACTCACAATGCTTACAAGGGAATTGGAGCAGTATTAAGTTATAACTGTACTCCTTACATAGATACAAATGTTCCTAACTATGGTGAAATCGTTGCTTTCTCTGAATCTAGTGCAACACCATATGTTAATTCTGTTTGGGGTGCAAGAAGCAACAGAGAGGGTGCTAACAGTGCATTGTGCGCTGCAATTACTGGGTATGTTCCGGAATATGGTTTACTTCTTGATGAAAACAGAAAAGGAGATATATTAGTAGAAGTAAAAGCTACTATGAAAACACCTTATGATTATCACATGCTGGGGATGATGGGTAAGAAAATTGGGAATGGCATTCCTGTATTTGTTGGACTACCTAAACATATAAGCAAAGAGGATTTAAGAAATTTAGGCGCTCAGCTTAATACGTCAGGTGCTTATGGCATGTTTCACATTGTTGGTTTTACTCCTGAAGCTCCTACTTTAGAGGCTGCTTTTGGGGGAAAAGAACCAAAAAGAAAAGTTGTAATAAACGATGAAGATTTAGCTGATGAATTAAAGGTAATATCTTTGGAAGGTAACAGGAAAATCGATTTTGCAATGTTTGGATGTCCTCATTTCACATTGGAAGAAGTAAAACACATATCACAAAAAGTTGAAGGTAGGAAACTTGCAAAGGAAATGTGGATTTTAACATCAAGCCATGTTAAAGAGATGGCTATCAGAATGGGATTTGATGAAATTATTTCATCAGCTGGTGGAAATATTATACCAGATACATGTCCAGACCAACCATGCTGGGGGCATTTAAATGGTAAAATTGGTATTACTGAGTCACCAAAATGCGCATATTATCCACAAAGAAGAGGTATTCATTTCGTCATCAGGGATTTAGATACCTGCATAGAGGCAGCATTAACCGGAGAGGTGAAGTAATATGGAAAATACGAAAAAGAGAATTTTTAATTGTCATAAGATATCCGAAGGTGTTGCCATAGGTGAAGCCATCGTATCTCAAGATGATATTATGTTTTACTTAATAGAACCTGAAACGGGAAAAATGATTGAGAATGGTCATGATTTGGAAGGCAAAGTTATAGCAAAAAAAATATTGATTTTTCCAAGTGGAAAGGGAAGTTCTGTAGTTCAGGCAGATGGACTATATCAGTTAAACTTAAAGGGGAACTCTCCAAAGGGAATGATAATTAAATACCCAGAGACTGTGCTTGTATCAAGTGCAATTATTATGGAGGTACCTTTAGTAGATAAGGTTGATGAAGAATTTTATGAAACAGTTAAGGATGGTGATATTGTAAAAGTAGATGCAGACAATGGCACAATTGAGATTTTGGAAGAATAATTAATTGACAAAGGAGTGTGTTATGAAACTAAATAGTTATCAACAAGATGTATTGAATGGCAAATATGGAGAAGGAATGGCTATGGCCATGGAAATCCAAGTTGCTATAGGCGATACATTTGAAGCGGATGAAATGGTAAATATTACAAGAGTCCATGTTGCTTTAAGCGCTCAAGATGCAGATTTATGGTTTGCGGAGAAATTGTTGGAAAAGGGGGCTCATTGTATTATATCACCAACAGTAAATCCTAGTATCGATATTAAATACTTAAATGAACATTTGCACGAAGTGCCTGATGTAGGCAAAAAAATAGTCTCTGCGACTAATGAAGCATACAGAAAGTTAGGAGCAACACTGACATTTGATTGCACTCCATATTTACAGCAAAATGTACCGGCATATGGAGAAATTATTGCATTTTCTGAATCCAGTGCTACACCATATGTAAATTCAGTTATAGGTGCCAGAACAAACAGAGAAGCATCACAAAGTGCACTATGTGCTGCAATTACGGGCATGGTTCCTCGCTATGGGTTATTGTTAGATGAAAACAGAAAGGCGGAAATCGTTGTAGATGTTCAAGCAGACGTAAAAAGTGATTTTGATTATCAGATTCTTGGCTGGTGTTATCCTGAAAAGTATAAAGGATTAGAAATTCCTGTATTTACAGGTATAAAAAATAGACCTACACCGGCTGGATTCATGAATTTTGGGGCACAGCTAAATACATCAGGCTGTGTATCAATGTATCACATAGCTGGAATTACTCCAGAGGCAAAAACACTTGATGATGCATTAGGGAAAAATAAAATAAAAGAAAAAATCATCATAACTCAAAAAGATTTAGATGATACAAGGGAAAGATTGTGCAATGAACCTTCTAAGATAGATTTTGCAATGTTTGGATGTCCGCATTTGAACATTGATCAAGTGGCTAGCATTGCTAAAGTGTGTGAAGGGAAGAGATTTGCAGTTGACACATGGATTTTGACTAGTTCATTAACCAAGGAATTAGCTTCTAGATCCGGTTATTTAAGCATTATACAAAGGGCAGGCGGACATGTAATTGCAGATACCTGCATAGATGTGCCTCCATGCTGGAAACCTTATTATGGAACGATCGGCGTTACTGACTCACCTAAGTGTGCTTATTACAATGAAATTAGAGGTATTAAGTTTATCATAAGACCTTTAGAAGAAAGTATAGAAGCTGCTATTTCAGGGGAGGTGCTTAAATAATGAACATGAAATTTAAATGTACTAAAATATCAGGCGGTAAAGCTGAAGCTGAGGTTGTAGTTTCAAAAGATGCAGTATGTTTTTATTTAGTTGAACCATCAACGGGTGTTGTTGTTGAAAAAAATCATGATATACAAAATCAAAGCATTGCTGGAAAGATTCTAATAATGCCTTCAGGAAAAGGAAGTTCAGTAGTGCAGGCTGATGGTTTATATAAATTGTCTCAATCACACTTAGAACCAAAAGGTATAATTGTTGAGCAGGCTGATACGGTATTAGTCAGCAGTGCAATAATAATGAAGACACCAATGGTTCATAAGGTTGATAAAACATTTTATGAAAAAATAAAAACGGGTATGAAAATTGTACTTGATGCTGACAATGGAGAAATAACAATATTACAATAATTTATTAGCCATTATATTAATGGGATTAAAAAGATTTAAAACTATATTAAAAGGAGAAAGGTATGAAAAAGTTAATTAGTTTATTATTAGTTTTAACATTATTGTTAACAATGGCAACAGGTTGCGCTACAAAAAGTAATGAACCAGCTGCTTCAAATCCACAAAGTACAGCAGAACCACAAAGTGCTGCAGATACAGAAAAGAAAGACGCAAAAATAATTAAGTACGGGCATATTTGTGCAGAGGATCACTCAGTACATTTATCTGCATTGAAGTTTAAGGAATATGTAGAAAAAGAATCTAATGGTGAATTGGTAGTTGAAATATATCCTAATGGTATTCTTGGCGGAGACGTTCAAATGACAGAAGCAGTTGCTCTAGGAACATTACAGATAGCTCTTCCTTCAACTTCAGTTTTAGTAATGTATTCACCTGTATTTGGAGCACTTGATATGCCATTTATGTTCAATAATACAGAAAAGGCATTTGAAGGACTAAATGGAGGACCAATAGGTGAAAAATTAGATGCTGAACTTGAGAAGGTTGGTATAGTTAATATAGGATACAATTTTAATGGTATAAGAAATATGACAAATAATGTTAGACCTATAAATGAACCTGCAGATTTAAGTGGCATTAAAATGAGAGTTATGGAAAGTCCGGTATTTATTGATATGTTTAAATATTTAGGCTCAAATGCTACCCCAATGAGCTTCAGCGAATTATTTACAGGCTTGCAACAGAAAACTGTAGATGGACAGGAAAATCCTGCATCCCTAATATACGCTTCTAAATTCCAAGAAGTTCAAAAATATCTTAGCTTGACAGAACACGTATACAGTTTCTGTGCAAATATCATGAACAAAGATTTTTATGACAGTTTAACAGATGAGCAGAAGAAAATAGTTGATGATGGTGCAAAACAATTTTTGGTTGATTGGCAAATTCAATCAGAAATAAATGACAATCAAACATTTGTTGACAAATTAAAAGAATCAGGTATGGAAGTAAACACTGTATCATCTGAGAATAAGCAAAAGTTTATTGACGATGTTGCGCCAATGTATGAAAAATATGAAAAAGAATTAGGAAAAGAAATATTTGATATTATAGAACCATATAGACAATAACTATTGAAAGGTAGTATATTATGAAAAAACTGGCAAAATTTTATAATAGTTTTGAAGAGTATATACTTGTTGCAAGTTTGGTTGTAACAGTTATAGTGATTTTCATACAAGTCATTGCCAGATATGTGTTTAACTCTTCGCTCTCATGGAGCGAGGAGTTTTCCAGATATTTATTCATATGGCAGACATGGCTTGGAGCAAGCGTAGCATTGAGAGATAATAAGCATATTAGATTAGAAATGATGGATAATAAATTTGGACCAAAAGGGTACCATGCGTTGATGATTATTGCTGATGTAATTTGGCTTATTTTTGATATATTCCTGGTTATAAGCGGAACTGAACTTGTTAGTCAGCAATTAAGAAGAGGAACTAAATCTTCAGGCTTGGGAATACCTTTGGCATTTGTCTATGCAAGCTTGCCTGTAAGTTCGTTTGTAATAGCCATAAGGATTCTTGTGGAAATAGCAAGCAACTTTAAATCCTTGAAAACAGCAGGGGGTGAAAATTAATGGAAGTTTTAGTATTGTTCGGATCTTTTATATTATTAATTTTCATTAAAGTACCTATAGGGTATGCTATAGGAATGGGAACCATGATTACATTGATGATGTTCTCTGATATTCCTTTAATAATGATAACTCAAAACGCAGTTGCAGGAGTGGACTCATTTCCATTGATGGCAATTCCTTTTTTTATCCTTGCAGGAAATATTATGAGCACAGGTGGTGTTGCAAAACGTTTGGTTGACTTGGCAAGTTTGGTTTTAGGTAAAGTTACTGGTGGGCTCGCAATGGTTACAACGGCTGTATGTATGTTTTTTGCAGCTATATCAGGATCTGCTATGGCAACTACTTCAGCTGTTGGAGCATTTATGATTCCTGAAATGGAGAAGAAGGGTTATGACAGAGGTTTTAGTGCATCTGTTGCTGCAGCTGCAGGAACTATTGGAGTCATTATTCCTCCAAGCATACCTTTTGTATTATATGGAGTTGTTACTAGCACATCTATAGGAGATTTGTTTAAGGCTGGATTTTTACCGGGAATTTCCATGGGTATCGCATTAATGGTAACATGTTATTTTATATCTAAAAAAGAAGGCTATAGAGGTACTGATGAACAAGTTACAGGGAAAAAGCTTTGGGTTACTTTTAAGGATGCTATATGGGCTATAATGTCCCCTGGTATCATACTAGGTGGTATATACTCAGGTGCATTTACTCCCACAGAGGCTGCGGTTGTATCAGTTGTTTATTCTGCTATAATTGGTGCATTTGTTTACAAGGAATTAACTTGGCAAAAACTCTATGTTGCATTAAAGGATACAATTATTGTTAATGGACTTACAACCTTTATGGTTGGACTTTCAGCTGCTTTTGCTGCATATTTAAGTATGGAGCAAATTCCAACAATGATAGCTAATACAATTCTGTCTTTAACAACAAATCCTATACTTTTAATGCTGATAATAAATGTATTTTTAATGGTGGTTGGATGCTTCATAGACAATATCCCTGCAACTATTATATTAGCACCAATCTTATTGCCGATTGTAACAAAGCTTGGAATGTCACCGGTGCAATTTGGAATTGTATTGACAATGAACTTAGCAATCGGGTTTACTACACCTCCATATGGTATAGATTTGTTTGTTGCTTCGGCTATAGCAAATGTATCAATTGAAAAAATGATGAAAACCATGAAGTGGCTCATATTATCATTATTAATTGTTTTGATGCTTACAACGTATTTTGAACCGCTTACAATGTTCCTTGTAAGAATATTGAAATAATAAATATGCGGAGGATGATATGCCAATTCTATTAGAAGAAGACTATAATATTAAATTACCTAAAATGTATAAAGTGAAGCAATCCTTTGAGAAAGATAAATTGGATGATATTGAAAGTACTATAAGAGCTGAAATTAGCAATGAGCGTATTAAATCGAAAATTATAAAAGGGCAAAAAATTGCCATAGCTGTTGGTAGCAGAGGAATTAGAAATATATCAAAAATTGTTAAATCAGTGATTGACGAAATAAAGTTAGCAGGCGGTGAACCATTTATTGTTTCTGCAATGGGCAGCCATGGTGGCGGAAGTGAAGAAGGACAAAGAGAAATTTTAGCCGGTTATGGAATTGTTGAAGAAACAATGGGTGTTAAAGTCATTACTAAGACTGATGTTGTTGAGATCGGAAAAACAAAAAGAGGTATTAATATTTATTTTGATAAAACTGCTTATGAAGCTGATATGATTATTCCAATTAACCGCGTCAAATTGCATACAGATTTTGTAGCAGATATACAAAGTGGTTTATGTAAAATGCTTGTGATAGGTTTAGGAAATCACAAAGGGTGTTCTTCTGTTCATGAAGAGGATTTTGATCATTTTGGCGAGGTGCTTAAAGAAGCTGCTACAATGATAATGGAGAAGGTTAATGTGGGATTTGGAGTAGCAATACTGGAAAATGCATATGACCAAACTTCGTTAATAAAAGCAATTCCTTCTGAAACATTAATTGAAGAAGAGATAAAATTGGTGAAGATTGCTAAAAGGAACATGCCGACTTTAATGATACCTGAAATAGATATATTAATAGTCGAAGAAATCGGTAAAAATATTTCAGGAGCCGGATTTGATCCCAATATTTTGGGTAAAAGCTATATTTTGCATGAATTTGTTTTGGAGGTTCCTAAAATAAATAGAATGATACTCCTGGATATATCAAAGGAATCTCATGGAAATGGAATCGGAATGGGTGTATTTGATATTATAACCAGAAAGGTATTTGAACAACTTGATTTTGAATCAATCTATGCTAATGGGATAGCAGTTAAATGTATTGATGATTGCAAGATACCTCTTATAGCTAACGATGAGGAGGAAGCAATAAAAATTGCTATTAAGGTTTTAAGAGGAGCAGATATAAATAATCTTAAAATTGTTAAAATTAAAAATACTTTGGAATTAGAATATATTGAGGTTTCAGGGCCTCTTTTAGGGTATGTTTCTGAAAACAATAAATTAGACTTGGTATAATGTCAATATTGATAAAGTAAATTAATAATTCATAATATTTATTGCATAGAAAGCCATTGTAAAAACAGTAGCTTTCTATGTTAAATATTGTGTAAAACACAATATTTAGATGAATTAAGTGTAATATTGACTTATGTGAGAATAGGTGATATTATTGATGTATACAAGTATTACACAACATGAAGGTTAGGTGAAATGGAACAAAAAAAATATGTCCAAAAAAAGAGCAGTTTAAGCCAAAAAGCTTATTTAGAACTGAGAAATGACATTTATAGAAATAAAATTAAGCCTGGGGATTGCTTAAGTGAAAACCTCATTGCAAGTGAGCTTAACATGAGCAGAACTCCTGTCAGGGAGGCACTAAGAATACTGGAAAATGAGGACTTAGTTGAAATAAAGGACGGAATTGGGATATATGTTAAGACAATTTTATTATCTGATATAGAAGATATTTTTGAAGTAAGAAAAGTTTTAGAGGCTTTGGCTTTTAAAACTTCAATGAACAGAATTACAGATGAAGAAATAACAAATTTAGAAGAAAAATTTAAAAAGTTAATGTTAGATTTTAATAATGGAATAGATGTTCCAATGGATAGCTTCGTATCTGTTGATTGGGAATTAGATGAGCTAATTGTTAACAAATGCAAAAACAATTATATAATATCGATCATGAATGACATTAAGGCTAAAATAATTCGTTATCAATATATGTCTTACGAAGCTTTAAATGATGTAGTAGAAAGTACTTCACAGCATTTGAGAATACTGTCTTTAATTAGAGAAAGAAATTTAAAGGAACTTATAGATGCAAATGGAAAGCATATAGATTGGTCTTTGTCATGCTTCGTGCGTAACAAGTAACAATGCATCAATAAATTTATGATAGTAAATACTTATCATCAATGAACATAACAAATTTATTTGTTAACTTTATTCGCATATGATTGAATAAAAATAATTTATTGAAAATATATACAGCCATATGATGCTTTTAAATATTCATTTGTAAAGTGAATGTAAATAGAATATATAGACTAAAAGTACCGGAAATTAAAAAATTTTCTTAAACAATATCAGTAGTTTTTTAAATTTATTTAACAAACAAACAAATAAAGAAGTTATGTTCTGTACTTTATAGAGTTATCCACAGCTGTGGATGAAATTGTTAACAACTTTTAGATTCGATGAAATTAACGATGGCTTTTGTCAAGTATTTTTTAGTGAAAAAATTAAAAAAGTTTGTATTGAATTTTCAATACAAAGCACTTAAGAGTTTTGCACAGTTTATCCACTGTTGTGGACAATCTGAATATTGTATACTTGGTATAATTATAGATCAAAAAAAGGTTATATTTAATACAATATTCGACATTAATACAATTCATTGTATTATATAATAAATATGTTCCGGAAAGTTATTATTAAGCAGTGCAAAGATGAGCGGATAACAAAAGAAGCAAGCACAGATATACAAATATGGGGAATATCGGGGGATATCGAACGTTAATGTATTTTATTTTGTCGGCAAATCAAAAAGACGCATAGATGCGTCTTTTTGATTTTAATTTAGAAGATACTATAACTCGGGTTCTATTAATCCGTAATTTTCATCTTTTCTTTTATATACTACATTGACCTCTTCTGTATCTGCATTTAAGAAAACAAAGAAGTTGTGTCTAAGCAAGTCCATTTGAAGTATTGCTTCTTCTATATTCATTGGTTTTATAGCAAACCTTTTAGTCTTTACAACTTTAAATTCTTGCTCATCTTCTATATCAAGAGGTTCTATGTTATCAAATTTAATGGATTCACTTGAATGCTTTTTATTTTGTAGTCTTGTTTTATACTTTCTGATTTGCTGTTCTAATGACTCAACAGCTTCATCTATTGCATTGTACATGTCATTGGATAGTTCTTCCACACGTACTATTCTGCCATTGAAAGGAATTGTCACCTCTACTTTGTGTAATTTTTTTTCGATGCTTAGAACTACTTTTGCCTCAATATCCTGCTGAAAAAACTTATCGAGCCTCCTAATTTTTTTTATTGTAGCCTCCCTTAACGCCTCAGTAAGTTGAATGTTTTTAGCATAAATAGATATCTTCATGCAGTCAGCCCCTTTCAAGTTATTTATTCAATTTTTCAATTGTTATTATACTATACTAAAATATTACCCATTTATGAGATAAATAAACACCTGAAAATAAATATTTTATACAAATTTTACAAAGTATTAAGGAACATGACAAATTAGGTTTGTACAACGACAGACATTTTTGATAAAAATGATATAAAAAAAGATGTTATTCACATCTTTTATACTATTCTATCCGATTTATTTTATTATTCTATATTGTAAGCAGGTTGTTTGTTTCTATGAGCCATTTTTCTAAAGTTTGAAGCATATTCAAATGCAGCAATGTACTTGTCCACGTAGCTTACAATCCATGCTTCTTTTGATTTTGGCAGACCAAAAGGAAACATATGCGCCTTTATTATATTTTCTTCTTTTTCGTTTAATTCGAAATATTTACTTGCATTTTCAAATGCAATAAGAGGATGCGCAATTGCATGCTTTATGGAGTCAGTTATAATTCTTAAGCTTAAGCTTTTTTTAAATTTGTAAAGAAAGAAATCGTGGAGCAGTGCTCCTCTGATTGTAGATTCCCAGTCTAAATTATGTGTATAGGCCATTTGGTACGCATAAAATGCAACCTTCATGGAATGATCAAAAACACTTTCGTCATGATGCTTTATTTTTCGCATTTGCTGATATTCTTCGTGTTCTATGATCGGTGCTGCCACTTCCATAAATTTACTATCGTAATATATCATCATACCATCCTTGTAATTTATTTTCAAGGCCTTACCCTTAAATCCCAAATCAATAATACTTCTTCATAATATTACTATTCATCAAAAAGTGCAAGTATAAATTATTATAATTTTTTGTAATGTTTTGATAAATTTGATAATTTATGTTTAGAAGCAAAAATAGTGGGTATTAGTTAATCAAGAATATTATGCATAATAAAAATGTAACAATAACGCAATCATTAATTGCTTAGGGGTATTGGGGTTGTTATTTACATAATAAAACCGCTGAACTAAACCAGCGGTTGATTTTCAAATTAATGTTTATCTGTATTGTACGCCAATGTATGCTGCGGGATTTACTACGGAGCCATATTTTCTTACTTCAAAATGTAAGTGAGGTCCTGAAGAAACTCCTGTCGAGCCAACGGCTGCGATTATTTTTCCTTGATATACTTTCTCTCCTACAGAGACGTATAGTTCGCTGCAATGGGCATATCTTGTTGTAAATCCTCCGCCATGGTCAATGTCAATCATGTAGCCGTAGCTTCCGGACCAGCCTGCATATGTTACTGTACCGCCGTCTGCTGCTTTTATTGAGGAGCCGGATGCTTTTGCCATGTCCTGACCTAAGTGGAATCCTCCGCTTCTTGAACCAAAACGTGAAGATATATATGCTCCAGGCAATGGATTTACGAAATATCCTGTGCCTTTTTTAGGTGGCGGATCTTGTGTACCTGTTGTAACAATTTCAGTTACAGGTTCTGATATAACTTGTTCTGTCAATACTTCTTTTGCTATTTGAATACCATTTTGTTCTGTTACTAATGCTTCTATTTCTGAAACACCATACTCACCTTTTCTGTCTACAACCTGTTCATCGTTGAACATGTAGGATACGTATGTGTATTCAGTTTCATAAGGGGTTTTTTCTTCTTGTTTTACTTTTCTCTTCACTTGTACATTTAAAAACGGAGTAGGAACCACCAAATTTAATTCATCGCCTATTTGTATGTGCTCTGAATCGGACCCTGGATTTGCAGCAATCAAGTCATCTAATGGCATGTTGTTTATAATTGCAATGTCCCAGTATGTATCTCCTTCTTGCACTATGTACTTGCGCTCTTCGTCAGTTCCTTTTATTATGTAATTAACTAATTCGTCTGCTTGCTTTATTTCTTTGTTTGAAGCTTTTATTTGCTCTATTTTAACATTTTCTACTGTGTTAACTTCTACTATTGATTCTTGTTGATAGTTTTGAGTGAAATAATTTTTTACTTCTTCAATTACATTGTTTGCTTCATATTCTGAATTTACTATTCCTATTTGTTCTCCATCAATGTTTATTGCATATCCCAGTATGGAATAGTTAATATTTGATTCAAGTATTTCATATATTTGTTCTTCTGTTGCTATTTCATTGTCTTTAGCTTTTGATTCTACTATTTCAAATTTATTTTCTATTGCAATATCATGCTGATACGTTTCTTCTAAGTCATCTTCTAATTTTAGAAGCACTGTATTTAATAACTCAGAATCTCTGATCTTGCATAATTCTTTTCCTTCTTCGATTATTGTAAAGCTATCAGTTTGAAATACGTTGTTTTCATGGGTTTCAAAATATTTGGAAGCGAAGCTGCCGCTTAAAACTAATGTTGTTGCGCAACCTAGAGCTATTGCGCCTTTGACTTTTTTTGTGAATTGTATTTTTATATTGAAGACTTGTCTTTCTTTTTTTTCTGGTAGTTGTTTGAAGATTTTGTTTGGATTAACGGTGTCCAAGTTTTTAAAGGGTAAATTGAAGTGTAAATTTAGCTTTTTCATAGTTTACATCCTAACCATTTGTCGTAGTAATTATATCATCAAGAAAAATACTATTTTTCTTTTAAAATAAAAAATGATATAATTAAATCGTAAATGTTACTGTTTTTTTAATTAATCATCATATAACATTATACTAATAAATATTATAAAATGTCAACAGATTAAATTGGAAATGTTTTCACAAAAACATAACAATATTATTACAATTTTATTACAATTTTTATCACATTATTATCATAAAACATATTTTTACCAAAAAGGAGTAAATTATGTATTTTGTACTGCAAGATATGCAAAAGGATTTAGGGGATACCCCTGTTGAAAATATTTTTATCAATGATTACATGCCCGCAGCTGAAGGAACCTATGTGAAGGTTTATTTGATGGGATTTAAGTGCGCCAGGGACAAACAGTCAAACTTCAACAATGAAACAATTGCCAGAGATTTAAAACTGCCGTTGTCGGATGTTTTGAATGCATGGGACTACTGGACAAAGGAAGGCATCGTAATAAAGCATGAAACTGATGATGAATACAACTATATTGTGGAATTTGTCAATTTAAAGCAGTTATATGTGGATAATGTCTATAAATACATTGCTAATCAAAACAATGAAAAGTCGAATTATGTCAATAATGAGGAGCTTATTTCTTCTAACAGAAATTCAGAAAACAAAAAAATGATGGAAGAAATTGAAGAAATGTTTGGAAGACCTTTAAAAATAACCGAGAAACAAAAAATAGTATCTTGGCTTAACAATTATAAAACTAAGCCTGAAATTATGGTTCAAGCCTTCAGCTACTGTATAAACAATAAAAAGGTTAAAAGATTCAGCTATATAGAATCCGTTGTTTCAGCATGGCACGACGAAGGTGTTATTGACATTGATTCAATGGTTGAATACTTAGAAAAAAGAAATGATAGGTTTTCCGTATATTCCAGAATCAGTAAGGCCTTGGGCTTTAACAGAACTCTGACTGAAGCTGAAATGAAGACAATTGACAAATGGATTGACGAATGGAGGTTTTCCATGGAGATGGTGCTGAAGTGCCTGGATAATTCCACAAAGATCAATAACCCTAACATAAATTATTTCGATAAAATACTTAGCGAATGGAATAAAAACGGGTTTAAAACAATCGAAGACTTGAAAAATGACGTGAAGCCTGAAGCAAAGTCAAAGCAAGCTGCAAAAGAAACACCTAAAGTAAAAAATAAATTCCATAATTTCATTCAAAGCGATGATTTGTCAAATGATGACCTAGAAAAGATTGCCAGAAAAAGGTTTGAGAAAAAACTGAACAAATTAGGTTTAAACATGCCTGATGAAGGAGAGAACCATGAATAGCCAGATAATGGAAAATATAATGACTGAATATAATAAAAAACGACTTAAGGCTGCCCATGATGCAGATGTGAGGAAAGAAAAATTATATGCAGCTTTTCCGGAGCTTGAGGAAACAGAAAAGCAAATACAGCTTTTGAGCATTAAATTATCTAAGCTTTTCTTATCATATTCCGGCAACTTAAATGAGCAGGTTTTAATACTTAAACAAGATATTGAACAATTAAAGAATAAGAGAAATGAAATTTATGCTAAAAATGATATTCCCGATGATTATTTGAAGGTGCAGTATGAATGCAGCAAGTGCAGCGATACAGGCTATGTGGACGGGAAAAGATGCAGCTGTTTAAACAAGCAGATAATCAACAATTTGTATAATATGTCAAACATGGCATGCATGCTTAACAAGGAAAACTTCAACACGTTTGATATTAATATATTCAGCAATGAACCTTACAAAAATGAAAAGCTGACACCAAGGCAAAACATGTACTACATATTGGAAATAAGCGAGGATTTTTGTTCTAATTTTTATGATACAAACATGAATTTGCTTTTGTATGGCGGTACCGGTTTAGGAAAGACCTTCATGTGCAATTGTATAGCCAGTGCTTTGTTAAGCAAGGAAATTTCCGTTCTTTATCAAACGGCATTTTCTTTGTTTGAAATAGTTGAAAACCACAAGTTTAATAAACAAAATGAACTAGATGATAACAAAATAAATTACAATATGATTTTTGAATGCGACCTGCTGATTATAGATGATTTAGGAACTGAGGTAAGCAATTCATTTACAAATGCAGAGTTATTCAATATAATTAACGAAAGGCTCATAACGAACAAGAAGGTAATCATATCCACAAATTTATCATTGGAGCAATTGAGGGATACTTATTCTGAAAGAATTACATCCAGAGTTTTTAATCATTTTGTGCCGTTGAAATTTTACGGAGAAGATTTAAGATACCAGGTATAATAAAAACATTGAATTAACGAGAGGAATATAATGAAATATAATTTAATATTTGGACATAAGACACCGGATACAGACAGCGTATGCGCAGCAATTGCATTGTCTAATCTTAAAAACGAATTAAATGAATCGTCGAAGCCCTTCATTCTTGGAAATATAAACAAGGAAACAGAGTTTGTTTTAAAGTATTTCAACGTTGAAATTCCTAAAGTTTTGGACAATGTAAAAATACAAATTAAGGACTTGGATTTTGACAGGATAAAGCCTTTTAACAAAGACAATTCGGTTCATTTTGCATATTTTAACATGAATGAAAACAAGCTGAGAACTCTTCCTATAGTAGATGAGGAAGGGTATTTGGCGGGAATTATTACAATGAAGGATATTGCAATGAGCTTAATAAATACAGATCAACATTATCTTTCAACATCCTACGACAACATAATTGAAACCTTGCTTGGAAAAAGCATATTAAAATTTGACGATAAAATTGACGGGGAAATAATCGTTGCATCCTTTGAAGAAAAAACTCTGAGAAAATCAACCATTGTCAATAAAAATTCCATTGTCATAGTTGGAGATAGGGTAGGTGTTATTAAGTATGCAATTGAAATTGGAGTTAAGTTGATAATTGTAACAGGAAATTTAGAGGTGCCTTCTAGCTTAATCAAACTGGCTGAAGAAAATAAGGTAAATATCATAGGCACTGCATATCAAACATACTACACTGCCAAGAATATTTCTTTGTCAAAATATGTTAAGGACATCATGAAAAGCAAAGATATAATGATGTTTTCGGAAGAGGATTATTTGAATGACTGCAAGGAGGATGTTGAACAATCAAGGCATTCTAAGTTCCCTATTATTTCTAAGGATAAAAAATATTTGGGTCTCCTAAGCAGAAATCATTTAATCAACCCTCAAAGAAAAAGGGTTATTTTAGTTGACCACAATGAAATGAATCAAAGTGCCGATGGCTTGGATGAAGCTGAAATACTGGAGGTTATTGACCATCATAAAATAGGAGACATAAAGACTTCTATTCCAATAATATTCAGAAACATGCCTGTTGGCAGCTCAAATACCATTATTTTTAATATATACAGGGAAAATAACATAGAGATAAAAAAAGAAATTGCAGGTCTCATGTTGTCCGGCATAATATCAGACACGCTGCTTTTTAAATCACCAACCACAACTGACAGGGATCGCATGGCTGTTGAGGAGCTTGTAAGAATAGTAAACATAGATTTGCATAGCTATGCTATGGAAATGTTCAAAGCAGGAACATCTCTTGAAGGCTATACAATGGAAGAGATTTTGTTCCAAGACTTTAAAAAATTCAATTTAGTTTATAAAAATGTGGGGATTTCTCAGGTGTTTACTTTGGATATCAAGCAAATTATGAACAAAAGGGATGGATTTGTTAAATTAATAGACGACATGACAATAGACAAGGATTATTTCATGATAATCATGGCAGTCACAGACATTGTTAACGAAGGATCTTATATTTTCTATACATCCAGCAAGGAAAGACTGGTAAAGGGAATTTTTGAGGAAGAAAATGTATATCAAGGCATTTATGTAGATAAATGTGTTTCCAGGAAAAAGCAAATTGTTCCAAGAGTTATTAATGCCCTAAAGCTTATCCGACAATAAGGCTTTGACAAGGGGACGGGGTTGTTGTCACCAATGGGTGACAACAACCCCGTCCCCTTGTCAAAAAATTTTTTTAAAAAAGTTGTTGACAAGTTAAACTTTAATATGTATAATCAAGAAAATTAAGAAAAAGCATTGACGGAGACAAAAATATCGAAGTGTAACTTCAGAGAGCCGATGGGTGGTGTGAATCGGTGTTATGAGATATAATGATCACTCCTGAGCTTCCAAGCCGAATATAGTAGGCAAGGACGTGTTCCTGCGTTACAAGGATAGAGTTCAAAAAACACATATGTTTTTTCGACTTGAATGAGGCGATATTTTTTTATCGTAAAATAGGGTGGTACCGCGAAAGACCTTTCGTCCCTATATACATCTAGATGTATATAGAGACGAGAGGTTTTTTTTTATGACCTAACCCCATTTTTCAGGGTCCTTTTCCTGAAAAATGGTTGGTAGGTCAAATGCAGCGTAATCCAATTTTATGCGAGCAGAGCGAGCAAATAAAATTGTGATGGAGCCTGCTATGTTGCATAGCCAACACCTCTATTTATAAATTATGAAATATCTTCTCTTCAAGGTTGAAATCAAAAATTAAATTAGGAGGATGGGATATGTGCAGAACTATCAGTTTTAAAGTATCAATGGGAATGGATTCAGCAGTGAGAGTGCTGACAACTTTAAGGAGAAAGCAGTACGATGTAAGAGGATTCAGTATGGTTTCAACGGATGACAAAAATTCAGAATTTAAAATTACATTGGAGGATAAAAAGCAGGAAAGTTTTGAGAGAGCAATTCTTCAAATGAGAAAACTGGTGGATGTTTACGATGTAACAGAAGCTGCTAACTAACAGCTTCAACAAAATAAAGTAAGTATTGTCAAATGACATAACTAATATACTAAAATTATAATTTATGGAGGAAGAAAAAATGGGAACAATGTATTATGATAAGGATGCGGATTTAAAATATTTGGAAGGAAAGACAGTGGCAATTGTTGGCTATGGCAGCCAGGGACACGCTCATGCTCTCAATCTTAAGGAAAGTGGAGTAAATGTTGTTGTAGGATTGCAGGAAGGAAGCAAATCAAAGGCAAAGGCTGAATCTCACGGACTTACAGTTATGTCGGTTGCTGATGCAACACGTGCAGCAGATGTAGTTATGATGCTGGCACCGGACACTGTTCAAAAACAAATATATGATGAAAGCATAGCAGCTAATTTAAAAGAAGGAAGCGCTCTTGCTTTTGCTCATGGTTTTAATATTCACTATCACCAAATAGTTCCGCCAAAATATGTAGATGTATTCATGGTTGCACCAAAGGGACCGGGTCATCTTGTAAGAAGAACTTATCTTGAGGGAAAAGGCGTACCAGATGTATATGCAGTATTCCAGGACTACACAGGAAAGTGCAAGGAGCTGACATTAGCTTATGCTAAGGGAATAGGCGGAACAAGAGCAGGCGTTATTGAAACAACATTCAAGGAAGAAACAGAAACTGACTTATTTGGTGAGCAGGCAGTGCTTTGCGGAGGAATCACAGAATTAATAAAGGCAGGCTTCGACACATTGACTGAAGCAGGATACCAGCCGGAAATTGCATACTTTGAATGTCTGCATGAAATGAAGCTCATAGTTGATTTGATTTATGAAGGCGGATTTGAAAATATGAGATATTCAATATCTGATACTGCTGAATACGGTGATTATATAACAGAAACTAAAATCATAACTGAAGACACTAGAAAAGCAATGAAGGGTGTTTTAAGAGATATACAAGACGGAACATTTGCATATGACTGGATATCAGAAAATAAAGCAGGTAAACCAAGATTCCTGGCAATGAAAAAAATGGCTCTTCAGCACCCATTAATAGAAACAGGCAAAAAATTAAGAGGAATGATGTCCTGGATAGGAAAATCTGTAGAAGGACAAGAATAATATAACAAAAATATTTGTTATGGAGGAAAGTATGAAACTATCAGGCTCACAAATAATACTAAGGGTACTAAAGGAAAAGGGCATCGACACCTTGTTTGGTTATCCTGGCGGAGCTGTAATACCTTTCTTTGATGCTCTTTATGATGAGCTTGATTATTTCAAGGTATTTAGACCAGCGCATGAACAAAACGGTGTTCATGCTGCTGACGGCTATGCCAGAAGCACAGGCAAGCTGGGCGTGTTTATTGCAACCTCAGGACCTGGCGCAACAAACACAGTAACGGGAATTGCTAATGCATACATGGATTCAGTTCCACTTTTGGTTATTGCAGGTCAGGTTTCAAATACATTGATTGGCAAGGATTCATTTCAGGAGGTTGACATAACAGGCATGACATTATCTGTTACAAAGCACAACTACCTGATTCGCAATGTAGAAAATCTTGAGGCTGTAATAAGAGAAGCTGTTGAGGTTGCAATGGAAGGAAGACCTGGTCCGGTATTGGTGGATGTACCAAAGGATGTTTTTATTAAGTCTTGCGAGTACAGGGGGGAAAATTATGATACGGACAGAGAAAATGAAGCTACGGTACCGGCTGATGAAGTTCTTGAATTGGCGGCAGTTCTTATAAATAAAGCAAAGAAGCCTGTTATCTATGCAGGGGGCGGAGTTAGAATATCAAAAAATGATGATCTGCTTCTTCAATTTGCTGAAAAAGTAGATATACCCGTATGTAACAGCTTTATGGGACTAGGCACAATTCCCAGAAGCCACAAGCTGTCTCTTGGCTTTGTAGGAATGCATGGTTCAATGGAAACAAATATGGCAGTCACAAATTGCGACTTATTAATTGCATTGGGAGCAAGATTTAGCGACAGGGTAATAGGCAGTCCTGACAAGTTTGCACCTGGTGCTAAGATAATTCATATAGATGTTGACTCCACCGAGGTGGACAAAAACACCTATGAAAGTATTCCATTAATCGGGGATATGAAAGCAATACTGGAAAAGCTGCTGAATAAAACAGAAAAGAAAGACAGAAGCAGCTGGCTTGCAGAAATAATGTCTAAAAAACAAAATTATGATATTGAAGGGCAATTTGTGCCAGAAAATATTCTAAAGAGAGTAAATGAATATTTCAGCAAAAACACTGTTGTTGCCACAGATGTTGGGCAGCATCAAATGTGGACCGGTCAGTACTGGAATTTTAATAAGTCCAATGAATTTATAACATCCGGTGGTCTTGGAACCATGGGATTTGGAATTGGGGCCGCCATAGGAGCCCAAGTGGGAAACCCTAATAAAAAAACTGTTTTAATAACCGGAGATGGAAGCTTCAGAATGAACTGCGAAGAATTGGTCACAATTTCAAAATATAAGCTTCCAATTAAAATAGTCTTGCTGAATAATAATACATTAGGCATGGTAAGACAATGGCAGAGAATGTTCAGCAATGCAAAGTATTCAGAAACTGACAACTACGATGACGTCAATTATCAAATGCTTTCTGCAGCATACAACATAAAAGCATACAAGGCTGAAACAATGGAAGAACTAGATAAAGTTTTAAATGAAACCGGCAATTTAAATGAGCCTATGCTGCTTGAATGCAAAATAGGCCATGACTGCAGCGTCTATCCTATTGTCCCACCAGGGCGCCCAATAGACGAACTACTCATAAGCGGCTAAAAAATATTGGGGACGGTTCTTTTTGTTTCCTTTGATAAATCAACTAACATATCATGTGCTACAAAGTAAAATTGTCATTCTGAAGCGAAGCTGAAGAATCTCATCTCTTAACATGAGATCCTTCGCTATCGCTCAGGATGACATTTGTATTACAGCTTTATTAAATCCAAATGATACGTTCTTCTCATGTTGTAGGATGCATTAATAATTAATACTGAAAAAGCTAAATACAAAGATACCACTTTAACTGTGTCAGGAATTGCATACACCGATATTTCCATTAAAGGATGAATAACGCTGGCTAAAATTATAGCAACAATTCCCCACATGAGAGAAAAATCAAGGCATATATATGAATGCAGGTTAAATGGAAATTGGCTGTAATCCCAAAGCTTGCAATGAAAAACCCTGTCTAAAATTCTTCCCGTTGAATATTCAAGAAATGTTACAGCAATAATGCTTCCTATGGTTGCAATTATCAATGATGTTAGACGGCTGTTAACTGTAATTTCCGACCAGGTGAAAATTTGCACTATGACAATTGCGCTTAAACCATAAAGAGGGCAAAATAAATTTGTTAAAAAACCTCTGCTGATTATAACTTCTCTTTCCACAATGCTTCTGAACACTGTTTCCAGGACAAATCCTAAAAATCCATATATTAAGAAAAACATCAACATATTAATAAAATCATTCAGCAAGATATCTCTCCTTTATTCTCATTTTTAGTATTTTTTGAATAATGCAGAGAAATATCCTTTAATTTTTATGGCAATATGTTCATAATAAAGCAAGTTTCAACATATATGTCATCTTTTAATATACTTTTTTATTTCATTAATGGAAGAAAATTTGACGCTTTTAGTTAGAATTAGACCCATCAAATATAAAAGCATCAATATTAATATGGAAGAAATCAATGAAAATATGTTGTTTGATGAATTTAAAATAAAAATGTTATATAAGAATTTGGATAAAAATCCTGCAGCAGCACCGGCAGCAACGGGTTTAAAAATCCAGTTTGATATGTCAAATACAATGCATGATACTTGCAATAGTCTTGTCAAATACAATATGGTATTTAAAATTGTTGTTAAGAACAAAGCAAATAAATATGCATTGAACCCATAAACAGGAACAAACAGATAAATAATTGATATTTTTAAAATTGATTCAATAATATTTACCTTAAAGGAGCTCATTTGTTCTCCCAATGCATTTAACATGGAGGATATGACCATATTTAAATACATGAAGGGACAGACGTATGAAATTATTTTTATCATCAATCCAACTTGAGAATCATTGTAGATTGCTATAGCTATTTCGCCGGGAAATGCAACAAATACAGCTACCACCAGAATTCCTGAAATTGCTGTGAAGTGCAGCACCTTGGAAAGGGTGCTTGAAACCTTTTTTTCATTGGCAGCTGCATTGTCTCCTGCAACAGATGGAATTAAAATTGATGAAAGAGATGTTAAAAATGAAGATGGGAAAAACAATATGGGCAACACCATGCCTTTTATCATGCCGTAAAGGCTCATTGCTGTTTCAGCAGAAAGCCCGTATAATAAAAGTCTTGCAGGAATCATGGTATTTTCCACTGTCCTTAATATTGCATTTAAATAAGAAGTTGCAGAAAGAGGAAGTGATATTCCAAGAATTTTAAAAATCATGTTTTCGGCTTTTACATGGGATTGTTTTTTAAATGGTTTCTTGTCAAATATGTAAAAAAACCATATGAGAACCAAAGAAAACAGCTCTTCAACGGTCATGCCGATAGCAACAGCTGCACAGCCGTATTCAAGGCCTTTAGGCAGATATGCATCCATAATTAAAAATATAATTACAATTCGTACCATTTGCTCGGCAACCTGAGTGATTGCAGGTTTAGTGATTTTCCCCAACGCATAAAAATATCCTTTGTAGCAATTTGAAACAGCTATGAACGGAAGGCTTGGAGCCAGATATAAGATGGCCAGTGTTGTTCTATCATCATTTAATATGGTGCTTCCCATGTAATCAGCGAAATAATACATAATAAAAGCGGAAATAAAGCCTGTAAACAAGGAAAGAACAATTGCTTGATAAAGCACTTTCTTTGCATTGGAAAAGTTTCTTAAAGCAAGCTCTTCAGATATTAATCTTGATACCGCAACCCTTATGCCTGATGTTGCTAAAGTAACCATGAGCATGTAAATTGAAAGAATTAACTGATACAGACCTATGCCCTCTGCACCTAAAGTGTTGGCAAGATAAATGCGGAACAGCATGCCCACAACTCTTACAATTGTAGTTGCTACTGTTAAAATCAATGTACCTATAATAATGCTTTCCCTTCTCATGGCTCACCTCTAAAAATATATTCATATAATCATATGCTTTATATTTTAATTAATGAGCAAGGAAATATTGGGGATGGTTCTTTTTGTTTCCTTGAAAATTTCGTTTGGAAATGAAAAGAACCGTCCCTTTTGTTTTTACTTTATTGCAAGCATTTCTGTATGAATTTTTTCAAGCTCGTCAGGAATGTCTATATGTTGTGGACATTTTGTCATGCATTCTCCACATTGCTGGCAGTTGCCACCTTGCTCTTTTTCATCCATGAAGGTAAAGTAACTTCTTGTGGCAATTTGTTTGTTTTCTGATTTTTTATAATCGTTGTATACTTCAAATACTCCCGGTATATCAACGCCGTATTGGCAGTCCATGCAATAGCGACAGCCTGTGCATGGAACCGGTTTGATTTTTCTTAAGTCTTCTATTACTGAATCAATTTTTGATTGTTCCTCTAAATTTATGGTTTTTAAATCTGTAAATGTATCTATGTTGTCCTTAAGCTGTTCCATGGTTGTCATTCCGCTTAAGATTATAGCAACATTAGGAAGACCGGCCACCCATCTCAATGCCCATGATGCTATGCTTGCATTTGGGTTATAATCCTTTAAATGTTTCATTGCTTTAGGTGCAAAGGAAGCCAAAAATCCTCCTCTTACAGGTTCCATGACAAAGCATGGAATGTTAAGCTTTTCTAATGTATTGTATAAGTCTTTGGCATCATTTTCTTCCCAGTCCCAATAATTGATCTGAAGCTGTGCAAAGTCCCATTTGTGAGCTGCAGCAAACTTTTTAAGCACCTCGTTGCTGTCATGGAATGAAAAGCCTATATTTTTAATTTTTCCTTCTTGCTTTTTCTTTAATATAAAGTCGTAGAGACTGAATTTTTCTACGGTTTCTATTGATTTTTCGGTTAATGAATGCAAAAGATAAAAGTCAAAATATTCAGTGTTGCATTTGTTGAGTTGCTCATTAAATAATTTTTCTGCATCTCCTTCTTCTTTAACCTTCCATACAGGAAGTTTGCTTGTGAGAAAATAAGTTTCTCTTTTGAAATCCGGTAACACCTTGCCTAAAAAGTTTTCTGATTCCCCACCGTGATAATTATAAGCTGTGTCAAAATAATTTATGCCATTATCATAGGCATAATGAATTAATTTTTTTGCTTCATCAAAATCAATTTTATTATCCTTTACAGGAAGGCGCATGCATCCGTAACCTAGCCTAGGCAGACTCATGCCAAACTGTTCTATGTATTTTCTATCCATTTTAGTCCCCTTTACCATATATTAATTAAATTCAATATATTAATTATAACATTTTCAATTAAATATGCAAGTCGAACTGAGGGATCTCCTCATTTATTGAAAGCATGAGATTCTTCGACTTCGTCTCAGAATGACAAAAGCGAATATGTTCGCTTTTTCACCGTCCTCGGACCGTCCCCAGGAACCAGGAAGCCAAAAGTTTTTTAAAAAATTTGTTGACAAAGTTTAGGGTAGGGTATATTATTGTTTTAGACCCCCACCCAGGGGGGAGTATTTGGGAGGTAATCATGAAAGCGGATAAGAAAAAAATTAATCTTTTGTTAAAGACTGCTGCAGGTCAAATAGAAGGTATATCCAAAATGGTTGAAGAAGATAGATATTGTATTGATATTTCCAATCAAATAATGGCGGTACAATCAATACTTAAAAAAACAAACAATGAAATACTTAAGGCTCACATGCACATGTGCGTCAAGCAGGCATTTCAACAAGGCCAAGAGGAAGAAAAAATTGAAGAAATCATTTCATTAATCAACAAGGTTTCTAAATAGGGAGTGAAAAAATGAAATCACAGAAGTTTAATGTTACCGGCATGACATGCTCTGCATGTTCTGCAAGGGTTGAAAAGAATATAAACAAGACAGAAGGCGTTATTGAAGCTAATGTTAACTTGTTAAGCAACAGCATGACTGTAAAATATGATGAATCTGCCTTATCTGAAGGAGATATAATCAAGGTTGTACAAGACACAGGCTATGGTGCATCTTCTGCAGAAAGAAAAAAGGATGCTGCAAAGACAGACCAAAAGTCAGATGCTGAAAAAGAATTTAAAGAAATGAAAAAGAGATTGATAGTATCATTTGCTTTTGCAATGCCTCTTTTATACCTAGCCATGGGTCACATGTTGAAGTGGCCTTTGCCTGACATATTCCATGGTGAAGAAAATGCAATGACATTTGCATTCACACAGTTTTTACTGGCTCTGCCTATAATGATAATCAATAAAAAATACTACACTGTAGGTTTTAAAACATTGTTCAAGGGTTCACCAAACATGGATTCTTTAATTGCTATTGGAACAACCGCAGCGGTAGGATATGGAATATTCGCAATTTATAAAATAGGCTATGGACTTGGACACATGGATATGGACATGGTGATGCAGTATTCCATGGATTTATATTTTGAATCAGCCGGTGTAATTTTGGCCTTGATAACATTGGGTAAGTTCCTAGAAGCAAGAGCCAAGGGAAGAACATCAGATGCTATTAGAAAGTTAATGGACTTATCTCCAAAGACTGCATTAGTTGAAAGAGATGGTCAGGAAGTAGAGCTTCCTGTAGAGGATGTTGTAAAGGGAGATATTATAATTGTAAAACCAGGACAATCAGTACCTGTTGACGGAGTCATTACCTTTGGAAATTCATCATTGGATGAATCCATGCTTACAGGTGAAAGCATACCTGTTGAAAAAAAGGTTGGAGACAAGATTATTGGTGCTTCCATCAATAAATCCGGTTTCTTTAAATTTGAGGCACAAAATGTTGGTGATGATACCACATTGTCACAAATAATCAGATTGGTTGAGGAAGCAAGTTCATCTAAGGCTCCAATTTCCAAGCTTGCTGACAAAATAAGCAGTATATTTGTTCCTGTTGTAATTTCAATAGCTGTATTAGCAACAATTGCTTGGTTGATATTAGGAGCCTCATTTGAATTTGCATTATCAATAGGAATAGCAGTGCTGGTAATATCATGTCCGTGTGCTTTAGGTCTTGCTACACCAACAGCCATAATGGTTGGAACAGGCAAGGGAGCTGAAAACGGAATTCTTATTAAATCAGCTGAAGCATTAGAAATTGCACATCAAATACAAACGGTGGTAATGGACAAAACAGGAACCATAACTGAAGGAAAACCTAAAGTTACTGATTTAGTAACAAAAGGAATTAGTGATAATGAAATGTTAAAGATTGCGGCTTCAGCAGAAAAAAGCTCAGAACATCCATTGGCTGATGCGGTAGTAGAAGAAGCTAAAAATAGAAATCTCCAATTGTATGATGTTAAGAGCTTTGAAGCAATACCGGGTCAAGGGCTTGAAGCCATAGTAAACAATAAAAGATATTATATCGGGAATTTAAGACTTGTTAATGAAAAGAAAATTAATATAAATGAATTTGAAGAAACAAGCACAAGACTTGCTGATGAAGGAAAAACACCATTATATTTTGCAGATGAACAAAATGTGCTTGGAGTTATAGCAGTAGCTGATGTTGTTAAAAAAACCAGCCAAAGAGCAATTCAGGAATTTGAAGCTATGGGAATAGAAGTTGTAATGCTTACAGGCGACAACAAAAAAACAGCAGAAGCCATAAGAAAGCAGCTTGGAATAACTAGAGCCATTGCAGAGGTATTGCCTCAGGACAAGGAAAGAGAAATAAGAAAAATTCAGGAACAGGGCAGAAAGGTTGCAATGATTGGTGACGGCATCAATGATGCACCGGCACTGGCTAGAGCAGATGTGGGCATTGCCATTGGAGCAGGTACAGATGTGGCTATAGAATCAGCAGACATCGTATTAATAAGAAGCGACTTGTTAGATGCAGTAACTGCAGTGCAATTAAGCAAAGCAACCATAAGAAACATTAAACAAAATTTATTCTGGGCGTTCATATACAATACAATAGGCATACCTTTAGCTGCAGGAGTATTTTTCAACATACTTGGCTGGAAATTAAATCCTATGTTTGCAGCAGGAGCAATGAGCATGAGTTCAGTTTCAGTTGTATCTAATGCATTGAGACTTAAATTTTTTAAGCCTGCAAGAATGACAAAGGAACCAGAAACAATAAATACAATAACAAATGCAACAACTAACAAGGATGACTCACAAGTCATAAATAAAGACTTTTCAAATATAAATGGAGGAAAAGAAATGAATAAAGTTTTAAAAGTTGAAGGAATGACATGCGGACATTGCAAAATGACCGTTGAAAAAGCATTAAAAGCAGTTGATGGAGTAGAAAATGCAGTTGTAGATTTAGCAAATAAGTCAGCAGATGTAAAATTAACAAAAGAAGTAAGCGATGATGTGTTAAAGAAAGCTGTAGAAGATGCAGGTTATGAAGTAGTATAATAATAAGAAGAAGGGCGACACTTGTATTGCCCATTTTCTTTATTTTTGTATAATTTTTAAACTTTAAGATCACAAGATTACAAGCAACAATTTAATAAAAAAATCCTTGTGCTATTTTAAAAATTAATATATAATAGTTGTAAGAAAATGATTTCACTTAGGTTGTGGTTATTTATGAAAGAAGTAAAACAATCAAAAGAAACTGTTTATATTATAGGTGAATCTAGAACTAATATGGATAATGCCATTACGGTAATTTACAATTCCTTTTATGTGGCATTTGAAATTGATGTAGATACAGATGAAATTAAAGACGTAGGATGTACTCATACAATCAATATAACGGAAAGTTTTATTAAAAAAATATTTATAGGAAAAAATTTTCTTGATTTAGATAATTTGGAGCAGGAAATTAAAAGACGTTATCATGGCACTTCTCAAAAAGCCGTAATTGTGTCTTATAAGGATGCGCTAAAAAAATATCAGGAAATAAAAAATAAATTTTATATTTAGCTGCTTTGTTTATATGATTTAGTAACAACTATATCGGAGTAAATGAAACCCAGCAAAAAACATTACATGTTTTTTTGCTGGGTTTTTTTATATATTAAAATAGTAATCAAAAGGAGTGGTAATTTGTTAGAAGAAAAAATATTAAACATGAAAGATGAAATTATAAAAAGTATACAGGGCTGTGTAAAGATAAAAAGCGTTGAAGAGGAACCTAAGGGAAACATGCCTTTTGGTGAAGGTGTGCACAAAGCGCTAGAGTATTGTTTACAGCTTTCAGAAAATCTAGGATTTAAAACCGTAAATGTGGATAACATGATTGGCTATGCAGAGTATGGCTGTGGAGATGAAATGATTGCAGTGCTGGGTCATTTGGACGTTGTGCCAGAAGGTGATGGTTGGACATATTCTCCATATGCAGCTGAAATACATAACGGTAAAATTTATGGTCGAGGAACAACTGATGACAAGGGACCTACAATTGGCGCATTGTATGCATTGAAGGCTATCAAGGATTTAAACATTCCATTAAAAAGAAGAGTGAGAGTATTTTTTGGACTAAATGAAGAAACGGGAAGCAAATGTGTAAAGCATTATGTAGACAAGGGAGAGGAGATGCCTGTGGCAGGATTTACACCTGATGCCGAATATCCCATTATAAATGGAGAAAAAGGAATTGTAACTGCCAAGTATACAAGAAAATTAAATCAAAGTGGTGATTTAATTATAAAATCAATTAAAGGCGGCATTGCTGCAAACGTAGTTCCAGATTATGTAGAGGCGGAAATTGCTCTTCCGAAAGACAAAGCAGAACTAATTATAAATGAAGCAGAAAAAACTGAAGAAATTAAGGTTGAAGAAAAAGAAAATTCTATTATTATAAAATGTCATGGAATTTCTGCACATGGAAGTACACCTGAAAAAGGGAAAAATGCAGTGACACATTTGATAAGGTTTTTGGGAAAACTGGATTTTAAAGGAGATTTAAAGGAATTTATAGATTACTTCAATAAATATATTGGCACAGACTTAAACGGTGAAAGTTTGGGTATTTATTTGGAGGATGATATATCAGGAAAACTCATATTTAATTTGGGAACTATTTCAGGAAATGAAAATGAATTAAATTTGGAAATAAATATTAGATATCCTGTTACAAAGAAATATGAAGATTTCATTGATACATTTAAAGAAAAAATGAACTTAGGAAAAATGGAAGAAGTTTATTTGAGGCATAAAAGGAGCCTTTATGTGTCTCCGGATACTGAATTTATTAAAAAACTTCAAAAGGTTTATGAAGAACAGTTTGGTGAAAAGGCAGAATTAATTTCTATAGGCGGTGGTACTTATGCAAAGTCCATGGAAAACATAGTTGCATTTGGTCCTATTCTCAAAGGTCAACCCATGGTTGAACACAAACCAGATGAATATATAGAAATTGATTCATTGATGAAAAATGTACAGGTAATGGCAGAAGCAATTAAAGAATTAGCTAATTAATTAAATTTATGGAGGAAGAAAATGAAAATTACAGACATAAGAATTGGCGAAATATCAGTGCCTCTTAAAACTCCTTTTAAGACAGCACTGAGAACAGTAAACAGCGTAGAAGACATAATAGTTGAAATCCATACAGATACAGGAAATGTTGGTTATGGAGAAGCACCTCCTACCGGAGTTATTACAGGAGACACAAAAGGTGCAATAATTGGAGCATTAAAGGAACACATAATCCAAAGTATTATTGGCATGGATATTGAAAATTTTGAAGAAATCATGCTTAAACTAAACAAATGCGTAATAAAAAACTCTAGTGCAAAAGCAGCTGTGGACATTGCACTTTATGATTTGTACGGTCAATTATACAATGCACCACTTTACAAATTGTTAGGTGGATATAAAAAAGAAATTATAACTGACATAACCATCAGCGTAAATGATCCTGAGGAAATGGCAAGAGATAGCATTGATGCCATAAATAGAGGTTTTGAAACATTAAAAATAAAGGTCGGCAAGGATGCAGCAAGAGACATTGAAAGAATGAAAGCTATAAGAAAAGCAGTGGGCTATGATGTTAAGCTTCGTATAGATGCAAATCAGGGCTGGAAACCAAAGGAAGCTGTTAAAGCTTTAAGAAAAATGGAAGAAGAAGGTTTAGGTGTTGAATTTGTTGAGCAGCCGGTTATAGCACACGATATTGAAGGCTTGAAGTATGTAACTGACAATGTTTCAATTCCTGTATTAGCAGATGAGTCAGTGTTTTCGCCTGAGGATGCTTTGACAATTTTACAAAATAGAGCGGCAGATTTTATTAACATTAAATTAATGAAGACAGGCGGATTGCATAATGCATTAAAGATTTGTTCAGTTGCTGAAATTTATGGAGTAGAATGTATGATTGGCTGTATGCTTGAAGCAAAGGTTAGCGTCAATGCAGCAGTTCATTTGGCAGCTGCTAAAAGTATTATAACAAAAATAGACTTGGACGGACCTGTCCTTTGCAGTGAAGACCCTGTAGAAGGCGGAGCAGTGTTTGATGAATATAGAATTACACTGAATGATGATCCTGGTCTTGGAGTAAAGAAAGTAAACGGTATTAGATATTTAAATTAATAAAATAATATTAAATTAGGAGGAAGAAATGGAATTAGTATTAGGAAGTTGGTCAATTATTAAGACTACACCATCATTATTGGCATTAATACCGCTAGTGGCTTATCTTATAATGGTATTTATGAATAAGTCCAACCTGGCAGGTCTGGTGGTAGGTGTTATTGTGGCAGCAATTTTAACAGGACAAAATATTCAAAATCTTGCTAAAATTTTCAATGCAGCTTTAGGCTCGTTCTTAGGAACTATCGGGTTAATTATCATGTTTGGTAGCGGTCTTGGTTACTTAATGAACAAGGCAAAGGTCAGCCATACTTTGGTTTACTGGATTGTTAAGCAAATAGGTGTTAACAACGAGAAAAAGGGAATGCTTGCCTGTATAGTTTCTTCAATAGTTATATGCGGACTTCTTGGAACCTTGGCGGGAGGAAATGCGGTAATAGCTCCTGTTATTATTCCGCTTGTGGCATCAGTTGGCTTAACTCCAAGTGCAGTAGCTTCATTATTAAGGGTATCAGGTGAGGTTGGTTTGATTGTAGGACCTCTTACAGGTGTTACAATTGCAACTTTGGGAGTTACAGGCTTATCATATGGAAAACTTATGTTGTGGGCTGTAATACCATTCAGCTTGGTATGGTTAGGTGCAACATGGTTTGCAGTTTTACGAATTCAAAAGAAATATAAGGGCAAGGAAGTTTACGAAATTACTGAAGACATGGTTGACATTAACAACATGGTTATTACTAAAGAAGAAAAAAGAACTACATTGTTGTTTGTGCTTTCATTCATAGCCCTGGTAGTTTATGGTATAATTGCTAAACTAGGAACCAGCTATGCAATTATAGTTATGTTGATTTTATCAGCAATCATTGCATTAAGCAGCAAAATGGGCATTGATGAAGCAATTGATGAATTTGTTGCTGGTGCTTCAAAAATGACTAACATGTTTCTAGTTTTCATATTCTTTGAGGCAATGTTCATGATGATAGGTCTTGGCGGCGGCTTCGAAGCTTTAGGAAACTTATTGACTGGTTTAGTATCCGGTGGCGGAAAAGCAATAGTTGTAATCATTGCTTCATTGATTGGTGGATTTGGTATTGAAGCTGCTGCAGTTGCAGAAATAAACATTGTACATGAAATGTTTATTAATTTAGTTAACAATGTTAATCTTCCAATGGAAATCTGGGCAACAGCTTTATTGGCTGCAACAAGAATAACAGGTTCATTGTATCCTACAGCAAACCTTGCAGGGCAGTTAGGAATTGCTAGATGCAATAACATGAAGGAAGTTTTAAAGGCAAGCTGGATTGGCGCAGCAGCGCTATGGATTTGGGTAATCGGCTGGGCATTCATAGGACCAATGATAGCTGGTTAATAATAATTTATAAACATAACCACCAGCTGAGCCGGTGGTTATGTTTTTTCCCTGACTAATTTAACATTCAATATTATAATATACAAGTTCAACAAAAATATAAAGATTTTATAAATGAAATAATAGTCGGGGGATCAATATATATCTAAATCTAATTTTTCTGACAACTCACGAAGTATTTGAATCCCTGCAATTGAATTTCCCTTTTCATCTAGGGCTGGTCCGTACACCCCAATGCCCATCTTTTTAGGAACAGAAGCCATGATTCCTCCGCCTACTCCTGACTTCGCGGGTATTCCAATATGTACTGCAAATTCCCCGGAAGCATCGTAAAGTCCGCAGGTTGACATCAATGTCTTGGTTATGCGGCATATATGTTTTGGCACTATGCTTTCTCCTGTCTTTGTTGAAACGCCATCATTAGCAAGCACACAGCCTATGTTTGCAATATCTCTGCATGTAACTTCCATGGAGCATTGCTTGAAATAAACATCAAGTATTTTTTCAACATTGCCTTCGATTATGTTGAAGCTTTTCATAAAATATGCAATGGAGCGATTCCTGTCTCCTGTTATTTTTTCAGACATATAAACATCGTTATTGATTTTGATATTTGGATTGTCTGAAAGTTTTCTGGCCAAATTTAGAATTCTTTCGATTTTTTCATCATGAGAGCTTCCTTTAAGCAATGATGTTGTGGCAATGGCACCTGCATTTATCATAGGATTGAAGGGTTTATGAATATTTTTTAATTCTAAGTCCACTATAGAGTTAAAGCTGTCTCCTGTGGGTTCCATGCCAACCTTTTCAAAGACTTTGTTTTCTCCATTGTCCATTAATGCAAGAATTAGAGTTAAAACCTTTGATATGCTCTGCATGGTAAATTTCTTGCTGTAATCTCCTGCATAGTATTCCTGTCCATCCAATGTTATTAGGTATACCCCTAAATCATTTGGATTTGCCTTGGCAAGTTCAGGGATATATGTGGCAACCTTGCCTTGCTTTGTATATTCAAGGTTATTGTTAATTATGTTTTTGAAAATGTTATCCATGGAGTCCCCCATAAATTATTCTTATAACTATAATATATCAATTTGGAAAATAATTCAAGAGCAATTGGCAAGTGGGGGAATTCTTGAATGTTAAATTAAACAACATGAGTATACCATATAAGGCCTTTTTGTGTCATCTATTTATACTTATTGGGTATAAATCACAATATAAACTATTTATAATATAGATTATATTATGGTATAATGTTTTAAATATAAATTTGAGAGGAAATTATGAGTAAAAGAATTTTGGTTTTAATTCTTATACCTGTTTCATTGTTGCTGACAATGTATGCACGATTTAATTTAAGCTTTGCTGAGTATTATGCATTGAAAATATATCCTGTATTTGCTGAATCAATTTCTTTTTTTACGTCTAAGTTTAAATTCTCATTGGCTGAATTTATAATAATAGCATTAATAATAACAATAATAATTTGTATGATTTTTGTATTAATAAAAACAATAACAGAGAAATCATCTATATATATTAAAAATTTCTTTTTAAATATGGCTGCTGCATTAAGCATAATATATTTTTTGTTCGTGTTATTTGGCGGCATAAATTATTACCGTAATGAATTCACGTATTACAGCGGACTTGAAATTAAGGAATCTTCAACAAAAGAGCTTATTGAACTGTGCGAAATGCTCATTAATGATGCAAATGAACAAAGAGCAAATCTGAAGACAGACAGTGAGGGAACTGCTGAAATATTTGATGTTGATTATAACAAGACTACAGAAAGAGCCAGGAAGTCCTTTGACAACATATCTCAAAAATATCAAGTGCTTAAGGGCAGTTATCCTGCTCCTAAGCCTGTACTTAATTCAAAATTCATGTCTCAAATGCGCATAACAGGTGTTTTCTTTCCCTTTACATTTGAAGCTAACGTCAATGTTGACATTCCAAAGTACCAGGTGCCAGCCACCATGCTTCATGAACTGGCGCACTTAAGAGGATTCATGAGAGAAGATGAGGCAAATTTCATTTCATACATGGCAAGCATTAATTCTGGTTTTAATGATTTTGAATACAGCGGAACTATGTTGGCTTTATCATACAGCATGAGTGCTTTATATAAGGAAGATAAGGAATCATTTACAAAATTGTATAATATGTATTCTAATGATGTAAAAAATGATTTGAGATATTCGTCAAACTATTGGAAGCAGTTTGAAACAAAGGTTGCGGAAATATCAAATAAAGTAAACGACAGCTATTTAAAAGTCAACAATCAGGAAGATGGCGTTAAAAGCTATGGCAGAATGGTTGACTTGCTGTTGGCTTATTATTCAAAAGATTAAGACATGAGTGATTAGCCAATTTCTCGCATAATTCAATCTATTTAGGTTAAACTATCGTAAAATAAAATAGAATTGAAGGGAGAATTTATATGGCAAATATTGTTTGCACCGTAAGTAACTGCTATTACAATAAAAGAGAGGGCTGTACAGCACCATCATTGGATGTGGATGGAGAAAAGGCAGATGAAAGCCGCTTTACAAGCTGTGATACATTTATTGAGCAAAAACCTGGAGTGAGAAGCTCTGTACATGAACCAAAAGGTGATACTCATATTCAATGCAAGGCAGTAAAATGCGTGTATAATGACCACGAGCACTGCGAAGCAACAAGGGTTGTGGTAAACGGCAAAAATGCCCAAAATCCAGAAGAAACCTGCTGCAGCACATTTAAAGATTAAATATAATATTGATTGTATAAAGAGGATGTGAAAGCATCCTTTTGTTTTGGAACAAATTATTATCCTATACGTCTAAATAATTATAAAAACTAAATTTATTTAAAGAAAGGGGAAAAATTATGAAGAAGGTTCTTGGAAAAACAATCATACTTTCAGTTATGCTATTACTATGCTTTACCTTTACAGTCTTTGGTTCGTCAATGGTAAATGTATATGTGAATAACGAAAAGGTTGAATTTGATGTTAACCCCATAATAGAAAATGGAAGAACTTTGGTACCATTGAGAGGCGTGTTTGAAAAACTGGGTGCAGCTGTTGATTGGAACAAGGGCATTTCAGAGGTTGTAATAAAGGATACGTACAATGAAATTGAAATGATTCTTGGCAAGGATAAGGTAATGGTAAATGGAGAAATCAAATTGATTGATGTACCCACTAAAATGATAAACAGCAGGACTTTTGCACCGCTTAGATTCATTTCTGAAAATTTAGGACATGAAGTTAAGTGGGACCAAGCTACTAACTCTGTTTATATAACTAGAAATAATTCGATTAAAGAAAGACAAAATCAGACCTTGACTGTGGGTTCAAAGGAAAATTTAATTGCCTTATTAGAATATAATTCTAAGCTTTATAATTACATATGGCTTGAAAGAGGCATTGCTGTTGACAACGCTGTAAGTCAAGACAAGGCAGAAGCTTCAGCTCCTGAAATGGCAGAAGAACCGGCTGCAGTGCCATCAGCACCTGACAGCTCACAGACCAACAATCAGGTTGAAGGTGTGCAGGAAGGAGATATTATTAAAAATGATGGAAAATATATTTATATAAATACCATAAGTGGACTTAAAATAATAGACTCTAATCCTTTAGAACCAAAAATTATAGCAACTGTTTCTGTTCCTGAAAATACAAACATTGCAGAAATTTTTACAATCAAGAACAATTTAGTTGTAATTGGTCAAAACAATTATTATCACATAATGTATGATAAGGCTCTTGAAACACAATCCATGATAATGCCTCCGAGATATTACGAGGATAGGACAAATGTGCTGATTTACAATATAGAAAACATCAATAAGCCTGTTTTGGAAAGAGAATATCTGTTTGACGGAAATTATTTGTCAGGAAGGGTAATTGAAGATAAATTTTACTTGATTAATACAAAGTATGTTAATTTTGGACATGATATATATAATAAGGAAGAGTTTGAAATTCCTGTTCCATATTATACTGACGTGCTGAAAAATTCTAAATATGAATTTGGTTATGATGAAATAAAATATTTTCCCAATTACATAGATTCCAGGTACATGTATACGGTTGGTATTGATTTAGCAGATACAAATTCAAAGCCTGATGTGGATGTATATTTGGGAGGCTCTGACACAATTTATGTTTCAAAGGATAACATGTATGCTGCTATTGCTGATTATTCTTACGACAGCACTCTTGTTCAAACAGAATTGTACAATCCGGGATACACAGCCAGCACGGTTGTTTATAAGTTTAAGCTTCATGACGGAAATATTGATGTTGTTACCCAAGGAAGTGTACCAGGTACAATAATTAACCAATTTTCCATGGATGAACATGAAGGAAAGTTTAGAATTGCAACAACCACGGGGGAAGTATGGCAGAAAACATCAAAAAATAACATGTATGTTTTAGATGAAAATATGAAGATAATCGGAAAACTTGAAGGGCTTGCACCTGGCGAAAGAATTTATAGCACACGTTTTGCAGGAGACAGAATTTATATGGTTACTTTCAGGCAGGTTGATCCATTGTATGTAATTGATGCTTCTAATCCTGAAAAGCCTGTTGTAAAAGGGTTGCTGAAAATTCCAGGATACAGCACTTATATGCACATAGTTGATGAAAACCATATATTGGGCTTTGGATATGACACAGAAGAGAGCTCTTGGGGAGGAACAATAAACGGTGGTTTGAAATTATCATTGTTCGATGTGACTGACCCGGATAGACCTAAGGAAATTCATACAGAGGTTATTGGAAAAGCAGGAACATATTCTGAAGTTCTCTACAACCATAAATCATTGATGTTTTCATTAAATAAGGGACTGATGGCATTCCCTGTAAATGTATATGGCGAAGACTACAAGACTGAATTTAACGGAGCTTATGTATATAATTTTGACAATGATAGCTTTAGCTTAAAGAACAAAATAAGTCATATGGATAAAGACATATATTCCTATGGTAATGAAGTCAGAAGAGTGATTTACATAAATGAATATATTTATAGCTTTTCTGACAACGTAATGCAGGTTCACAGCATAGAAAACAATAAAAAAGTAAATGAGTTAATAATTAGTCAATATTAAAGTATATATTGCAGCCGCGGATCTTAATTGTCGCGGCTTTTTATTTGCTTTTTAGACAAAATTTTCGTTAAATATGTTTAAATATCAGCAATATTCATAATGAAACCATAAATATTATACTGTAAACATATGTATAAACAGGAAAAATATTAGGATAAAAAATAAACAAACATATTGTCAAAGTTTAGATAATATGTTATAATAAATTAAGTTTCAATATAATATATACATAACTTGGAGGATATGATGAAAAAAGCAGTATCATTAATTTTAGTTTTATTAATGGTAACATCATTATTTGGATGTGCCAGCCAAACTACTACTGAGCCTAAGGCTGAAGCCGTTACATTAACAGGAACCGGTGAAGGATTTGGCGGTGATGTTACAGTTACAGTTACAAAAGAGGGAGACAAAATAACAAAAGTTGAAGCAGTAGGAGATAAAGAAACTGCAGGTATAGGCGATAAAGCAATCAAAGAATTGCCAGCTAAAATAGTAGAGGCTAACTCTACAGAAGTTGATGTTATTGGTGGAGCTACTTTTTCAAGCAAAGGTATAATCTATGCAGTAAACAATGCATTAGACCCGGCTAAATACCCATGGCCTGTAGCAGCTGAAGAACCAAAAGCAGAAGAGCCAAAGGCTGAAGTTCCAGTTGGAGAAGCTGGCTCAATAGCTAAAGTTGGTATTGGACAAAACATTTCTATAGCAAAATCAAAAGATGCTACAGCTGAAGCAACAGCAACTGCACAGGCTGATGTTACTATAGCAGCAGTTGGATTTGATGCTGACGGCAAAGTAGCAAGTGTAACAATTGACGTTGCACAAACTAAAGTTGCATTTGACAAAGATATGAAGGTTACTTCTGACAGAGCAGCTGAAGTTAAATCTAAAAAAGATTTAGGTCCTGAATATGGAATGGTTAAAGCCTCTACAATAGGAAAAGAATGGTTTGAACAAATAGAAGCTTTTGAAAACTGGATGATAGGAAAGACAGTTGATGAAATTACTGGATTAAAGGTAAAAGCTAGAGATGAAGCACATCCAGCAGTTCCGGATGTACCAGAATTAACATCATCAGTAACTATTTCTGTAGATGCTTACCAAGAAGCAGTTGAAGAAGCATGGAACAATGCAGAGGATGTTGCTGGAGCTGAATCAGTAGGTCTTGGTGTTGTAACACACATCGGAAGCTCAAAAGATAAAGCAGCTGATGTTAAACCAGTGGCACAAATGGATACTTACATGACAGCAACTGCATTAGATAAAGATGGTAAAGTTGCAAAAGCTATAGTTGACGTAGCACAGGTTAAAGTTAATTATGATGAAAATGGCGTTGTAACTTCTGACAAGACAGTTGCTCCACAAACAAAGAAAGAAATTAAAGAAGGTTATGGAATGATTAAGGCTTCATCCATAGGCAAAGAATGGTTTGAGCAAATGGAAGCTTTTGAAGAGTGGATGGTAGGTAAGACAGTTGATGAAATCAATGGATTAAAAGTTAAAGTAAGAGACGAAAAACATACATCCGTTCCAGATGTTCCTGAATTAACTTCTTCAGTAACTATCACAGTTGAAGGATATCAAGAAATAGTTTCAGAAGCAATAGCTAACGCAAGATAAATAAAAAGTTAAACTCCCTCCCAATGAGGGAGTTTTTATATGCGTATGATTCAGATTCAGATTATTGTTAATTATTTATTGATATTATTAAATTTATTTGGTATTATATTTTAGGGTGATAAATATGAGAAAAATAATTCCTTTATTTTTGACAGGAATTTTAATTTTTGCAATTTTAACAGGTTGTCAAAAAAACGTAGAACCTCCAACAGAACAGACATATGAAAAATATTCATATAATTTTATAGGTACATTTGATACTGTTGTTCAAGTTGTAGGATATACAGAAACAGAAGAAGAATTCAACACCTATGCACAAACAATCAATGATAGAATGATGGAGCTTCACAAGTTATATGATAAATATAATGACTATGATGGAATAAACAACATTAAAACAATCAATGACAATGCAGGTGTTAAGCCGGTAAAGGTAAGCAAGGATATCATTGACTTAATATTGTTTTCTAAAAATCTCTATGAAGAGGTAGGAACACAAACAAATATTGCAATGGGTTCTGTGCTTGAAATATGGCATGATTACAGAGAAGAGGGAGAATCTGATCCTGCTAATGCAAAAATACCTCCTATGGAAATGCTACTTGCAGCAAACGAACATACAGATATAGATAAAGTAATCGTTGATGTGGAAAATAGCACTGTGTACTTGGATGACCCATTAATGAGTCTTGATGTAGGTGCAGTAGCAAAGGGATATGCCACAGAGGTTGCTGTACAGGAAATAATGAAAGAAGGATTTACTTCAGGTATCATAAGTGCAGGTGGAAATATACGTGCCTTTGGAATACCAAAGGATGGTATAAGAAATAAATGGGGCGTTGGAATACAAGACCCTGATAGCTTTATGGGTACTTCTGAGGAAAGTATTTTGGAAACAGTATTTTTAACAGATGCTTCCGTGGTAACAAGCGGAGATTACCAAAGATTTTATAAGGTTGGAGATATAATTGTACATCATTTGATTAATCCAAAAACACTGATGCCTGGAGATTACTTCAGAGCTGTTTCAGTAGTTACTGAGCACTCAGGAAAGGCTGACTTTTTGTCAACAACAACATTCTTGCTTCCTTATGAAGAGGGAAAAGCATTAATAGAATCATTGGATGCTGAAGCATTATGGATATTTAAAGATGGAACCATTGAAGCTACAGATGGCATGAAGGAAATAATGAAATCAAACGGAGCAACTGCAGCAATTCCAAAATAAGGGATATTAAAATGAAAAAATCAAACTTTTTTGCTTTTATATCAAGAATGAAATATATAAACCGTTGGGGATTAATGCGAAGCATAAAAGAAGAAAATGTCAGTGAGCACAGCCTAGATGTGGCAGTGATAGCACATGCGCTTACAATTATACAAAAAAAGCGTCTACAGAAGGAAACAGACCCTTACAAGACGGTGCTTTATGCAATATATCACGATGCTTCTGAAATATTGACAGGGGATATGCCAACTCCAGTAAAGTATTTTAATCCTGCCATAAAGACAGCGTATAAAGAGGTGGAGCTTTCAGCAAATAAAAGCCTTTTAAAGCTTCTGCCGGAGGATTTTTATGAAGATTTTGAATCTGTACTTATTCCTCAACCTGGAGATGCTGAAATTTGGAAAACAATTAAGGCAGCTGATAAAATAAGCGCATATATAAAATGTATAGAAGAAGAAAAATCAGGCAATAAGGAGTTTGTAAAGGCTAAGCAAGCCCTTCTTGCTGAAATTGAAAAAATGGACAGACAAGATGTAAAGATATTCATGGACGAGTTTTTGGAAGGGTACAGTCTCACCTTGGATGAAATGTAATAAAAAAAGTTATAATCAGCTTGTTGATTATAACTTTTTTTTATTAGATTATAATTCTTTGTGTGCTATACTTATAATACAATAATTATTTAGCTTGATGAGAGGTATTTTTAATGTCATTTTGAGAGCTTGCTCGAAGAATCTCATGATTTGAAAAGAATCGAATTTATCTGATACTTATTTTATTATAGAAAACATAGAAGGTATAAAATGAATCAATACAATTACATGACCTTTAAATCAGTTTCATATGCAATGAAGGTGGAAGCTGCTTTAAAAAAGTATAATGTTCAATATAAAATAATACCGGTTCCAAGAAGCATCAGCTCAAGCTGTGGCCTGTGTGTCAGGTTTTACAGAGAGGATTTAAAGGCGCTTGAATCAATCATTGCTCAAAACAGCCTTGTTTACGACAAAATATATAACGAAGCATAGCTACATGGCAAAGCTTAGATAACATCCGCAAATAAAGCCAACCAGCAAAAACACGGCGTTGCTTTTTCCTTTGTACAGTAATTTTGCTTCCGGTATAAGCTCATTTGATGAAACATAAAGCATGCTGCTGGCTGCTGCTGAAAGGCAGAATGCAATGAAGTATTTTGATATGCCGCCTAATATTGCTCCAAAAACAGCACCAAAGGCTGTGGGAAGACCGGTAAGTAATGTAAGCAATACTACAGACAAAGGCGATGCCCCTGCCATTACCAGTGGAACACCTACGCTCATACCTTCCGGAATATCGTGAGCAGCAATTAAAAACCCGATTTTTAAACCTAAATTTTCTGAATATACAGCGCTTGAGCCAACAGCAACTCCTTCAGGAAAGTTATGAAGACTCATGCTTATCATTATTATTAAGCTCATTTTTATGTAGCTTAATTTTTTTCCCTTATATTTTGTTAATTTATGAGATGGTATCAGCTGTTCAGCCGTAAATACAATTAATAGCCCTATTACAAGACCTAATGTTACAATAAAAAATCCTCCGATTTCATATGCTTCCGGCATAAGGTCAAATGATATGATGGAAAGCATGATGCCTGCAGCAAAGCTTAGCATTCCTGATACGGTCCTGTCGCTGGGCTTGTGAATCATAACAGAAAACAAGCCTCCAATGCATGTTCCTATGCCTCCTATTATGAATCCAACCATAAAATAATATAAAATATTCACTTTAACCTCCTGAATGTCTTTAATAATATATATGTGAATATTTAAAATTCAGAAATCTTAAATCTAAATATTTCAATATATAACTAAATTAAATGCCCTCCGCCTCTATAGGCAGCAGGTGCCACGACGGGAAAAGCCCTTATTGAAGAATTTGGAACGCAATAAAATGAAATAATCTTGTTAGAAAATATTAAGAAGTAAAATCTTGTTCTTGGGGAGAATGTAGTATATAATTAAAAATAGTGTAACAATTAGAAAATAATAAAAAGCAATCATAGAAAATTGCTTAAGAGGTATAGAGTGGAAGAGATTATTAAAACTAAAATAGTAAAAATGGATCCTGAAAATATTGACTATGATATTATAAAGGAAGCTGCACAGATTATAAACAAAGGTGGCATAGTGGTATTTCCTACTGAAACAGTCTATGGCATAGGTGCGGATGCATTAAATGATGAAGCTGTAGATAAAATATTCAAGGCCAAAGGAAGACCTCAGGATAATCCCTTAATAGTACATATAGCAGAATTTGATGATTTGTACAATTTAATTGAAACAGTGCCAGCCAGCGCTAAGATGCTGGGACAGAAATATTGGCCTGGTCCATTGACTATGATTTTATACAAAAAGAGTATTTTATCAGATAAAATAACTGCGGGGCTTAATACTGCAGCAATACGTCTGCCTGTTAACAAAATTGCCCTTGCTCTAATTAAAGAAAGCAAGAAACCAATTGCTGCACCAAGTGCAAATTTATCAGGCAAACCAAGTCCCACAGATGCTTCACACTGCATAGAGGACTTAATGGGCAAGGTTGATATGATCATTGACGGAGGCAACACAGACATAGGACTTGAATCTACCGTTGTGGATATGACAAGTGAAATACCTATGATATTGAGACCGGGCGGAGTAACCAGAGAAGACATAGTGAGCGTGTTAGGAGAATGTGAATATGATCCTGCTATTATTAAAGCAAACGAAAAAATAGTTCCTAAATCTCCAGGTCAAAAATACAGGCATTATTCTCCAAAAGCAAGGGTTATTCTTTACAAGGGTCAGGTGGAAAATATTGCCCGAAAAATAAACGAAGACTATGAAAAATTTAAAGAGCAAGGCTTAAAGGTGGGAATATTGTCAACAGCTCAAACTGAAGGCCATTATTCCGGAAAATTAACAATTTTGTGCGGTGACAGAACAAAACCTCTCACAATTTCGTCTAACTTATTTAGGAATTTAAGAGATTTTGATCACATGGGGGTGGACATTATACTTGCTGAGGCAGTTGATGAAAAGGAGCTTGGAAAGGCAATAATGAACAGATTAGGAAAAGCATCCAGCGAAACTGTAAATGTATGAGGTGTGTATGAATATTTTGTTTGTATGTACAGGAAATACCTGCAGAAGCAGCATGGCTGAAGGAATTTTTAAGCATATGTTGCAAGAAAAAAGCATAGAAAACATCAATGTATCTTCAGCGGGAATCAGTGCCTTTGAAGGTGATGATGCCAATGAAAAAGCAATTTATACACTAAATAAAAAAGGAATTGATATTTTAAATCATAAGGCAAGGCAACTTACTAATAAAATCATTCAAGATGCGGATTTAATTTTGACTATGACTAAAAGCCATAAAAAAATGATTACAAATGCTATGCCTGATTATTCTCGCAAGGTTTTCACTTTGAAGGAATATGCCTTATTAATCAATGATGAAGAATTGGTAGGGAAAAACTTGGATATTGATGATCCCTATGGTTTAGACTATAATGTTTATGAAAAAGTTGCAGAAGAAATTGAAGAACAATTATTAAAAATTTTTAATAATTTGGATAAAATAAAAGAGAAATAAAATAGCCTTATTAAAGAAAATACAAACGGAGGATGAAAATGAAAATAGTACTGGCATGTGATCATGGCGGATTTCAATTAAAGGAAGCAGTTAGAGAACACTTATCTCATAATGGTTATGATATTACTGATATTGGTGTATATAACACTGATTCTGTGGATTACCCTGACTTTGGAAAAAAAGCAGCTGAAATGGTTGTAAGTGGTCAAGCGGACAGAGGAATAATATTCTGCGGAACAGGAATTGGTATTTCCATAGCTGCCAACAAGGTGAAGGGAATAAGATGTGCTCTTTGCACAAATGAATATATGGCTAAAATGTCAAGAAAGCACAACAATGCAAACATGTTGGCCTTGGGAGAAAGAGTACTGGGAAAGGGCGTTGCCACTGACATAGTTGATGCATGGCTTCAAACTGAGTTCGAAGGTGGACGACACGAAAACAGAGTAAATAAACTAATGGATATAGAAAATTCGGATAAGGCAGAGGACTAATATGGTTAATTATTTTATAGCTTTTATTTCAGCTGTAATTATTTCATTTATAATGACACCTCCGGCAAGAAAGCTTGCAATTAAGGTTGGAGCTTTAGATGTGCCAAAGGATCCGAGGAAAATACATAAAAAACCAATACCCTATTTTGGTGGCTTGGCCATATATATTTCAATAATGGCGAGTATGTTTGTATACATGCCTCACACAACAACCAATATTAGTATTATGATTGGTGCCACAATAATTGTTTTGACAGGAATTGTGGATGATATGTACGATATGCCTGCCAAGATAAAAATGCTTATGCAGATAATAGCAGCCTTAATTGCCATTAAAGGCGGAGTTCAAATTCATTTCATAACCAATCCATTGTCTTCTACAGGCATGAGCTATCTTTTGACTTGGCTTTCATTCCCGGTAACATTGTTTTGGCTGGTGGGAATTACCAATACAATTAATTTGATTGATGGGTTGGACGGGCTTGCTTCAGGGGTTGCCTCCATAGCTGCTACCACGCTCCTTTTTACGGCAGCAAATCTGGGATATGATTTCATTGTGATGCAGTGTGCAATTATTGCAGGAGCATCATTAGGATTTCTTCCTTTTAATTTTAATCCGGCAAAAATATTTATGGGAGATACCGGGTCGCTTCTTTTAGGATACATGCTGGCTGTAACATCTGTGCTTGGCATGGTTAAAAGCGTAGCAGCAGTAACATTGGCTATTCCATTGTTCGCCTTGGGACTTCCTATTTTCGATACAACATTTGCAATCATAAGAAGATATATAAACAAGAAGCCAATAATGCAGGCAGACAAGGATCATTTGCATCACAAGCTTATGAAATCAGGTCTAAATCAAAGACAGACCGTCCTTATTATGTATTTAATAAGTATGATGCTGGGCATTGTATCAATTGCCATAGCTGACGCCGACCCGTTTACAGGAATTGTAGTTGCTACTATAGTGGTTATTGCGGTATTTTATTTTGCAAAAATCGGTGGACTATTCAAAAGAAAAGAACAATAGGAGGAATTATGAATAAGATTAAGGTTCTCATCATTTTCGGAACTCGCCCGGAGGCTGTGAAGATGGCTCCAATAGTAAAGGCGCTAAAAAATGACGAGGAACATTTCATAACAAAAATATGTGTTACAGCTCAACACAGAGATATGCTTGACCAGGTTTTAAGAATATTTGATATTGAGCCTGATTATGACTTAAACATATTCCAAAGCGGTCAGACGCTGACACAAATAACATGCAGGGCACTGACGGGCTTAGAAGGCGTAATAGAAGAATTCAAACCTGATTTAATACTTGTTCAAGGAGATACAACAACAGTTTTTTCAGGAGCGCTTGCAGCATTTTATCATCAAGTGAAGATAGGCCATGTGGAAGCAGGCTTAAGAAGCGGTAATTTGTATTCCCCGTATCCCGAGGAAGCAAACAGAAAGCTTACCGGAGTGATTACGGACTTTCATTATGCACCAACTGAAACCTCCAGACAAAATCTGTTGAGAGAAGGTTACGATGACAGCAAAATTTTTGTTACAGGAAATACATCCATTGATGCACTGAAATGGGTTATAGATAAAAATTATAAATTTGAAGATGAAAGACTCAACAACATAGATTTTGAAAATAACAAGGTTTTGCTTCTCACTGCTCACAGAAGAGAAAATATCGGTGAGCCAATGGAAAATATTTTTTCTGCTGTAAAGGAAGCTGCAGAAAAAAACAAGAATGTTGAAGTTATTTATCCCATGCATTTAAATCCTAAGGTGAGAGAAATTGCAAGAAAAGTATTCGAAGGTATGGATAATGTTCATTTGATAGAGCCTCTTGATTACCTGCCTTTTACAAATTTAATGGCTAAATGCTACTTGGTGGTTACAGATTCAGGAGGGGTGCAGGAAGAAGCGCCTTCGCTTGGAAAGCCAGTGTTGGTTGTAAGACGTGAAACGGAAAGACCTGAAGGAATAGAAGCAGGGACAGCAAAGCTGGTTGGCACTGAAAAAGGCGTAATATTAAAGGAAATAGACACTCTTATAAACAATGATGAAGAGTATAAAAGCATGGCTAATGCTGTCAACCCATACGGTGACGGTAAAGCAGCACAGTACATTAAGGAAGCAATAATCAGCAAGATGATTTCAAGGTAAATGGCTGTCGTATTATAGTAAAGCCTGTCTATTGACAGGCTTTTTAGTTAAAAAATTCTTAATAGTTAATTAAACTTCCAAAAATACTATTGACAAACATATTATTTTATTATATACTTCGATTATCAAAATATTAGATATTAAAAAAATGGTAAATCGAAAATAATGGATATTAAAAATAATGTTGGAGGCTATAATGATTTTAGAAAAAGTAAAGGAAATATTAGTAGAAGAATTGGACGTTGAAGAAGAAAAAATAACTTTAGAAAGCAAAATAAAGGACGACCTTGGTGCAGATTCATTAGACTTATTCGAACTGATAAGCAAAATTGAAGATGAACTAAACGTTACAATCGAAGAAGATGATTACAGCAAGCTTGTAACAGTAGGAAACATTGTAGATTACATTACAGAAAAACAAAATTAACAAATCAAACATTGGAGTAAAAAAACGCCTGTATGGGCGTTTTGTATTATAGCGAATAGCGTAATCCCAATTTGTACGAGTCAGTAAGTAAATAAATTGGTGATAAGGCGTTCAATTAAGATTTTTACAAGGAGATAGTATGATAAAAACAAGTATATGCAGCCTGCTTAATATTAAATATCCCATATTCCAGGGCGGCATGGCTCAAATATCAGATGCTGGTCTTGCTGCTGCCGTGTCAGAAGCAGGGGGCCTCGGTGTAATAGCTTCTGGAAACAACACAGCTGAAGCTCTAAAAAAAGAAATACATAAAATAAAAGAGTTAACAAGTAAACCTTTTGGTGTAAATGTGATGCTTTTGAGCCCTCATGCTGAGGATGTTGGAAATTTGTTGATTGAAGAAAAAGTTCCTGTTATCATAACAGGTGCCGGTAATCCAGGCAAGTTTATGAAGCTTTGGAAAGAAGCCGGTTCAAAAATAATTCCGGTAGTACCATCAGTTGCTTATGCTAAGCATCTTGAAAAAATAGGAGCTGATGCTATTATATGTGAAGGCACCGAATCTGGCGGTCATGTGGGTGAAATAACAACCATGTGTCTAACTCCTCAGGTAGTGGATGCTGTGAATGTTCCTGTCATTGCTGCAGGAGGAATCGGAGACGGAAGAGGAATTGCTGCTGTATTAAGCCTTGGAGCACAAGGTGTGCAGGTGGGTACAAGATTTCTGCTAGCTAAGGAATGCAGCGTGCACCAAAATTATAAAAATAAAGTCATAAAAGCAAATGATACAGACACTGCTGTTACAGGAAGAAAAACTGGTCATCCTGTCAGAGTACTTAAAAATAAACTTGTAACAAAGTTTAAAGAATTAGAAAAAAATAATGCTACTGTTGAAGAAATGGAGCAACTGGGAAGAGGACGACTTTACAAGGCAGCAGTAGAAGGTGACGTAGATTACGGCTCTGTTATGTCAGGACAAATTGCAGGCTTAGTTAATAAAGAGCAGAGCTGTGAAGAAATCATTACTGAAATGTTTGAAGAAGCAGAGAAAATTGCAAAGGGTTTAAGTTCTTTTTTCTAAGGAGGCAAAAATGAATAAGGTTGCTTTTGTTTTTCCCGGTCAAGGCGCACAATATGCAGGCATGGGAAAAGATTTTTATGAAAATTTCGAAGAAAGCAAGGAAATATTTAATAAAGCTAATGAAGCGCTAGGTTTTGATTTAACTAAGTTATGCTTTGAAGGACCTAATGAAGACTTAAGCATAACTAAAATAACACAGCCAGCTTTACTGACAGTATGCATGGCAATTTTTGAAGTGCTGAAAAAGAAAACTAACATGGATTCTGTAGTAATGGGAGGATTGAGTCTTGGTGAATACTCAGCATTGACAGCAGCGAATGCAATGGATTTTGAAACTGCAGTCAAGCTTGTTTACAACAGAGGAAACTATATGCAAACTGCTGTTCCAGTAGGTGAAGGTGGAATGCTTGCTCTTATGGGATGTACAGATGAAGATGCAATTCGATTCTGCCAATCTGCAACAGAAAGATATGGACTTCTTGAACCTGCTAACTTTAACTGTCCAGGACAGATAGTTGTTGGAGGGAAAAAAGAAGCAATTGAAAATGCAATGAAGGATACTAAGGAATTTAACATTAAAAGAGCTGTGAAGCTTCAGGTAAGCGCACCTTTCCACACCTCTATGCTAAAATCAGCAGGATTAAGGCTTAAGGAAGACTTGGAGAAAATTAAATTTAAAAAACCAGCTTGTAATGTTATTTCAAATGTTGACACAGAGTATTACAATAACGATTCTGGTATAGCAGAAAAGCTCGAAAAACAAGTCTACAACCCTGTTCAATGGGAAAGTTGCGTAAGGAAAATGATAGCTGACGGAGTAACTTTATTCGTTGAAATAGGACCTGGTAAGACACTATCAAGCTTTATAAAGAAAATAGATAGCAATGTAAAAGCAATAAATATAGACAGCATTGATTCATTAGGTGAATTCCTTCAAATGTCTTATGCTTAACAAATAAATATTAATGGCTGGAAAGGGGATTTTATGAAGACTGCAATAATCACAGGAGCTTCAAAGGGCATTGGAGCATTTATAGCTTTAAGGCTTAATGAGTTGGGATACAACTTGGTTTTAAATTACAGAAGCAATACATCGTCCATGGAAGAGCTTATAAACAGCTTTACAAACAAGGAAACAAAGAATGTTATTGTTCAATGCGATATATCAAGCTATGATGATGCAAAAAAGCTAATTGATGAAGCTTATGAAAATTTTGGTTCAGTTGATGTATTAATAAATAATGCAGGCATAACAAAGGATAATCTTCTTCCTCTCATGAGCGAAGAAGAATTTGACATGGTAATAGACACTAACTTAAAAGGAACATTTAATTGTTGCAAGCACATTGCAAAGAGAATGTTGAAACAAAAGCACGGAAGAATTATAAATATATCTTCTGTTGTAGGTCTTGCGGGAAATGCCGGTCAGGTAAATTATGCTGCATCAAAGGCTGGAGTCATAGGAATGACTAAATCAATGGCAAGAGAGCTTGGAAAGAAGAATATTCTTGTTAATGCCGTTGCGCCTGGATTTATTCAAACAGAAATGACTGATAGAATCCCTGAGGATATAAAAGCAGAAATGATGAAAAACATACCTCTGCAAAGGCTGGGACAACCAAGCGATATAGCAGATGCAATAGAGTTTTTAATTTCAGATAAGGCGTCATATATAACCGGACAGGTATTGTCGGTTAATGGCGGATACTATATGTAGGAGGAGCTATGAAAAGAAGAGTTGTAATAACCGGTATAGGTGTGGTAAGCCCCATAGGTACAGGTACTGAATTTTGGGAAAATGTAAAAAAAGGAAAATGCGGAATCAGTCCAATAGAATCTTTTGACACATCTGATTTTAATGTTAAGCTGGCAGCAGAAATAAAGGATTTTGACCCAACTGATTATATTGAAAAAAAAGAATCAAAGAGAATGGACAGATACAGTCAGTTTGCAATTGCCGCTGCTGATATTGCAGTTAAAGATTCAGGTCTAGACACAGAAAAGGTAAATAGCCATAGATTTGGCTGTGTAATAGGAAGTGCTGTTGGCGGAATACATACAATTGAAACTGAGCATGAAAAGCTTCTTACAAAGGGACCTGGCAAGGTATCTACATTTTTTATTCCTATGATGTTATCAAACATGGCATCAGGATTAGTTGCAATAAAATATAAGGCTAAAAATATCAATTACTCTACAGTTACAGCATGTGCAACAGGCGCAAATGCCATAGGAGAATCTTACAAGAGAATTCAGGATGGAATTTGTGACGTAATGCTTGCCGGGGGTTCAGAGGCTGCCATAACTCCATGCTCAATAGCAGGTTTTGCGGCATTGACCACATTGTCAACCACTACTGATGTTTCTCGTGCTTCAATACCTTTTGATCAGGAAAGAAACGGTTTTGTTATGGGAGAAGGAGCAGGCGTTATGGTATTAGAGGACTATGACCATGCTATCCAAAGAGGAGCTCATATCTATGCTGAAATAGTTGGATATGGAGCTACTTGCGATGCATACCATATGACATCTCCAGACCCAAGTTCAGAAGGACAATCCGGTGCTATGCTTAGTGCAATAGAAGATGCTGGAATCAAGACAGAAGAGATAGGCTATATCAATGCTCATGGAACAAGTACCAAGTACAATGATAAATTTGAAACTCAAGCAATAAAAAACATATTCAAAGAATATGCTAATGAAGTGCTTATAAGTTCTACTAAATCAATGACAGGACACTTATTGGGTGCTGCAGGTGCAGTAGAAGCTATTGTATGTGCAAAATCATTGGAGGATTCATTTATTCCTGCGACAATTAACCACATAGTTACTGACCCTGATTTGGGATTGAATTTTGTTCCTAACGTTGGAGTTGAAAAGGAATATAGCTACGCTCTTTCAAATGCATTTGGTTTCGGTGGTCACAATGCAACACTGGTATTGAAAAAGTACAATAAATAAGGAGTTGCTATGATTTTAAACTCAAGTGATATTCAAAAAATAATTCCTCACAGATATCCCATGCTTTTAATAGATAAAATTGTGGAGCTTCAAGAAGGTGAATTAGCTGTGGGCATAAAGAATGTAACATTTAATGAGCAGTTTTTTCAGGGACATTTTCCGGGAAACCCTGTTATGCCGGGAGTTTTAATAATAGAAGCATTGGCTCAGACAGGAGCAGTGGCTATTTTGTCTCTTGAAAAATTTCAAAATAAGACTGTTTATTTTGGCGGAATCAAAGAAGCTAAATTCAAGAGAAAAGTAGTTCCAGGAGACACCTTAAAGCTTGTCACTAAAATAAGTAAGCTTAAGGGTAGTTTTGGCATAGGAAGCGCAACTGCCTATGTGGATGATGAAATTGCTGCAGAAGCAGAACTGATATTTGCAGTTAATTAGATTAAAATCAGAAAAACTGTGTCAATTAATTTTGGCACAGTTTTTATATTTATGTAGCATAATTTAGCAAGATGTGATAAAATATTAACAAATTGTTAAGAAATTGTTTTCATAATTTAATTGTTATTTTAATATAATCATGCTATAATTATTGATGTACATGCTTAATAAGTATGTAAGTGATAAATTAGACCATAGCATTTAAAAAGATACTTAAAATAATTATGGGGTGATAAGATGTTTCAAGAATCTGAAAGACATAACAGTTGTCATATGAGCGATAAATGCATTAGGTACAAGGTATGTCCCATGGTATTGGTTCAACAGCTGTTAGCAGGTAAAAGAAAAATATTGATTTTATGGTATTTAAGTGGGGAAATATTAAGATTTAACGATATTAAGAGAAGACTCCCTGATGTTACACAAAAAATGCTTACTCAACAGTTAAGAAGCTTAGAGGAGGATAATCTTATTTACAGAAAGGTCTATCCAGTTGTTCCTCCAAAGGTTGAATACGGGTTAACAGAGCTTGGCGAAAAAATAATGCCAATACTGGAAATGATGCATGGTTTTGGAGCTGAATATTTAGAAATTAAACGTAGTGAAAATGTTTTACAAAAGAAAATTTCAAGCACTATGGATACATACTAAGTATCCTTTAGGGTACTAAAGTACTAAAAAGTGCGTTCTTGATAAATAATTAACTTATTATTATACTATTAAAAAAATTATTATGATTTGTTGAAAATGTATTAAAAATAAAATTCAAATGTTTTCTGTAACTTAGGTTACAGAACGTATATAAAATATTCGTTATAATATTTTATTGAGAATAAAAATCAAATATAAAAGGATTAGAACTCTCGAATAAAATGAATAACAGAATAATTTATGGGAATAGTTAAGCTATTGACATTTTTAATCTTATAAATTATAGTAAAATAATGAAAATGCATATGTTTTCCTTATAACACAAATAAAGGTGGTGGTATGGTGTCTATTGAAATAATCAAAGTAATAAAAGAGACGGAAGGCAAGGCTGAATCAATTAAAAAGGAAGCAAACCATAAGGCTAAACAAATAATAACCAACGCTAATGCAAAGCGTACACAAATTTTAGACGAAGCACAGAAAACAGCCGAGGCAAAAAGCTCAAATGTTCTTAAAGCAGCTAAATCTGATGCTCAGCTAATATATGATGAAATAATAAACAGTACAGCACAAGATTGTGAAAAACTTTTAGAAAAGGCTAATAGTAATTTGGATAAGGCAGCTTCGATAATACTGGAAAGGATAGTGAAAACCGGTGTCAATAGTTAAAATGAGCAAAGTAAGCATCATCGGGTTAAACAATCAAAAGCCATCTATTATCAAAGAAATTATGGATTTAGGAGTTGTAGAAATTAATTCCCAAGATTCAAAACTTTCTGATCCTGAATGGGTATCATATGTAAAAAAAGATGGAAATGATGAAGAAGTTTTAAAGTATGATGCGAAAATTTCAAAAATAAATGATGTCCTTATTACTCTTGAAGGATATGATGTAGGAAAAAAACCATTATTCAATACAAGAAAGTCCATTTCATCAAATGAATTTGAAGAAATAACCAATAAAATTAAAGATGTGGAAGATAATGTATCAAAGGTGGTTGAACTCAGTAAATCTTATAATGACCTGTGTTTTGAACAAAATAAGATAGAAGCTTCAATTTTGAGTTTAAAACCTTGGATTAGCTATGAGTTGCCTCTTGAACTTCATGAAACAAGGTATACAAGTATATTTATCGGTGTTGTTCCAAATGTAAATGATATTGATAAACTTAATAATGACTTGCAACAAAAGACCGATAAATGTTTAATAAATATTTTAACAAGTGATAAGGAACAATACTACGTTTCAATTATTTGTTTAACCAAGGAAAAAGATGATGTATATGAAATATTAAAACAATTTGGATTTAATAATGTTGAATTTAAAGATTTAACAGGAACATCATCAGAAAATATTATGTTATATGAACAAAGGTTAAACGAATTATCAGAACAGAAAAAAAATGTTGAAAAAAATATTTCTGAATATGTTCATTATAAAGAAGAAATACAAATTTATTATGATTACTTAACAATAGAAAAAGATAAAAATAAAATATTAAACAATATGCTTAAAACAGATACTACATTTTACTTTGAAGGATGGGTTCCTGATGTAAGCAAAAAGCAGCTGGTACAAGTATTAAAAAAATATAGTTGCTGGCATGAAATCAGTGAGCCTGAAGAAGGTGAACAATATCCGATTTTATTAGATAATAATTCTTTTTCCCAATCATTTGAAGCAATAACAGAGTTATATAGTCTTCCATCATCCACAAATATTGACCCTACAAGTATAATGGCTCCATTTTATCTTATGTTTTTTGGCTTAATGCTGGCAGATGTAGGATATGGCTTAATAATTTCTGCAGCATGTTTTATTATACTTAAGAAATTTGATGTTGAAGGCACTTTGAAAAAAATGATGAAAATGTTTTTCTACTGTGGGCTGTCAACAATTTTTTGGGGTATTATGTTTGGAAGTTACTTTGGAGATGCATTTACAACAATTGCGAGAGTTATGTTTAATACTGACTTTGTAATCGAGCCAATATGGATTAATCCAATAATTGAACCTATGACACTATTAATTTTTTCATTAGTCTTTGGTTTAATACATCTATTCGTAGGGATGGGTGTTAAAGCCTATATGCTCATAAGAGATGGACATCCGCTTGATGCATTGTTTGATATAGGATTTTGGTATGGCTTTATAATTGGAATTTCTTTATGGCTGTTTGGTAACACTATAATTACAGGATCTAATTTAATTGGAAAATGGATGACTATTGTATTTGGAATTGGCTTAGTGTTAACTCAAGGAAGACAGAAGGAAGGCATAATTTCAAAGCTTATAAGCGGTATACTAAGCTTATATGGCATTACAAGTTATCTAAGTGATGTACTGTCATATTCGAGGCTTTTAGCGCTTGGACTTGCTACAGGGGTAATTTCTTCAGTAATAAGTGTATTAGGATCATTGGGTGGAACCGGCATTTTTGCATCAATTCTGTTAGTGGTAGTTTTGTTGCTTGGACATACATTTAATATTGCAATAAACTCATTGGGTACGTTTGTACACGCAGCAAGGTTACAATATGTTGAGTTCTTTGGAAAATTCTACGAAGGCGGAGGGGAAGCATTTAACCCTTTTATGAAAAAAACAAAATATATAAAAATTATAAAATAACAATATAACTTAGGAGGTAATTTTAAATGGAACAACTTTTTTCATCAGGTAGTTATTTAGCGATTTTAGGTGCAGCAATAGCAGCCCTTGCAGGATGTGGCAGCGCAATTGGTATAGGATATGCTGGATCAGCAGCAGCCGGAGTTATGGCAGAAGACCCTAAGAAGTTCGGAGCAACATTGATTTTACAAGCATTACCAGGTACACAGGGCATTTACGGTCTATTAATTGCTTTTATAATACTGAATAAAATCGGTTTTCTAAGCGGAGATATGGTAAGTTTAACAGTTGCACAAGGCGGATACTTTTTGGCAGGTGCATTACCTATTGGTGTAGTTGGTATTGTTTCAGCAATTCATCAGGGAAAGGTTTGCGCTTCAGGTATTATGTTGATATCTAAGAAACCTGAACAAATTGCTAAGGCAATGGTTTATGGTGCAATGGTTGAAACTTATGCTGTATTGGCTCTACTTATATCATTCCTTATAATTAACGGTATAACTGTATAATGTATTTATTTGATTTATCATATAAAAATATAATAAGGATGTGATATAGGTGGGCATTGAGAACATAACTAAGAATATTTTAAATGAAGCAGACAGTGCTGCTGAAGTTGTAATAAAGAATGCAGAAAATACAAGCATACAAATAATCGAAGAAGCTAACAAACAAGCTGAAGAAATTATAAAAAAAGAAGAACAAAAAGCAATAGCTGATGCTGAAATTTTAAAAAACAGAATGATCTCTTCTGCAGAGCTTCAAAGTAGAAAGATGATATTAAGTACGAAACAGCAAGTAATAAAAAATGGATTTAGTGCTGCTCTAAATAAACTTAAGGAAATGCCTGAGGATCAATATATAAGCTATTTAGTGGAACAGATTTTAAACATTCCAAATTGCAGTGGTGATATTATCTTAAATGAAAAAGATAAGGAAAGTATTGGCGATAGGTTAGTAAAATCGGTTAATGATAAATTAAACGGACAAAAGCTTAAATTGAGTGAAAAAACTATAAAATCAATCGGAGGTTTTGTACTTATAAATGGAGATATTGAAATTAACAGCACATTTGAAACATTATTAAGCTCCATAAAAGACGAACTTACAAATGATGTTGCTAATGCCCTTTTCGATTAATTCCAGCTGAAAGGAGGAATGAATTTGGCAAAATTAACAGGTACAGATTATATTTTTTCTGTTGCAAGAGTACGAAGTGTTGAAAAATACATGTTATCACGTGAAAGAGCAGAAAGAATGATAGATGCAAAGACTGCAGAGGATGCAATAAGAGTATTAGATGAATGTAATTATGGTTATGAAAATGAATCTATAAAAGCAGATGAATTTGAAAAATTATTGTCTGAAGAACATAAGAAATCTTATGATTTTATTATGTCGATTGCACCTAAACTCAGTTATTTTAAAATGTTTTTGTATCCATATGATTATCATAACTTAAAAGTTCTAATGAAGGCAGAGTACTTAGGAATCGATGCAACAGAATTATTAGTGGATACAGGAACAATAGATATTAAAACTCTTAAAAATTCAATTAATGAAAGAGATTTTTTGCCATTAACTGAGGATATGAGCAAAGCATTAAATGAAATTATAGATGTTTTTCCAAAATTAAATGATCCTCAAATAATAGACATTATATTAGACAAGTATTGTTATGATGAAATGCAGAAATCAGCTGAAGAAACTGAGAGCAGATTCATAGTTGACTATGTAAGAATGCTTATAGATACTATTAATATAAAAACATTTGTTAGATTAAAGAAGATGGATAAGTCTTGGGATTTTTTCAATAAGGTTTTTATTAAAGGCGGAAATATTAATGAGCAAACTTTTATAAGCAATTATAATGATTCGTTTGATAAATTTGCAGAACAAATTTCCGGATACGGATTTAAGGAAGCATTTCTTGAAGGGACTCAATATTTGGAAGAGAATGGTTTATTTGCGGTTTTGGAGAAACTTCTTGACAATAAATTAATTCAATTTATAAAGGATGCCAAGTTTGTTTCATTTGACATTGATCCACTCGCAGCATATTTAATAGCAAAGGATAATGAGATAAAAATTGCAAGAATAATTTTGGCAGGTAAGCTTGCAGGCATCTCACCTGAATTAATAAGAGAGAGGTTGAGAGAAACTTATGTATAAGATAGGTATTATAGGAGATAAGCAAAGTGTTCTTGGATTTAAAGCGGTTGGACTTAATGTTTTTGGTTGCACTACTAAGGACGATGCGAGAAGCAGACTGCAAAAGATTGCAAATGAAGACTATGCTATAATTTATATAACAGAAAACTTCTACGATGAAATCAGGGATACCATTTATGGATATAATGAAAAGCGCCTGCCGGCTATAATTCCTATACCTAGTATGAGCGGAACACGCGGAATAGGCATGGAGAATATTAAGAAAGCTGTTGAAAAAGCAGTTGGTGCAGATATATTATTTAACAACGATTAACTAAAGTTATAAAAAATGAAAGCAGGTGATTATATTAATGAGCCAAGGTAGAGTAGTAAAGATATCAGGTCCGTTGGTTATAGCTGAAGGTATGAAAGAAGCGGATATGTTTGACGTTGTACGTGTAGGCGACCAAGCACTGATTGGCGAAATTATTGAGATGCGTGGTGACAAAGCATCTATCCAAGTATATGAAGAAACTGCAGGGTTGGCTCCGGGAGCTCCTGTAGTAACAACAGGAGCGCAGTTGTCAGTTGAACTGGGACCTGGTCTTATAGAAACAATATATGACGGAATACAGCGTCCTCTTGAAGAAATAAGAAAAATTTCAGGTCCTAATATTACTAGAGGTATTAGTGTTCCTTCTCTTAGCAGAATAAAGAAATGGCTATTTGTACCGGTTGTTAAGGAAGGTGACATTGTACGTGCAGGGGATATTATAGGAACTGTTCAGGAAACAATAGTAGTACAGCAAAAAATTATGGTACCATATGGTATCAGCGGAAGAGTACAAGAAATTAAAGCAGGAAGTTTTACTGTTGAAGATACAATATGTACATTGTTAAACAATAAAGGTGAAAGTATTAATTTAACAATGATGCAAAAATGGCCTGTAAGAAAAGGAAGACCTTACAAGGAAAAATTGGTTCCTGATAAACCTTTAGTAACAGGACAGAGAGTTATAGATACTTTGTTCCCGATATCTAAGGGCGGGGTTGCAGCAGTACCTGGACCATTTGGAAGCGGCAAGACAGTTGTTCAGCATCAGCTTGCTAAATGGGCAGATGCAGAAATAGTTGTGTATATAGGCTGCGGCGAGCGTGGAAACGAAATGACGGATGTTTTGATGGAGTTTCCTGAACTTAAAGACCCTAGAACAGGCGAATCATTGATGAAACGTACAGTGCTTATAGCAAATACATCTGATATGCCTGTTGCAGCTCGTGAAGCATCAATATACACAGGTATTACAATTGCGGAATATTTTAGAGACATGGGTTATTCAGTTGCTCTTATGGCTGATTCTACATCTCGTTGGGCAGAGGCACTTCGTGAAATGTCCGGACGTCTTGAAGAAATGCCTGGTGAAGAAGGATATCCGGCATACTTGGCATCACGTCTTGCTCAGTTCTATGAAAGAGCCGGAAAAGTAATCAGTCTTGGAACCGAAGGAAGAGAGGGTGCTCTATCAGCAATCGGAGCCGTATCACCTCCTGGCGGAGACATATCAGAACCTGTTTCACAGGCAACACTGCGTATAGTAAAGGTATTCTGGGCACTTGATGCACAGCTTGCATACAGACGTCACTTTCCGGCTATTAACTGGCTAAGCAGCTACTCTTTGTATGCTGACAGATTAAGTAAATGGTTTGATGAAAACGTAGCAAGAAATTGGTCAGAACTTCGCTCTGAAACAATAAAGATGCTTCAGGAAGAAGCTGAATTGAATGAAATAGTTCAATTGGTCGGAGTTGATTCATTGTCTGTTCAGGACAGATTGAAATTAGAAGCAACACGTTCTATAAGAGAAGACTACTTGCACCAAAATGCATTCCATGACATAGATACTTATTCATCTCTTGATAAGCAACATAAATTGTTAACTTTAATTTTAAAATATTATGATGATGGCTTGGAAGCATTAAAAGAAGGGGCTGACTTTAAAGCCTTGTCAGATATTCCTGTAAGGGAAAGAATCGGAAGATTCAAGTATACTGAAGAAAAGAATGTACAAGAAGTTTTTGACGACATAAAGAATCAAGTTGAAACAGAAATTAGAGCTTTAGTATCAAGCAAGGAGGTCGAATAACATGATTAGAGAATATAAAACTATATCTGAGGTAGCAGGACCTTTAATGCTTGTTAAAAATGTTGAAAATGTAGCTTATGATGAGCTAGGAGTTATTGAGCTTCCAAACGGTGAAACAAGGAGCTGCAGAGTTCTTGAAATCAATGGCACCAACGCTTTGGTACAGTTGTTTGAAAGCTCTGCTGGAATCAATCTGGCAGAAAGCAAGGTGAAGTTCCTTGGAAGAGGCATGGAGCTGGCTGTATCATATGATATGCTAGGTCGTGTTTTTGACGGTCTCGGTCGACCCATTGACAATGGTCCTGAAATAATACCTGAAAAAAGAATGGATATTGCCGGACTTCCTATGAATCCTTCAGCTCGTGACTATCCTGATGAATTTATTCAAACAGGTATTTCAGCAATAGACGGATTAAATACGTTGGTAAGAGGCCAAAAGCTTCCAATATTCTCAGGTTCCGGTCTTCCTCATGCTGATTTGGCTGCTCAAATAGCACGTCAATCAAAGGTTTTAGGAACTGATTCTAAATTTGCCGTTGTATTTGCTGCTATAGGAATCACTTATGAAGAAGCTGACTTCTTTATTTCTGACTTTAGACGCACAGGTGCCATAGACAGAACAGTATTGTTCATGAACTTAGCAGATGACCCGGCCATTGAGCGTATTTCAACTCCTCGTATGGCGCTTACTGCTGCAGAATTCCTTGCATTTGAAAAAGGAATGCACGTTCTTGTAATCCTTACTGATATTACAAACTATGCAGAAGCTCTTCGTGAGGTTTCAGCTGCTCGTAAGGAAGTACCGGGTAGACGTGGATATCCAGGATATTTGTATACAGACTTGGCAACATTGTATGAAAGGGCAGGAAGAAAAAGAAATCAGGAAGGCTCTATAACAATGATTCCTATACTTACCATGCCTGAGGATGACAAAACTCACCCTATACCGGACTTGACAGGATATATTACTGAAGGACAGATAATTCTGTCTCGTGAGTTGTATAGAAAAAATATTAAACCTCCTATTGACGTTCTTCCGTCATTATCACGTTTAAAGGATAAGGGTATAGGAAGAGGAAAGACAAGAGAAGACCATTCAGACGTTCTTAACCAGCTGTTTGCTGCTTATGCAAGAGGTAAGGAAGCAAAAGAACTTATGGCAATACTAGGAGAGGCTGCACTTTCTGATGCAGATAAATTCTATGCTAAGTTTGCAGATGAGTTTGAAAAGAAATATGTTTCTCAAGGTTATGAAACAAACAGATCAATAGAGGAAACATTGAATATAGGATGGGATTTATTGACACTGCTTCCTAAGAGTGAATTAAAGCGTATAAGAGACGAATATATTGAAAAATACTATCCTAAACAAAGTTAGAGAGGTGTAGTTATGGCAAGATTAAATGTAAATCCCACCAGAATGGTATTGACCTCTCTGAAAAAGCGTTTAAAGGTAGCTGTTAAAGGCCACAAGATGCTCAAGGATAAACGTGATGAGCTTATGAAGCAATTTTTGGAGCTTGCCAGAGAAAATAAAAGATTGCGTGAGCAGGTTGAAGCACAAATTGGTGATGTTTATTCAAATTTCGTTATAGCCAGCGCTGTAATGTCAACAGAGGTATTAAACGAAGCATTGATGTACCCCAAGCAAGGTGTTTCTATAGAAGTAACAAACAAAAATGTTATGAGTGTTGATGTGCCGGTATTTGATTTTAAAACAACCACCGACGACACATCAAATATTTATCCATATGGTTTTGCCAACACATCTGCTGAGCTTGATAATGCTATTGAAAATTTATCAAATATATTTCCTGAGCTCTTGAAGCTTGCGGCTGTGGAAAAGGAAGTGCAGCTTTTAGCGGCTGAAATTGAAAAAACCAGAAGAAGAGTTAATGCTCTTGAATATGTTATGATTCCTCAATTTCAGGAAACAATTAAGTACATTCAAATGAAGCTTGATGAAAATGAAAGAGGAAACCAAACAAGACTCATGAAGGTCAAAGATTTAATGGTTAAGGAAGCAATTGAAGAAAAGCAAGCAAATACCAATGCTGCCCTTGACGAATACAGTCATAAAAAATAAATAAAGAAATTTTGGGGGACGGGGCACTCTGGGGGCACTCTGGGGACGGACCTTGAAGTGGAGTAATTCCCCTTCCACTTCAAGGTCCGTCCCCAGAGTGCCCCAGAGTGCCTTGTTTACTGCCCCATTAATTTTTACTTGACAAATCATTGCAATATCTATATACTTTGAATATCAAATAAATAGATTTTAAAAATATTGGAGAAATCATGGAATTAAAAGAATTGAAAATTGGTAATTTAACAGCTAAGATTCCGATAATTCAAGGTGGTATGGGCATTGGAGTTTCATTGTCCAACCTGGCTGCAGCAGTAGCTAATGAAGGCGGAATAGGCACTATATCAGGAGTTCAAATTGGATTCAGAGAGTCTGATTTTTTGACTAACCCTGTTGAAGCCAACCTTAGAGCAATTAGTAAGGAAATTAAAAAAGCAAGAGAAAAAACAAAAGGCATTCTAGCCATGAACATAATGGTTGCTATAAACAACTATGAACTTTATGTTAAAAGGGCTGTTGAAGAAAAAATAGATTTAATAATATCCGGAGCAGGACTACCATTGGCGCTTCCTAAGCTGGTTGAAGGCTCTTCTACAAAAATAGCTCCTATTGTATCTTCTGCAAAAGCAGCAAGAATAATAATAAAAAGCTATTTAAAGCATGATAGACTTCCTGATGCTGTGGTTGTTGAAGGCCCATTAGCAGGTGGCCACCTAGGCTTTAAAATGGATGAAATGCTTGAAAAGAAGTATATGTCTCTAGTAAATATTGTTAGAGAAGTAAAGGAACTGATAACTAACGTAGAAAATGAGCACAGCGTAAAAATTCCTGTGATTGCAGCAGGAGGAATACGCACAAAGGAAGATATTATGGAGCTGCAGGAAGCTGGAGCGGATGGTTTTCAAATAGCCTCCCTGTTTGTACCAACAGTTGAATGTGATGCTCATGAAAATTTCAAACAATCATATATTAATGCTACCTTGGAAGATGAAATGATTATTAAGAGTCCTGTGGGAATGCCTGCAAGAGCAATTATGACGAATTTTCTAAAGGATACTTTGGAAAATGGTTGTAAGGTCGGCAAGTGCTTTAGATGTATGCCAAACTGCAATCCTCTGACAATTCCTTACTGTATTTCTAGGGGCTTAATTGATGCAGTTGAGGGTAGAGACGGGCTTGTATTTTGCGGATCAAATTTAGAGGGCATGAATAAAATAACAACAGTTAAAGAAGTGATAAATAACTTGTTGGGAAAATAAATAGGATTTTTGTTGGATCCCGGGAACATTATTGCTACGCAATAATGTTCGACAGATATGTATTTTAATGCATATCTGTTTTTATTTTGAAAACAGATATGTTTTGTTGTAAATGCTGTAATTTCAACACTTTGTTAATATATTGGCAACGTTTACATTTTTACAAATTACGCTATTATTTATTCTTGACTTTTTTTAAATTTGCACATATACTTTTAATAAATATTTGCTGTTTTTATATTTTATGGGTACCCTAAAAAGTCTGTTTATGTCATTCTGAACAAAGTGAAGAATCTCCGAATTGTTCAAAACATGAGATTCTTTCGCTAACGCTCAGAATGACAAGTGGGTATAAATCATTTTATATAAAGCGGCATAAATAATAATAAAAAGGAGGTTCGTTAATGAAAGGAGACACATTACAAATTTTTATTTCAATGGTTGTGTACATGGCTGTAGTTGCAGGCATTGGATTGTATTTTGCGAAACGTGCTAATGAAAGCAGTGAAAACTATTTTTTGGGAGGTAGATCACTGGGTCCCTGGGTTACTGCCATGAGCGCTGAAGCTTCAGATATGAGTGGATGGCTTTTAATGGGTCTTCCGGGAGTTGCGTACTGGTATGGATTAAGTGATTCAATATGGACTGCCATAGGACTTGCTGCAGGCACATATTTAAACTGGCTTTTTGTTGCAAAAAGGCTTCATAACTATTCAGTTGTTGCAGGAGACTCCATAACACTTCCTGACTTTTTCAGCAATCGTTTTAAAGAAAAAAATAAAGTTATTATGACTATTTCTGCAGTATTTATTCTTGTATTTTTTACTGTTTATGCATCCAGCTGTTTTGTGACAGTTGGTAAATTGTTTAGCACGCTTTTTGGTTTTAAATATCAGACAATGATGATTGCAGGTGCTGCATTTGTATTGTTTTACACATTTGTTGGAGGATTCTTGGCTGAAACTGCATCTGACACAATGCAGGCCTTCGTAATGATTATTGCTCTTGTTACAATATTAATAGTCGGCACCATAGCTGCAGGAGGTGCAGCGTCAGTAATTTCAAATGCTCAAGCAATACCTGGTTTCTTTGAATTCTTCGGAATTGCTTCACCTGCGATGGGGGCAGATAAAACACAATTAGTGGTAAATGGAGTACCTCAATTTAATGAGGCAGGCAAGTATGGTTTGTATACAGTACTTTCTACAATGGCTTGGGGTCTTGGTTATTTCGGTATGCCTCAAGTGCTTTTAAGATTTATGGCTATCAGAGATGCAAAGGAATTAAAGCTATCCAGAAGAATTGCTACAGTATGGGTTATAATATCCTTGGGAGCTGCTGTTGCCATTGGTATAATAGGAAGAGCATTGTTCCCTGTAGAGCTTTCAACTTACAGCGAAGCTGAAAGCATATTCATAGTACTTTCGCAAAACTTGCTTCCGGCGCTTTTAGCAGGATTTGTAATGGCTGGTATATTGGCTGCTACAATCAGTTCATCTGATTCATATTTATTGATTGCAGCTTCGGCATTTTCTAAAAATATATATCAGCATCTAATTAAAAAGGATGCAACTGACAGTCAGGTTATGAATATGTCAAGGATTGTATTATTAGTGATTTCTGTTATAGGAATCATAATAGCTCTTGATGAAACAAGTGTAATTTTCACAATTGTTTCATTTGCATGGGCAGGCTTTGGTGCAACATTCGGACCAATAACACTGTTTTCGCTGTTCTGGAAAAGAACAACAAGGGAAGGCGCTATTGCAGGGATGCTTGGTGGAGGTATAATGGTGTTTATATGGAAGCTTATACTTAAGCCAATGGGAGGAATTTTTGGAGTATATGAATTGCTTCCTGCGTTTATAGTATCCTGCCTATTTATTTATGTAGTATCTAAAATGACATCTGAACCATCAGCAGAAATACAAAATGAATTTGAGTTGGTTTATAAGAAGTCTATGGAATAAAAAATAGGACTGAGAAATCAGTCCTTTATTTGTTTGTTGACAACTGAAGAAATTTTTTCAACGGCCTCTTCAATTGTTTTGTCATTTAGTATTTCAATATCACAGTATTTTTTATATAAATGAATTCTTTCATTATAAAGCTTATAAACATTATCAATGCTTTCCTTTAGCAAGGGTCGGGATTTTATGTCAATATCAGATATAATGTTTTCAGGTGCTCTATTTAAAAATATTATTATAGAATTTTGCTTTAAATAATGTATGTTTTCTTTTCTTTTTATTATTCCTCCTCCGGTTGATATAACCAGAGAATTTGATTGGCTTAATTCTTTGGCGTAATTTGTTTCACTGTCTCTGAAATATCCCTCACTGATAGCAAACATTTCTATAACTGTCTTGTTTTCTTTTTTTACCAACTCAATATCCATATCTATGAACTTCATGCCGAGTTTTTTGGCGACCAAGGAACCTATTGTTGTTTTGCCGCTTCCGGGCATTCCGATAATTACTATGTTTTTGCTCATTGTTCTCCTTATGTTTCCATTTCCTTACTTGAATCCATAATCAGTTTGTATATGTCTTCTATGGCTTTAGAATAATTTTTGTTTGTCAAATAATTTATACAATTAGATACAACTGTTTTTTCTCTTTCCGCATCATACACAGGTAAGTTGTTTTCTTTTTTATATTTTCCAATTTCCACCACAATATTAAACCTTTTCTCCAACAGATGTATTATTTCCTCGTCTATAATATTTATTTCATTTCTTGCAAATTTTAAGTCCATAATTCACCGTCCCTTTCAAGCATTAAGTCAAGTATGACCAAGGCAGCGGCTCCTTCTATAACCGGAAGTGCTCTGGGAACTATGCATGGGTCATGTCGCCCTTCAATTTTTAATGTTGTGTTTTCCATTGTGGAAATATCCACGGAATTTTGCAAGAGAGCAATAGAAGCGGTTGGCTTTATTGCTGTATTGAATATAATGGGCATTCCATTAGTAATTCCACCTAATATTCCGCCATTATTATTGGTCTTGGTCATTATTTTATTGTTGCTTACATAAAATTCATCATTGGCTTCACTACCCTTAAGCTCTGTAATTTTAAATCCTGCACCAAATTCTATGCCTTTAACGGCAGGTATTGAAAATATCATGTGAGATAATTTGCTTTCAACTGAATCAAAAAAAGGCTCTCCATATCCAGCAGGTATGTTTAATATACAAGTCTCAATTGCTCCACCCACTGAATTTCCTTCTTCTTTTGTTGAAATAATTGTTTGCTGCATTTGTTTTTGCTTATGTTCTGAAATTACCGGAAAGCTCATACTTCTAAGCCTTTTAATTTCATATGAATTATATTCTAGTTGAGCTTCATCTATAATATTATAAATACTTTTTATTCTGCTTCCAATAAATATGTTTTTGCTTTCTAAAATTTGCATGGCTATGGAACCTGCAAATAATAATGGCGCGGTCAATCTTCCTGAGAAATGTCCGCCTCCTCGGTAATCATTGCTGTTTTGGTATTTTACAAATCCTGTATAATCGCTGTGACCTGGGCGCATTTTTGTTTTTAATTCACTGTAATCCTTGGGCTTTGTATCTTCGTTAATTATTACAGCACAAAGAGGCGTGCCTGTTGTTTTATTTTCAAAAAAACCGCTGAGTATTTTATAGCCGTCTTTTTCCCTACGCTCAGTGGAAATACTGTTTTGCCCCGGAGCTCGTCTATTCATTTGCATGTCTATATAATCTAAATTCAGTTTGATTCCCGGCGGAAGACCGTCTATAACAGTTCCTATAGCCTCTCCATGGGATTCACCAAATAGAGTTACCTTTAATTTATTGCCTATCATTGAGCTCAATTGTGCTACCTCCCAGCTTATTATAATCTTCCCAAAAGTGAGGATAAGATTTCAGTACAGCCATATGGTTTTCTAATACTATATCATGTTTGCATTTAGTGGCTGCAACAGCCAAGGCCATGGCTATGCGGTGGTCGTTCCAGCTGTTGACCCTTGTGCCGCCATTTAGTGTATTTTTTCCGTGTATAACAAGACCATCCACTGTTTCTGCTATATGTGCCCCTAATTTATTCATTTCCGTCGTTATAGATTTTAATCTATCAGATTCCTTTGTTCGGAGGCGATGAGCATTTATTATGGTTGTAGTGCAGTATTCCTTTATTGCAGCAAGCACTGCAATTATGGGAACCAAATCCGGAATCTGGGATGCATCAATTGTTATTTCATGTAAGTCTTCTTTGAATTTATTGATGATATTTATTATTTCCTTGTCTCCCTGCAGTGAATCATTATTTAATCCAAGGCATTCAACTTCGTTTCCAAGTTCATTGGCAACCAAAAAAAATGCTGCTTGAGAATAATCGCCTTCTACTGTATATTCACAGCTTTTATACTGTTGTTTTCCTGGTATATAATATGTTTTTTCATCTTTCATTTCAATAAGTATTCCAAACTTATTTAATACTTCAATTGTCAAATCAACATATGTCTTTGATTCAAAGCTTCCTATAACCGTTATTACGGAGTCTCTATCAAGGAGAGGAAGAGAAAACAACAGGCCTGATATAAATTGTGAACTGAGATTGCCTGCAATTTCAAAATTATCCGGTGACAAAACCCCTTTAATAGCAAGAATGCAGCCATTTATTTTATAATCAATGCTTTGTTTATTAAATATGTCATAATAAACATCAAGAGGTCTTTCAAATAATTTTTTACTTCCTGTAAAAGTACAATTATCAGTTAATACAAGGCTCACAGGAATTAAAAATCTAAGGCTTGAGCCTGATTCTCTGCAGTCAATAACAGGATGCTTTTCAATTTTATTGCTTCTTTTTATGTATAGTTGATTTTCGGATATTTTTATTTCTGCTCCTAGGAGATTCATGCCTTCAATTGTGGCTTGTATATCTTGAGATAAAGTAATATTATTAATTATACTCACACCATCATTGCACAAGGATGAGCAGATTATTGCTCTGTGGCTTAAGCTTTTAGAGGGAGGAACAACAACCTCTCCTTTTAATTTTGATGGCTTTATTTTAATTGATTCCATATGCTTTCCTATATGTTTATGAATTTATCTACTTCGCTAAAGGGTACCTTATGAATAAATGCATCTCCGATTTTCTTAAGCAAAATAAGTTTGATTTCTCTACCTAGGTTTTTTTTGTCTAAGCTTATATATTTTTTAATATGAGAAGCTGTTAAATCTGGAATATTATATTCAATATGAAAATGCTCCAGCATATTTTGCATAGCTTCATAGGTTCCTGCTTCAGTATACTTAAAAAGCTGGCTGTTTTTGGTTATATATAGCATTCCTGCACATACTGCTTCACCATGACCTATTTCGTAATTCAGGTGTTTTTCTATGGCGTGACCAATAGTGTGACCAAAATTTAAAAGCATGCGCAAATCTGTATCCCTTTCGTCAGCCTCAACAAGCTGCTTTTTTATGGTGCAGCAACAATAAATAATATACTCTATGTGATTAAAAAGCTGCTTATTAGAATCAATGCTCATCAAGGTGTCAAATAGTATGGGGTCTTTTATGCAAGCATATTTTATTACTTCTCCCAGACCATCCTTTATGTATTTTTCAGGGAGACTAAATAAAATATCCGGATCTATGAGGACCTTAATAGGTTGATAAAAGCTTCCTGCAAGATTTTTACCTTCCTTAAGGTTTATTGCAACCTTTCCTCCTATGCTTGAATCTATTTGTGCAAGCAAGGATGTGGGTATTTGTATGTAAGATATTCCTCTTAAATATGTGGATGCTGCAAAGCCTGCCAAGTCACCTACAACACCGCCTCCAAAGGCAATTATCAAATCGCTTCTTGTAATGTTAAAACTAGAAAGATTAGAGTATACATATTCAAGTGTGCTCATTGTCTTGCTGTTTTCACCGGGCTTTACAACAATAAAGTTGAGGATAAAATTTTCCTTTGAGAGCTGCTCTTCCAATGCAGTATGGTACAAATCAAACAAATTGCTGTCAGTTATAACTGCTATTTTTGTACCATTATATACTTTTCTTATTTCTTTTCTGAAATTTTCGAACAAGCCTTTTTCAATAACAATATCATAACTATTGTTATGTAAATTTACATTTAATATATTCATCACATTTCTCTTCCCACAGCCTTGGCAATGAGCTTTAACTTTTCCATAAGCTGTTGAAATTTTTCTGGTTTTATGGACTGATTTCCGTCGCAAAGAGCATTTTCCGGGTCATTGTGAACCTCTATAATCAAACCGTCAGCTCCTGCAGCGACTGCAGCCAATGCCAGCGGCTCAACCATCCACCATCTGCCAGTTGCATGGCTTGGATCCACTATTACCGGCAGGTGGCTTAATTTTTTTATTGCTGGTACAGCGCTTAAATCCAATGTGTTTCGTGTATAATTTTCAAATGTCCTTATACCTCGTTCACACAATATTACCTTTTCGTTTCCACCAAGCAATATGTATTCTGCTGACATTAATAGTTCTTCAATGGTTGATGAAAGACCTCTTTTCAACAATATTGGCTTGTTTGTTTTTCCAAGCTGCTTTAACAGCTCATAATTTTGCATGTTGCGGGCACCTACCTGAATTATGTCCACATGCTCTACATATTCATCCAAGTAATCCGTTGACATTATTTCAGTTACTATGGGCAAATTAGTCTGTTCCTTGGCGTATAGTAAAAGCTCTAGACCTTCTTGCTTCAAGCCTTGAAAACTGTAAGGAGATGTGCGCGGTTTAAAAGCGCCACCTCTTAAAAATTTGGCGCCGGATTTTTTTACTTCCTGAGAAATTGTCAAGATTTGATCTTTGCTTTCAACGGAGCATGGTCCTGCCATGATGCATATGTCATTGCCTCCTATGTCTACATCGCCTATGGTTATTTCGGTATTATTGGGATGAAACAGTCTGTTTGCCTTTTTATAGGGCTCCTGCACCAGCATTACCTTGTCTATGGCCTTATAAGCTTCAAATATGCCTGGATCTATTTTACTTGTGTCTCCAATGATTCCCAGGATGTGGTAATTTAATTCGTTAATTTCATTCAGCTCGAAGCCTAGTTTATTTATTTTTTCCTTAATTATATCTATTTCATTTTTATCTGCATTTTTATTTATAATTAAAAGCATAGTGACCCCCAATTGTTTGTCATGATTAAAATCTATCATAATATTCCAGGATGTCAATAGTTTTGTATACTTGAAGCCTATTTTTGTTTTTTTTAACTCTCTGATACAAGCAATAAAGATTTGCAGAATATATCATATTATGTTATAATTTATTCAAATATGGATGGTAGGAGGTATTATGAAAAATAATAACTTAAATAAAATAATATTGTTGACTGTAATTCTTTCCATGGTTTTTACAATGGCTGCAGACGCTGTTGTATTTACGGATATATCAAGTCACTGGGCTAGGAGTTACATAGAAAGAGTTGCAGAAAACGGGCTGGTAACAGGATATAGCGACAAGACATTTAAGCCTGACAACAATGTAAATGTTTTAGAAGCTTTGGTTATGATGTCAAGGCTCTATGATATTGATGAAGATTTAAAGGATGAAATTATAGAAAAGTATAAACCTGTTATTGAAGACATGCCAAACACTCTTTATAATGAATGGTCATTTGATTATTTAGCTGTTGTTATTGAACTAGGTATTGTATCTGAAAATGGGATAAAAGATATGTTTACAAAGAAAACCATTTTTAATGATGCAACCAGAGAAGAAATCGCAGTTCTTCTTACAAAGGCTATGATGCTGGGCGATGAAGCTCAAAGCTTAAAGGTATATACTCTTCCTTTTACTGACCGAGAGGAAATTTCAACTGCTGCGAGACCATACATATACATTATGTACGACAAGGAAATACTTCAAGGTGACAACCAGAAAAATATCAATCCTACAGATAAAATAACAAGAGCTGAAATTGCCACTGTACTGGACAAGGCTTTTGAATACATAGAAGATAATGATGTATATCCGGATTTAGACGATTATGTGCCAACAACAGTTGTTGAAGGAATTATAACAAAATTATCAGATGAAAAAGCAGAATCATTTATGTACATCAGTGACAACAATGAAGTTGAAAGCATTGTAAGAATTAACGATGAAACGGATATATATGTTAATGGAAGAACTAGAGAATTTTCCGATTTAGAAGAAGACATGCTTGTAAAATGTAAAATAGATGAAAATAGACTTGCAGTCAAAATTGAAGCAGACGATTCAAAATCAGTTGTTAGGGGCATAATATCACTAGTTGCCTATGCACAACCTGCATCAATAACTGTTATTGATGAAGACAAGGATAAGGTTCAATATAATGTTCCATCTGACACAGTCGTTTATCTTGATGGCAAAGAAATTGAATTGAAGAATTTAAAGAAAAATGATGAAATTACACTTCTCCTTGAAGATGATAAAGTATATCAAATTAATTCAATAAGTAGAATAAAGAAATATGACGGAGAAATAACATCAATTGATTATGCCTCTTATCCAATAAAGGTTTCTATTAAAACTGATGAAGGTGAACTTAAAACATTTATATTTAACAGTGATGTTGAAGTAACAAGAAATGATGATGAATCAAGCTTTGACAGAGTAAGAGTTGGAGATGAGGTTACAATTACAACAGAATATGATGATATGATTGCAATAAATACTGTTGCTAAAGAAGCAGAAATAAATGGTACAATTAAAGAAATCTTGATTGGACCTGTTAATAAAATCAAAATAGCTGACAAGGATGGAAACATTGAGCAATATTCCGTGAGCAGCAATATTGTTATAACAATTGGAAATAAAAATGCATCAATTAATGATTTGCGAGTTGGCTACAACGTTAGTATTAATACATCAGGTGATGAAATAGTTACCATTGAAGCTTCTGAGATTCAAACAGCAATAAATTTTGCAGGAAAAATAGTTTTCATAAATACAGATGATAAGATTATTATGATGCAGAATGTAAACAGCAGCGGCCAGACAGAGTTAGTTTATTTAAAGGTTACAAATAATACAAGGATATTTAACATATCAGGTGATACAAAATATATAAAAGACATGTCAGAAGGTCAAAGCATATTAAGCACTGCTATTTCTCAAGGCGGAGAATATGTAGCAGTAAGTATAATGATTCAGTAGTTAGTATAATGATTCAGTAGTAAGTATAATGATTCAGTAGTTAGTATATGACAAAAAGCATCTTAACAGGTGCTTTTTTGCTCACTAAGTTGCACAATAATGTGATTAGCAGAGAAGGAGTTGGTTTTATGAGAAAAATAACTGCAATTCTGGCAGCTACTATTTTATCTACATTTTTTTTATTTGGATGTACCATGATGCCTGCCTCTCAGGAAACAGGAGTGGGACCTGAGGAATATGCAGAAATTAAAAATGCAGAAGCAATTAAAAATGAAAATGAAAGCTTGAAGAAAGAACTGGGCAGCATAAAGATTGAAATGGAAAAAATGGAAAATGATTATCTGGAGCTTGCAAAAAATAACGAAACAGTGCTCTCCAAGCTGGAAGAGGCTGAAACTAATTTAGATATTTTAGAAAATGACGGAATTCCTAAGTTTAAATCTGAGAAAAATGATAAAAATAGCATTATGGCTTATTTGAACAACAATAAAAGCATCTTGGAAAAAAGAATAAAGGGAATTGAAATTGTTGATAGCCCTGATGAAAATATAGTGCTGTTTTATACAACAGGTTATGGAGATAACAACAATCAATTGTTCATATGGGCAGCAGGTGAAAGTGAACCTGTATTAATTGATGGCGCTGATTTTTTTGCAAAGGGCAAACTCAGCTGGATAAACAATATGTTTCTTGAGATAAATACCGGTAACGAAGAGTATAAAATATTGGATGTAAAAAGCAAAAGCATCATAAACCATTTTAATTCAAAACAAGATGCATATTTAATCCCTGAAACATCATCATATATAATTCAAAATCATGAAGACGGCACATTTGCTGTTTATGATTTTATAAACAGTAAGGAACAGGAAATAGATTTGGATTATAAAGGAAAATTCAATGCATTTGAAATAAGTGATGATAATATTGTTTTTAATGGAATTTACTCAGATGAATACGAAACACAGTATTCAATTAAAGCTGTTATAAGTTTAAATAAATTGAAGGAAAAACATAATGTTTTATCCTTGGAAGAAGCTATCAAACTAAAAGAAAATAACGGCACAACAGAAACAACAGAAACAACAGAAACAAATGGCGAAGGAACAAATAATGAAATATGATGTTGTAATAATCGGAGCAGGACCTGCTGGACTTTTCAGTGCTTTATCCTTAAACAACAAAAGAGTCCTGCTTCTTGAAAAAAACAAGCAGCCGGGAAAGAAATTGCTCATATCCGGAGCTGGTCAGTGCAATTATACAAATAACTGCAGCATAGAGGAATTCTTGAAAAGGTACGGTGACAAGGGCAGATTTTTAAAAGCTGCTCTTTATAATTTTACAAACAAGGATGCTGTTGATTTTTTCAAGGAAAAAGGCTTAGAAAGCCTTATAAGAGAGGACGGCAAGGTATTTCCCGTAACACTGAATTCATGTGATATATTAAATGTGCTTCTAGAAAGCTGCAAGGAAAAATCTGTGGAAATAAAATATGAAGAATTTGCAGAAAAGGTAAGTTATGATGAAACAAATGAAATGTTTTTGATTAAGACCAATACATCAAGCTATGCAAGCATAAATCTCATTATAGCCACAGGAGGAAAAGCATATCAAAGCACCGGGTCAACAGGGGATGGATATGATATGGCAGAAAGTTTCGGTCATGCAATAATAAATCCAAGAGAAGCACTTGTGCCTGTGTATGCAGAAAATTATCAGTTTAAAGAATTATCAGGAATTTCCTTTGAAAATATAAATGTGTCACTATGGAGAAGCAATAAGAAAATAAATGAATTCACAGGTGATTTCCTATTCACTCATGTCAACATATCAGGACCTGTTATATTAAATAATTCAAGATACTTTGAAAAAGGTGATGTTTTAAAGGTGAATTTTTCATCCTTTAAAAATACTGAAGAGTTTAAGAAATATTTTGATGATTTGATAATTCATTCAGGAAAATTAAATGTAAAGACAGTGATGATTAAGCTTAATCTTCCAAAGCGCTTTGTTGATAAAATAATGGAGCTGTCTGGTGTTCAGCAAGAAACTACATGCAGTCAGCTTGATAAAAGCAAAAGGAAAATATTAGCTGAGCTTGTTTCATCTCACCCCTTCAAAATTGAAAAGCTTGGAGGTTCAAATATTGCAATGGTAACCAAGGGCGGTGTATCCACAAATGAGATAAATTCCAAAACTATGGAATCTAAATTGATACCTCATTTGTTTTTTGCTGGTGAAGTGATTGATTATGACGGTGATACAGGAGGCTTTAACATACAGGCTGCTTTCTCCACTGGAAGATTGGCAGCTGAAAGCATAAATAAACAATAAAAACCACCATTGGTGGTTTTTTGTTATACAACTAATCAGCAGATCTGCTTTTATTATTAATTTTATAATTTAAATCTTCCTTTTACTGCATTCAATATGGTTGCTATAATCATTGAATACAAGGGGATCATAAAGAAGTTGGTCAATATTCTTGCCGGAAGGAATATCATAAATCCCTTGCCGTATAATATGGATAAAAAGTAGGTACTTAATAAAATTGATGTTATCAGCTGTGTTATGCTTGTAGTGAACACTATTTTATTTATGCTGAAGTTGCTGTTTGAAGATGTTATTTTTACAGGAATCAGCAAGTATATTGCAACCAATAGAAAAAATCCTAAAATATAAACCGGACTTAACGATTTGCCGTTATAAAATACGCCATTTTCAAATGTTAGCATTCCATTGAAAATAAATACGGATACAAATCCAACAGAAAGCAATGAAATAAAAATTGTATTAAGGATGTTGCAATTAAAATCCTTTTTCAGATATTTGTAAATAAATCCAGGAATAAATCCACTCAATGCGCTTACTAGCGTGAAACCTGGGAAATATGGTCCGCCTGGTTTAGCAATAAAATTGATAATATCAGCTGCTGCACCGGATAAGAATCCTGTTGCTGGTCCTAATACTATTCCTGAAAGCATTAACGGAATTGAAGCAAAATTTATACGCAGTGCAGGAATTCCTGCCAATGGAATATAAACTTCAAACATGACTTTTAAAACTAAGCTTATGGCTACAAACAACCCAGCTCTGGTGATGGTTAAAGATGTGAATTTTTGTGACTCAGTATTACTTCTCATAATATCCTCCCTTATTGAGCAATAATACTTCCGCACAATATAGGAGAGTAGTTAAAATTTAAACTTTTATCTCTAATACAGCGGAAGCGATAAGATACCGCAGCTTAAAGCTTTCGTTCAAGGGCGACCTCCCATCCCTTAACACTTAACGCATCTTATCTACTCTGAAACATTTTTTATATATTAGCACTTTAAATAATATTTGTCGATACATTTTTTGAGATTATTATTAGTAAATTCATTAAAGCTTTTTATGTTTATGTGATTTTATTGATAATATGAAACCAGACGCACTAGCATGATTAATATTTGTTACGTAAAATTAACACTTTTTACATTTGTGTAATTATATAATGTCGGTTATTTTTTTATCAGATTGTAATTTTATAAAAAACTTAAATTTGAAAACAAATTCCTTGAAATCGTTGCAATTTAGTAATTATTCTAAATAAAAAACATTTTCAAACCTATAAGGATTATATCATAGTTGTCAATTATTAAACAATAAAAACGTTTGACAAGTTTTGATTATCGTATTAAAATAATCTTATTAAAGGTAGGATGTTTAACATTAAACATTTAAACATTACTATTATTGGAAAAAACATTTGCCTTATTAATTTAATACAAAGAAAGAGAAGGTTGCATGCCTTGTTTAATACTAACATTATAGATGATAACGAGATATCGGATATTTTTATTAAAGCAAAAAGAGAATCAGCCACTGATATAGTGATTAAGAATTTTAAAGGATTATTAGTCACAAATATATTAAAGCCAGGAGACAAGCTGCCTAGTGAAATGGAAATATCTCAAAGTCTTGGTGTAAGCCGTGGCTCTGTGAGAGAAGCTATGAAAATTCTTTCAGCTTATGGCATTGTATCAATTAAAAGAGGTGATGGCACATATGTAGCTGATAACACTGAAGGCATATTGTTTGACCCTTTATTGTTCAGACTTATTGTAAACAGCAATGACGTGAATGATTCTAAAGAATTAAGGGAAATGATAGAATTAGGAATTATTAAGCTGGCAATTGAAAATGCAACAGAAGAAGATATTAAGCGGTTAGAAGAAGTACATGATAAAACATTTAAGATGGTTAATAATAATTTAATGAATGCAGAAGCCATCATTGAAACAGAATTGATGTTTCATACAGCTCTAGGAAAGGCTACAGGAAACAAAATGGTTCAGGCCATATATAATTTCGTGATGGAATTATATGTGCCTAATATATACAAAGACATTGACAACAATAGGTTTGGTGAAGAGGCTCTTGAATGTCATAAACCAATAATAGACGCAATTAAAAACAGGGATCTTATTACCGGTGAAGAGGCTATTAAGCATTCTGTTGATGTGTGGAAATATCTTTATAATAATTATAAGGGTTAAATATTATTTATTTTGCAGGAGGTGAATTTTTAACATTTAAGTAAGCAAAAGGTAATGAATAATCAAAAACACAAATGTTTAATTAAATTTTAGGAGGATTTAAATGAAAAAGTTAGTTTCTATTTTATTAATCGTTGCTTTAACGTTTTCTTTAGTTGCATGTGGAGGAGACAGCACACAACCAAACAACACAGGAGATACAGGTACAGACGAAAAGATAGTTATTAGACTAGGTACAGCTACTGAGCCTGATGGCAGCTATGTTATGGGAGCAAAGGAATTTGAAAAGAAAGTTGAAGAATATACAAACGGTAAAGTTGACGTTCAAATATTCCCAAGTAGCCAGTTAGGAAATGAAAGAGATTTAATTGAAGGTGTGAGTCTTGGTACATTGGAAATGACAGTAAGTTCAACTGGTCCTCTTCCAAACTTCTCTAAGGATTTCCAAGTGTTTGACCTTCCTTATATAGTTAAAGACAGAGAAAGCGCATATGCGGTAATGGATGGAGAAATAGGACAAGAAATATTAGGCTCACTTGAACCTATAGGCATTAAAGCACTTGGCTTCTGGGAAAACGGCTTCAGGAATCTTTCTAACGGTAAAAAGGAAATCGTTCATCCCGAAGATGTTGCAGGCTTGAAAATACGAACAATGGAAAATCCAATTCATATAGCAACATTTAAACACTTAGGTGCTATTCCTACACCTATGGCTTGGGGAGAGGTTTTCACAGCTTTACAACAAGGAACGATTGACGGACAGGAAAATCCTTTAATTATATTCTCTACAAATAAATTAAGTGAAGCTCAGGACTATCTTTCTTTAACAGGTCACTTCTATTCACCTGCAGTTATGATGATAAACAAAGCTGCATTTGACAGTTATCCACAAGATGTTCAGGATGCTATTGTAAAAGCTGAACAGGAATCTAGAGCTTGGGAAAGAGATTTCAGCAAGAAAAGTGATGAGGAATTAGTTGAAAAAATAAAAGAAACAGGCGTTACTGTAACAGAAGTTGACAAGGCTGAATGGCAAGAATTCTGTCAACCAATATATGATCAATTTAAATCTGAAATCAATCCGGATTATATTGATGCATTGTTAGGTAAATAAGATTAGTCAAAAATGAATAGAGTACGTTGTGCTCTATTCATTTAACTAACTGGAGATATAAAGGAGGAAATATGAAAAAGGTATTAGACTTTCTAGATAACTTTGAAGAAAGAGCTATAACTGTAATATTACCTTTAATGGTATTTGTAGTATTCATGGCAACTTTCTTTAGATTTACAAAATTAATGATTATTCCATGGTCTGAAGAATTAGCAAGATATTTGATGATATGGATTGTATTTCTTGGTATAGGCGTTGGAGCTAAAAACAATGCTCACTTTACAGTGGACAACTTTGTCAATGCATTGCCAAAATCTACACATAAGGCTAGTTTTATTTTAAGAACAATAATTATTGTAGGTTTTTGCGGATTTATGACTTATACATCAATTGGACTTGTCCAAAGATTAGCAGCCATGGGACAAAGAACACCTGCTCTTCAGTTGCCAACTTGGGCTATATACTCTGCTATACCTGTTGGATTAACTCTTATGGTAGTGCGCTCTTTACAATATGCCATAAGAAAATTAAAAACAGATGAAGAAGCATAGAGGAGGTAAAAGAATATGGCTTTAACACTATTTGGAATGTTGGCATTGATGCTAATCTTAAACGTACCTATTGCATTATCATTAGGTATAGCGGCCGTAACAGCATTATTAACAGGAACAATGAATACAGATATAGTCGTAATTGTACAAAGAATGTTTACATCTCTTGACAGTTTCCCTTTCATGGCGGTTCCATTTTTTATTCTTTCAGGGGATTTAATGGAAAGGGGCGGTATATCTAAAAGACTTATAAGATTTGCGCAAGTTTTGTTGGGTAAATTACCATCAAGCTTGGCTATTATAACAACAATAGCATCAGCATTCTTTGGGGCTATATCAGGGTCTAACCCTGCAACAGTAGCAGCCATAGGCGGTATTATGGTTCCTAACATGGTTGAAAAGGGCTACCCAAAAGATAGAGCATCAGCAATTGCAGCATCTGCCGGAACATTAGGGGTTGTCATTCCTCCTAGTATATCAATGGTTACTTATGCAATTATAGCTAATGTATCTATTGGTACAATGTTTATGGCAGGATTTATTCCTGGCCTCATGTTAGCCAGTGCAATTATTATTGTTGCAATAGTTACTTGCAGAAAATATGAAATAAAAGATGATGAAAAAATCAATTTTATAAAAATTCTTAAAGCATTTATCGATGCAATTTGGGCTTTATTAATGCCTTTAATCATTCTTGGAGGAATATACGGCGGTATATTTACACCTACTGAAGCTTCAGCAGTTGCAGTTGTTTATTCACTGGTAGTAGCAATGTTTGTCTACAAAGAATTAAAGGTAAAGGATTTGCCTCCAATTTTTGCAAAGGCAGCAGCACAAACTGCCGTAGTTTTATTTACAGTATGTATGTCAGCTCCATTCTCATGGTTAATGACAAGTGCAAATATACCTACTACATTAGCAGGAGCTATATTAAATGCTTTCAGCAGCCCAATAGTAATATTCTTACTAGTAAACATAATATTGTTATTCTTAGGATGCTTCTTGGAAACACAGTCAATTATATTATTAATGACACCTATGTTGTTACCATTAGTAACAAGCTTAGGAATGAACCCGGTAGTACTAGGTATCATTATGGTAATAAATACATCCATAGGTATGATTACGCCTCCGATGGCAGTAAACTTATTCGTAGCCAGCGGAATTGGAAAGGTAACTATCGGAGAAATAAGCAGGAGAATTATTCCTTTCTTAATAGCAGAAATCATAGTATTATTATTGTTAACATATATACCGCAAATAATTATGTTTTTACCTAATTTATTAGGCTAAAACAATTGATATGAAAAGGAGTATTAAATGAAAAGTCATATAACTACTAAAGGTATCGAAAGAGCAACCCACAGAGCATTGTATTACTCAATGGGTTTGTTGCCTGAAGAATTAGACAAGCCTTTAATTGGTATTGTAAATTCTAAAAATGAATCAATGCCTGGACATGTACATTTAGATACAATTGCAAAGGCAGTTAGAGAAGGGGTATTAATGGCAGGAGGAACACCTATTGAATTTCCTACCATAGGAATATGCGATGGAATAGCTCAAGGGAACTATGGCATGCATTATCCTCTTGCAAGCAGAGAGCTTATAGCTGATTCAATTGAATGTATGATGAACGGACATTCATATGACGCCATGGTTCTTATAACTGACTGCGATAAAATTACTCCTGGAATGTTAATGGCAGCTGCCAGATTAAATGTACCGGCTATTGTAATTAGTGGCGGAGTAATGGCAACAGGTTTTTGCGGAGGCAAGGAAGTTGGATACACTGACTTGATGGAAGCACCTGGAGCAGTACAAAGAGGCGCTATGACAATGGATGAGCTTCAAGAGCTTGAAAGAACAGCTTTGCCTGGCTGCGGTGCATGTAACCTACTTGGTACAGCGAATTCCATGAACTTCTTAACAGAGGCTATTGGAATGGCTCTCCCTGGGAGCACGTATCCTGCAGCATCCGGAAAGAGAGTTGCTTTGGCTAAAGAAACCGGAATGAAAATTATGGAGCTTTACAAAAATGATATTAAACCTAGAGATATATTAACATCTGAGGCATTTTACAACGCACTTCTGGTTGATATGTCAATAGGCGGATCTTCAAACACATTGCTTCATCTGGCAGCAATTGCAAATGAAGCAGGTGTTGAATTCAACATGGATATGGTGCAGAATATTGCATCTATAACACCACACATAGTTAAATTAAAACCTGCAGGGCCACATTTCCCGGTAGATTTGGATAGGGCAGGCGGTATTGCAGCTGTTATGAAGGATTTACAAGAAGCAGGATTATTAAAGGATACATTGACAGTAACTGGTAACACTACTTTTGAAAATATAAAAAACACTCATGTAGCTAACAGAGACGTTATAAGAGATAAGGAACATGCTTATTCCCAAACAGGAGGATTAGCTTTATTATATGGAAACTTGGCTCCAGAAGGAGCAGTTTGCAAAAAAGCAGGAGTTGTACCTCAAATGTGGAAACACAGCGGTGCCGCAAGAGTGTTTAACAAAGAAGAAATTGCAGTAAAGGCTATTTTTGGAGGCGAAATTAAACCGGGAGATGTTGTAGTAATAAGATATGAAGGACCTAAAGGCGGACCTGGTATGAGAGAAATGCTTACACCTACTTCAGCTATCATAGGTATGGATTTAGGTGATAAGGTTGCCTTAGTAACAGACGGAAGATTCTCTGGTGCAACCAGAGGGGCTGCTATAGGCCATGTATCTCCTGAGGCAGCTGACGGAGGACCGTTAGCATTTGTGGAAGAAGGAGACATAATAACTATAGATATTGAAGGTGGCGTTTTAACATTAGAAGTTTCTGAAGAAATTTTAGCAGAAAGAAAGAAAAATTGGATTGCTCCAAAACCACCTGTACAAAAGGGAAGTTATTTGGATAGGTATTCAAAATTAGTTGGTTCAGCAATGTCTGGAGCGATATTTAAATAGGTATAAATGTTTCAAAAAATATAAAAATAATATATGGAGAAAAAATGGCAAAGAAAAAGTTAACAATTCAAGACATTATTGACATGAAAACAAATGGAAAAAAACTTGGAATGGTAACAGTATATGATTATCAAATGGCATCAATGGTAGATGAATCAGACTGTGAAATGATTCTTGTTGGAGACTCATTAGGAATGGTTATCCAAGGTGAGTCAGGTACAACACATGTTAATATTGAAGATATGCAATATCACTTAAAAGCAGTAAGAAAAGGTGCTCCAAATACTTTTATAGTAGCTGATATGTCATTTATGTCTTATCAAGCCAGCAAGGAAGATGCTATCAGAAATGCTGGAAGCTTGATGAAATTAGGCGCTGACTGTGTAAAAATGGAAGGCGGAATGGGCATAATGGATAAAATTAAAGCAGTAGTAGATATTGGTATTCCCGTTATGGCGCATATCGGTCTTACACCACAAACTGCTGCATCAATGGGCGGATTCAAGGTTCAAGGAAAGAATACTGCAACTGCTGAAAGATTGGTTAAGGAAGCAATTGCAGCTGAAGAAGCTGGTGCATTTTGTGTATTAATAGAATTATTGCCTGCACAGCTCAATGATTTAATCAATAAAACTATAAAAGCTCCAATATTAAGCACAGGTTCAGGAAATTCCGCAGTTGGATTTAACTTAAATGCATATGATATGCTTGGGATATTCAATACATTTAAACCAAAATTCGTTAGACAATATGCTCAGATGAGACAACAAATTGTAGATGCATTCAGTGCATGGGATAAAGATATCAAGAGTGATTCTTATCCTTCATATGAAGAAGAATTCCATATGAAAGAAGAAGACCTTCCAAAGGTTGAAAGATAATTAAAGCATATCTGCCGGAAAGCTTCTGGCTTTTTGGCAGATAAGCAACAAATGTAGCTGAAGTTGTAACTAATGCGTTTAAAGAATATGTAGAAGATGTAAAGGCAGAAAAATTCCCTAAAGACAAACATGTCTATCATGCAAAAGACAGCAAAGAGGATTTTGAAAAGTTATTCCAAGAGTTTAACTAAATACACTATACCTTATTGAAAATTTATCAACTATAAAATATTGGAGGCATAAAATGAAGGTTGTTATAATAGGTGCAGGAGCTATGGGCAGCATATATGGCGGATTCTTAGCTGAAGCAGGTAATGAAGTCTACTTTTTAGACGTTTTCAAGGAACATGTTAATAACATAAACAAAGATGGTTTATGGATGGAAGGAACAAGTGGAGACAGATATATAAAGGGCATAAAGGCTACCTCAAATCCAGAAGAAGTGGGAATAGTTGACTTAGCAATAGTATTCGTTAAATCTACAATTACTGATATTGCTATTATGCAAAATCAAGCTGTAATAGGTGAAAATACTATAGTTCTAACTTTACAAAATGGCTTGGGCAATATTGAAAAGTTAGAAACAGTTGTTAAAAAGGAACAGATAATTTCTGGAACTACATCTCATGGAGCTAACTTGCTGGGACCTGGTAGAATTAAACATGCAGGTCATGGCGCTACAGTTATAGGTGAATTAAACGGTGAAGTTACAGACAGAATCAAAAAAGTACAAAAATTATTTGAAGATGCTAAATTAGCTCCTATACAAGTTTCAACAAATGTTATAGGCTTAATTTGGGATAAGGTCTTGGTGAATGTTGGAATAAACCCGTTAACTGCTTTAACAGGCTTAAGAAATGGACAGATTTTAGATTATCCCGAAACTGAGTGGATTTCAGAAAATGCAGTAGCAGAAGCTGCAAAGGTAGCAGAAGCTGTAGGAGTTGTGCTGGTTACACCAAATCCTGTTGAACACTTCAGAGAAGTTGCTAAGGTAACAGGAGAAAATATTTCATCAATGCTTGCTGATGTTAACAATAAGAGAAAAACTGAAATAAGCAACATCAATGGTGCTATAGTAAGATTAGGAAAAGAATATAACGTAGCTACTCCTATTAATGAAGTAATAACTAATTTGATTTTACTAAAAGAAAAAATGTATCAAAATTAATCAAGATTAAATTATAATGAAGAATAAGGAGATTAAAAATGAAAAAGAAAATGTCAATATTGGATTTTAAGAAATTCAAACAAGAAGGTAGAAAATTCTCTTACGTAACAGCTTATGATTATACAACAGCATCAATAGTAAATGAAAGTGAAGTAGAAGTAATACTAGTGGGCGACTCATTAGGAATGATAATGTTGGGATACAACGGAACAACAGCAGTAACAATGGAAGACATGATCCATCATATCAAACCTGTTGTTAAAGGTGCCCCAGATACGTTTATAGTTGGAGATATGCCATTTGGCTCTTACAATGTAAGCAAAGAACAAGCAATAATGAATGGAAACAGATTGATAAAGGAAACAGGCTGCGATTGTATAAAACTAGAAGGTGGAGTTGAAATGGCAGATACAATCAAAGCAATGGTAACAGCAGGAATACCTGTAATGGGACATATTGGACTGACACCTCAAACAGCAACATCATTAGGAGGATTTAAGGTTCAAGGCGGAACACCTGAATCAGCTAAGAAATTAATAGAAGATGCAAAAGCATTAGAAAAATCAGGATGCTTCTCATTGGTACTTGAATGCGTTCCAAAGGGAGTGGCAAAATCATTGACAGAAGCAGTAAGCATTCCTGTATTAGGAATAGGAGCAGGACCATACGTAGATTGCCAGGTATTAGTTACTCAGGATATGCTGGGAATGTACGGAGATTTCAAACCAAAGTTTGTAAAATTGTTTAAGAATATAAGAAAAGAAATGGTAGAAGGACTCAATGAGTTCCATAAGGAAACACTTGAAGGAACATTCCCATCAGATGAATACTGCTTCAATGCAAAGGTTGAAGGATATGAAATTGGAAATCTGTATGGCGGCGGTACTAGTAAATAACAAGTACTTGAAAATAACAAGTACTTGAAAATAACAAAAAATATGATATAATATAAAAAATGTTTATGGAGGAACTATGGCACAATTTTTAACTGATATTGAAATAGCACAACAGGCAACAATGCAGGTAATCAATAATATTGCGGAAAAGGCTGAAATACCTGATAAGTATGTAGAAAATTACGGAAAATACAAAGCAAAAATTGACTACAGATATTTGCAAAACGAAATAAAGAACAATGAAGATGCAAAGCTTATATTGGTAACAGCAATTAACCCAACTCCTGCAGGAGAAGGAAAAACCACTACAACCATAGGCTTGGGAGATTCACTTTCAAGCTTAGGCAAAAAAACAATGATAGCGCTTCGTGAACCATCGTTAGGACCGGTATTCGGAGTTAAAGGAGGAGCTGCAGGTGGCGGATATGCACAGGTAGTTCCAATGGAAGACATAAATCTTCACTTTACAGGAGACTTCCATGCTATAGGAGCAGCAAACAATTTATTGGCTGCTATGCTTGACAATCATATTCATCAAGGAAATGAACTCAACATCGATACAAGAAGAGTTGTATGGAGAAGAGTTGTTGACATGAATGACAGACAGTTAAGACACATAGTTGACGGTCTTGGCGGAAAGTCAGAAGGCGTTACAAGAGAAGACGGATTTGACATAACAGTTGCATCAGAAGTAATGGCAATATTCTGTTTATCAAATGATGTAATAGAATTAAAAGAAAATTTAGCAAAAATAATAGTAGCATATACAAGAGACGGCAATCCTGTAACAGCAGGACAACTAAAGGCAGAAGGAGCAATGGCAGCACTGTTAAAGGATGCTTTAAAGCCAAACCTTGTTCAAACATTGGAAGGAACACCTGCTTTTATCCATGGCGGGCCATTTGCTAACATAGCACACGGCTGCAACTCAGTAATTGCTACAAGAATGGCAAGCAAAATTGCAGATTATGTAGTAACAGAAGCTGGATTCGGCGCTGACCTTGGAGCAGAAAAATTTATTGACATCAAATGCCGTAAGACTGGCTTAAGACCAAGTGCCGTAGTAATAGTAGCAACAGTAAAAGCATTAAAATATAACGGTGGAGTTGCTAAGGCAGATTTAGGAGCAGAAAACCTTGATGCTTTAGAAAAAGGTCTTCCAAACTTGTTAAAGCATGTTGAAAATGTAACTCAAGTATTTAAGCTTCCTGCGGTTGTAGCAATTAACAGATTCCCTACAGATTCAGAAGCTGAGCTTAATTTAATAAAAGAAAAATGTAAAGAATTAGGCGTAAATGTAGCACTTTCAGAAGTATGGGGCAAGGGCAGCAAGGGCGGAAAAGAGCTTGCTGAAGAAGTTTTAAGACTTTCTGAAAAAGAAAGCAACGTGGAATTTGTGTATGACTTGGATTTACCTATTAAAGAAAAAATAAAGGCAATTGCAACAAAGCTTTATGGAGCAGGCGATGTTGAATTTTTACCAAAGGCAAGCAAGGAAATTGCAAACCTTGAAAAATTAGGCTTTGGAAACTTACCAATATGCATGGCTAAAAATCAATATTCATTAACTGATGATGCTAAAGTATTGGGAAGACCTACAGGATTCAAAATAACAATCAGAGACATAACAATATCAGCAGGAGCAGGATTTTTGGTAGCACTTACAGGAGACATAATGAAGATGCCTGGACTTCCAAAGGTACCATCTGCAGAATTCATAGACGTAGATGTTGATGGTAAAATAAAAGGATTGTTCTAAACATTTTTTAACACAACTGTATACAGCTGGCACTTAAATCAATCGTGTCGGCTGTTACATTTTTATGCTGGATTTTCGAAATATTGGAGCAAAATGTAAATAAAGGAGACAAAAATGGAGTTTGTTTTTGACAAAGAGAAAAACAAGGAAAAAATTGAAAACTTCAAAATGTTCATACAGGAACATAAAGAAACCCCGGGAGCACTAATGCCGGTACTTCAGGAAGCGCAGGAAGTCTTTGGGCATTTGCCCTTAGAAATTCTACAGTTAATATCAAGGGTCTTAAATATTCCAATGTCTGAAATTTATGGAGTGGCAACATTTTATTCACAATTTTCATTTGTACCTAAAGGAGAAAATACTATTAGCGTATGTCTTGGTACAGCTTGCTATGTAAAGGGTGCCCAAGCTATATTAGAAGAAATTGAAAGTGTGCTTGGTATTAAGGCAGGAGAAACTACGCCTGACCTTAAGTTTTCAATTAATTCTACAAGATGTGTCGGTGAGTGCAGCCTGGCGCCGGTTATAACTATTAATGATGATATATACGCTAAGGTTACAAAGACTAAGATAAAAGAATTGATTGAAAAGTATAGGAATGAGGTGTAGAAATTGTTAACACTTGATAGATTGCAACACATAAAAGAAAATCAAAGACCTATTCTTGAAGCACGTCTTAGAGAAGCTGGCAATGTTGATATAAAAGAAGATGGATCCATAGTTTTAAATGGAGAATATTACAAGAAACAAGTTAGAATTGCACTTAAGAATTGTGGAATAATAAATCCAAGTAGCATTGAGGATTATATAGCTGTTGATGGTTATTCAGCATTAGCAAATATTTTATTTAACAAATCCAGAGGAGATGTTGTAGAGGATATGATTGCCTCAAACCTAAGAGGCAGAGGTGGTGCAGGCTTTCCAACAGGCAGAAAGTGGAATGAAGCATATAAATATGATGCTGATCAAAAGTTTATGATTTGTAATGCTGATGAGGGGGATCCCGGTGCATTTATGGACAGATCCATATTAGAAAATGACCCTCATGCTGTATTGGAAGGAATGGCAATAGGCGGCTATGCGGTTGGTGCAGACAAAGGCTTTATTTATGTTAGGGCAGAGTATCCTGCAGCCGTTAAAAGTCTTAAGATGGCAATAGAACAGGCAAAGGAGCTTGGAATACTGGGTAACAATATTTTGGGAACAGGCTTTAGCTTTGATATAGAATTAAGACTTGGTTCAGGTGCCTTTGTTTGTGGTGAAGGTACTGCACTTATTGAATCTATTGAAGGTAAAAGAGGAATGCCTAGAACCAAGATTGAAAGAACCGCGCACAAGGGTCTTTGGCAAAAGCCTACCATTATAAATAATGTGGAAACCTATGCAAATGTTCCTGTAATATTTCAAAAAGGCGTTGGCTGGTTTAGAAGTATAGGAACTGAAAAATCCCCCGGTACTAAGGTGTTTTCATTAGTTGGAAAGATTCAAAATGCAGGTCTTGTTGAAGTTCCAATGGGGACTCCCTTAAGAGAAATTGTGTATGATATAGGTGGCGGAGTGCAGAATGGAAAAGCATTAAAGGCTATTCAGACCGGTGGCCCTTCAGGAGGCTGTATTCCGGCACATTTAATGGATACTCCCGTTGATTTTGAATCCTTAGGTAAAATTGGCTCAATAATGGGTTCGGGCGGCATGGTAGTTATGGATGAGGATACCTGCATGGTTGACATAGCAAGGTTCTTTTTAGACTTCACAGTGGATGAATCCTGTGGGAAATGCATACCATGCAGAGAAGGTACCAAGAGAATGCTAGAATTTCTTGAAAGAATAGTTGAAGGCAATGGTGAAGAGGGAGATATAGAGAAAATGGAAAGCCTTGCTCATACAATTAGCACTGCTTCATTGTGTGGACTGGGTCAAACTGCCTCTAATCCGGTAGTAACAACTATTAAATATTTTAGAGATGAATATGAAGCTCATATTAAAGATAAAAAGTGTCCTTCTGGTTCCTGCAAATCATTATTACAATATTTTATTACAGAAGATTGCATAGGATGCACAAAATGCGCTAAAAACTGCCCTGTAAGTTGTATTTCAGGCAAGGTAAAGGAAAGACATGTAATAAATCAGGATGCTTGTATAAAGTGCGGTACTTGTATGGATGTATGTCCTGTTAAGCCTGTAAAAGCAGTAATTAAAAGATAGAAGAGGTAATAATATGGCTAATGTTACAATTACAATAAATGGACAAAAGATTACTGTACCTAATAACATATCTATATTGGAAGCAGCAAAAGAACTGGACATTGAAATACCTGCTCTTTGTTATGATCCCAATCTTGAGGTTGTGGCAGCTTGCAGGTTATGTGTAGTGGAAATCGAAGGCAGCAAGAAGCTTGAAACATCATGCTCTACAAGGGTTAAAGAGGGTATGGTAATTCATACTGATAGCGAAGAGGTTGTAAAGACTAGAAAGGATATATTACAACTTTTACTGGATAGTCATCCCAATGATTGTCTTACATGCCAGAAGGCTGGAGAGTGTTTTTTACAAAAATATGCATATGAATATGGTTTGAAATTTAGAGACCATAAGGGTGCTATGAGACCACAGCTAATGGATACTTCAAGTCCATATATTTTAAAGGACAATGCAAAATGTATCCTGTGCGGTAAATGTGTAAGAACCTGTGCTCAGGTAAGTGACAGAAAAGTATTATCCTTTTCCGAGAGAGGTTATGGTACCAAAATAATTGCAGATTTTGATCAAACGCTGGAATCATCAAGCTGTGTATCCTGTAATAGATGTGTTACTGTATGTCCTGTAGGAGCTTTAGTTGATAAGAGAGCTATGGGAAAAATAAGAGCTTGGGACGGAGCATCAAAAGTCGTTAACTGCAAATCTTGCCAGTACGGCTGTGAATTTGAAGTAAAATCAAGAGGAAAAGAGAATGTGGCTGTTGTAGCTAAACCCCCTGCAAATGGTCGTCCATTATGCTTGAAGGGAAGACTTACAACTGAATTGTTGTATGTTGATAAACCAGAAACTCCATATAGAAAAATAAACGGACAGTTTGTTGAAACTACGTGGACAAAAGCTCTGGCTATTGATGATGTTATAGAAAAAATAGAAAAGATAGAAAAGATAGAAAAATTAAATTCAGAAAAGGAAAGTTCAGGGAAGGAGTAATAGATGAATATAATTATAGATGGTATTCAGTATGAGGCAGAAAAGAATACTTCAATACTTCAGGCTTGCAGAAATGCCGGCATAAATATACCTACCCTGTGTCACGATGAAAGGCTTAATCCTTCAGGAGCTTGCAGATTATGTTTGGTTGAAGTGGAAGGTGTTAAGAATTTAGTAACCTCCTGCAGCACTATGGTTAGGGATAATATGGTGGTGCACACTAATACAGAAAATGTTATTAAAACTAGAAAAGATGTACTGAATTTATTAATATCCAACCATCCCATGGAGTGCTTAAGCTGTGATAAATCAGGAAATTGTAAGCTTCAGGATTACAGCTATGAATATGGTATTATTGATGGAAGCTATAAGGGAGCAAAGAGAGCACCTAAGATAGACACATCAAATCCATTTTACGATTATGATGCAAGAAAATGTATACTTTGCGGACTATGTGTGAGAGTTTGCGATGAATTGCAGGGTACTGCAGCCATCGGATTGGAAAACAGGGGATTTGATGCTGTTGTTACAACTCCTTTTAATGAAGGTTTAAGTAATTCCAAGTGTGTATCCTGCGGAAACTGTGTATCGGTATGTCCTGTAGGCGCATTAAGTCCTAAGGGACAAAAATATAGACACTGGGAAACCAAGAAGGTGAGAACAACTTGTTCCTATTGTGGAGTTGGTTGCCAGATGGATTTAGTTGTTAAGGGAAATAAAGTTGTTGGAGTTGAGCCTACAAGGGATGCTTTAAATAATGGACTTCTTTGTGTAAAGGGAAAATTTGCATATAAGTTTATTAATCACCCTGACAGATTAAAGACACCTCTTATTAAGAGAAATGGCAAGTTTGAAGAGGCTACCTGGGATGAAGCCTATAGATATATTAGAAAAAAAGTTAATGAGACAAAGAAGGAATATGGTCCAGAAGCATTTGCAGGATTAACCTCTGCAAGATGTACCAATGAAGAAAATTATTTGTTTCAAAAGCTATTTAGAGCAGTGATAGGTACAAATAACGTAGACCACTGTGCACGTCTCTGACATTCCTCTACAGTTGCAGGTCTTGCAACAACATTAGGAAGCGGAGCTATGACAAATAGCATAGAGGAAATAATTGATACAGACGCAATGTTTGTAATAGGCTCGAATACAACAGAAAACCATCCAATCATTGGTGCTAAAATGAAGCAGGCTGTTAAAAAAGGTTCTAAGCTTATAGTTGCGGATCCAAGAAGGATTGAGCTAGCTGACTATGCAGATGTATATTTACAGCTGAAGCCGGGAACAAATATAGCGTTGTTAAATGGTATGATGAATGTAATTCTAGATAAGGGTTTATATGACAAGGAATATATTGATGAAAGATGCGAAAATTTTGAAGAGCTTGTTAATGTAGTTAAGGAATATACTCCTGAAAGAGTAGCAGAAATCTGTGGCGTGAAAGCAGAGGACATAATAAAGGCTGCTACCATATATGGTGAGGCACAGAAAGCCGGTATTTATTATACTATGGGTATCACACAGCATACTACAGGAACCAATGCAGTAATGAGCGTTTCCAACCTAGCCATGCTTTGTGGTAACATTGGCAAAGAAAGTGCAGGTGTTAATCCTCTAAGAGGACAAAATAACGTTCAAGGAGCCTGCGATATGGGTGGTCTGCCAGATGTTTTGCCTGGATATCAGAAGGTATTTAAGCCAGAGGTAATAGAGAAATTTGAAAAGGCTTGGAATGCAAAGCTATCACCAAAGGCAGGACTGACTATTCCGGAAATATTCAATGGAGCTCACGATGGTTCAATTAAGTTCCTATATATAATGGGAGAGAATCCAATGGTCTCAGACCCGGATATAAATCATGTGAAGGTAGCCTTAGAACATGTGGACTTTTTGGTGGTTCAAGATATATTCATGACTGAGACTTCTGAATTGGCAGATGTAGTACTTCCTGCAGCAACATTCGCAGAAAAGGATGGAACATTTTCGAATACCGAAAGAAGAGTCCAAAGAGTTAGAAAGGCAATAGAGCCTGTGGGAGAATCAAAGGCTGATTGGCTGATTCTTATGGAATTGATGAATTACCTTGGATATGATAAGAAATATTTAAATCCCGGTAAGATAATGGATGAAATAGCATCACTAACTCCATCCTATGGTGGAATTACCTATGAACGATTGGAGCATGGTGGAATTCAGTGGCCATGTCCTGACAAGGAGCATCCGGGAACTAAGTATTTGCATAAAAACACCATAGCAAGAGGCAAGGGTTTGTTTATGCCGGCTGAATATGTTGAAAGTGCAGAAATGCCGGATAATGAATATCCATATGTATTTACAACTGGAAGAATTCTTTATCACTACCATACAAGAACCATGACAGGAAGGGTGGAAGGCTTAAATCAGCTTGCACCATCATCCTATGTAGAAATAAACGAAGTAGATGCCAACAGACTTGGAATCAAAGATGGCGATAAGGTTAGACTAACATCTAGAAGAGGACAGATAGAAACTACAGCAAGGATTACTGAAATAATCGACGAAAATGTATTGTTTATGCCATTCCATTTTGCAGATGGAGCAGCTAACTATCTAACCAACTCAGCAACAGACCCAATAGCTAAGATTTCAGAGCTAAAGGTAGCAGCAGTTAGGATTGAAAAGGTAGAGGACAAAACTACAAGAATAGCTGGAAAATAGGTGATTGATATGAAAAAATTTGGAACAGCAATTATATTAGCTGGAGGTAAAAGCTCCAGAATGGGCTTTGATAAGCAGCTTCTTAAAATAAATGAAAGAAGACTGATGGATAGTATGATTCAAAAGCTTAACCGAGAATTTGAGGAAATAATAATTGTGACCAACAGACCTGAGCTATACATTGGATTATCTCATATAATCACCAAGGATATATTGAAGGATAGGGGGTCTCTTGGAGGAATCCATGCAGGCCTAAATTATTCCTCCAGCAAGTATGCCTTCGTAACAGCATGTGATATGCCAAATATCAATATGGATTATGTATGCTATATGAAGGATAGATTATCTAAAAGCGATTCCTTTGGATGTATTACTGAATTTGGGAATTGGATTGAGCCATTTAGCAGTTTCTATTCAGTTGAGCTTATAGAAAATATTGAAAAATATCTGAAAAACGGGAGACGCTCCATTAACGGCTTGATAAAAGACTTAAATATAACATATATAGAAGAAAATGTTGCACGTAAATTCAGTCCTAATTGGGATATGTTCTTAAATTTAAATACAAAAGAGGATTTGAACAAATTTCTGCTTAATTCACACGAATGGAGTGGATAGTATGGATGTAACAAAGAAATATGATATATTAAAAATTAAAGGGGATAATAGAGAGCACATAGAGGACTTGGTAATTCTTGAATATCCCTTTACCATTTTTATAGATGATGAAGAAATAGTCACACTTTTATGTACGCCCAGATCTTTAAAAGAGCTTACCATTGGATTTTTATATTCTGAAGGATATATTGATTCCATGGATGCAGTACAAGAGTTTATGCTAGATGAGGAAAAGGGAAGGGCGTATGTAGATTTAAAGTATAGAATGACTATGACTGAGAATCTTGTAGGTAAACGTGCCATAACATCAGGCTGTGGCAGGGGTACGGTATTTTATAATGTGCTTGATTCAATTAAATCCAAGAAAATTGAGAAAACGTTAACTATAGATTTAAATAGTGTGGTAAAATTAAATAAAGAATTCAATCATAAGTCAGAGCTTTTTCTAACCACTGGGGGAGTTCATAGCTGTGGGCTATGCCACAATGAAAAAATCCTGTGTTTTGAAGACGACATAGGAAGACATAATGCCTTAGATAAGATTTTAGGAAGAGCATTTATGGAAGGGATGGATTTATCTGATAAATTAGTAATAACAAGCGGCAGGATATCGTCAGAGATGATATTAAAAACATCAAGGATGGGAATACCAGCCATTATTTCACGCTCTGCTCCTACAAGTCTTGCTATAGATATGGCCAATGAGCTGAATATATTGTTAATAGGATTTGCAAGAGGGGACAAAATGAATGTATATACTAGTTTTCCGGCTAAATGTAAGTAAATTATAATTAAATATATGAGGTGAACAATGCTTACACAAAAATCAAGTAGGGAATTTGCTGCACTTTTGGCATCAAAAAATCCCGTACCTGGGGGTGGAGGAGCTGCAGCATTAACTGCTGCATTAGGAACTGCTCTAAACTCCATGGTAGCAAATTTTTCAATTGGCAAGAAGAAATTTATTGATGTTAAAGAAAAACATGAAGATTTATTGAAAAGAGGAGAAGCATTAAGAGAAAAGCTCATTGATTTGGTGGATAAGGATGCTGAATTTTTTGAACCATTATCTAAAGCATACGTAATGCCTTCAAGTACTGAAGAAGAAAAGAAACAAAAGGAAGAAGTGCTGCAGAAATGCTTGAAGGTAGCATGTTCTGCACCTATGGAAACATTGGAATGCACATATGATGCAATTAAAATGCATGAAGAAATAGTGGAAATATCCTCTAAAAACATCATAAGCGATGTAGGTGTGGGAGTACAATGCTTAAAAGCAGCCCTAAATAGCGCCTACTTGAATGTTCTGATTAATTTAAATTCAATAACTGATGAAAATTATGTGAAAGAAAATAAAGAAAAGGCAGAAAAACTTTTAACTGAAGGTAATTTTGTAGCAGATGAAGTCTATATAAAAGTTGTTAATATTATAAACGGATAGGGAGTGCAATATGGGAGAATTATTAAAAGGAAAACCGGTAGCTGATGCTATTACATTGGAAGTAAAAAATGGAGTAGAAGAATTAAATGCTAAAAACATACATCCGAAATTAATGATTGTCAGAGTCGGCGAAAGACAAGATGACTTATCTTATGAGAAGTCAGCAATTAAGAGAATGCAAAACTGCGGTATAGAGTGTGAAGTTACAGCACTGCCGGTAGACATAAGCCAAGATGATTTTATTGATAAATTAAAGGCTGTGAATGACGATACATCAGTTCATGGAATTTTGTTGTTTAGACCATTGCCAAAGCAAATAGATGAAAATGTTGTGAAGCACATTATAAACCCAACAAAAGACATTGATTGCTTCAATCCTGCCAATGTAGCTAAGACAGTTGAGGGAGATAAAACAGGATTTGCACCTTGCACACCAACAGCAGCAATGGAGATTTTAAAATACAATAACATTGAGTTAAAGGGCAAAAGGGCTGCTGTTATAGGAAGATCTTTAGTTGTTGGTAAACCTATGGCGATGCTGTTGTTGGGAGAAAATGCAACGGTTACAATATGCCATTCAAGAACATCAGAACTTGCCAAGGTAGCTTCAGAGGCAGACATTTTGGTGGCTGCAATAGGCAAATCAAAAATGATTACCGAAGACTTTGTAAAAGAAGGGGCAGTTGTAATCGATGTTGGCATAAATGTTGATGAAGAGGGCAATTTAAGCGGAGATGTTGATACAGACAAATGCAAAGAAAAAGCAAGCTTCATCACACCTGTTCCTGCAGGGGTAGGCTCTGTTACAACTGCAGTATTGGCTAAACATGTTTTAAAGGCATGTTGTCTATCTAATAACATACTTTAAAATGATAAATAAAAATAAGGATTTTGTCCTTATTTTTTTTGCTTTTATTCTTTAACTCTTAGCGTAAATGTTAATATTATGTCATTTATTTATGAATTAAATTTCAATATTTAATTGTGGGTTTGCTGTTTAATAATGTGGTTGCTGCAGCTATTATTGTGAATAATGTGTTAAAATACGGATATTGACTAAAGTGAATTCTTATGCTATAATAGGAAAACGTATACCAAAAATATGATGATTGACATCTGAAGTATGACATAAGTATATAAATTTGGAGGAAAATTATGTCGGATATTTTTAAAAATAATAATGAAAATATAAGTGATAGATTTCAAGCAGTAAAAAGAGAAGTTGCTTCGGATATTGTTGTTAAAGCTATTAAAAAACTATTAATTACAAAAAATTTGATGCCTGGAGATAAATTACCAAGTGAAACTGAACTGGCAAACATGCTGAATGTAAGCCGTGGATCAGTTAGAGAAGCTATGAAAATTTTGACAGCATATGGAATTGTTAAAATTAAAAGGGGAGATGGAACGTACATATCTGATACTACGGATGGAATTTTATTTGACCCATTATTGTTTAAGTTAATACTAAACAATGATGATGATATTCAGGAGCTAAAAGAGCTGAGAGAAATGATTGAGCTTGGAATAATTAAACTAGCTATAGAAAATGCAACAGAAAAAAATACTAAAACATTAGAAAATGTATATAATTACACAGCCATAAAAATTAATATGGGAGAATTTAATGATGATGTATTAATTGAAACTGAATTAATGTTTCATACAGCCCTAGGACAAGCAACAGGCAACAAGTTGGTTCAAACAATCTATAATTTTGTCATGGACTTGTATGTGCCTAATATTTATAAAACTGGATATAAAAAATATGGTGAGGAAGCATTAATAAGCCATAAGCCTATAATTGATGCAATTAAGAACAGAGATTTAGAGGCAGGAGAAAAAGCAATTAAATATTCCGTTGATGTTTGGAAAAACCTTAACGAGTAATGGTATTCGATTTATTGTGTTATAGACACATAAATAATTAAATTTTAAATATAAGGTGGAGGACGCAAAATGAAAAGAATTTTAGCTTTTATTTTAGCAGTAACAATGATTTTTACCTTAACAGCATGTGGATCAAAAAACACTCAACAAGCACCCGAAACAAAAAATGACGAAAAGATTATTATTCGACTAGGAATTTCAATTGAACCGGACAGCCACTACGGATTGGGAGCTAAAGAATTTGAGAGAATGGTGGAGGAATCTACAAATGGTAAAGTTGATGTACAAATATTTGCAAGTGCTACTCTTGGAAATGAAAGAGATATGATTGAAGGCTTAAGTTTAGGAACGCTGGAAATGTGTATCAGCTCAACAGGTCCACTTCCAAGCTTTTCCAAGGAATTTCAGGTATTTGACCTTCCATTTATCATAACAGACAGACAAAAGGCGTATGAAGTAATGGATGGCGAAATAGGGCAAGAAATATTGGCATCACTTGAATCTATTAATATCAAGGCCCTTGGTTTCTGGGAAAATGGATTCAGACATGTTTCTAACAGCAAAAAAGAAATTGTAAGTCCTGAAGATATTAAAGGTTTAAAGATAAGAACAATGGAAAATCCAATACATATATCAACTTTTGAATTGTTAGGTGCAATTCCTACTCCTATGGCTTTCTCAGAAGTATTTACAGCTCTGCAGCAAAAAACAATTGATGGACAGGAAAACCCACTGGTAATTTTTAATACTAACAAATTCCATGAAGCACAAAAATACTTGTCTTTAACTGGACATTTATATTCACCATCAGTTATGATGATCAGCAAGGATACATTTGAAAGCTATCCTCAGGATGTGCAGGATGCAATAATTAAGGCTGAAAAAGAAGCTAGAGTATGGGAAAGGAACTTCAGCCAACAAATGGATAAAGAGCTAATAGATAAAATTAAAGCAAACGGAGTTATAGTTACAGAGGTAGATAAGGAAGCTTGGCAAAAAGCAGTTGAACCAATATATAAACAGTATGAATCTGAAATTAATCCGAAATATATTGAAGCATTGACTGGTAAATAAGACTAACAGGGCTTTAAAACAGCCCTTTATGTTTGACTAATATTTATGTTGTTGATATAATTTTGACTTATAATGATTTATTTATTATAATATTATTAGAGGTAATACCACGTAAAATATTATTAATATAATAAAGAGAGGTATAACATGGCTAAGAAAAAAAGTATTTTAGATTTGCACAAAATGAAAAAAAGTGGTGAAAAAGCTATATGGGTAACAGCTTATGACTATCCAATGGCAAAGTTTGCAGAAGCAGCTGGAATTGACATGATTCTGGTTGGAGATTCACTTGGTATGGTTACACTAGGTTATGATGGAACTGTTCCTGTTACTATGGAAGATTGTATTATGCACTGCAAAGCAGTAAGAAGAGGTGCTCCAAATACATTCATCATAGGAGACATGCCGTTTGGTTCGTATCAAATTACAACTGGTGAAGCTGTTGCTAATGCTGTAAGATTCTTAAAAGAGGCTAGTTGTGATTCAATTAAGTTAGAAGGCGGAGTAAGGGTAGCAGATAAAATAAGAGCTATATCTGATGCAGGAATAGTGGTATTCGGTCACATAGGATTAACTCCTCAAAGCTCAGGACAAATGGGAGGATTTAAAGCCCAAGGATTATATGCTGAAAGTGCAAGAGCAGTTATAAAGGATGCTTTAGCTGTACAGGAGGCAGGAGCTTTAGCCATATTATTAGAGGGAATTCCACCGGAATTGACAGAATTCATTGCAAAGAAGTTAACTATTCCTGTATACGGAATCGGAGCAGGCGCTCCTTGTGATGGACAAGTCCTGGTTTGTGGAGACTTGTTAGGAATGGATAAAAATTTCATTCCAAAATTTGCAAAGAGATATTGCAATCTGGAAGAAACAGTTACAAATGCATTTAAAGAATTCATAGAAGAAGCAAAATCAGGCGCTTTCCCAACAGATGCCCATGTATACCATGCAAAGGACAGCAAGGAAGCTTTTGAAGAAATGTTTAAAGAATTTGAATAATAAATTTATATTAATGAAACGCCCAGCATTTGGCGTTTCATTATTTTGTACGGCTGAAAGATTATCTTATGCTTTTTAAAGACTAATGCTAGCTTCCTGCAAACTATTGACATGTTTTTGGTTAATCTATATAATTTAATTGAAAACATTCACCTAAGGAGCAACCATGAGTGATATTATTTTAGCAACAGGTGCAGTCATTGTTGACAACAATGGCATTATTATAAACTCCAATGAAGAAGCAAAGTCATTTTTAAATTCTGACTCAATCATAGGTTCTAAATATTCCAAGTACAAATCCATATTGTCAAACCTATCAGTTAAGAGTTTTAAATTAGACGATTCCACAATTTATTTAATATCCAAATTCGATGAAGCTGTTTTTTATTCTACAATAATTAATGCATCTTACGATGAAATATTTGTAACTGACAGCAAAGGAGTAGCTATTTTTTGCAACAATTCTTTTGAGAAAAATTATGGAGTTTCAAAGCATAAAATAATCGGAAAACATGTTAATTACTTGGTTGAAAACGGGTATACGGATGTTACATATGTTGATCAGGTTATAAAATATAAAAGACCCATGACATTTGAACAAAAGACAAAACCAGGCAAGACTATTTTAAACACATGCATGCCGGTATTGGACAAAAATAACGAAGTTAAGTATGTTGTTGAGAACTGCAGGGATATTACTGAAATAGAGCAATTAAAGAATAATTTATTCCACATTAATAAAGAGTTAAATAACTATAAGAAGGAGCTTGAAGAACTTAATTTTAAAGAAGAAACAAAAATAATTAATTTTACAAGTCCTCAAATGAAATCCATTTACAAGATTGTGGATAAGTTTGCGTCTAAAGAAATAAATGTACTTATATTGGGACAGACAGGGACAGGAAAGTCAAGTATAGCTAAATATATTCATGAGTCCAGCAATCGTAAGAATGGTCCCTTTATTACCATAAATTGCACATCAATCAACAAAGAGCTTATTGAGTCAGAGCTTTTTGGTTACTCGGCAGGGGCATTTACAGGAGCATTGAAGGGTGGGAAGATTGGGTTAGTGCAGCTTGCAGATAAAGGAACCTTGTTTTTAGATGAAATAGGCGAGCTTCCACTTTATGTGCAAACCAAGCTCTTGCAATTAGTGCAGGAAAAAACCTTTATTCCTGTTGGTGATGTGGTTATTAAAAGGGTGGATACAAGAATCATAGCCGCAACAAATCAAGATTTAAAAGGGTTGATGGAAAAAAGTGGTTTTAGGCAGGACTTATATTACAGGCTTGCAGGTGTAACTTTAACTATGCCTCCTTTATCAGAAAGAAAAGATGATTTGCTCATGTTAATGACTCATTTTATTAATCATTTTAATAATAAGCACAATTTAAATACAAGATTTTCACAGGATGCTATGTCGATGCTTCTTAATTACAAATGGCCTGGAAATATAAGAGAACTGGAGCATTTAACTGAATTTCTAGTTCTTAATTCTCAAGGAAAAACAGTCCAGGTATATGACCTACCCCTAAATATTGTAAATAGTAACAATGAATCTGCAAAGGACGATACCAAGAAGGAAGACATTAAATTATTGAACAATAATTTAAAGGACTTATTAGAGGAAGAAGAGCGAAGAATTATAAAAGAATATTATTCACAATTCAACAGCTCTTATAAGTTATCTAAGGCTCTTGGTATTTCACAATCTACGGCTAACAGGCTTATTCAAAAACATTGCCATTAGGTTATTTTTCAAATATTGCTATCAATAATGCAGCTATTAGAATGAATATAAAGCCTAAGATAGTCTTAATGTCAAATGCTTCGTTGAAAATCAATATGCCAATTATAATGCTTGTAATAGGTTCAAAAGTACTTAAAATTGAAGTGCTTTGTGAACCTATTAATTTTATGCCTCTTTGAAACAAGCATACACCGCCAAGAGTAACTGATACTGACAGTATCAATGACATTATCCATGCCTTCATTGTCATATTCAGCGCAAGCTTGCCTGTTGCAATGCATACTATTAGCAAAATTACAGATGAAACTATGCATAGATAAAAAGTAAGCTTGTAAGTGCTTATATTTTTTAATTGACTTTTTTCTAAAAACAAAATATAAAATGTATATGTTATCCCTGATGTAAATGCTATTGCCATGCCTAATATGTTAACTTGCTTTTCTCCGTTATAAAACATCAAAATACCTAAAACACAAAATAAAACGCTTATTAACTTTATTAAATTTGGCTTTTCTTTGAAAAATAGGACTCCGCCAATAATTACCAATACCGGGTAAACGAAGTGAAGAGTTGTTGCTGTACCAGTTGAAATATAATTATAGGAAGTGTACAAAAGCAAAGCAGTTGCACAATAACCGAAAATTCCTACTAAACATATTTTATAAAATTCAATTTTTGTTATCTGAATATCTTCCTTATCCTTTTTTATTAAATAGTAAAGTATGGGAGTTGATAATAAAAATCTATAAAGGGTCAGACTTATGGGATTTCCGTTTCCTTCATAGACTATATTTGCCATCAGTGGCATGCTACCGAAAACTATTGCTGATATAAGAACATATATTACACCCTTTTGTTTATTGCTTATTGAATTGTTTAGGAGTTTATTCATTGTGCCTAACCTCTGTTACTATAATTTTTGCTCATAAATTCATAAGCAAAAATTATGCCAATGAAAAAATGCATAAATAGCTAAAGAATCACCTGAAATTTATATTATAGCTTAAAAATACTGTCCGTAAAACGTCATTATTTTCTTGATGAATCACATTTGACTTATAAATTTTGTTAACGTAGGCGGCATAAATCAATACAAGTCAATAATAACTTAAAAACAAGTAGAATTTGACTTACTACTGACATGAATATAAAAATTTATTCAAATAAATATTAAATTGAAACATATATATTTTCTAGAAACGTTGAAAATTTAGCAACATTAGAAGAAATAGCTTAATAATATTTATTTGGCATACATTTTGCTAATTATACTTTTATCATTTTGAAATCGTTTTATTTGACAGGAAACTATAATATATGAAAATATGTATTAATACAAGTTAAGCTAAAATTTAATAAAGATGTAAAGAAAAGGAGAAAATTATGAAATTTGATTATTCTTATGTAGATATTGCATTTAAGAATGGTGTTGTAGTTACAGTTAATGAAACTGATGAATTGGCGCAGGCTGTAGGCATTAAAGGAAATAAGATAGTATTCGTTGGCAGCAATGATGATTTAGACAATATTATTGATAAAAAAACAAAAGTTATTGACCTTAACGGCAGGGCGCTTTTACCAGGACTTATAGATTCACATTATCATCCTATTTTATCAGGGTTTTTTGGAGATGACCCTAATGCTGCCATAATTAATGTAGGCTGGAATCAATGTAAGAGTATTGATCACATAGCGAAAAAAATTAAAGAGGCAGTTAAAATAAAGAAACCTGACGAATGGATTTCAATGATGGGCTATGATCCAACTAAGCTGGCTGAAAATAGACATCCGAATATTGATGATTTAGATAAAGCTTCTCCTAATAATCCGGTGCAGTGCATGCATTATGGCGGACACGTATGTGTTTATAATACAAAGGCATTAGAGATTTTAGGTGTTTATAAGCCTGAGGATTCGCTAAAATTCCCTAAGGATGAAGTGGAAGTAATAGATGGAAGACTCACTGGCATGGTAAGAGATCATACTCATTTTTCATTGTGGGCAAAGGTTAATTACAGTTTAGAGCAACAAGCAAGTGCAGCTATGAAGGCAAATAAACACTTGTTGGAAAATGGGATAACCTCTATACATGACTGTGGTGAATGTGATGCACCATCATATCACATAATGCAAAAGCTATGCAGAGAAAGAAAATTTAAACCTCGATCCTACATGCTGCTTCACAGTATTTATGGAAAACCTTTCTCGTTGGAAGACAACAACCACTGGTTATCATTAGGTTTGATGTCTGGGCTAGGAGATGAACATTTCCGCATAGGATCTTGCAAATTTATGATTGATGGCGGTTCCACTGCTCCTTCATGTGCTACAAGAGAACCATACAGTCACGATCCAGATTTGCCGGGAATTATGGGTTGGGAAAGACAAGAAATTGTTGATTATATTAAACTAATTAATGATGCAGGCTGTCAGGCAACGGCTCATGCCATAGGCGACCTAGCTGTAGAATGTATGATTGAAGGTTATGAAAAGGCCTTTAGAACAAATCCTAGACCAGATATAAGGCACCGAATAGAACATTGTACGTTAATTGATCAGGACTTAATTAACCGTATGGCTAAAATGAATATATGTCCAACACTTAACCCTGGAATGATTCAAACTGGAGGGAAAAATTATACCAGATTCTATGGTAAACGTGTTAAATACCTAATTGCATTAAGGAGTATGTTAGATGCAGGTGTGAAACCAGCAATAGCAAGTGATTATCCATCGGGTCCAGTTGGAATACAAGTGTTGGATGGTGCTGTTAACCGACTTGATAGGCTTAATAATTTTGAAGTAGACCAAACTCAGGCTATATCTGTATTAGAAGCAATCAGGTGCGCAACATTGCATGGAGCATATTTATCATACGAAGAAGATATCAAGGGAAGTATTGAAATTGGTAAATTAGCAGATATGATAGTTCTTTCAGAAGATATTACATCTATACCAAAAGAAAGAATAAACGAGCTTAAGGTTGATTTGACCATGATAGACGGTGTTGTTGAATACACCCGCCAGTAATCGTATTAAATATTTTTATATTTAATATAAATTCAAACTAAAAGGAAGGTGAATTTTTGTGAAAGAAAAAGAATTAAATAATTTACAAGGTGGTTCATTTAAAGAGGACCCAAGGTACAAACAATGTAACAAAGAAGCCTTATACGGAGTAATATTGGGATTAGTAAATATGGTTTGGTGGTACGCATTTGGTTATGGACTGGGCGGAAAACCAGTTGAAGAATATACATATATTCTTGGATTCCCAACTTGGTTCTTTGTAAGCTGTATAGTAGGGTCAGTAATATTTATAGCTCTAACATTTGTTATGGTAGAAAAAGGATTTAAAGATATGCCTCTTGACAAATTGACAGATGAACAAATTGAAGAATATGAACGTACTAACAACAAGGAGGTTGCTTAATATGGGTAATGTTAACTTACAAGTATTAATTCCAATAGTATTATATTTTGTATTAATGTATTTCATAGGTATTTATGCAGCAAGATTATTGAATGCAGTTAAACGCAGAGCGCAAGGTGAAGGTGCTGGTTATATGGACGAATATATGACAGGTGGCAGAGACACAGGTGGTTTCGTTCTAGCTATGACACTTGTTGCGACATACTTAAGTGCCGGCAGCTTTATAGGTGGACCTGGTACTGCATATACACATGGCCTTGCTTGGGTTTTCCTAGCGATGGCTCAAATGCCTACAGGTTATTACACATTGGCAGTGTTAGGAAAGAAATTTGCAATAGTATCAAGAAAAATTAATGCTAATTCTGTAACGGACTTTTTAAGAGCAAGATATCAAAGCAAAGCAGTAGTTATAATAGCCTCTTTATCAATTATATTTTTCCTAATAGCAGCAATGTCAGCACAATGGATTGGAGCAGCAAGATTACTTCAAGGGGCTACCGGAATAAATTATAATGTTGCATTAGCATTCTTTGGCATCACAGTTGTTGTTCATACTGCAATAGGTGGTTACAGAGGTGTAGTTTTAAATGACACATTACAAGGAATTGTAATGACAATTGCGACAATTGCGTTATTTGTTACTGTAGTAATTGAAGGCGGTGGAATTGCAAATATAGTTCAAAATATGAAAGCAATAAACCCTGGAATGATTACACCGTTTGGAGTTAAAGAAGGATTTATGACTAAGCCTTGGGTTACTTCATTCTGGATATTAGTAGGATTTGCTACAATTGGACTTCCAAGTATAGCACAAAGAGCAATGAGCTATAAAGACAGTAAAAGTTTACATTCTGGTATTAAATATGGAACTGTTGTTTCAATAGTATTACTTCTTTTAATGCATATAGTTGGAGCTTTTGGATCAACTTTAGTAACAGGAATTGAATCAGGAGACTTAGTTGTACCAACATTAGCAGTTAGCTTATTCTCTCCTGTAATAGCAGGAATAATTCTATCTGGTCCTTTAGCAGCTGTTATGTCAACAGTTGACTCACAGTTACTTGTAGTAGTTGGAGCTATTGTAAATGACTTATATGTTAATTATATGAATCCAGAGTTTGGCAAAAATGCAGCTAAGGTTCAAAAAATGACTATACGGGCAGCTGTAATTATAGGATTAATTATATTCGTAATTTCATACAATCCACCACAGCTTATGGTTTGGTTAAACTTATTTGCTACAGCAGGGCAGCTCTCAACATTCTTATGGCCAACAATCCTGGGCTTGTATTGGAAAAGAGCAAACAAGGAAGGTGCTATTGCAGGTATGATAGGAGGTATTGGTTCCTACATTTACTTTAATTACCTATTACCAAGACCATTAGCTATGCATCCAATCGTTGCTTCATTAGCAATATCATTAGCTGCATTTGTTATAGTATCAAAACTAACAAAGGAACCATCAGAAGAAATAATTCAGACTTTCTGGGGAGTGTAGTTATATAAAAAGAATAATGTTTTATGAAAGGAATCCCATTTATTATGTATGATGAAAAAATTGTAAGTAGGGTGCAGAAAGCAATAGATGATATAAAACCTGAAATGGCATCTTTTTTGAGGGATTTCATCAGAATAGAAACTGAAAATCCACCAGGAAACAACTATGAAAAGTGTGTGAAGTTTCTAGGAAACAAAATGGAGTCGCTTGGTTGTGAAGTATCTTATATCCAAGTTCCTGAGGACATTCAGAATAAAGTATTGCCTGATTCTAAGAATTATCCAAGAATTTCTGTAATTGGCAAGTTGCTAGGAGAAAACGAAAGACCTGCAATACATTTTTCTGGACACTATGATGTGGTTCCTGCAGGAACAGGATGGAAGTATCAACCTTATGAAGGAACCATGGTAGGAGATACAATATATGGCAGAGGCGCTTCTGATATGAAATCAGGAGTAGCAGCTCAGATATTTGTTATAGAGGCTATAAAGAAATGCGAATTTAAGCTGAAGGGATCCATAATATCAAGCTCCACTCCTGATGAAGAAACAGGAGGAGAGCTAGGCATGGGATTTCTTACAAAGAATGGCTATCTAACTAAAGATAACACTGATTATTGTGTTATAACTGAGCCTCTTAATTATGACCACATATGTATAGGGCATAGAGGAACGTTCTGGTTTAGGATAAAGGTTACAGGTATACAGAGCCACGGCAGTATGCCATCAGAAGGTTTCAATGCTATTGATGGTATGAACAAGGTTTTGAATTCTATCAATAATGAAATAAAACCTCAATTACAAATTAAATCAAAATATAATGTCAGTCCGCTTGAAGCTAGGTTTAGCACATTATCAACTACCATGCTTAACGCAGGAACAAAGGTAAATACAATTCCCAATGAATGTATCGCTGCCTTCGACTGGAGGCTCATACCTGAACAAAGCGTAGAATGGGCAAAAAATGAGATAGTAACCATTTGTGAAAATTTGAAAACAAGAGGCGAAATTCTTGATTATGATATTCAAAGTATCCTTGAGGTTGACCCAACAATAGTAGACGAAAATCAAAAAGTAGTAAAGGCATTTAAACAAGCCGGCAAGAAAATTCTAGGAAGGGACATGGGTATTAACTTAAGTCCCGGAATGGATGATCAGAGATATGTTGTAAAAGACGGGAAGCTTACCGAAGCAATTGTGTATGGTCCTGGCCGCCTTACTGAAGCACATAAAGTTGATGAGTCAATTGATATGAATGAATTTGCTGAATCAGTTAAAATTATGACATTGGCTACTTTGGACTTAGTTGGCTATAAAGAAGAGCTCAGTTTATAATTGTTATAAAAAATATTTGTTAAAAGAGTTGTCTTTCTTAAAAAAGGTTTTAAGAGAGACAACTTTTTATTTTTCTTTGTTTATAGTAACTATCAGCACTCCTGATAATATAAGAATGCAAGCAATTATATTTCTTGCTGCAACAGGCTCACCAAGTATAAGTATTCCCAGTATTACGCTGGTTATGGGCTCAAACATTCCAACAATTGAAGTTATGGTGGGACCGGCATGCTTGACTCCTATGGGTATAAATGTGTTTGCTAAAAAAGACACAAAGAATGCCACTAGGATTGTAAATATCCATCCCTTTGGAGTCATTACAGCCACAAGACTGTTGCTTACCATACCAGCAATCAACAAATAAATTGATGAAAATATTGCTGAGTAAAATGTTATTTTAAATGGATACATTAAATTTAATCCACTTTTGTCAATGTATAAAATGTGAGCCGCATAAACAACCCCTGACAATAAAGCCAAGGTAACACCAATGATGCTGAAGTTTCCCTCAAAAAACATCATTATTCCCAAAGTTGATAATGCAAGAGCTATTATTTTTTCTTTGCTAACATGCTCTTTAAATATTAAGATGCAAGCTAAAGTTACCAGTACTGGATAAATATAATGAATGGTTGTTGTCATTCCTACAGATATATAATTGTAGGATGCATACAATGTAAGAGCTGTTAGGGTTGAACCTAAGGAGCCTAAAATGGCCAGCTTTTTAGCTTCAACTTTATTTATTTTTATATCAATTTTTTTATATTTTAACATAAAAAAAAGAAAGGGTATTGAAAGGAAGTTCCTGTAAAAAGTAAGGGACATTGAATTGCTTCCTTCCAAATATGAGAGTTTCCCTATAATGGGAGTAAACCCATATATAAAAGCAGCCAAGACGCCAAAAGCAATGCCTTTTGTCTTATTCATAATGTCCCCCTATATTTTTATTTACCACAGCATTTTTTATATTTTTTGCCTGAACCGCATGGGCACGGGTCATTTCTTCCTATTTTTTCGCCTACTATAACTTGTTTTGATTTATTGAAGTCTCTTTTTATTTCTTTTCTTTTTTCATCATCAAAAATGTTGCTCCATTCATTCATTCCATAAAGCCATTCAGCTTTAGCATCATGCATGTTCCATAAAAGTTTTTCCCAGTCAAATTCTGCTTTTATTTCAGAATCTTCTGTTAAGTCATCTAGGTTTAATGCTTCCTTAAAGCTGGTGTTTGCTCCGTCTAAAAATCCAACAAACTGCATGTGGGACATTTCGTTTTGCTCTGCTAAGTTCTTTATTATTCCTTCTATTACAGGATTTTTTGATTCAAGAATTTTTCTGTAGCATTCTGCTTCTCTTCCCATGTAGTCTTTAAAGAAATTCTGATATTCTTCCTGTGTTGTTATGTTTTTTAATTTTTCATTCCACTCTGTATATAAACCCATCTTATCCTCCGAATATTTACTATGGCTATTTTATCAGCAATATAAAAAAATTTCAAGGGAAATGATTATTTTTCAACAAAAAAAGGCGCCAACAATTCTGTTGGCGCCTTTAAAAATATTTACTTCTTTTCTTTAAGCAAATCTCTTATTTCTGCAAGCAATTCCTCTTGAGTTAGCTTTGCTGGTGCTGGCGGTGCTGCAGGTGCTGCAGGTACAGCATTTTTTTGTTTTATCAATTTTTCTTTAGATTTATTGATTAATTTAATAAATATAAAGATTGAAATGGCAACTATTAAAAAGTCAACAACGTTTTGTATGAAATTACCGTACATTATTGCTGTTTCAGGCTTTATTACTGTTTCACCTTCCATTACTGCTTCGCTCATTACATATTTCAATGATTTAAAATCTCTGCCTGCCATTAAATATCCTAACACAGGCATAATTAAATCATTTACTATAGAGGTTACAATTTTTCCAAAAGCACCACCCATGATAACGCCCACTGCCAAGTCCAACACATTGCCTTTAAAGGCAAATTCCTTAAATTCTTTCCACATAATTCCTCCTTGGTATATAAATATAAGTTCTATAAGAGCTCATCCTTATTAATATACCCTTTACATGTTAACTCAAAATTTGTTTAATTCTTATATTTGATACCATTGTTTGTTATGCCAAGTTCAAAGCTGTCATCATAAGTAATGTATCTGACACCATTTTCAATTACTGTATTTTCTTTATCAGCTTTATAAACAACAAACACCTGATTATTCTCAGAAGCTTTTTCCAAGATTTCTTTTAATATCTTTACTTCTCGTTCATCGTTTATACTATCTAAATCAGCATTCATTGTAAGTACAAGAGCTTTATCTTTAAAATTTGCAAAGCTTTTAATGTTATCCCACATTGTTGTGTTACTTGAACTCATTGTTCCACTTAAAATTATACCATCGCAGTAAATAATTTCACCGTTTTCTGATAGAATTTCTTTTTTGTCAGAAGTTACGACAAGCTTTTCAGAATATTCTGATATTTCTTTTAATTTCATCATGTCAATATATTCTGATTCAGCTCTTAAACCCAGCTCTTTGTCCTTTGGCTCATACATAATTCTTAAATTATCAATGTATACTGTACCTGAATCCTTTCTTGTTTCATTTATTTCTGCAAGGTATATATTTTTTAATGTTATTGGGTATGCAGTTCCTTCCGGCACATGTGCTTCAACCCATTTCCAACCGCTCCAGTCAACCTCGTCAGCAAATGTCAGCTTTATTTGATTGTCGTATGCATCTGTGATTCTGGTTCTCAGCCAGTGATTTTTACCGTCACCGTAAACCCACATTCCTATTGCTTTAGGCGTATCCTCTAATTTTATGCCTTCTCCGTTTTCTCCAAATTCCACAAATGCAATGCTTTGATCAGTCATTTTAGTAAAATCATAATCCAGTTTTAATGCATTTGAACCTTCTTTTACAAAATCCTTGGTAATAGAAATATTTCCGGTTGAATCTTCTGGATACAAAATGAGTTTTAAGTTTTCCAAATCTTCAAAACGATTTAATGTCTTATATCTGTAACCAACTTTAACTTGAATATGTTTAACGGCATTGCCGAATGTTGCAGTTATTGCGCCTGTGTTGCTTACATCTCCTGCTGTAAATATGCCGTTTTCAACATTTCCCACTCTGTTCCTGTATGAATAGGATACATATTTTGCAGGTATGTATGCTGAATTTCCATCCTTATCTATTCCTAAAATTTGTCCTATTTCATATGTTTCTCCAAATCCCATTGTTAAGGAATCAGTATTAAACTTTAGTGATACAGGATTATCAAGCACGTTGATTTCTAATTGACCTTCAGCATTACCTGCTTTGGCAGTAATAACTGCTTTGCCTGTTTTGCTTGGGTAAAATACATTATTTACCACCTTTCCTGCATTAACAGGTGATACATTGTATTTAATGTTTTTTACATTAACATCAACAGGTGCGAAGTATTCATTAAAAAACTTAAGATTAAGAGCTGTTTCTGTATTATTGAAAATTGCTTCCTGCTCTGAAGAAATTTCTATGCTGCTTATTTTATCGCTTTTAGGAGATGTATTGAAAACTCCCACTCCTGAAGCTATTTTTCTTTCTTTTCCGTCAGAAGGAATGTTAACAATTGTAACATTGGAATTTCTTAAAAAGTCAATGCCCATGGTGGTTGAACCACCGCCGTCCATGTTGACAGCATTGTAAGCGCCAAGGCTGAGCATTATTTCTGCAAGCTCCGTTTGTTTTACTCCCACATAATTCTTGTTTCTGCCATCTATTGTAACCATAATCATTTCGGTGTTGTCCTTGTTAAAGCCAATGGCTGTTCTTGGATTTGTTCCAAGAACCTGATTGCTTACTTCATTTAACTGTCCGTCCTTAACTAGGTAATTTAATGCACCAAATGCCCACTCAACATTTTCAGGGCTGAAGTCAAGCTCTACATTAAGAGTTACAGGCTGTCCTTGAACAAATGAATTTTGCATTTGCTCCATTGTTGCTGCATGGGAGCTAGCAATAACATAACCCTTTTCAGGTATTAATGTAGAAATCATGTTTTTTCTTACTTCAGAAACTGTATTGTTTACTACCACAACCTCAACGGTATCTTTTTTTCCGTCATATCCTGGAGTGGTGGAATTCCAGTCGCTTGTTAAAATTGTAGGACCCCAGTCTAAGGAAGATGTTTTATTTAAAACTATAACATTGTACTCTGTGTTGTCTGAGCCAAACAATGTTATTTTAGGATTCCAAATTGATATGTCAACATTTCCTTCAAGAAGTCTTGCAACTGTTGGGTAACCGTCACTGTAAGGCAAAGGTGAAGTAATTAATTTTCCGTTATCGATTAAGGGACCATATGTATATGTAGGATCTCCCATGTAAAAGAAATCTCCGTTAACTGCTGCTGTTGCGCCTGCGGATTTAATCATGGAGCTGAGGGGTGAGCGATTACCAACCCCATTTTCGTTAGTTATGGGTTTAACTTCTGTATACTTATCCTCCAGATCAGTCCTGATGACATTTATGTTCATCCATCCTGCTGAAGTGTATCTTTCTATGCTTTCGTATGTAATACCTGGTGAAAGTCTTGATTCTTCAGACAGGTCATATACCGTATAAAGACTGCTTCCATAAGCATAAGAGCTTAATAATATTGCCATGGCTGCAGAAAAAGCTGCTATTTTCTTGATAAACAAATATATCATTCCTTCCTATTTATATTGTACAACCCATTATAACATAAAAAATTCTGCTTTTATATTAAATTACTCTTAATAAAAAAGCAAATTATAGCAATAAAGGATTAAATTCTATATTAATAAGACGTTTTATTTCTGAAATTGTTCCGTATTGTTAATAGTTGTTTTATTGAACTTTTCCAGTTAATTTATTATAATAGATTAATAAAATTGTTATCATATATAATTTATATATTAGGAAGGAGATATTATGAAATTAATGCACACTAAGCTGCCTGAGTTTATTAAGAAATTGAAGGAAGCTGCAATAAAGGGTAAAAAACCAAAGAATGTTGATATTAAGGGTTTAGAAAATTTAAAATCTGCAAAAATGCAATCCTTGAGAACAGGCCGCATTGAGCATGCAGTAAGTGAGCTTGCAGAAAAGGAAAACGTTGAAAGCATTGAAATAAATGTAATTCCAAGAGTGCCTGAAACTATGCATACAGTTATTGTCAAGGGACTTGATAAGGATGGAAATTGTAAGAGTGCAATTTTAGAGGTTGTTAATATATTGCATCCTACAGAAGAAGCATACCTGCTGGATTGTGATGATATTCAAGACAGAAGACCTAAAATAGGATTACATTAAAGAAAGGAGATCGAAATGAACAAATTAAAATATAAATTAATACCTCAAACAAGCGGTGATGAAATTGGAATTCATGTTCCTTTAAATATTGCCTTTGTAAATCTTGATGATATTAAAAAATGCAATATAAGTTCCAGAGAAGCAGTAAAACTTATTGCGGGCACATTAGATGGTCCTGTGGGCATCAATGTTATTGATATGGACTGTGTAACCACAACTAGTGATGGAATTATGACAGAGGGAACTGTAGTTCTTATGGCTGCAGGTGACAGAGGAAAAATAAATCCTGACTTTGGCATACTTGAAATGGAAGAAATACCTTTCTCCGATGAAATAATCATGGAAGAGCCACATTTAAAACAGTGGGAAATGTATCCGGGTAAAAAGCTGTTCAGAGGTCCGGATCCTAAAAAGAAAATAATTCCTGTTCATAATGTTGTTATTACAGGAAGAGCAGGCAACAACAACTCAGCCACAGAAATGATGAACATTGTTACTATGGAAGAAATTTTATTGCCTATTCTTGGTCAGATTGAAATTATCAATGACGGAAATGTGGTTGTAGGCAACACAGGAGAAGTTATATCCGTAGGGATAGGTATGACTATAGCAGAAAAATTCGGACGTATTTTCCCAACAAGGCAATATAAGCCAGGGGATACTGCTCATGGAAGCGGTGAATATGCAAAGACATTGAAGCGTCATATTCCTATAATAGCTGCAGATAAAGCAGTAATTGCATCAAAAACAATTAAAGCGTTGCATCACGGCATGGTTCCAGGCAAGGATATTGGATGCTCTCCTTTAGTATTAAGCATAGCAAAAGCTATGGGATTTGAAATAGCATTTGACAATATAACAGAAAGAGCATATGAAGAGCTTGCAAGTGTTGGTATAACAAAGGAATGGCTTAATGAAAATGGTGAATTATTAACTGCTGAAGAAGTAATTTCAAGAGCAGATGAAATTATCCCTGGAATAAACAGTCCAATTAAATATAAAGCTACTGAAATTGCAAAAGTAAAGTATGTAGATGTAGAGTAACTTATGGAAGAAAACAAAATAATAGTGCAGGTAGATAAGACGGTCATTAAAATAACTGGATTAAAAATAAAAGGACTCAACATTCAGGAGCTGGAAAAAATTATTCGGGAAAAGCTAAAAAGTGTTGTACGAATAATTGGTGTAACAGGCAATTCTATTGAAATGGATGTTTATGGCATTGAAGAAGAGGACATTTTGAAAGAAGAAACAGGATTAATAAAGGCAATTTCTCTTGCAGATGGAATTACGCTTTCAGATCTTGTGCAAATTGACAGCGTTGAAAAAATTAAAAGTATTGACATCAATGATATTCCTGAATACAACAAGGGCTGCAGAGGAGAAAGATGGCTATGATTTATAATGCAGTTATAATACCCACCGGCGATGAAATTAAAAGTGGTATAGTTCTTGATACAGACAGTTCCATGATAATGCAGCAGCTTATAAAATTAAATTGTGACTGCAATGTCTTACGTGTCGCTCCTGTAAAGGATGAAGAAAATAAAATAGCAGATGCCGTTAAATATTATGCAGAAAAGCATGTTGATTTAATTGTTTTAATCGGTGGCTCAGGCGGAGGACACAGATACAGCAAGACGTTGAGCAAAGATTTCACCCATTCTTCATTGGAGCTCATATTAGATGAAAAGCATTCATCAGAAATATATGGAAAAAACGGTCACATGTGGAGCAAGCTTTATTGTGGCAAAATAGGTTCAACCATGGTTATCAATGTTCCAGGTCCATATGATGAAGCTCATGCAGCCATAAAGGCATTTTGTTCTGCTTATGAAAAAAATAAAGACAATTTAAAGGAAATCAATTTTTATATGATGAAATCCGTAAAGGAACAATATGAATTGTAAGATGGAGGAAAAATGGATTTAAAGGAATACCCAAAGTTATTTAGGGTAAGTCAAAATATTAATGATAAAAAAATTGAAGATATTAAGCAAGAGGTTTTTAATCAGTTTGATAGCATAGAGCTTAACAAGATTATAAAACCAGAGCAACAAATAGCTGTTACAGCAGGCAGCAGAGGAATTGCAAATATTGATAAAATTATTAAATATGTATGTGAATACGTAAAAAGCTTAAATGCTATTCCATTTATTGTTCCTGCAATGGGAAGCCATGGAGGCGCTACGGCAGAAGGTCAGACTTTGGTTTTAAAAAAACTTGGTATAACAGAGGATTCAATGGGGTGCGAAATACGTTCTTCCATGGAAACTATCCAGCTGGAGGATACTGAAAATGGCGCTCCTGTATATGTTGATAAAAATGCATTTTATTCTGCTGGCATAATTGCAGTAAACAGAGTTAAGCCTCATACAGATTTTTTGGCTGATAATGAAAGTGGTATAGTTAAAATGGTGGCAGTAGGGCTTGGGAAGGAAAAGGGAGCCAGCGCCATGCATGGATATGATTTAGCAAGCACCATTCCACTTGCTTTTAAGGTTGCAGTGAAGCATGCTCCTATTGTTGCAGGTCTTGGTATAGTAGAAAATTCTAGGGATGAAACATATATTTTAAAAGGTGTTAAGACAGAAAATTTCCTAAAGGAAGATGCAGAGCTTTTAATAGCTGCAACACAACAGGTTCCTCATTTGCCATATGATGACATTGATATGCTCATAGTTAAGGAAATGGGTAAAATGTACAGTGGTACCGGTGTGGACACAAAGGTTATAGGAAGAATTAAGGTTTTGGGTGTTCCTGAACCTAAGGCTCCTAATATAAACAAGCTTGTTATACTTAGATTGTCTCCTTACTCCTATGGTAACGCCTTAGGCATTGGGCTTGCTGATATTACAACCAAGGAGCTTGTAGACAGCATTGATTATGAATCCATGTATGTAAATTTAATTGCAACCACCTTCCTAGAAAGAGGAAAGATTCCTCCTCATTTCCATACAGAAAAGGCTGCAATAGATGTAGCTTTTAAGACATTGGGGAAAATAAAGCCAAAACAAGCAAGAGTAATGATTATTGAAAATACATTGCACCTTAAGGACATGTTGGTATCAGAAAGTATTTACAATGAAATTAAGGATAATGTTAATTTAATTGAGGAAGTTCCTTTATGGAAATTTGATGAAAATGGGAAAATTGATTTATAAACCATCTAATTTAGAAACTTTAGAAACATTTTTGTTTTCATCAAAAACAGTAGATAGCTATAAATTTGCAGTTGGAGGAATATGCCCAAAGGGCTTAGAAAATACTTGCTCCATGCAATACAAGTCTTTGGAGCTTGCGGAACTGGGAAAAAATAAAAGCGGATATTTCATAGATTTTATGCTGAGCAAATATATAAAGGAGCTTTCTGCTCCATATATAAAAGCAGTTTGTGCTTCTGTTCGTACCTGTAAGGAAGGTGAGTTAAGCGGAGGAGTTATCGGAAGTCCCAACAAGGATACTGAATCAGCCAACAGTGAGCTGGAGGAAATAGAAGAAAATCTATATTTAATAGCATTACCAGGTAAAATGGGCATTGCATTTGCAGCTAATTATCAAAAATCTAAAGAAATATATGAGTATATTATGGAACAAAAGGATATGCCTATTTGCTCTTTAGTGAACAATTCAGTAAATTTTTTGGAATCTAATTCTAAGACATTTATTTTAGCTTCAGATGGCAGCGGAGAAGGAAGCTTTGGGGCGGTTTATACAAGTGGACAAAAATGGAGTGTTTTATAATATAAGAGGTGACATATGTCAAAGGTTGTTGTTATTGCAGATGATTTAACAGGAGCAAATGCATTGGGAGTGCTTCTATCAAAACATGGTTATAAGGTGGCAACATATTTAAATCTGGAAAAATATAATAATAATAATGATTATGATATTATATCAATAAATACTGATTCAAGGGCTATTGAAAAAGAAATGGCATATGAAAGAGTAAAAAAAGCAGCTGAGTTTTTCAAGAACCAGGATATAAGACTGTTTTCTAAAAGAATAGACAGCACATTGAGGGGCAATATAGGAGCAGAAATATCTGCCTTGCTAAACAACTTAAATAATGATTGTTATGCAATTGTTGTACCTTCCTTTCCATCATCAGGAAGGGTGTGTGCAGGAGGATACATTCTGGTTAATCAAATTCCCCTTGAAAAAACCGAAATATCAAATGATCCTAAGACTCCAGTCAAGAAATCACATGTTGTTAAGCTTCTAGAAGAACAAATACATGATAAGGTTGGATTTATAGAACTTGGTGCTGTGCTTAAGGGAGCAGAAGCAATTTGCGATTCAATTTTAAACAGAGTAAATAACAATTGCAGAGTTATTGTAATTGATGCTGTTACTGATGAAGATATTTCTAATATTGCAATGGCAGTTAAAAATACACAGTTAAACGTAATATCTGTTGACCCAGGACCTTTCACTGCTGCACTGACACAAGAATATTTTAAAGCTAATGAAACTAAAAAGAAAAGCAAGGTTATGCTTACAATAGGAAGCGTATCTAATTTAACTAAAAAACAGCTTAAAGAATTTAATGTTGCATTTTCTCCTTTAATGGCAGAGGTTGATGCCATCAAGCTTATTTATGATAACACTAGAGACATGGAGATTGAAAAGGCAGCAATCAAGCTTCTGAACGGATTGTCAGAATATGATGTCATCGGGGTAACTACCATTTTAAGTGAAGCACAAAATATTAATTTAACTAAACTTTCTCAGGAATTAAATATAAATGAAGAAAAAATATCAAAAAGAATAACTGAATCTCTAGCTGAGATAACCAAAATTGTATTGGAGAAGTCAAACAATATGATAAGCGGGCTTTATACCTCCGGGGGAGATGTTACTGTTTCTGTATGTAGTTCACTTGGGGCATCAGCTATAGAGGTTAAAGATGAAGTTATTCCGCTTGCAGTTTTTGGAAGATTAATTAATGGAAAGTATGACAATATTCCCATAGTTACTAAGGGCGGATTAATTGGTGATGAAAAAACATTAATAAAGTGCATTGATTACTTATTTTCAAAAATATCTGATTAGAAGGGGAAAACATATGAAACCAATAATAGGAATACCACTGGGTGATCCATCTGGAGTAGGACCAGAGATAATAGTTAAATCATTAAACAATGAAGAAATTTATGAAATGTGCAATCCGGTGGTTGTGGGCGATGAGGGTGTCATTCTTCAGGCCATGAAATTTTGTGGAATCGATTTAAACATAAATAAAATTCATGAGCCAAGCGAGGGATTGTTTTCTTATAAAACAATTGATTTAATAAATTTAAACAATGTAAACACTGGGGAGCTTCAAATCGGTAAGGTTCAGGCAATGAGTGGCAAGGCAGCATTTGAATACATTAAGGAGGCTATAGCTCTTGCCATGGAAAGAAAGTTAGATGCAATTGCAACACCGCCTATCAACAAGGAATCTTTGCGAGCAGCCCAAGTTCCATACGTAGGTCACACAGAAATTCTCGAGGATTTAACCAATATCAGTAATCCGCTTACAATGTTTCAAGTAAGAAATCTTAGGGTGTTTTTTTTAACCAGGCATGTATCATTAAGAAAGGCATGTGAATTGATTAAAAAAGATAAGGTTTATGAATTTATTTTAAGATGCAAGACTGCTCTTGATGTTCTTGGAGTAACTAATCCCAAATTAGCAGTGGCAGGTTTAAATCCACACAGCGGCGAACATGGGTTGTTTGGAAATGAAGAGATGGAGGAAATCGAGCCCGCTGTTAAAGAGGCCAAGGAGCAGGGAATTAACGTTTATGGTCCTGTTCCTGCAGATTCGGTATTTCATGCAGCATTAAACGGCAAGTATGATGCAGTGCTGTCCTTATACCATGACCAAGGGCACATTGCCACAAAAATGGTTGATTTTGAAAGAACTATTTCAATAACCAACAATCTTCCGTTTTTAAGAACGTCTGTGGATCACGGCACTGCATTTGATATTGCAGGAAAAGGTATAGTAAGTGAGACAAGCATGGTTGAAGCAATAAAATTAGCTGCTTTATATGCTTCTAATTTTAAATATAAATAAAATATCTTTTTTAGGTTTTTAGGTCTTTTTTATTTAAAATAATTTTGTTCCTGATATTGACAATAAAAAATGTATGTGATATCATTTAGCAAAACTCCTTATCAAGAGTGGTGGAGGGACGAGGCCCAATGAAACCCGGCAGCCTGATTTATTCAAGGTGCTAATTCCTGCGGATTTCCGAAAGATGAGGCTATGGATAATTTGCATTTATGACCTCTTCTACGGAAGAGGATTTTTTGTATGCGCTACCGCGACAAAATTCAAATTTATATGAGCGACAGCGATTAAATAAATTTGTGATTTTGATTGCAATTTATGTGATTTCAATTGAGATATTTATAAAGAAAGGGATAAAAGATGAAGAAATGGTTATTTACATCTGAATCAGTTACTGAAGGCCATCCAGACAAAATGTGTGACCAGATTTCAGATGGAATTTTGGATGCAATTTTAGAACAAGATCCAAATGGAAGAGTTGCCTGTGAAACAGTTACTAAAACAGGATTTGTGCTTGTAGCAGGAGAAATCAGCACAAGTTGCTATATTGATATACCTAAAATAGTCAGAAGTACTGTACAAAAAATCGGATATGATAATGCAGAATTCGGCTTTGACTACAAAACATGCGCAGTATTTACTTCTATTGAGGAACAGTCAGGGGACATAGCAATGGGTGTCAATGAGGCTGATGAGTATAAAAAAGATCATTTGGATACAAACGATATGATTGGCGCAGGGGATCAGGGAATGATGTTTGGTTTTGCATGCAATGAAACACCTGAATTGATGCCAATGCCAATTTCATTAGCTCATAAGCTTGCACGCAAGCTCACTGAAGCAAGAAAAAGCAATTTGATAAGCTACTTAAGACCTGACGGAAAAACACAGGTTACAGTTGAATATCACGACAACACTCCTGTAAGAATTGATACAATAGTAATTTCAACTCAGCATGGTCCTGAGGTTGACAGAAAAACAATCGAAAAAGATTTAATTGAGCATGTAATTAAAACAACTGTGCCGACTGAATTGCTGGATGAAAACACTAAGTATTTCATAAACCCAACAGGAAGGTTTGTTATAGGCGGTCCTCAAGGTGATTCAGGATTGACAGGAAGAAAAATTATTGTTGACACCTATGGAGGATATTCAAGACATGGCGGCGGAGCATTTTCCGGAAAGGATCCAACAAAGGTTGACCGTTCAGCAGCATATGCAGCAAGACATATAGCTAAAAATATAGTTGCAGCTGGATTGGCAGATAAATGCGAGGTTGAACTTGCATATGCAATCGGCGTTGCTAAACCTGTTTCAATAATGGTCGAAACATTTGGCACTAACAAAATTAAAGAAGAAAAAATACAACAGGCAGTTATAGAAAACTTTGATTTAAGACCTGCAGCCATAATAGAAAACTTTAAATTAAGAAGACCTATTTATCAGCAAGTTGCTGCGTACGGTCACTTTGGAAGAGACGATTTAGACCTTCCATGGGAAAAGACAGACAAGGTTGAAGCATTAAAAAAATATTTATAAAGAAAAAATAGAGTAAATGTAACAATTTACTCTATTTTAATATAATAACTTAAAACCTCAGGAGTATAAAATGTTTGACAGAAGCTCAGGAATACTGATGCCAATTAGCTCACTTCCTTCTAAATATGGAATTGGAACATTAGGAAAGGAAGCTTATAATTTCATAGATTTTTTACATTCATCAAAACAAAAATATTGGCAGCTGCTGCCCTTAGGTCCTGTTTCCTATGGGGATTCGCCATATTCATCATTTTCAATATATGCTGGAAACCCATATTATATTGATTTGGAGTTTCTAATTGAGGAAGGCATCTTGTCATATGAAGACTGTGAGGCTTTAGATTCCGAGGATGAACATATAGATTATGAAAAGCAGTTTAATTTTAGATATGAAATATTATATAAGGCTTTTATCAATTCAAAGGATAAATACAAAAATAAATTAAATGAATTCAAAACGAAAAATCAATGGGTTATTGATTATTCACTTTTTATGGTATTAAAGTATCATTTTAACCAAAAGCCATGGCATGAGTGGGATAGGGAAATAAAAAACAGAAATGATGCTGCCTTGGAAAAATATAAAAACATTCTAAAGGAAAAAATAGAATTTTGGATTTTTTTACAGTATGTGTTTTATGACCAATACTTCAAGCTAAAAGCGTATGCAAACAACCAAGGTGTTTTTATTATTGGAGATATGCCAATATATCCGGCGGAGGACAGCGTTGAGGTATGGGCAGACAGAACAATTTTTGAAGTAGATGAATTCATGATGCCCAGCTTATCAGCAGGGGTACCGCCAGATTATTTTTCGAAGGATGGTCAGCTTTGGGGAAATCCTGTTTACAATTGGGATAGATTCAAGGAAAATTCCTTTGATTGGTGGATAAAAAGATTACATTGGGCTTTCTTGCTGTACGATGTTGTTCGCATAGACCATTTCAGAGGTTTTGATGAATTTTATGTTATTCCTAAAAACAATTCAAATGCTGTAAACGGCAGATGGCTACCTGCCTATGGAAAAGAGTTGTTTGAGCAGGCAACTGCAAAATTGGGAAAATTAAATATAATTGCTGAGGATTTAGGAATAATTACTGACAGTGTAACAAAATTAAAAAATAATTTTAACTTTCCCGGAATGAAGGTATTGCAGTTTGCATTTGATAATAACCCCTTAAATCCATACCTTCCTAAAAATTATGAGGAAAATTCAGTTGCATATACAGGCACACACGATAATGACACCTTAAGGGGATGGTTCAATAAGCTGGATACAGCTACGAAGCAATATGTGCTGGAATGTTTAAATATCAATGCTGAAGAAGAAGGAAAAATTATTGACCTGATAATTGAAAGTGTTTTAAAAAGCATAGCTACCTTAGCTGTAATACCGTTACAAGATTATTTAGGACTGGATTCTCAAGGTCGAATGAACACGCCTTCCACATTGGGAGAAAATTGGAGATGGAGAGTTAAAAAGAAAATGTTGACTGATAAACTTTCAATTAAAATTAAAGCAATGACAATAAACAGCAGCAGGTGTTAAAAGGCTTAATTTAAGCTGAAGACTACTGAAAAAGTTAATTATGTCATCCTGAGAATAACGAAGTATCTCTTTTTGCTGAAAACATGAGATTCTTCGAGCAAGCTCTCAGAATGACATTGAAGAAAGGTTAGATTTTCAATATCAAATATTCTTCTGAATTTATTTCAAGTTTATTTTCTGTATTTTCTGTGATAAAATTTTTCATAGTTTCTTTTAGATTTAATGTAGTGGTATCCTCAGACAAATTAATTGCAACAATTATTTTTTCTTCGTTCTCATATCTTTCAAAAACAAATACTCCTTTATCATGAATAATGCATTTATACTTTCCTTCAATAAATAATTTATTTTTCCTTAATTGAGAAAGAAATTTGTAATGCTTTAATATTTCCAAGTTTTCATTTCCCCAAGGAAAGCACGCCCTGTTGAAGGGATCTTCAAAGCCTTCAATTCCTGCTTCATCACCGTAGTAAATGCATGGTACACCCGGTAGTGTAAACTGAAGCAAGCTTGCTATTTTAAGAAGTTTGATTCCCTTTTTTAACTCCTTTAAACTTAATTTATATATAGATTTTTCACTTTTGCTTTGAGGAGTTTTGCTGCTTCCAAGGACTGTAAGAATTCTTGCAGTATCGTGAGTACCTAATATATTCATCATGCAATTGACAGTTTGAGGAGGATATTTTTCAATAATGTAATTGATGGTTTGGTTTAAGAGGCTGCAGTCTTTAGTTTTAACATATTCTATAATTGCATTTTTAAGCGGATAGTTAGTTACAGAATCCAGCTGGCTTCCGCAGAAATACTCCTTTAGTTTTCCATATGAAAACTTGTTGGAAGCATCCTCCCAAACCTCTCCCACAATAAATGCTTCATTATCTTGGCTTTTTACAGCACATCTTATCTTTTCCAAAAATTCGTTGGGCAGTTCATCGGCAACATCCAGACGCCAGCCCCTCACTCCTCTTTTCTGCCAATAATTCAACACTCCTTGATTTCCTGTTATGAATTCAATGTAATCAGTGCTTTCTTTGTTTATGGTTGGCAACGTCTTGATACCCCACCAGCTTACATAATCTTCATTCCAATGGTTGAACAAATACCAGTCATAGTATGGCGATTCCTTAGATTGATATGCCCCTATTGATTTGTAATAGCCATTCTTGTTAAAATACCTACTGATAATACCTGTGTGGTTGAAAACACCGTCTAATATAATGTTCATGCCATAGCTTGCAGCCTTTTTACATAGCTCATTAAATGTGTATTCATCTCCAAACATGGGGTCAATTGAAAAATAATCTCCAACATCATATTTGTGATTTGAATATGCTTCAAATATGGGGGATAGGTATATTGCAGTTACTCCAAATCCTGCAAGATAAGGAAGCTTTTTTGTTATGCCTTCTAAATTTCCTCCAAAGAAATCATTGTTTTTGATTTCACCGTCAATAGGCAGAAAGTTTGGAATTCCGCCCCAATCATTTCGTATAACAATGTCTTCTGATTTTTTCAGGATTTTTTCTCTATAAAACCTATCAACAAATATGTGATATATTATTCCACCCTTAATCCATTCAGGAGTAGTGAAGTTTTCTTTATATATTAACAGTTCGTATAAATTGGATTGGTTGTTTTCGTCCAATATAAAAGAAAAAAAATAATGACCTGCTTTATTTATGCTGAAGTCAGCCGTATACAAATCATAGGATTTTTCTGCATTAATCCATTTCATTGGAATTTCTTTATATAATTGGCTGCTGTAATCATACCTTTTTTCTATTTTTAGTTTTGGCTGAGTAATGCTTTTCTTTACGTATATTTTTAAAGTGATCAATTTGTTTTCTTCTATTCCCCCCTGGGGGCTACGGTAAAATTCAGATTGACTGTCAAATATAAACATATTAACTCCTTTTAAGAACAAAAGTTGCAATAAAGCATCCATTGTTTATCATACTGATTATTTATTAAATGTTTTTAAGCTCCAAATATTGTCTGCATATTCTTTGACTGTTCTGTCAGAGGAAAATACTCCAGAGCATGCAATGTTCATTAAGGACATTTGATTCCATTTTCTTTTGTCAGTAAAATATAAATGTGAAGCTTTGCTGTGGATATCTATGTAGCTGTCAAAATCCGCAAAACACATATAAGGGTCTCCAACCTGATTGCCACCAATTAAATACTTGCTTAAGGATTCAAAGCTTTTGCCGCTTATTCCCTTATTTAAAAAATCAATAATTTTACGGAGTTTAATATTTTTTTGATAATATAAAATTGTTGAATAGCCCTGTCTCCACAAATTTTCCACCTCATAATCTCTCATGCCGAACAAAAAGAAGTTTTCTTCTCCAACTTGGTTAATTATTTCAACATTGGCTCCGTCGTAGGTACCTATGGTAAGGGCACCATTAAGCATAAATTTCATGTTTCCTGTACCACTTGCTTCCTTGCCTGCAAGAGAAATTTGCTCGCTTAATTCACCGGCTGGAATTATGAGTTCAGCAAGAGACACAGAGTAATTTTCCAAGAATACCACATTAATGTATTTTTTAATAAGTGTATTTTTGTTTATATAATCGTTTAGGGCATATATGAGCTGAATAATTTCCTTGGCTCTAAAGTATCCGGGGGCAGCTTTTGCTGCAAATATGAATGTTTCAGGCACAATATGCTCTATGTTGCCTTCATTTATATCAATTATAAGGCTTATTATTCTCAGTGCATTTAATAGCTGCCTCTTGTATTCGTGCAGTCTTTTTGCCTGCACATCAAATATTGAATCCAGATTCAACATATTATGGTTATTCTTTAACACATGATCAGCAAGTCTCTTTTTATTGTGGTATTTTATTTCATTTAAGGCATTTAACACCGAATCATCATTAACATATTTTTTCAAATCTATTAATTTGTCTGGATAGATGCAATAATCCTTTCCTATCAAGTCATTCAGCAGCATTTTTAATTTTGGGTTTGCTTGATTGAGCCATCGCCTATGTGTTATACCGTTGGTCACGTTAATGAATTTATTAGGGCTGTATTCGTAGAAATTTTTAAAAACAGTCCTTTTAAGTATATCTGTATGCAGCCTTGCAACTCCATTGACAGTGTGGCTTCCGATTATGCATAGATTAGCCATATTAATTTTATCATAAATAAAAATGGACATTTGAACTGCCTTGTTCCAATCTCCGTTATATTTATTGTTGGCTTCTTCTAAAAATCGCCTGTTAATTTCAGAGATAATCATAAATATTCTAGGAAGCTTGGTTTTCACAATATTCACATCAAATGTTTCCAAAGCTTCAGTCAACACTGTATGATTTGTGTAGGAAACAGTGTTTTTTACTATTTTCCAGGCTTTATCCCATCCATAATTATAATCATCCATAAAAATTCGCATAAGCTCTGGAATTATAAGGGCAGGGTGCGTGTCATTAATGTGGATTGCAGCTTTTTGGCTAAAATTATCCAAAGTGTGGTATTTTTTAAAATGCTTTCTTACTATATCTTGTGCAGAAGCTGATACTAAAAAGTATTGCTGTTTAAGCCTTAAAATTTTTCCTTCATAATGATTATCTGCAGGATATAAAACCTTTGAAATCGCCTCAGCCATGGAATCCTCTGATAAGGCTCTTATGTAGTCTCCTTGGGAAAACAGGTTCATATCTATGGAGTTCAAGCTTCTAGATTCCCACAACCTTAAAAGGCTTACACCCTTGCTGTCATAGCCTGATATGAACATATCATATGGAATTGCTTCAATTTCAGTAGGGAAGTCGTGATAAATTTTTAGCCCATCATTTGTCCATTCCTCTCTGATTTTTCCGTCAAATTTTACAACCAGCCTCTCTTCGGTCTTAGGCACCAGCCATACGTCAGAGGTTGTGAGCCAGTCATCAGGAAGTTCTGTCTGCCAACCATCTATAATTTTTTGTTTAAACAAACCAAATTCATACTTAATAGAATAGCCCATAGCTGGGTAGCTTTGCGTTGCCAGTGAATCCATAAAACAAGCAGCCAACCTTCCAAGCCCTCCGTTGCCAAGCCCCGGATCCTTTTCAATTGCGTACAGTTCTTCTAATTTAACATTATATTTTTTAAGAGCTTCTGCAGCTTCATTTTCTATTTTTAAATTAAATAAATTATTTCTTAGGGATTTCCCAACAAGGAATTCCATGCACATATAATAAACTTGTTTTTGTTCTCTTTTGTTTGCTTCATTAATAAAGTTATTGCGCTTTTCTAAAAGCATATCTCTTAAAACTACACATAGAGCCCTGTATATTTGATTTGAACTAGCAATTCTGGGCTCTATGTTCCAATACCTGGATATTTCCTCATCAACAAGTAAATTGATGAGCCTTGAATCTATTTTTGATTCTAGCATTATTTAACTCCTACAATAAGTTTATACATATCAAAGTATTTTTCAGCAGACTTTTTCCAACTGAAATCCACATTCATAACGGTCTCTACTAATTTTTTGAAATCTTGTTTGTTTTGATAAACATTAAGTGCTCTTTTTACAGCATCATCAAGTGCTTTTGATGTTTGTTCATAGAATGTAAAGCCATTTCCAAAACCAAATCTTGCATCCTTTATTGAATCCTTAAGACCACCAGTTTCTCTTACTATGGGCACAGTGCCGTAGCGCGAAGCAATCATTTGAGCAATTCCGCAGGGCTCGCTTATGGAAGGCATAAGAAGAAAATCGGCACCTGCATATAGTTTTCTTGCAAGGTCTGGATTGAAGTCGATTCTTACAGCTATTTTGTCGTGATAAATATCCTGCAGAGTTTTGAATCTAAGCTCATAGTTTCTGTCGCCTTTGCCAAGTACAATAAACTGCACTTTTTCCTTCAATAGCTCCTCAATGCAGTCAATAATCAAATCAAAGCCCTTATGCTTAACAAGTCTGGATATGATTGCAATGACAGGCACATTTTCGTCTTGGGGAAGATTGGCCATCATTTGAATATTTGTTTTGTTAATATATTTATTTTGGACATTGTCTGCACTGTAATTTTCAAACAATGACTTGTCAGTTTCGGGGTTGTAAAGCTCAGTGTCTATTCCGTTTAAAATTCCTTTGACTTTATGAGCATTGTTGTTGGTAATTGGGGCAAGACCATGTGCGTAGTAATCATCAAATATTTCCTGAGAATAGCTTTCGCTGACTGTGCTGATAATATCGCTTGTTTCCATGGCACCCTTCAATAGGTTTATTGTACCATTGTATTCAATTATTCCTTTTTCTTTGCCGTATAAGCCAAATACATCCTCAGCAATGTTAATATCATATACACCTTGGTATTCAATGTTGTGAATTGTCAAGACTGATTTTATATTTTTATACTTGGGAGAGCTTGAATAAATGGTTTTTAAATATACAGGGACAAGAGATGTTTGCCAGTCATTTACATGAATGATATCAGGGTGAAACTCTAGCATATTTAAAATGAACAACACCGACTTTGAGAAAAATGCAAATCTTTCACCATCATCAAAGTGCCCGTAGCACTCACTTCTTTTAAAATAATATTCATTATCTACAAAATAATATGTAACTTCATTGACTGTTTTTTTATATACTCCGCAGTACTGCTGTCTCCAAGAAAGGGGTACAGATGTTTTTCCAACAAACTCGAATTCGCTTCTGTCCCATATGCTTTGATATAAGGGAATTATTATTCTTATGTCTATGCTATCTTTATATTTTTCTTTTAAAGCCTTTGGGAGAGAGCCTGCCACCTCGCCCAATCCGCCTGTAGTTATAAAAGGAGCGGCTTCAGAAGCCGCAAAAAGAACTTTCAATTTATTCATAAAAACCTCCTAAACAACTGAATATTTTTTTAAGAAAAACGGGCAATTGGAATAACCCAAAAGCACTCGGTCATTTGTTACCTGAGCATATGTATCCGTTATTATTGAATCGAGTCTTGCATTTTCTCCTATAATACCATGTTGCATAATTATTGAATTTTTTATCACAGCATTTTTTCCTATCCTTACTCCCCTGAATAATATGCTGTTTTCAACGGTTCCTTCAATCATGCAGCCGCTTGCTATGAGCGAATTTTTCACATTGGCATCCTGACAGTACTTGGTTGGAGTTGAATCCTTAATCTTGGTGTAAATAGGTCCTGTAGATGAATAAAACAAGCTTTGAAGATTTTCCTTTTTTAAGAGGCCAAGACTGTTTTCGTAATAGCTCTGCAGTGAATCTATGTGAGCGAAATAACCACTGTATTCATAGCCGAATATCCTTAAAGAATGAACCTTTTTAGATAGCACATCATAGCTGAAATCCTTGTAATTTCTTGCTATGGCATCATAAATAATAGATTCCAGAAAGTCCTTGTTCATAACCCATGTGTTTAATCCAATATTGTGGATTCCTTTTGTAACAGGGTAGACTAATATATCATCAGCTCTTCCATTATCGTCAAATTTGTATACAATTTTATGAATTGAATTGTTTTTACCCACATTAGTCTTTATATAAACAGCAGTGATGTCTGAATTTTTTTCTTCATGATAACGGATAACATCCTTGTAATTTATGTTGTAAATCATGTCACAGTCTGACATTACAACATATTTTTCTTTTGACGAGGAAATGTAGTCTAATACTCTTTTTAAAGCATCCAGCCTTCCCTGAAACAACCCGTGATTGTCCCCTAACGCATATGGAGGAAATATGAGGATGCCACCTTTTTTTCTTGACAAATCCCAGTCCTTGCCGCTTCCAACATGCTCCATCAAAGATCTGTAATTGCTCTTGGTGATAATGCATACCTTATTAATGCTGTTGTTAACCATATTTGACAATGTGAAATCAACAAGTCTGTATCTTCCGCCAAATGGTATTGCTGCTACTGAACGATGTGAAGCAAGCTCAGTCATGCTCCAATCCTGCATATCTGAAAATATAATCCCTAAAGTATTCATATTACACCTCCTGCATGTTATTTATGATGCTATCACGTGGTATTACTGTTATTCCTATATTTTTTTCCTTTGGAGTTCCGATTTTGAGGTTAGAACCTATCACTACCGCTTCATCAATAATTGAAAAATTAACGATTGAATTATCCTTGATATGTACATCAGCCATGATAACTGAATCCTTTACAACAGCATTTTCTCCTATGCTTACTCCGGAAAAAATAATTGAATTTTCAACTGTTCCGTAAATTACAGCCCCTTCAGAAACAATTGAATTTTTAACACTAGAGTTGCCACTTATGAATTGAGGAGGTCTTTCTGCATGCCTTGAATAAATAATCCAATCGCCTGACAAATCAAAGGCACTGTCTCCCAATAAGTCCATGTTTGCCTGCCACAAGGATTCAATTGTTCCTACATCCTTCCAATAACCCTCAAATTCATAGGAGTACATTTTTTCGTCTGAGTTTAACATGAATGGAATTACATCCTTGCCGAAATCTTTTGAGGATTGTTCGTTGTTATTGTCAATTTCCAAGTATTTCTTAAGCTTGCTCCAGCTGAAAACGTAAATACCCATGGACGCTTTGGTGCTTTTGGGTTTTTTAGGTTTTTCTTCAAAGTTTGTTATTCTGCCTTCTTCATTTGAGCTTAATATCCCAAATCTTGAAGCCTCCTTAAAAGGTACATCAATTACGGAAATAGTGCAGTCAGCATTTTTTTCCTTGTGATACTTTATCATTAATGAATAGTCCATTTTATATATGTGATCACCCGATAGAACCAAGACATATTCAGGGTCATATTGGTCGATAAAATCTATATTTTGATAAATAGCATTTGCTGTGCCGGAATACCATTCTGAGTCGCCAACTCTTTGATATGGAGGTAATATTTGAATGCCGCCATTCATTCTGTCCAAGTCCCAAGACTTGCCGTCACCGATATATGAATTCAAAATAAGTGGTTGATACTGTGTTAAAACACCTATTGTGTCAAGACCTGAATTGACGCAATTAGATAAAGGAAAATCAATTATTCTGTACTTGCCTCCATAAGGCACTGATGGTTTTGCAATTTTTGTTGTCAGTGCGCCGAGCCTGCTTCCTTGACCACCTGCAAGAAGCATGACAACACATTCCTTTTTAGCTAATTTCATATATTCTACCTCCCATTTTCATATTGTACTTTTTTTCTTTCTTTAAGAAAATTACCGACAAAGGAGGCAAGGTCAATGACATGTGTGAATCATAACCATGCAGTTGTCCTTCTTCAGTAATAATTCTACCGCTATTACCTGAACCTGTTCCCCCAAACTCCACATTATTGGAGTTAAACACTTCAGTATAGGTTCCTTCTGATGCCCCGATTAAATAATTCTGTCTTTCAATAGGAGAAAAATTCATAACTGCAACTAATTCATTACCACTTTTATTTATTCTTTTAAAAGCTATTATGTTTTGCTCGTAATCATCGTTGGAAATCCATTTAAAACCATCCCAAGAGTAATCTATTTCCCATAGTTCAGAATTATTAAGATAAAATTCATTTAAGACTTTAATATATATGCTAAGTTTTTTATGATATTCGTAATTTGTTAAAAACCATTCAATTTCATTACTAAAATTCCATTCAGTGAACTGACCAACTTCATAACCCATAAAATTCAGCTTTTTGCCCGGATGAGACATCATAAAACCGAGAAGCGCTCGTACATTTGCAAATTTTTCTTCATAGGAACCAGGCATCTTGTCTAATATTGATTTTTTGCCATGAACAACCTCGTCGTGGGATAGAGGAAGTATAAAGTTTTCGCTAAATGCATAATGAAGCGAAAAGGTGATGTTTTTTTGCTTAAACTTTCTAACAAACGGATCAGATTCCATATATTCCAATATGTCATTCATCCATCCCATGTTCCATTTAAAATTAAATCCAAGCCCTCCTAGGTATACCGGTTTTGTAACCATAGGCCATGCAGTAGATTCCTCTGCTACCATCATTGTATTGGGGTGAAGCATGAAGACTGCTTTATTGAGTTTTTTTAAGAAGTCTATTGCTTCTAAGTTTTCATTGCCTCCATAAATATTTGGAATCCATTCGCCCTTTTTCTTGTCGTAATCCAAATACAGCATTGAGCTTACAGCATCAACCCTAAGACCATCCACATGATATACTTCTATCCAAAATATTGCATTTGAAATTAAAAAGGATTGTACTTCTGTTTTTCCATAATTGAATTTGTGGGTACCCCAGCCTTGGTTTTCTCTAAGCCATTCTTCGTCATATTCATAAAGGCAACTTCCATCAAACATGTACAGACCGTGTGCATCCTTGGGAAAATGAGCAGGAACCCAATCCAAGATAACACCTATGCCGTTATTATGGCATTCATCAATCAGATATTTTAAATCATCAGGCTCGCCATGGCGTCTTGTGGGCGCATAATATCCTGAAATCTGGTAACCCCATGATCCGTCAAAGGGATATTCCATCACGGGCATCAGTTCAATGTGTGTAAAGTAATGTTCCTTTATATGAGATATTAATAATGGAGTTATTTCTTTATATGTATAAAGACTGCCGTCTTTTTTTCGTTTCCATGAGGAGAGGTTGAGTTCATAAATATTTATAGGTATTTCATACAAGTTAATGGATTTTTTATAATTTTGCCAGTTAGAATCTCTCCAGACATATTTGCTAATGTCATAGACAATGGAAGCAGTTTCTGATTTAGTTTGTGATGAAAAAGCAAAGGGATCTGATTTGTATCTTTCAGTGTTGTCCCTTGCGGTAATAAGGTATTTATACAATTCTCCGGTGTTAACAGAAGGAATATGCTTTTCCCATATGCCGCTGTTTTCTATTTTTGTCATTTCATAGTTTGAATCTTTCTGCCAATCATTGAAATTGCCTACAACATGTACATTTTTTGCTTCTGGAGCCCAAACTCTAAAAACCGTGCCCATACCTTCATTTAAAGGGTGTGAGCCCAGCAATTTATACGAATAATAATTTGTACCCTGATGAAACAGGAAAATAGGCAGTTCATTGTTATTTTTCATGGTCGCTCCATCATTTTGTATTTATAATAATTATACACTAATTTCATTGATTAATAAAGGTAAATAATGTAATGTATTAACATTATACCACTCAATTATCAAAACAAAACAAGAATAATGTAAAAAACATTTTGAACGAACTTTCATCAAAAAATTCAATAAAAAAAAGGTGCCCTTCGGCACCTATAATTAATTGAAATCTATACTTCCTACACCAGTTTCTAATTTTATTTTTGTTTGTTTTGAACCATTACTTTCTGTTTTCTCGTCCTTCATGAATTCATTGATTACAGCTTCAAAGCTTGAATTCTCAGGAATATTAAGCTCAACATCGCCAACACCGACATTAGCTGTAATACTTTCAGCATTTGATATATCATTGAATGAAATTTCTGCATTTCCGGTGCTAGAATTAAACATGGAGGTTCCTAAAGATGTACAGTTTATCAGTTTTATATCGCCTACATCAGTGTTTAAGTCATATGAACCAATTGAATTTTCAACAGTTATATTTCCAACATTATTTTTAATGTCGAATTTGCCTTCATTATTGGTAATATTAATATCACCTACGTTTAAGGATATTTTAAAATTGTCAATATTTTTCGGTATGCTTATTGATAATTCAGTTTGTATGCTGCTGTTGTCAAACAACTCGTCATCTTTAAAGGTTGTATCTATATCTATAGAATTTGAATTTTCCTCAACACTGTAATTAAATTCTTCAATGAGCTTTTGTGCATTTTCCTTCGAGTTGGATTTTGCAGTTATATTTAAACTAATTGTTGCTTCTGAAGATTCATGTGTTTTTATGTTTATATCTCCAACAGAGCTTTCAATGTTTAAAGTTGTTATGCCTTCAGCAGCTATATTGAATGATTCTTGTTTTTCTGCTGATTCTTTTCCTACAGAGTTAATTATTGCTTCTGTTATTTTGTCTGAAACATCCTTTACTGCCTTTTCATCAACCTCATTAATAGAAGAACATGAGCTTAATAAAATTAATGCTGATAGAGCTATTAATATAATGTTTAATCTTTTCATGACCTTCTCCTTTATAAATTAATTTTATTTTCTAAAAGATATCCTGAACATAATGTTAAAATAGTGCTTTGTGCTATAGACCAAATATTTACTGGAAGCATTATATAAATCAATTCAGTAGCTGTAGGTTGTGACATAGTAAATGAGTCATAGTAAGGTGTTAAGATATTAAATACTTCAGATGAAACATAGGAGATTGCCCAGTTTAACAAAATAAATATTATAAAGCTTAAGGCACCACCAAATTTAATTTCTGAAAAAATGCTTTTTCTTATGGTCATTGCGGTGTATGCTGTTGTTAAAAAGCTTATTAGAATTAAGAGCCCTGTCAGCATAATCATAAATAAATGCATTAAATTAAATCCAAAGTTTCCTGACAACAAACTGTTTATCACATTGATTATTTCATTAAAATCTATAGTATCTCCTACAGTATATATTAAATATGCACCATTGATTAAAATGAATATAAAATATAAAAACAGAATGGAAAGTCCTTCAATGACAGCTGTTAAAATCTTAGAGACTATGATTTTATATCCGCTGTTGGGAGTCATAAATAGCATGTAGCCTGCTTTTTTGTTTAGATCATCGCTGTACATCTTTAAGATATCAACAATGTAGAAAACAGATATCACTATTGGGAATAAAATTAAAAATAATGCACTTCCCTCTGGACCGTTTGCAATTAAATACAGGTTTAACACTGCAGAAATTATCAATGTTAATGTTATCAATTTATATTTCTTCATGAATTCATACTTTATTAAATTAAGCATTTTTAAAAACCTCCTTATAAATTCCTTCAATAGACATTCCTCTTGAAATTCGAAGTTCCTCAGCATCTCCGGTCAGTTCAACATTTCCATCCTTTAAAAATATGACAGAATCAAGAATTTTTTCTATTTCCCTCACTAAATGTGTTGATACAATAAATGTTTTATTTTCACTGTAAGCTCTTGTAATCAAATCCAAAATCACATCTCTCGACAATACATCAACTCCGTTTAAAGGCTCATCAAGCATGTATAAATCAACATTTCTTGATAATGCAAGTGCAACCTTTAATTTTCCTATTAATCCTGAGGAAAGCTTTGCAATTTTAAATTCTGTGTCAACATTGATTTCTTTCAGTATGTTATATGCAATTGCTTCTTGGAAGTCCTCATACATATCTCTATAAAATTTAACTGCATCCTTAACTTTAAAGGATTCATATAAAAAATTTTCTGTGGACATATATGATAAATTTGCTTTTGTTTTATATGAAAGATGCTCATTGATTAATAAAACATTACCTGATGTTTGCTTGTGAAGACCGGCTATTACTTTCATTAATGTGGTTTTGCCGCTTCCGTTAGGGCCTAGTAACCCATAAATTTTTCCTCGCTCCAAGGTTAAATTAACATTGTTTAGAGCAGTCTTGTTATAATACTTTTTGTTTAAATTTTCAATTTTTAATAATTCCATTATTCAATCCCATCCTTATTATTATCTTCTACTTCTATTAACCTTATCATTTCTTCTTTTGTGTATCCTATTTGCTTCATACCTTGTATGAACGTTTCTATTTGCTTTTTAGCCATTTCGTATCTTAAGTTGTCAATTAGCTCCGGCTTTTCTGTAATGAATGTTCCCAGGCCCCTTCTAGTAAATAAGAGTTCTTCCATTTCCATCTCCTTATAAACTCTTGCTACAGTATTGAAATTAATTCCCAATTCATTTGAATAATCTCTAGTAGAAGGCATTTTATCTCCCGGCTTAAGTTTGCCGGTAACTATATCCTGCTTAATTTTTTCCATTACCTGTATATATATAGGTATATTATTGTTAAACTCCATACTTCACCTTCTTAATTGTATTAGCGTATTAGTATCATAGTCAAATAGTACACTAAGATAATAGATATGTCAATAGGTAATTTATTAATAAAATGAAACAATTAATAATTTTCATTCTTGACACTAATTGCTTTAAGGTATATACTTCATACAATTTCAGAGGATTTTTTAAACATGGGCGGCAGATCAACTTAAGTGAGTTCCCAAATTATGCGAAGTATACTGTGTGTCATAATACTATATATATTTTTATATTTACGGAGGATTATATGCAAAAAAAATTATTTATTCCAGGTCCAATCGAGGTTAGACCTGAAGTATTAAATAAAATGTCAACCCCTATGATAGGACACAGAAGCAAGGAGGCTTCAAAGCTTCAAAAAGACATATCTCAGAAATTAAGAAAGTTATTTTATACTGAAAATGAAATATTGCTTTCCACATCTTCCGGAAGCGGATTAATGGAAGCAGCAGTACGTTGCTGCACTGAGAAAAGAGCAGCAGTATTTTCAATAGGGTCATTTGGTGACAGGTGGCATGAAATGGCCATATCAAATGGTGTAGAAGCCGATTTGTTCAAATCAGAGTTAGGAAGCATCACTACACCTGAAATGGTTGATGAGGTATTATCAACAGGCAAATATGATTTAGTTACAATTACTCACAATGAAACTTCAACGGGAGTAATGAATCCTATTTATGAAATCAGCAAAGTTGTAAAAAAATATCCTGATGTTATATTTTGTGTGGATACTGTAAGCTCTGCAGGCGGAGTTAAAATAGAAGTAGATAAACTAAACATAGATATATGCATTACCTCTTCTCAGAAGGCTTTGGGTCTACCTCCGGGATTAGGAATTTGCACAATTACTGAAAGAGCAGTACAGAAGGCTAGGAAAGTTAAGAACAGAGGCTTCTATTTGGATTTGGTAAATTTATATGACACAATAAAGAAAAAGGATTATCAATATCCATCAACTCCAAATTTATCTCTTATGTTTGCTCTTGATTATCAACTTGATTGCATTCTTCAGGAAGGACTTGAAAATAGATTTAAACGTCATCTGGAAATGGCCGAATTCACAAGAGCTTGGGCAAAAAGAAACTTTGAATTGTTTGCTGATGAAAAATATGCTTCACTAACATTAACAACAATTAAGAATAATAAGGGCATAAGCGTCAAGGACTTAAATACTGAGCTTGGTAAAAGAGGCTTTGCTATTTCCAATGGATATGGAAGCTTAAAAGAAAAGACGTTCAGAATTGCCCATATGGCAGATTTATCACTGAATGATGTTAAAGAACTTCTACATGAAATAGAAGACATTTTATCCATTTCTTGACGAAAAGTTTCCTTTATAGTAATATATTTAGGAAATGGGTGATATTATGTATGATTTAAATAAGATAAATGATTGTCTAAATACAAAAGAAATCAGCAGAACAATAATTCAATATGAAACGCTGAATTCAACATATGCCAAGGCTAAAAACATATTTGCAACATGCCCTGAGGGAGCGGTTGTTTTATCTGAAAACCAGTCAAATTGGAATTTAAGGATGGGCAAGGAATGGATTTGCTATCCTGATAAGAATATATATTTAAGTATAATTTTAAAGACTATGGTAAATAATCCTATAGCATCGAGATTTGATGTTATAGGATGCGCTTCAGTATGCGAAGCCATAAAAAATTTATATGGCATTGACTGCAAAATAAAATGGCCGAATGATATTATAATAAATAATAGAAAAGTTTCTTCTGTAAACAGCAGCATTGTCATAAAAAACAATAAGACTGAAGGTGCAATTATTTCATTGGGCATAAATTCAAATATGACAAAGTCAGAGCTAGAATCAAGTGAAGAAATAAAAGACATAGCTGCTTCCTTATTAGTAGAAGCATGCCAGGAAATTGACAGAGAAACTCTCATTGGAGAAATTATGAATTATGTGGAAAAGTATTATAATGAAATGATTAAGCATAATTCAATTTCTACTGCAGTCAACTCCTATAATCAAAATTCCTTGATTATCAATAAAGATATTGAAATAATGAAAAAAGGCAAAAAATCCAAAAGAAGGGTTTTTGCAGCAAGCATAGATTCAGAAGGTTATCTTATGGTAACAAATGAAAAAGGAAATGAAGAAATATTAGGTCCGGGAGAAACAATTATTACATATGAAAAAAACGCTTAAGATTGGCAACATAGAATTAAATTCAAATGTTATTTTAGCTCCTATGGCTGGAGTTACAGACATAACCTACAGGACTATTTGCAAGGAAATGGGTGCCGGACTTGTATACACAGAAATGGTCAGCGCAAAGGGCTTATATTATAAGGATATCAAAACTAAGACATTGATGAAAATCAATGAAAACAACAGACCTGTTTCCCTTCAGATATTTGGCAGTGATGCAGACATAATGTCCTTTGTCGTTGAAAATTATATTAATGAAAGAAAAGACATAGATATAATAGATGTGAATATGGGGTGCCCTACTCCTAAAATCGTAAAAAACGGAGACGGAAGCGCTTTGATGAAAACACCAAAGTTGGCAGGTGAAATAATAAATAAAATTAAAAGAGTTTCATCCAAGCCTGTAACTGTAAAAATAAGAGCAGGATGGGATGCGAAAAATATTAATGCATCGGAGTTTGCCAAGATTTTAGAGTATAACGGCGCAGATATGATTGCAGTCCATGGAAGGACAAGAGAGCAATTTTACACAGGCAAGGCTGATTATAATATAATAAAAGAAGTAAAAAACTCTGTTAATGTACCTGTTGTTGGAAACGGAGACATATACACGCCACAGGATGCTCTAAAAATGCAGGAAAGCACAGATTGTGATGGGGTAATGGTAGCCAGAGGGATTTTAGGTAATCCATGGCTAATAAAGAACATTGTCAAAATATATAATAATGACTATAATTTTTACGAACCAACTCCCAAGGACAAAATTGAAATGGTAAAAAGGCACGCATTGATGCTTTTAGAGGAGTTGGATGAAAAAATTGCAATATTGGAAATGCGAAAATTTGCTGCTTGGTATATGAAGGGGATGAAAAATTCTTCTGAAACACGAAATAAAATAAACAAGATTACTGAGGCTGCTGATTTATACGATGTTTTAGACGAATATATGAATATTAATTGTTAATATGATAAGAATTAACAAAAATCTTGACATTTTCAGGTTACTTGTTTATAATGTTCTAATTAATTAGAAAGATTTTAATTGTATTATCATATTATATTAAAACTTTAATACAATAAAATATACATCAAGTGATTTACATAATTTAAGCGATAAAATGCATTAATTTTGTAACAAGCTACATTATTAAAAGGAGCAATAATATGAGAAATAATGAAACTTTGATTACTGCTGAGGGTTTGGAAGAATTAAAAAACGAATTGGAATTTTTAAAACTTACAAAAAGGAAGGAAATTTCCGAAAAAATTAAAGTTGCACTGGCTTTTGGGGACATCAGTGAAAATGCTGAATATGACGAAGCAAAAAATGAACAGGCAAACGTTGAAGCTAGAATAGCAAAGCTTGAACAAATGATAAAAAATGCTAAGGTGATTAAAACGGGAAAACAAAAAGGGGTAGTGAGCGTAGGTTCCAAGGTTTCAATAAAAGATTTGGAATTTGATGAAACTATGGAATACACAATAGTTGGTTCTGCTGAAGCTGACCCTTTTAAAGGAAAGATATCAAATGTATCACCTTTAGGCAAGGCATTGCTGAATAAAAAAATAGGTGATATAATTGAAGTTGCATCTCCTGCAGGTGATATGATAAAATATGAAATACTAACAGTGTAAATGAATTAAAAAATTAAATAAAAATGCAACGAAAGATAAGGTGGTGTAGAAGTTGAGTGAACAACAAACAGGTGATTTAAGACAGGTAAGAGTTGACAAATTAAAAGACTTAATCAATGCAGGAAGAGATCCGTATAAAGTATCAAAATATGAAGTAACATCAAATACTAAATACATAAAAGACAACTATGATGAGATTGAAGGAAAGTCTGTTTCTATAGCTGGAAGAATAATGTCAAAAAGAGGTCAAGGCAAGGTAGGATTCTATGATATCCAGGATCATTTGGACAGAATTCAAATGTTCGTAAAACAGGATACTATAGGAGAGGAAGAATACAATTGGCTCAAGACTTATGATATAGGAGATATTATCGGGGTTAAGGGTGAAGTATTTAAGACTAAGACAGGAGAAATTTCCATAAAGGCAGAAGAAGTTAAGCTGCTTTCAAAATCATTGCAGACATTGCCGGAAAAATTCCATGGATTAAAGGATCCGGATTTAAGATACAGACAAAGATATGTTGACCTAATTGTTAATCCAGAAATAAAAGATGTATTCATGATGCGCAATAAAATAGTAAGAGGAATTAGAGAGTATTTAGACGGAGAAGGATATTTAGAGGTTGAAACTCCAATATTAAGTCCTATAGCAGGCGGAGCAAATGCAAGACCATTCATCACACATCACAATACTCTTGACATTGACATGTATATGCGTATTGCTAATGAGCTTTTCTTAAAAAGGTTGGTAGTAGGCGGATTAGGTGATGGTGTATATGAAATGGGCAAAATGTTCAGAAATGAAGGAATGGATGCAAATCACAATCCTGAATATACTGCTATTGAAATTTACAAGCCATATGCGGATTTTAACGACATGATGACATTGACTGAAAATATAGTGGCTTATGTATGCAAAAAGGCAAGAGGAACCACAAAAATAGAATTCCAGGGAAAAGAAGTAGATTTTACTCCTCCATGGAGAAGAGTAAAAATGCAGGATATGGTTAAGGAATATGCCGGAGTGGATTTTGACTTAATCAATACTGATGAAGAAGCAATAGAAATAGCTAAACAAAAGGGTGTTGAAATAAAACCATTAATGACAAGAGGCCATGTAATCAGCGAGCTCTTTGAAGAATTCTGTGAAGAACATTTACAACAACCAACGTTTGTAACACATCATCCGGTTGAAATTTCACCATTGGCAAAAAGAAATGCTGAGGATCCAAGACTTACTGACAGATTTGAAGCATTTGCAAACACATGGGAAATCGCTAATGCGTTCTCGGAATTAAACGATCCTATAGATCAAAGAGAAAGATTTGAAGAACAAGTAAAACAAAAAGAAGCTGGTGATGATGAAGCTCATATGATGGATAATGACTTCATCAATGCGATAGAGGTAGGTCTCCCACCAACAGGCGGACTTGGAATAGGTGTAGACAGAGTAATAATGTTAATCACTGATCAGCCTACAATAAGAGATATTATATTATTCCCAACAATGAAACCAATAGATTAATTATATATCTACAAATAGGAAAGGAGCAGTCAGACTGCTCTTTTTTGTATGTCTTAATTTATATGGGTGTTTAAACGAAAATTAGTGACATATAATTTTACTTCAAAAAGCCTTGACAATATGAATAAAAAGTGTTAATCTGATAATCCTGTTTATGAGCAGGAAAAAATATTAAAATTTATAGTTGACAGCACCAAACAGATATGTTAAACTAATAAAGTTGTCGCTGAGACAGCGATAATATAAAATTTTGTTTTCAATAAGTAGAAACAAAGAAGAAAAAATTGGTAGTTGACAACACCTTAAAGATGTGATAAACTAGCAAAGCTGTCGCAAAGATAGCAAGAAAAAGTCCAACTTATCCTCTAGGGGGTAGGGAAAAAAGAAAAAATTGGTAGTTGACAACATCATATAGATGTGATAAACTAGCAAAGCTGTCCTTGAGACAGCAAAGAACCTAGACAATAAAACAGCATAAGAAACCTTTGAGAGTTCTAAATAAAGAACAAAACAAAAGTAAAAAAGGATAAAGATAATGCTAAGCGTTATCTTGAGCAAGAATATTAAACGAGAGTTTGATCCTGGCTCAGGACGAACGCTGGCGGCGTGCCTAACACATGCAAGTCGAACGAGATTTACCTTTCACTGAGTG
>JBFXKO010000007.1:0-132425 GCA_050173715.1 Sedimentibacter sp.
ACAGTATTCATTATTTTCAAAAGCATATACAACAGCTTTTTTTACCATAAGGTACTTTTCGTTTCTCAAGTGATATTCTGCATATAAATCATAAGTAAAGCTATTAATATGAAAATTTCTTGATATATTGAAGCTGTTCTCCAGCTTTTTTTGTATGATATCCAAATACTGAAAAGCTTCCATTTCGACCCCTTTTGTCAAATGCAATTTTTTTTAATAAATATCCTTGTGTCTGCATTTTATCACTATTAAAAATTAGAGTCAATATATTTTTGATGTTAATTAATTAACCATCATAAATTTTACAAAAAAACAATATAATATTTTTACCATTATTGACATTTTTTGATGACTAAAATATAATTGAAATTGTTAAAGATATTAAAAGAATTTTTTTAAATAAATTTCTAATCTTAGGGGGTATCGTATTGGATAAAGAAAGAATAAAAAATTTCTTAGTTAACTTAAAACTTTTCATTCAATCTGCCACAGACTTTAACAGAAGATCAAAAGCACTTCTGATTAAGGAATCACATAATGAAATGGATGATTTTATTCTCCTGTGTTTTGGAGATTTGCTTGGGATTCCAATTCCAACTACATATTACTCTCTTGAACTTCTACCGTTAATAGCTGAAGATTTAGATGGCTGGCAAAACAGAATGATTAGCAGACTTTATATCTGGCAAGAAAAATGGTCAGATTATGGTTTTGATGCATAGGAGGATATATGAATAAAATTATTTTTTTTGGCGGAAAAGGTGGCGTAGGAAAAACTACCTGCAGCGCTTCTTATGCAGTTCATGAAGCTAAAAGGGGATTAAAAACACTCCTGGTCTCAACAGATCCAGCTCACTCAACATCAGATATCTTCGAAAAACATATCAAGGATGAAATTACTAACTTAATGCCTAACTTAGATGCTTTGGAAATAAGCGGCGAAAAAGAAAGCAAGCTTTACATGGACAGTGTAAGATTAAGTCTTAAACAAATTGTGAGTCCTGTAATTATTAAGGAAATAAACAAACAAATTGATGCAGCTTCCATATCTCCAGGTACAGAGGAAGCAGCCTTATTTGATAAAATGATTGAAATCATAATTGAAAAAGCAGAAAAATACGATAGAATAGTTTTTGATACAGCTCCAACTGGCCATACCGTAAGGCTGCTATCTCTTCCTGAGCTTTTGGGTTCCTGGCTTGATAGTCTGATAAATAAGAGGAGTAAATCTGTAAATCTTATGTCTATGGCTCTTAAAGGTCGAAAGGCATCAGAAAAGGAGTTGGAAAATGATGAAGTAATTAAAGCTTTAAAAAGAAGATACGATAAGGTTCGTAATGCTAAAAAAATAATAATGGATGATAAGCTTCTATCCTTTATATTTGTTATTAATGCTGAAAAACTGCCAATAGACGAAACGATAAAAGCAATTAATATTTTAGAAAAATACAACATATCTGTAGGAGGCATAATTGTAAATAAAATACTTCCAGACAACATGTTGGACGATTTCTGGAAAAATAAAAAAGAACAAGAACAAAAATATATGGATATAATTGAAAATACATTTAAAGATAAAAAAATATTCAAGCTTCCATTGCTTCAGGAAGATATGAAAGCAAATAATATAGAAATTATAGCAGATAAATTTGGCGAATATAATAAATAAAAAGCATACTGCATCTATATGCAGTATGCTTTTTATAATGCTGTTTTAAATCGCTTCAATCAGCAGTTTTAAGGTTACCAAAGTTTATCCTGCATATATATAAATATTATGTATTATATACTAATTACCCTCTGCACTTTTGCTCAAAGAGTAGGAAAAAAGGCAGCAAAGTATTAATATTAAAAAATTCATCAAATAATAAAATGACAACTCAAATCCCGGGAATATAGAAAATATTGAGCCCACAACAAGCCCCAATATTATATAATACGTTAATCCATATGCTTTTTCAAAAAACATTGAAATTAATTTAGCAAATATTATAATGCTTAAAACAAATCCTATTCCTAAATAAAAAATTATTGACAGCTGCAAATTTGATATAGCAGAGATAACTATCTCATATACTCCTAAATACATCAATATTATAGATGCGCTTATGCCTGGTATTATGGTGCCAAATCCTATTATTATTCCATAAATAATAACATGGATTGAATCGGTGCCAACTTCTTTTATTATGTTGACGGCATTTTTCTCTAGATAAGTTACTGTAAGAGTTAAAACCAAAGAAATTATAAACGGCAATATATATTTTTGTTTGTATCCTTTTTTATTTGCTTCTTTTATTACTGAAGGTAAAGTTCCCAGCATAAGCCCTACAAATGCATATTTTACCTCAGTTTCATAATTTTGAAATAAAAATTCAATTATTCTGCTGAATCCTAATACCCCAGCTACAGCTCCTATGCCTATCGGAATAAAAAACAACAAATTTTCTTTAAAATTTACATTCATATGTGCAATAAAATTTGTTATTTTATCATACAGTCCGAATATTACCGCCAATGCTCCTCCGCTTACTCCCGGAGCTATGGCTCCTGCCCCAATTGCCATACCCTTTAAAAACCCGGATAAAAAATTCATTTGCATCACACACCTTAAGTAGATTTTTCGCTTATAATTAATTATATAGAATAAATCCAATATTATCAATAAAATTATGGGGACGAACCTTTTATTAAAAGGTTCGTCCCCATAAATGTTCATAATCAATCAAAATAGAAACAGCTTTCTTTAATCATTTATTTTTAAAAATTTTCGCAATTAAGCTTGTAGAAAGCTTGCGGGAATCCGCAAATCGGGCAAATTTCAGGAGCACATTCGTCCCATACCAGATTGCCACAAACCATACAAATCCATACCGCACTGTTTGGTTTACAGAATACCTGATTGTTTTGAATATTATTAGCTAATGAATTAAATCTAAAATAATGATGTCTTTCAATAACTGCAATACCTTCAAACATGTTTGCAATATCAGTGTATCCTTCTTCACGGGCAACTTGGGCATACTGTAAATACAAATCTGTTCCTTTATAGTTTTCAACTGCAGCTGCATCCTGTAAATTTGTTAATGTGGTAGGCAATTGATCACTTTGAATAATAAACTTTAACCAAATTTCTGCGTGCTGCTTTTCATTACCTGATGTTTCATCAAATATATTGCCTATTTGCTGATATCCTTCTCTCCTTGCCTTATCACCATATATTTGATATTTTGTACTTGCCACTAACTCTCTATTAAAAGCATTTTGTAGGTTCTGATATGTCTGACTGGCTGCAAAATTATTTACCATATGTTCACATCCTCTAATATAAGTATACATTATATTATGTATCTCCCATTATAAAGTGTGAAAAGAATTTTTAATTTTATAGCTATTCAAAGTTTCTATTAAAACGTACATTGAGTTTTTCACTGCTTTTTATGTTTTTGCAATATTCCATAACTATATTGGCAGCAGGACTTACACCTTCTAGAAAAAATTCATATAACTTTTCATTAATTTCCTTGCATTCTTCAAGAGGTTCATAGTTCATCACAAGTCCTATCATGCTGTCATAATTACCTGACAGCTTTAAGCCTGATTTAATTAAAAATCTTTTAAAATATCCCGGTGCAACTAATAGGTTCAAGTAAAACTTCATGGATTTAAGCGCATTTAAAATATCTTCTTTTGAAACTCCGTCAAAAAACCAAGCTATAACATCAGCATTTTCTTTATTTGATACAATATGAGAGGTCGGCTTAAATGAAACAGGATTTAAGTTGTTTTTTATCATAAACAATCTGTCAAATTCAGTTTCAATGGTACCATGACAAAGTGAATTGCTTTCCTTTTGCCTTATAAAAGGGTGGCACTTTGTATCCAGCATAAAATGGCATATAAATCCTAAAATATATGCACATGCTGCATCATAATCAGGGCAGCTGACAATAACCTTTCTTGCATTTTCAAAAAATGAATAAGCTGTCTGCCTGTGCAGCCCATGACCTATTTTACTTATTTCATTGGATTTTAAAGGACTGTAATAAAATAATATATCAGGACCGTGAAGACCTATGTTATATAAATCGATATTTTTATTTATTGATTTTTTTAAATCCTTGTCTAATAATTTCAAAACTTCCTGTCCAAATATATAATGAGCATAGGTAGTAGGCATAAGCTCCTCCAAGATTAATTTATTATATTTATAATATCAATTAATCTTTGTAATATCAATAAAAAAGAAACTGTAATTATTAAGTATCTTATTTATAATTACAGTTTCAAATAATATAGTTACATAATTTACTATTTGTTTTTTTATATGATTTATGTTTATTATACTAAATTCACTCCAACTTCTAATGCTTTTATATTTATATCAACCAATTTTGGTTTAATATTATCTTTTAATATCTTGTCCCAATTAATTTCTTCAAGACCCATCGCTTTTACAATAGTTCCAAGAAGTATAATGTTCATTACTCTAGGATTTCCTAATTTTTCTGCTTCAGCTGCAGCATCAATAACAGTTGTTTTAGCTTTGTTTTGTAGTATTTCTACAGCATTTTTGGGATAATCTGCTTTTCCTGAAAGAATTGGCATTGAATTAATTTCAAAGTCATTGACGACAACTTTTCCATTTGGTTTTAAATAATTCAAATATCTTAATGCTTCCATTTTTTCGAAGGATACTAAAATATCAGCTCCTCCAAGCTCTATTACCGGTGATTCTACCTTATCACCATATCTTACCTGTGAAGAAACAGAGCCGCCTCTTTGGCTCATTCCATGAATTTCGCTCATTTTTACATCATAACCAGCTTCCATTAGGCCTGTAGTTAACAATTTACTGGCAAGTATAGTACCTTGTCCGCCAACTCCAACTAATAATATACTTTTTGTCATTTATGCTTCCACCTTTCCTATAGCTTTTGTAGGGCATACTTGAGCACATACGGAGCAGCCTACACATGCATTGTAATCAATTTTTGCTAACTTTGTTTCTTTATCAAAGGATATAGCAGGACATCCTGTTTTTATACATGCTTTACATCCTATACACTTTTCAGAATTAACGCTATATTTTTCAGTAAATAAATCTTTAAATTCTTCTTTATCCTCTGATGAGAATTTTTTTAATGCACATGGCCATCTAGTGATAATTACAGAAGGCTCATCAAGACTTAAAGCCCAATCCAGTGCATTTTTTACTGCAGTTAAATCATTAGGATTTATTATCACAACATTTTCAAAGCCTAACGCTCTTACTACTGCTTCTATACTTATTTCTTTTGTTTTTTCGCCCTGCAGTGTATAACCTGAGCCCGGATTTTCTTGATGTCCAGTCATTCCTGTTATACGGTTGTCAAGTATTACATTTACTGTATTGCTTCTGTTATAAGCTACATCTATTAATGAATTTATTCCTGTATGGAAGAATGTTGAATCTCCTAGACATGAAACAACTCGCATTTTGTTATTTTCTTGCATATTGAATACTTTTTGTGCCCCATGACCAATACTCATGCTTGCTCCCATACATATGTTTTGGTCTGTTGCATTGTAAGGTTCAGCAAAAGCTAATGAATAACATCCGATGTCTCCTGATACCATTACATTTTTTCTTCTCCCAAGTTCATAATAAAATCCTCTGTGAGGGCATCCTGCGCAAAGTGTCGGAGGTCTGTTAACGACTTCTTTTTCGTCATATCCAACTGTTGTAAGTGTTTCTCCAAATACAGATTTTCTTATAACTTCAGGAAGCATTTCTCCATATGGAGGGAACACATCTTTTCCTAAACATTTAAATCCTAATATTTTTACTTGTTCTTCAATATATGGATCATTTTCTTCTATTACATATACTTTTTCTACTTTTGAACAAAATTCTTTAATTTTTTCTGTAGGTAGAGGCTGAGAGAATCCTATTTTCAAATAAGAAACAGTATTGCCAAACACTTCCTTAGCGTAGCTGTAGCAAATGCCTGATGTTATAACTCCAACCTTAGTGTCATTCCATTCTATAAAGTTTAATTCAGTTGTATTAGAAAAGTCTAATAATTTCTTTTGTCTTTCTTCTACTTTTACTCTCAACTTTCTTGCAACAGCAGGAACTGTTACATATTTGTTTATATCTTTTTTATAAGGTATTATTTCTCTTTCTTCTCTGTCATTGCATTCAACAATTGCTTTAGAGTGGCATACTCTTGTAGTCATTCTTAACAATACGGGAGTATCGTACTTTTCACTTAATTCAAAAGCAAGCTTAGTCATATCCTTTGATTCCTGGCTGTTTGATGGTTCTAGCATAGGAATCTTAGCCGCTTTTGCATAGTTACGGTTGTCCTGTTCATTTTGTGATGAGTGTTGCCCTGGTTCATCGGCAGTTACTAATACTAATCCGCCATATACTCCTGTATAAGAAACTGTAAATAGTGGGTCAGCAGCTACGTTTACTCCAACGTGTTTCATTGCAGCTAATGCCCTTGCTCCTGCCATTGATGCACCTATAACAGCTTCTAATGCTACTTTTTCGTTATTTGCCCATTCTGCTAAAATATTTTCTTTATATGTTGCCACATTTTCTAATATTTCTGTGCTGGGTGTTCCAGGATATGCTGATGCATATCTAACTCCGGCTTCATAAGCACCGCGAGCTATTGCTTCGTTACCTGTCATTAACTTTTTCATTATTTTCTCCTTCATCTATATTAATTAATATTTAACTTATTAATATCTAAAATTCTACTGTTGTACTTACCGTTAATATTTGCTGATAAAAACAATGATGCTTCCTTCATTTTTTCTAAATCTATACCTGTATCTACTCCCATTCTGTGGAACATGGTTATTACATCTTCAGAAGATATGTTACCTGCTGCACCTGGTATAAACGACATCCACCTAATCCACCTAGTGCTGAATCAAATCTGTATATGCCTTCTTGGTATGCTGCATAAGTGTTTGCAATGCCTAATCCTCTTGTGTCATGTATGTGAGCTGCTAATTTATCCAAATCAACATGCTCCTTAATTTTTCTTGTTACATCACTTGTGTGATCAGGTGTAGAAAGTCCTGCTGAATCTGCACACCTTCAGAAATATTCTTTTATATTATACCACAATAAATACGAAAAAGAAGTGGATTTTCCACTTCTTTTTATACTAAATTATTTATTGTTAATTAGGGGCTTTATTATAAGCTACTGAATATTTTTTTCTTGAAAATTCATATTCCCTTTTCTAAAGCAAGAAGCCGTTCTTTAATATGTAAGCCTCCTGCATATCCTATCAGGCTACCGTTTGAACCAATTACCCTGTGGCATGGAATAATTATCATTATGGGGTTTTTGTTGTTGGCCATTCCCACTGCTCTTGGCGCCTTTGGATTTCCTATGGCTTCAGCTACCTGCTTGTAGCTTCTGGTTTCTCCATATGGAATTTGGCAGAGAGCTTTCCAAACATTTTTTTGAAATTCAGTGCCTTGTGGATTTAATGGTAACTCAAAACTCGTCCTGTTTCCATCTAAGTATTCTTGAAGCTGTCTTGCTGCTTCTTTTATTATACCGGTTTCACATATATTTAACTCTTTTAAATTTGTATCTTCCGCAATTTCCACGCAGGTTATTTCATTACCGTTGTCCATAATTGCAATTCGTCCTATTTTTGTATCATAGAAAAATATGTTTTTCATGATTTTCCCCCAACATTAGTTTGATATTATTATATATCACAATACCTTTAATTTCAATTAATTTCTAATATCTATCAATATCAGAAAACTCGATGTTAATCATTTCATTTAAACTGTCATAATTAATCATCTTATCATTGTATAAGGTATAAATATTATCATTTCTTTTACATGGAAGTTTAACAATAAAGGTGCTTCCCTTATTAATCTTGCTGAAGACACTGATGCTTCCTTCATGCGCTTTTATTAAACCCATAGATAATCTAAGCCCTAATCCGCTTCCTTCTGCATTTCTTGAAATAGACTTATCCACCTGGCTATATTGGTTAAATATGTTTTCCAGATGTTTATTATCAATACCAATTCCAGTATCTGTTACGGCTATGTTAACCGAATTGTTATTAATTGCAACATTTACGAGTATTTTACCTTCAGGCTTAGAAAACTTAACAGCATTTGACATTAAATTCAACAATACACGCTGAATTATTTCTATGTCAGCCATCATATATTTTTCTTCCATATCAGTATCAAAGGTAATACTAAGCTGCTTAAAATTAAATTTTTCAGACACGCTTTGCACAACATTTTCGACCACTTCAATTATATTAACATAACTGTAATTTGGTTTTAATAAACCTTCTTCTATTTTATGCATATCCATTATATTATTAATCAATTTAATTAATCTGAAGTTATTTCGTTTTATAGATTTTATACTAGATGCAATTTTTTCAACAGATTCATCATTCAAATCATCATCAATATAGCGTTCAGCTAACTGAACTGCACCGTAAATTATGTTCAGCGGTGTCCTTAACTCATGAGAGGCATTTATAAACAATTCATCATATATGTTAATGTCTTTTCCAATATTAATCTCTTTTTCAATTTCCTCTTTTGACTTCTTACGATTGTCCTTTTTGGGAACAGACGCATAGAAGTCATCATTTGTGCTGATAGGTATAACCTGTCCACTTTTGAATTTATACATATAACCCCCCCTTCCACTATCATTCATTTTAATATATACCTAATAAAACAAACAATAAAACAGAACTTTTAAAAAAAGGTAAATTAATCTGATTTATTTAAAAATTTGTTTAAAAATTTTGTCGAATTATATCAAACGGCAACAGGACAATCTGCCGTGATTATATGTTCATGTATAATACAATTAACCAAATATAAATATTTTCATATACTGATATGTAATATCAATTATTTCTCTGGAGGCGGTATAAATGGCAATAAGACCACCAATTTTGCAAGCAGGGGACACAGTGGGAGTAGTAACCCTTGGCAGTCCTCGAGATGAAGCTACAATTAATGAAAGAATACAATTTCTTGAAGGTCTTGGGTTTAATGTTGTAGTAGGAAATTATGTATATTCACAAGCCGGTTACGTGGCAGCAACTCCCCAAGAGCGTGCTTCTGATTTAATGAGCATGTTTGAAAACCCCGTTGTTAAGGCTATAATACCTGTTAGAGGCGGCACCGGAGTTAAAGATATAATCCCATACCTGGACTATAATATAATAAATCGCAACCCTAAAATATTAACAGGTTACAGTGATATAACAGTCTTGCTAAATGTATTGTACATATGGGCTAATTTAATCACGTTTCACAGTCTCCTTTTAATAGACTTTAGACCAACAACTCCTGCATATAACTTCAATCAATTTTTTACAGCCACATCAACGTTGACATCCCCAAGATTAATGGAAAATCCTCCTGAAATGCCTTTAGTAAGCATAGTTCCGGGTAATGTAACAGGCACTATTGTTGGCGGAAACCTACAATCCTTTGTAGACACCTTGGGAACTCCTTATGAAGTTGATACAAGTGGCAGAATTCTATTTATTGAAGAAACACATGAGGCCATAAGCAGAGTTTACAGACTCATAATGCACTTAGAACATGCAGGGAAATTCCGTGATTGTGCAGGTATCATTGTGGGCCAATGCAACAATTGTACTGATGCCTACGGCAAAAATTTTGAAAGCTTAATAAATGAAGTCTTAGTTCCATTAGGAAAGCCACTTATGACAAATTTAGCGTCTGGTCATGGCTATTACAAAATGGCAATACCTATCGGAGCAATGGCAAATTTAAATACCATTGAAAATACTCTTATAATAATTGAGCCTACCGTCAGTGTTTAAGAATTTATAAAGCATAAAATTGGCAAAAGAATAATAAATAATAAAACGATAAAGAGTAAGAGATTAAATATCTCTAACTCTTTATCGTTACATTCTCACTAAGGAATTAACATATGTGAGAGTTATAATTTGTATTCTTTAATTTTGTACCTTAGAGATCTTTCACTTATTCCAAGGCTTTCGGCAGTCCATCTTCTATTCTGTCCGTTGTTTTTCAAGGCAAATTCTATGGCCTTTTTCTCTATGTCCTCCAACGTTTCTCCTTCATATATTTTTATATAATTATCACTTATATCATCATTTCTTCTTATCATCTTAGGATTATTAAGATTCAAAGTATCAACGCCTATATATACCTCCCCGCATAATAAGACTGCTCTTTGAATAATATTTTCAAGCTCTCTTACATTCCCTACATAATCATAGCTCTTAAGTTGATTCATAGCATCATCTGTTATACCCTTAACCTCTTTGTTGTATGATATTCTGTATTTATCAATAAAGTGAGAAACCAATAAATCGAGGTCTTCAATTCTTTCTCTAAGAGGAGGAGCAACAATGTTTATTACATTAATTCTGTAGTATAAGTCTTCTCTGAAATTCCCTGATTTTATTTCTTCTTTTAGATTGCGGTTAGTTGAACAAATAATTCTAACATCTACAGGTTGATTCTTCTCATCACCTATTTGTCTTATTTCCTTTTCTTGAATAAACCTAAGTAGTTTAGATTGCAGCTTAATATCCATTTCTCCTATTTCATCCAAAAATAAGGTACCCTTTTCAGCTTTTCTGATTAAACCGATATCATCTTTGGTAGCTCCTGTAAAGGATCCTTTTTTATATCCAAACAATTCGCTTTCTAAAAGCTCGTTTGGCATTGCAGCACAATTTATTGCTATGAAAGGTTTACTTGTTCTATTGCTGCTGCTATGGATTGTCTGAGCTATTAATTCTTTACCAGTTCCACTTTCACCAGTTATCAATACCGTCGCATCAGTATCCTTTATTTTATCTACTAAGCTTTTAATCTCTCTAATTGATTTTGAATCACCAATAGGTGTTTTTCGCAAATGTCCTTGTAACAAGTCTAACTCTTTCTTTAAGTTCAGCTTTTCAGATGCCGTATTTAATAGAATAAGAAGCTGGTCGTTATCAATTGGCTTTGTTATAAAATAATAAGCACCAGATTTAATGGCTTTAATTGAGTTATCAATTGTTGAGTAGGCAGTCATAATTATTATTACAGCATTAGGGTCCATGGTAAGTAACTCGTCCATCAGGATAAGTCCGCTGCCTTCTGACAGTCTTAAATCAAGTAATACTAAATTGATATTTTCTTCGATAAATATCCTCTTTGCATCTTTAATATTGTCACTTGTATATACATTATAGATGTCTTCAAGTAGAAATTTAAGTGCTCTTAATATCTTATTTTCATCATCAACTATCAATATTTTAGTTTTCATTTCTTTCTCCCATCCTCACTGTTAGAAATACAACTAAGCCACTGGTATTTTTATTATTTTTAGCCTCTATGCTTCCACCATTTTCTTCTACAAGTTTTCTAACAATAAACATTCCTAAGCCATTTCCGTTGTCTTTTGTGGTATAAAAGGGTTCAAATATATAGTCCAAGGCCTTTTCATCTATTCCACACCCATTGTCTGCAAACTCAATATGTACATTTTCCCCATCACTATATCCGTTTATTTTTATACTTGGATTCTCAGTACCAATAAGTGCATCCTTGCTATTGAGCATAATATTTATAACGATTTGTTTAAAGTGACTTAAATCAAACGCAATATATATATCATCAGGAATTTTTAAATCCACATAAATATCCCTAATTTGCAATTTAATGAATTTAATAGTGTTCTCTAACTCATTTTTAAGATTCAATACTTTAATTTGTGGTTTTCTCGGAGAGGTATACTCCATAAACTCTTTAATCAAAGCATCTATTCTATCTATCTCTTCAGGAATATCTTCCGCAGCTGCGAGCATAAATTCTTTGTTTTCAAGCTTGTTCTTCATTTGAGTCGTATAAATCTTTACAGATGTTAAAGGGTTTCTAATTTCATGGGCAAGGGAGGATATTATTTTATCCATAAATTGGAGCTTGTCATAATTTCTCAACTCATTTATAAGAATTTTTTCTTCCCTAGTTTTTTCTTCTATTATTCTATTTAATTTCCTGTTAATTAATTGAATGATAAGAATTATTAACATAAGTATGAATAAAGAAAATAAAAGAATTTTAATCTGTACTTCAGTTTCTTTACTTGTATTTTTTATGGGTGTCCCAAACCACTTTCTATGTAATGCATCGTACATCCCATTATTTTGTATTTCATTTAACCCTTCATTAAGCTTTCTTAATAATTGTGGATTATTCTTTGAAACCGCCATAGAATACTTTTGCTCATTAAGAGTTTTCCCAACTATTTTAATTTGATCGATCCAATTTTTTTCCTTGCAAATGTAGTTAACAGTAAGGGTATTTCCAACCATTGTTTCTACTTCACCTTCAAGAAGGGCTGCAACTGCTTCTTCCATAGTATTGTATTGAATTATTGTAATATCCTTAATCTTTCTTAATTCAAAATATACAATATCTTCCTTTAATACTGACACAATTTTCCCTACAAGGTCAGAATTACTATTAATTGAGTAGTAGTTATCCCTTACGAAAATAGATTGGGAATTTAGCAACAATGAGTCTGTAAAGTTAAACCTGGTTCTCCTATCGTCAGATTCTTTCATCCCTTGGATAATATCTGCCTGACCTCTTTCTATGGAATAAAAGGCATCTTCCCATTTCATTGGTATAAATTCAAACTCCATACCAGTAACAAGACCTATTGCTTTAAGCAGATCTACATTAAAACCTTTGTAAATACCATCACTGTCTAAAAACTCATAGGGAGGAAATTGTATATCTCCAGCTACTCTAAAAGTCTCTACATCCCCGAAGCCATAAGCAATGTGTATATTCATGAACATTACCAATATAATTAAAACAGCAGTTCTTTTTATCATTTTATACCCTTCCAAATCTATTACATCAGTAGATTCTATATTACCATACGAAGTTAATCAATTCTAGAAAAATGTTTATGTAATATTAGAATAATACCTCTGTCATTTTAACAGAGGTATCTTATAATTATTTTTATTTATTTAGTACAAATTCAGTAACAATTGTAGGTGACTGGGTGTTTAGAATTTTTACTTTCTCTTCATTCTCAGTTTCTATAATATATAGGGAAAATCCTTCAACTTCTCTTTTTTCACCGTAATTGAACAACTCTAAAGTAAATTCATTTACAGAGAAAAAAGTTACTATTTCTGATTTTTTTAGAAGATACTCTTCACCCTCATTAAGTATTTGCATTTTAGAAAGGCAGCCACTTTTTACAATGAAATTGTAATCTCGGCAGTCTGGAGTATTCTTTGAAAAGGTGCTCCAGGATCCGTCGAAGTACTCAACATCGTATTTTTTGAGGTTTCTGTTATAAAGACCATTATGCTGTAAGAGTAGCTCTCCCTCTAATGGAAGAATATATCTTTGATATCCAGTGAAATCTGAAAATGTAGATTCTGTAGATGTAAATGTTGCTGATGAAATTCTCCAAAAAAAATCCTTGTTGGAAAAAACAGCATCATCCGGGTAAATTGCCAACTGTGTAGTCTCTCCACCAGCCCATTGCGTATTCACAAAGTCTTCCCTTTTTACATTTTTTTCTTTCATTTACTAACCCTGCCTTTAAGATTTAAAACACAATAAAAATCTAATCTATTTTCAGTTCCTTGATGGCCCTATTAAACTCTTCTAACTTTTCTTCATCCTTAACCAGTGGAAGGTTTGCTCCGATATTCATTAAACATCCGTTAGTTCCAATCCTTGCCAAATCACGTCCTATTACTAGGTCAGATTGACAGTTTGGATTAGTCTTCTCTTCTAGCTCTACTCCAATATCGTAAACTCTTCGACAAAGTTTTGCATTTTCCATTGGAGCAGTAGCACCGATTATTCCTGCATTAGCTATTGCTTTTTTTCTTATTTCTTTTTCTTCTTCAGTTTCCTTTGGAAGCTTATATGCATCAATAATAACTCCATAAGCATTGGCATCATCTACTATTCCAGATAGTAGCTTTTCTCTTAATTCTTCAAGTTCTTTTGCATACTCTAGCTGTCCTTCAGGAGATATTCCAAAATCTTTCTTTGTGGACAACTTACAAACCATACCTATAAGTCCACAAGCTAAAGCTCCTGATAGGGCTGAGGCGCTGCCGCCTCCAACTGTAACATCATCTGTATCTAAAATAAGCTCTAATACATTTTTATAATCCATGATTTTCCTCCTCGTATCTATTCAACTAATTAATACTATAAGGGCTTGCAGAATGCAAGCCCCAAATTTTTAATAACTTCTAAAAAATATTTGTGAAAATATTTTATTGTTCGTCCAGTAATCTCTTTTCCAATATTTGATCCATACCAAAGTTTTCTATTTGTAAATAGTACTCAGCAACATCTAAAAGAGATTTCATAGGTATAGTTCCAATTACTTCACTACCAACTACATTTACACCATATCTTCTTGCTTCCATCTTTACCATTTCAAATGCTTGGTATACAGCTGATTTTTCATAGTTTACGAGATTCATTGAAACTTGAGTTTGATTTCTTTCTTCAAGTTTAAGTCCTATAGCCTTTACATATCTAAGTCCGCCACCTAAATGTCTTATTTTCTTGGCAATTTTATCTGCAATTGCAACATTTGGGGTATCCAGATTTATATTAAATGCCACTAGCGGAACTCTAGCCCCTACTGCTGTAGCACCGCTTTTTACATTCATTTCCTGTGGTCCAAAATCTGGTTTCCAGTTCTCATCATTTATCTTTTCAAAGAAACCTTCATATTGTCCTTTTCTTACAGATGCAAGATTTCTTCTATCTTCCTTTGTACATGCATCCTCATAAAGGTATACTGGTATTCCCCAGCTTCCCAACTCAGCTCCTACTTCTTTTGCTACTTCAATACACTCAGCAATGGTCACATTTGAAACTGGAGTAAAGGGAATAACATCTGTGGCTCCCATTCTTGGGTGGGCGCCTTCATGCTTTGACATGTCGATTAGTTCAGCTGCTTTTCTAGCTGTATTAATTGCAGCTTCCTTAATTTTCTCTGGTGACCCTATCATTGTTAAAACCGTTCTGTTGTGGTCCTTATCAGATGAGTAATCTAAAATTGTAATCCCCTCAATTTTTCTTGCTTCAACAATAATTTTTTCAACTAAAGCTTCATTTCTTCCTTCGCTAAAGTTTGGTACACACTCCATTAGTCTTTTCATAATAACCTCTCTTTTACTTTATATTTTCAACAAAGGTTTTAATAAACCAAATTGTCTGTGGCTGATAAATAATATCTACTAAAAAAGCTCCAACTATTGGTACAATCATCATTGCCTTTCTACTCATACCGTATTTCTCATTAACAGCCGTCATATTAACTATTGCTGATGGAGTAGCTCCTAATCCGTGTCCAGCAAGACCTGATACCATAACTGCAGCATCGTAGTTCTTTCCAAGAACTCTGAATACTACGAAATAACCAAGCAGCGATATTAGTAATACTTGTGAGAATACAACTACAAATACGCCACCTATTAATCCTGATAATTCCCATAGTTTTAGAGTCATTAATGCTAGCGATAGATATAGGTTAAGCATTACATTTCCAATTTCATCAACCAAATTAAAGTCGAATCTATAGAAATTCGCTTTTTCGTTAATATTTCTAAGAATTACAGCTACAAACATTGCACCTACATATGTTGGAAATCCCATATTTATCAATTTACTAATCCAACCAGCAATAATAGAACCAAATGCCATACATACTAAAATAGCTGCCACATTTTTAATTATATCAAGTGAACTTAGTTTATGACCAGAACTTACATTAATATCAGTAACAGAGCTGTCAAAACTTGAGTCCTCTTCAGGCTTAAGGTTATACTTTACAATAAGTCTTCTTCCTAGTGGTCCACCTACAAGAACTGCTGATATTAGACCAAAAGTTGCTGCTGCTGCTCCTACTAGCGGTGCAACATCGTATCCCATTTCAGCGAATGTAGTTCCATAAGAAAGAGCTGCTCCGTGTCCACCAATCATAGAAATAGCACTAGCTAATAAAGCATAAGGAGCTTCTAAGCCAATTGCCTTTGATATAGTAATACCCAATACATTTTGTAATATTGATACTACACCGGCAACAAGCCAGTATACAATAAGTAATTTTCCGCCTTTAACAAGTAGCTTATAACTTGCGCCAAGTCCTACTGTTGTAAAGAACGCTAGCATAAATGCATTTTGGAACATATTGTCAAAACTAAATGCAAAAGTTCCAGTCAAGTGGCCAAGCCACGTAATAAACATAAATATGAATCCCCCGATTACAGGTGCTGGGATACAGTATTTATCTAATAATTTAACTTTATTCTTAACAAAATAACCTAATAGTAATAATGCTGCAGCAAATGCCAAAGTAACTGTTGAATCAAGACTAATTGATGTTAGTCCTTCGATTAATTCAAATTTCATAATATCCTCCTTTTAGTTATAATTTATTGAACTTATAATTCCAAAATTTTAGGCTAACACTTTCATTTTTTACTCCCTTCAGACATTTATTTCTTTAAATAATTGATTACAATATACTTATGCAAAATACAAGCCAATTTTTTTGCGCACTTAGAAATCTCTATTTTGTAATGTGTTTAAATATTTAGAAGATTACTTATCCCTTATTTCACACAAAAAACACCCTGCATTTTTTGCACAGTGCAAATTTTGCAGGGTATTTCAGTCATAATTTTCGCTTTTTGATTATTTGCTCCTATTTCAAATAAAAAGATGCCCTTGGATACCTCGCTGCATACAACATAGTCGTAAATTGAATTTAAGTTGATAAATATTACATTGAAATGATATAATACTTATTATTTAAAAAGGAATAATATATGGATAGTAATTTTTCAGAATATAAAAAAATATATAGTGATTGCACATTGTGCCCTAGAAATTGCCATGTTGACAGGACTAAAGTCAATGGCTATTGTCGAGAAACTAAAGAGTTAGTTGTTGCTAGGGCTGCTCTTCACATGTGGGAAGAGCCTTGCATTTCAGGAACAAAAGGTTCAGGCACAGTCTTTTTCAGCGGCTGCTCTGTAGGATGTGTTTATTGTCAAAACCACAATATTGCTAGTGGTAAGGCAGGTAAAATCATTTCAACAGAAAGGCTCGCAGAAATTTTTATGGAGCTTCAATATAAAGGAGCCCACAATATTAATCTAGTGACTCCAAGTCACTATGTTCCACATATTATTGAAGCAGTTAACATAAGCAAAAACAATGGTTTTAATATTCCTATTGTTTATAATACAAGCGGTTATGAAAAAACAGAAACATTGCAATTGTTAGATGGAATTGTTGATATTTACCTTCCTGATTTAAAATACATGAATGAAAATATTGCACTGAAGTATTCTAATTGCAATGACTATTTTTCATATACATCAAAAGCTTTAAAAAAAATGGTTAAACAGGTTGGTAAACCTCAATTTGACAGTGATGGAATAATGACAAAGGGAGTTATAGTTCGCCATATGATGCTGCCAGGTTGTTTGGAAGATTCCAAAAATGTTATCAAATATCTGCATGACACATTTGATGATAAAATTTTCATAAGCATTATGAATCAATACACACCTCTTCCTCATGTAATTAAGTATCCTGAAATCAACAGAAAAATAACTGACGATGAGTATGAAACACTCATTGATTATGCTGTTAATTTAGGTGTTGAAAACGGATTTATTCAAGATGGAGAAACTCAGTCAGAAAGCTTCATTCCAGAATTTAATGGAGAAGGCGTATAAACCCATTGACATCAATTAACTTGACTTCTAATAGGCTTAAATGTATTATTTGTTATAATTTACTAATCATCATGAAATATATGATAAATTATCTTTTATTTACTGTTGCTCACTAAAATTATTTATAAAAAAATGTAAGGAGACTAACTATGAATGTATTAATTTTGAATTGCGGGAGTTCTTCTATAAAGTTTCAAGTTGCAGAAATGCCAGAATACAATGTAATTGCAGAAGGAAGTATCCAAAGAATAGGCTATGATGATGCTGAATGCTCTTATTCTATAAAAAACGGTAATAAAACACTTAATATATGCTCCATAAAAAATCATGAAGAGGGTATTAATTTAATATTAAATATTTTGTTTAATGAGAATGATTTTATTAGTTTAAATGATATTCATGCTGTTGGGCACAGAGTTGTTCAAGGTGGAGATAAGTACAATAAATCAGTTATTATTGACAGCAATTTAATTGATTATATAGAAAGCATAAAGGATTTAGCCCCTCTTCACAACCCTAACCACTTAGCCGGTATTTATGCATGTCAAAAATTGTTGCCTGAGATACCTCAAGTTGCGGTATTTGATAACGGATTTCATATGACTTTGCCTAAATCCACATATATTTATGGAATCCCTTATGAATATTATGAAAAATATAATATAAGAAAGTATGGATTTCATGGAATTGCTTTTAGAAGCATGGCAGAAGAAATAGACAGGATTATAAATGATTCTCATAAGAATTATAAAATTGTTAATATGATGCTTGGAAGCGGAACTACTGCAAATGCCTTAAAATATGGCGAGTCAATTGAAGTAAGTACAGGATTTACTCCTCACGAAGGATTGATTCAATCAACAAGAGCTGGAGATATTGATGTTGCTGCAATTTTATATTTAATGAAAAAAGAAAATTTATCTATAGATCAAGCTGATGAAATTATCAATAAAAAAAGCGGATGGAAGGGTCTTTCAGGTATAAGTAATGATATGAGAGAGATTCACAATGCTTCTGAGAATGGAAATGAAAGAGCTAATCTCACAATTGATGCCGTATGCCATAGATTTAAAAAGTACATAGGGGCTTACAGTGCAATAATGGAAGGAATTGATATTTTGGCATTTTCCGGAGGAGTAGGACAAAACGCATCCTATATAAGAGAAATTGTGTGCAGTGGTCTTGAGTATATGGGAATTGAAATAGATTTAGACAAAAATAAAAATCAAGCTGAAGGGATAATAAGTAAAGATTCATCTAAAGTTAAAATAATTATTGTTAAGGCTAATGAAGAAAAAATTATTGCAAAGGATACTTACAAATTAATGAACTAAGTATCCCATGCCTTTATCATCTGTATTTCCCCACTGTTTTAAAAGCAGCCATTCTTCTGGGTGACTCAATGGAAGGTTTATTATTAATCTCCTTATCATTCAGGATTTATTCTTGTTTTTATTCCGTTGCCTGCAAAGTTTGATTAATTATATTAATAATAATATTGAATCATCGCGAATTTTCAAAAATAAATTTGTTTTATTGTTTCTGTTGTCCCATTCTTCTTTTTTTACGTCATAGTACATATTTGCAGCATTTATATTGCCGCTTTTATTGTGAAATATGACTGTATAGCCATGAACCTTTTCTATTATTTCTACTATCTCACATTCCATAATATTTTCACTATTCTTTGATTCTACAATATCAAAGGAGTTTGAATGAATTCCAACATAGTCTATGTCTGTTGCTTTCTTGTTTATTGTTATTTCAAGGTCCCAATCCCTTGCATAAATTTTATTGCTTGCTGTAAAACAACATCTTGAAATGTTATTGCATCCTGTTAACCTTGCTGCAGAAATAAGCTTCGGGTCTTTAATTATTTCTCTTGTATTTCCAAACAAAACTGAATTGCCTTTATCTATTACAACCAAATTTTTGCAAAACTTGTATGCTTCATCTATGGAGTGGGTGACAATCAATACTTCTCCATTATAAAGCTTCAAAAGCTCCAGCATTTCAGCTTGAACCTCACCCTTCAAATGATAGTCTAATGCTGAAAATGGCTCATCTAAAAGAAGTACATCTGGATTGTATGCAATACTCCTTGCCAATGCTGCTCTTTGTTGCTGACCTCCTGATAATTGATTAGGATATTTATTTTCTAATCCCATGAGATGAAACGATTTTAACATATCATTAACAACCGCCTTCTTTTCAGTTTTAGAAAGCCTTAAACCTGCACCGATGTTTTCTACTACTGTCATATTGGGAAACAAAGCGTAGTTTTGAAATAAAAATCCAATATTTCTATCCTGAGGTTTTAGATTTATTTTTTTCTCAGAATCAAACAACACTCTGTTATTTAACACAATGCTGCCTTCATCAGGTGTTTCAACACCGGCAATGCATTTTAAAGTCATGCTTTTACCGCTGCCTGATGCACCTAAAAATCCAAGATATTCATTGTTTGTTTCAAAGGAAACATGAAGCTTAAATCCTTTAAAGCTTTTCTTTATATCAACCTTTAAACTCATCTGACTTTTCCTTATTTAAATATTTTCTCCCTCTGAAGGTAAAGTAATTCATTAAGACAATAACAACAAATGAAATAGCTAGAACCACAATTACATAATTTAAGGCAGCATCCATATTTCCTGCCGCAACCTCTGCATATATTGCCAAAGGAAGAGTCCTTGTTACATTTTCAATATTTCCTGCAATCATGGCTGTGGCACCGAATTCTCCAAGACCTCTGGCAAAAGCCAATACACCTCCCGAAGCAATTCCGGGAAGTGCAAGAGGCATTGTGACATTCCAAAAAATCCTGCGCTCTGACATACCAAGAGTTCTACCGGCCATAATTAAATTTTGATCAACTTGCTCAAATGCACCCCTGGCTGAACGGTACATGAGTGGAAATGAAATGATGACAGCCGCTATTACAGTGGCTGTCCATGAAAAAACAATTTTAACGCTGAAAAAATCCAACAAAAATTTACCTAAGGGTCTTTTTACGCCAAATAACAGCAAAATGAAAAAACCCATAACCGTGGGAGGCAATACTAAAGGCAATGTTAATATTCCGTCTAAAATCATTTTTGCTTTTTCGGATTTTATTTTAACAACCCAATTTGCTGCTAAAAGTCCAAGTAAAAATGTTATTATTATTGCTGCTGATGCAGTCTTCATAGATATTAACATTGGTGATAATTTCATTTTATTCTCCTATTTATTTGCTGAAAATCCGTATGATTCGAATATTTTTATAGCATCATCACTCTGCAGGAATTCTGTAAATATTTTTGCAGCATCTTCGTTTTTGGTAACTTTCACTATGCCAACTGGATATATAACCTTTGAAACGCTTCCTTCCGGAGCTTCAGCAACAACTTCAACTTTATCATTGCTTGCTGCATCAGTTGCATATACAACTCCTGTATCTGCGCTTCCTTCAGCAACCCAATTCAAAACCTCTGTAACATTTGTTCCTAAACTTGCTAATGGCAACACCTGTTCCCAAAGTCCTAAATTTTCTAATGCTTCCTTTGCATATTGACCTGCAGGTACGCTTTCAGGGTCTCCAACAGCTATTGCTTCAGCTCTTACTATATGCTCAAATGTGCTTATGTCTTTGTCACTTCCTTTAGGAACTATTAGCACGATTTTGTTTTCAAGAAGCTCAATTATTGAATTTTCTACAATTAATCCTTTTTCATTTAAAGCATTCATCTGCTTCATAGCTGCTGACATGAACACATCCACTTCTGCTCCTTCTTCTATTTGAGTCTGAAGCTTTCCTGAACTGTCATATGTAACATTAACTGTTATGTTGGGATTTTGCTCTGTAAAAAGTGGTATCAATTCATTATCCATACAACTTTTTAAACTTGCTGCAGCTGCTAGCAATATGGTTGCTTCTGGAGCTGCTGGTTCTTGTGCCGGTTGTGCAGGTTCCTGAGCCGGTGCTTCTGTTTTGGGCTCTTCTTGGGGTTTATTTTCTTCAACAGGCGTATTTGTGCTGCATCCTGCTAAAGAAAAAACTAAACATAAAACTAAAATTAAACTGATAACCTTTTTCATTTGATACTCTCCTCATAAAAATATTTTTATAAAATAAATGAAGATATATTCAATAAGGGCTTTGCCCGTCATTCAACGGTTTCAGTGATGGATTGAACTCCCATTGAAAAAATTAAGTGGCACCCGACGCCTATAGAGGCGGGGACATTTAATTTAGTTATAATTTCGTTATATTTTTTAAAATATAAAGCAAAGCAAAATTTAATTATATTTTACTAGAGCATTATATAATTAAATTTTTATCTAATTTAACAGCCTTTTCCAAAACCGCAATTTGGATATGTGCACACATTGCAGTTTAGGCATAATCCACCTTGTCCCAATCTGTCTATGTCTGACTTGCTTATTTTATCATCGACCATAATTCTCGGAAGCACCAAATCAAAGATTGTACGTTTTGAATACATGACACATCCTGGAAGACCTAGCACCGGAACCTTTTTGCCATTGTAATCATAGTAAGATACCAACAGCATAGCTCCAGGAAGCACAGGTGCTCCATAAGTGATTATTTCTGCTCCTGTATCCTTTATTGCTCCAGGTGTGCAATCATCCGGGTCAACACTCATGCCGCCTGTACAAACCACAATATCTGCGCCCTTTTCTATGAATGCTAATATTGCAGCTGTAATTCCTTCTTTATTGTCATCCACAATTGTCTGCCCTAATATATCAGAATCAAACTCATTAAATTTATCAACAATAACAGGTCCAAAGGTATCCTTAATTCTTCCATGGAACACTTCGCTGCCCGTTGTAACAATACCTACCTTTTTATGCTTAAAAGGAAGAATTGCCATAATGGGCTTCCCACCCCCAATTTCTTCTGCCTTTTTCATTTTTTCTTCTTCAATAATCAACGGAATTATTCTTGTGCCGGCTAACTTGTCTCCCTTTTTCACAATAGTATTTCCATGTCTTGTAGCTATCATCATTTCGCCAAGGCTGTTTATTTTAAAAAGTCTTTCTGAATCTAATTTAAATAAACCGTCAGCATCTGCAATTACTTCTATTTTCCCTTCTTTAACAGCAGATGGTTTCATATATTCATTCTTGCAAATTCCATAAAGTATTTCAGCAGCTTCATTTTCATGCAACATTCCTTCTTGTTTTTCCCATACGTAAAGATTTTCCTTACCTACTGACAAAAGTACAGATATATCTTCTTCTCTCACTACATGCCCTTTTTTAAAAGCAACATCTTTTGTAACACCTTTAATTATTTGCGTTATATCGTGACAAAGTACATGTCCTACTGCATCTACAGTTTTTATTTGCTTCATTTCTTGCTCCCTGCGATAATTATTATTTAATATCTATTCTAGTTATAAATTGGCTCTACAAATAATTCTACAATTCCGCCACACACCATTCCATCATCTTCTGCTTCTATTCCTGTCATATCAACCTTTACCAAGCGGATTTCCTGATTGTCCATACATGAAAATGCTGTTTGTCTTATGTTTGCTTCTACACACCCTCCGCCAATTGTACCAATCATTGTACCGTCTTTTAATATAATCATTTTTGTTCCCACTTCTCTCGGAGCGGAACCTTTTCTTGACACTAATGTAATCAAAGCCTTTGGGATATCTTTATAGCTATCACAGAGCAGCCCATCCAACAATTCATCTGAGTAAGTGCTGGTGCCTACTTTCTTATTCTTTACCTCAATAATTTCTGCCATAATTGCTACAGCAATTTCAGCTGGAGTTTCTGCCCCTATTTTTAAACCTATGGGAGTGTACACCATGTCTAATTTTTCTTTAGGTACTCCCTCTTCTTCTAAATATTCCAAAACCTTTTTAACCCTTAGCTTGCTACCTATCATTCCTATATATGTATTCTCTTTTTCAATAATACTCTGCAAACATTCTTGGTCATATCTATGCCCTCTTGTAACTATGATAAAAAATGTTCCCATATCTCCTTTAATTTCACTTAATGCTTCACTGAATGATTTGCATATTACCTTGTCTGCACCTTCTCTTATAGCATTGTTGGTGAATGTGATTCTATCATCAATTACTGTCACAGGAAGCTCTAGCATCTTGCACATTTTGATAATTGGCATGGATATATGGCCTGCACCGCAAACTACTACATTGAAAGCCTGTCTGATAAATTCAAAATATACTCTTTCTCCACCTACAGTCACTATTTGACTTTTTTTATTTTCCGGAACACTTGCAATTATTTCGCTCCATTCCATTTTCGCGTTTGTTGCATAGACTGTTTCTTTATCTGACAACAAAAGCTTATCACCTTTGTTTTTTCCGGTAAGAATTGTAATCACTATATTTTCTTTTGAATTATCCAAGTCATGTAATTTTTTAAAAAACTCCATATTAACCTCCATGATTCAATCTTTTTTACTACCATTCGTTATGCTTGCTTAAATATAACGAATGGAACAATTTTTGTTTTTACAAAGCCTATGTTAAATATTATACAATTATTTTGCTTTATAGGCAATCTTTTTTAAATATTGAAATACAAAAGTTGTTATATTCAGTTGTTAATTATTCGTCAATAATTAAATGTTTCCTTCTTATCATATTATCATAACTGCAAGCAGTTTATATTGCAAGTTACATTATTTCTTTTTCTATGTCTTTTTTCTCTGTTGTTTCTGCTTTTTCTGTTACTTCTTTCTTCTCTGATTTTTCTGTTTTATTAGTCTTGTCATCCAAGGATAAGTCTTCTTTTATATCATTAGAAAACTTTTTAAATTCACCTAGTGTTTTGCCCATCGCCTTTCCTAATTCCGGAAGCTTTGATGGTCCCACTACAACTAATGCAATAATCAAAATAAGTATTAATTCGCCAGCTCCTATTTTACCAAACATAGTATTCTCCTTTTTTTCAGATTTTTTACTTATTACTCATATAGATGTTGATATTTTCCTTCTCAATAATTCCTTCTTCTTGCAAATATCACACTCCTTATCTTCCTTGCTTTTAGGTATAAACTTTTTATTGCAGATGTAGCATGTGTTTAAAGTTATTTCTCTCTTAAGGTTAAATTCCGGCAATGTAAAGTTTCTGATTTTTCCTTTAGTCAAAGCTTTTTTCGGACATACTTTTTCACATAGACCGCATTTATAACACTTGCCGAAATTATGGTACAATTTTATTGACAAATCATTGTTTTCAATTTTCCATGCCTTGCCTGGACAAATAGTTGCGCATTTGCCGCACCCGTCACATTCTATATTTACATCCCAATATTCCCAAAACATATCGGTATTATCATTTTCTTCTTTAAATTTAAATTTAACACTTTTTAAGGCTTCAAGCAATAGTGTAACTTCTTTTCTTTATGCAATATAAAAAGAGAAGAAATAAACTCGCGATGCAAAGAATTTAAACAGCTTATTTTTAAATTTCCTATTGCCCCATCTCCGGCTCCAATTCGACCAAACATAATTTTTTCTCCTTTCGATTCAAATTGCAAATTACAAAATTAATTATATTTAATATGGAAGCTGCTAGAGCTTTTTTCATAAATTTATCAGAATACAAATACATAGCATTGTTAGAAGCTTTAACTTCTTGAATATCATTGTATTCTTCTAATGGGAGATGAATCCCTAATATTTGAACTAGGTCACGACTTTTACCTTCAGCATATCTTTGCATTTAGATAACTCGGTTTTTTATTTTATTATGCAACAAACCATTGAGTTTTCAATGGTTTGTTGGTCTTTACATTAAAATTTATCTTGCGCTTTGCGCAATCTGCAGTCCCCTATTTCCCATCAAGTGCCGTGAACTTATTTTGCAAAGTGTACTGCCTTTCCATCTAAGTCTAATATTGATTCATGAATAGATTCAGAAACTGTAGGATGGGCATAAATAACATGAGAAGCATCCTCTATATCAATTCCTGAAGATATTAAATTGGTTATTGTACTTATCATATCTTCAGCATGAACACCTACAACAGCACCTCCAATTATTTTTCTTGATTTTTTATCTGCAATAAGCTTTACAAAACCTTTTGTTTGTCCCATTGTTTGAGCTTTTCCATTAGCTAAAAGAGGAAATTTACCCGTTAGATATTCGATACACTTGTTCAGTGCTTCTTTCTCAGTAATGCCGACTTGACCTGCTTCTGGTGATGTAAATACAACACTCGGAACTATATCATAACGCATTGGTTTACTAAATCCTTTTATATGATCTACTGCCACGATACCCTGATGAGAGGCTATATGGGCGAGCTGAATTTTATTTGTCACATCACCGATAGCATATATGTTTTGGTTGCTTGTTCTCATATACTCATCAACTTCTATACCGTTCTTTTTCTCATTTAATTTAACCTTTAATTTATCTAATTCTAATGATTCTAGATTTGCCTTCCTCCCTACGGCCATTGCGACTTTTTCGCTAGTCACATACTGAGTATTTTCTCCCATCTTTATTTTCACAATCTTAGAGCCATCCATAGAAGTTTTTATAGAAACTGCACATGCGCTTTCATAAATTTTAATTCCCATTTCTTCTGCAGATTCTTTTATGCATGCTGCTATATCTTCATCTAAATTATTAAGAATTTGTGGAAAATACTCTACTACATTTACATTTGAGCCAAGAGCTTGGTATATAAAAGCAAACTCCATTCCTATAATTCCACCCCCTATTATAGTAATGGATCTTGGTATTTCCTTAAGTTCTAGAAGCTCTTTGCTAGTGAGAATGTCTTTATCTTCACTGCCTTCAATAGGAAGCATAAACGTTTTTGAACCTGTAGCTATAATTAGATTCTTAAATTTAATGTTTGCATTTTCAGATTTATTCGTTACTTTTAAAGTCTCCTCGTCCTGTACTATTGCTTTACCTTTTATATATTCAATTTTATTAATTTTAATTAAATGTTCAATACCTGAAACCAAGTTGTTTATTACTTCGCTTTTTCTGTTCATAATCTTTTGCATTGATATTTTTACCGAGTCAACTTCAAAGCCAAAATCGTTTGCTCTTTTTATTTTATCTAAAACTTCAATACTGTTAACAAGTGATTTTGTAGGTATGCAGCCATAATTAAGACATGTACCTCCAAGCTTATCTTCTTCGATTAAAAGAACTTTAAGTCCTCCCTGTGCTGCCCTTATTGCTGCAACATACCCTCCAGGTCCTCCACCCACGATAGCCACATCAACTTCATAATTCTTGTTGGTTGGTTTAGCTATACCAAATGAATATGAAGTTTTTTTAACAGTATTATGTATTGCCGAATCTTTAATATTTTCTTCAACTACTATTTCTCCAGATACCCGACCTATAATTTGATTCTTCTTAACTGTATCACCTTCATTAATACTTAAACTTTCAATTACTCCATTATATTTTGAGATAAAATCAAATGTTCGTTTCCCAGATTCCATGGTAAGTATTACCTCATTTGATTTTATATTGTCACCAGTATTTTTATTAATTTTTCCTACCGTAGCTGTTGAATCATGCCCTGGTAAATTTTCTATTACTAAATCAAATATCATAACCGACCTCCGTTATAATGATAAAATTACAAAGGGGCACAAGACTGCCCCATGAATCATTTATTTGAAATCATTTTCAAACTCTTCAATACATTCTTTTAAGAGAGTTACAGAATATGCCATAGAAGGCCCACCACCAAAAGCTACAGATACCATCGCTGCTTCAAGTATTTCTTCTTTTGTAGCTCCTGCTTCAAAGGATTTATATGAATGATATACTATACAGTATTCACATCGAGTATAACAACCTATAGCTACACTCATTAATTCTTTAGTTTTAACATCTAAAGCCTTAGGTTCATATGTAGTTCCTAAAAGCCCCATAAACGCTCCAACATTATCAGGATTAGTTTTTGATAAGTTCTCCAACCCTCCAACAAAACCATTAAGTATTTCTCTTACATTGTATGACATAATAAACCTCCTAATTTGTTTGCATATGCTATATTAAGCATAGCAAGTATTTAATTAAGTATAGCTAATAATTTATCAAAAGTCAAGTACTTTGTTAAAATAATATTAAGCAATTAAATAAATTTTTCCATATAAAAAAACTCCTAATTAGCAGTTCGACAAATTTCACATTTTATTTTTGCTAAGAAAGAGTCTATTATTCTTTATTAAAGTTTCTTTATATATTTTTATACATTTTATCAGATATTACTTCTATGTCATATCGTTCTATTCTGAGACATTTGATAACATTTTTTTCAATACGCTTTCATATATAATTAAATCTTCTTCCTTAATATCTCTTATGAGATCACAACTAAACTTCTCACCAATAGGCTTTAACTCTAAAAATAATTCATTTCCTTTTTTTGTAAGCTGTATATATATAATTCTTCTATCCGAATCGTTTCTTTTCCTTTCAACTAATCCGTCCCTTTCAAGTCGATCAATAAGCCTACCAGCACTTGAATCTTTTACATTCATTAAATTAGAAAGTTCCCTTTGAGAAATAATTTTATTTTTTTCTATATAGTAAAGCGCAATCCATTGAATTCTTGTAACCCCTGTATTTTGAAACCTATGACTAAATGCATCAGATATCTGTTTCGTAGTAGTTTCAGTAATATGCCCTACACATTTATCTAAATTAAAAAACATATAAATTCTCCTTTTCCAATCTTTTAGTAATCAAATTCCATTTTTTATACTACTCGCTTTTAATCAAGCTATAATTTTTAATAAATATAACATAAAAGATACAAAAATGCAACAATTTCAATATATATAAGCTTCAAGCTTTTTATCTGTATTATATAATTTAACATTTTTAAACCAAATTTTCCATTTTGTCATCCAGTTCTATTTTGTATAATTAAGCGTTAAAACTTTTTCGATTTCCTCGGCTGGCATCGGCTTGTAGAAATAATATCACTGTACCTCATCGCATAGACGTTGACTTAGGAAAAAAATCGTAAGCATCAGGTCGCTTACGATTCTTTTATTTATATATAGTTTTATCTTGATAACAGATTATATATCAGCTGTGCCATTTCAGCACGGCTTGCATACCCTTCAGGATTTAATTTACCTTCGCTTCCTGTTATAATTTTAGTTTCTGTCAATATCTGCATTGCTTCCTTAGCCCATGGTGCAACTAAGTTTTCATCACTAAAATCAGATAACTTTTTACCTAAATTCCCATAAGGTAATTGATTTATAAGCTTCAAGGTATTGTAAAGCAATGTAAACATCTCTTGCCTTGTTATGGTTTTTTCAGGCTCAAAAAGATTGTTGCCTGTGCCATTTGTTATACCCAGCGCTTTAGCTGCTTTAAGATAATCGGTATAATATGTGTTGCCGGCGTCACTGAAGTTGTCTGCTTCATGATCTTTAATGTCTATATCGTATGCTCTCATTATCATGACTAAGAACTGAGCTCGTGTTAATTTAACTTCAGGACTGAAGATTCCTTCTCCAGTGCCTGTTGTTATACCTCTGGATGCAATAAAGTTCACTGCTTTACTATACCATTCACTGTCTTTAACATCTTGGAAACTTACTTTGTTGTAACCTACTGCAAATTTTGAAAAATGACTGGTTTTAAAAATGATGCTATTTGTTTTTTCATCGTATTTGCAGTTTGTCATTAACTTTGGTAAACCATTATCATCGATATAGTATATAACTAATGAATTGATATCCTCATTAGTGTTAGGTATGTAATTCACTGAAACTGTTACAGTGCCATCAAATTCTGATATTCTGCTTCCTCCGCTGACTATACTAAGGTCATATACTGGCCTGCTGCCTGTAATTTTTAATACTTCCTCAGTTAAATTAGAATTATCCAGCTTAGAAACAGTTATCTTAATATCTTCATTTGCCTGTTCTGAAATTCCTGATAATGTCTCTTTATCTAAAGTTATTTTGGCTTCCGGCATACTTATGGTCAACTGCTCAATTTCATTGCGAGAAGCTTCCTTAAGAGCCTCAGCAGGCATAGTCACTTCAACTTTGTCTTTGCCTTCCGTAACATTTATTTCAATGTTTGGAGCCATATCTCCTGTTTGCATTGTTGCCATGGCTTTATTAATGGCGCTGCTCATTTGCTCTAATGTTACGTGTGCTGATACATTGCCCAATAGATCTTTTTGTGTAGTTGCCTCTATTGTTGTAATATGGTCAGTCTTTATCGGTTCTGTTTTTGTATCATTATCATCGGAATTGTCATTGCTGCCCGGGTTATATACATGAACATCAAAGCTCTTTACCTTAATGGCTTTCTCAGGCAGCGTCGTAATATTGTCAACAACCTCCATTCCAAATTCTGATAAAATAATCCTATTATTTTCAGGTAATGCATAGATAGTAATTTTTGCTGTACCCGTTTCATTACCAATCATCAAGTCGTGGCTTTCAGACGTACTATAAGAGTTAAAAACATTAACAACATCTTCATTGCTTGAAACATATACGATACGAGGTTTGCTTAAATCATTATCTGTATATGTTAAATTAGGGATTATATCTACACTGCTGCCCTTCTCTAAGCTAACACTATCAACAATATTTCTTTCACCTGTCATTATGTCAAAGTTTTTGATATTGTTTATTATGTCTAAATTCTCTTTGCTGGCAAAACGCTCTAAATTGACATTTGCGCCTTCACCGGTTGAATTAATATTTAATTTCATCAATTCATTTATAGAGCCATCATCATTTTCCGTAACCTCAAACATATCAGGCAATATACTTGCATAAAACTCAAATCTCTTAGATTCTCCTACTTTTAGTTGACCAATATTCATGGAGCCTGCAACATTTCCTGAAACATGTGCATAGATTACAGCATCAACATCATCAATATTTCCGTTATTTTCAGCAATTCCTGTTATCTTTACACTATTTCTGTCTATGATTTTTGCCGAGGTTTCTAAAATGTCTACAATGCTCTTTGTTACAATGTCCTGCTGAGCCGTAGATAAAATTTCACCATCATGCTTTAATAACGCCTTAATTGTTGCACCTTCTATGTTTTCAGGTACCTGCCAACTAAGTCCAATCCTCTTTTCCTCTCCGCCTCTTAGCCTTATACCTTTTATTTCGTCAAACTTTTCTTCTACTCCATTTTTCACTTGATAAAGTTCTAATGTAATATCCTCTAGTGTATTAAGGGCTTTATTTTCCAAATTTACATACAAATAAACTGATTCATTTTGTTTAATCAAAGGAATTTCTTCCATAGTCATTTCTGCTTTTTTTATGCTTACATCAAAATCCGCAGTCATGAGAGCTCTGCTGCTTACATTTTCTACAGACATTTCCTGTCCTGCAACATCCATAATTTCAGATTTTCCTTTAACGAATACGGCTCGAAGATTTCCATCGGATAAAATCTCAAAGTCAATATCGTTAAGGTTAGCTCCTTGTTCATTTGTAAGCTTGACAGGCTCAGACCACTCTGCTGCCCTTGATTCTACAAATATTGGGTCTCCCGCCTTAACTTTACCAGTATAGCCGTTTACATCAGGGGTAATGCTGTAATCAATTTCATTACCTCCATCGTCATACTGAGGATAAGTTAATGGGTTGCCTTCCTCATCAACAAGAAGAGTTATAATTTTTTCATCGCTTAAAATCTGACGAGCTGCGTAAATCTGCTTTTCACGATATTGATTTTCCGGAAGTGCCGCTTCATCGGAATATGGATCTATGCCATCCTCATACGTTAAGGCGCTTTCAGTCCACATAACATACACATTGTCATCGTTTGATTTTACCATAAACTGATCTATAATGTTTTCATTGATTCTACGTTCTATTCCAAACTCATCAGCTTTAGTCTCATATTTGTGTTTTACAGCTACTTCAGGCTTTCTGTAGATCCCCTTTAATTTGTTCAACACCAAGACAGGAGTAGCCTCTCCTTCTATGTTATAACTGAGGAAACCTTGACTGTAAAGGTATCCTATATCAATTGTCACTATATCTCCATCGGATATAAAGTATAGGTACACATTATCATTTGATTCAACAAACTCTAAATCCAATTGTCCTTTAGTATCATCAAAATGAATAGCAGGATAAAATCTCTCTTCAGCAAAGCTATATAACTGGATAAATAGCTCTCTGTCACTTGTTGTTTCTATATTTTTATCAATATCAATAGAATAAGCAAATACCGCAAAATCTTCATATCCAATTGCGTTGCTGTCAACTATCAATGGATCTGTTCCAAGGTCTTCCATTGTGACTTCATTATCTCCTGGCAGTCTTGACCAGTATCCGCTCCATTTCCAGCCTTCCTCATCATCTTCCGCAATCAGTAAGGAAGTTTCATCTACCTCTGCATATTTTGATACGTCAAGAAAGCCCTGTCCACCCCATTGTTTATTTTCAAAATCATAGAAGCGATACGCCAAAGCAGAGTATGCATTTACTATATCTCCTACCACAGCATCCTTATTATCACTGGCTGTTGATTTATAATCTGTTATAGTATATATTATCATCAAATTTTCTTTTTCATTTTTATCTTTCCAATAAGCAATATAAGGATCTGTGTCAGACCAGACATCTTCACTGGTAACATTTTGTATTTCTTCAAATTTCCCTGTTTCCTTATCAAAAAGGCTTGCTTTTATATTGCGGTTATTCAAAACTTCCATTACCGTATCATCTTGTCCAACCGGATTCGTTGCACTAGACCATGCCACCAATATCTTATCACCCATATCGGAAATCCAAGGGCTATCATCAGGTGTATTGTCATTGTCAACTTTTTGAGGCTGGCTCCATGAGCTACCACTGTATATGGAAAAATAAAGTTGAGTTCTGTTTCTGTCATCCATTTGAGTATCATCATCTAAGAATATTAAAAGCTGCTGATTTTCTCCAATAGGTGATAACAAAGTGTATGGGTACGGATAAACACCCGTTTGCAGTGTTTTTTCATTATATGCATTATCGCCTACCGCAAAAAGAGACATTAATCTTGAGGAGCCTCCTCCCTGCCATCCTCCACGGTTTTCTAGGTACTCTCTGGAATTTATTTCATAATTTTCTACACTGTCATATAAATAATCATTATCTGCAAAAAGATTATTTGCATTAAAGCTTCTAAGGCTGCCATAGCTGAATAAATCCCATGTTTTGTTAGCAATCTCCCAATTGAAATTAAATATTAATACTTTTAAGGCTAATTCTGATGTAAGTGTCACATTTCCGCTTCCCGAGCCCGAAGTAGTAAAATTCATATCAAACTGCGCTTTTCCATTTACAGAAATCTCGCCACCCGGTATTTCTGCTCCGGCTGTAATCGATATATATGGCCTGACTATGAGCTTACCATAGATTGTAAAATCTCTATTAAAATCAGTTGTTCCAGCATTACTAAAGTCTATTTTTCCATCACCATCAAAATAGAATTTATTATTATGATACTGCTCAATGACCATCATCCCTGTGATATCTCCACCAAGCTCAAGTGCTACAAATACTGTAACGCCAATAGGCGTCTGTATTTCAACCTTGGTATTAACGTTCCCACTCACTGTTGCTGAAATGATCATTTCCTTAAAATATGCATCTCCATAGTTCTTAGAGGTAGGATCCTTATCCACAACCATTCGGAGGTAAAGAGAGGTGGAAAGCCCAAACTCCATATCTGCAGTAAGGCTTGCACTTTTCTTTTCCTTATTGTCTGTGTCAACTGCCTTATTTACAGTTTCTTTTGTTTCTCCTCCGGTTGCACCAGCTTTTGCTGCGTCTTTAAGCCCTTCTTTTGCCGACTTATCCTCACCTTCAACTTCACTATTCTCTTTTAAGCTTTTTTCCCACTTCTTATCAAAGCCAAAGGTTATAATCCATTCATCCTCCCCCTTTTTCATGGGACTATCTTCATCATCTAATTTTCCTGAAAGTCCCAAATCAAAAGCAACATCTATTGCTCCTACCATATCAATAGCACCTGATGCAGGTGATTTGAAGGATGTTAATAGGTTGAAAACTGATAAATACCTTTGGAATGAAAATCCGACGTTATGCTCTAAATGTGCTAATTCATTTTGATCTACCAATTGTATAGTCATGGTATCACCCGGTACAACACCCTTTGATGCAGGATTAAAATCAAAAGAAAATGTACCTGATGATGGCGCAACCTCAATTGCTGTACCCCTTTGAATCCCTTCCTTAGAATAAATGCGAACCAGTGCCTTTTCTGCAGAAAGTCCAGGTTTTAAAGATTTAACGTCAAAACTAAATTTAAAGTATGCATCTTTATTATTCATTAACTTTGGTTTAATCAAATTATTCCCTTCTTTTATTATAAAATTATAAGGGATAAAGCTATCATACTCTATGATATCTATAAAGGTAGTACTATTTACATTGGCACGTCCAGTGTAGTAAACTTCCTTATATTTTGCTGTAATTGAATGGTACTCATTTGTAGTAAAATCCTGATGTTCTATTTCAAAATATCCATTTTCATCTGTAGTGAGACTATGCCCGTTTACATTTACAGATATGCCTGAGAGGGGTCTTTTATATGCTTCTGCAGCTTTGCCTTCTTTATTATCTAAAATATTTCCCCCTATTAAGTTTACATACCCATACACTTCCCCGGGCTCTCCTTGAGTTGGTTTAGGTTCAAAGCTATAAAGTATAAGTGGTTTATCATAATCTACTATGTAGCTAAAAGTATTTCCCGCTACAGCTTTCCGTCTAGGTTCAAATATGTTCCAATATTCTCCTAAAGCAATTGCTTCCGCAGTGTCAACTTTTCCATTATATTGTAGCGGTTTTCCAGTTTTATCATCTACTAATGGTTTGCCATCCTTATCCACTAACGGTAAATTATCTCCTGTCCAATCCTTCCAAAGCATCCTATACCCTTCAACTGGTTGACCGTTTAGGGTATATACTTTATTCCTCTCTGTTGGAGATATAACAATTGGGGTATCCTTGTCTCCCGCCTTTGCATCACCTTCACCTTCTTTAGGAATATATGCAATAATACCTTTGTCCTTATCTCCACTTTTCGGATCAATTCTAACCTCAAGTGAAGGCAAAGAATAATTCACTTTCAAGTTTGAAAAAGTTTTTTGAGGCTTAAAATCAAGCTCATTAGGCAATGCATTGTTTATAATTAAACCATTTATAGGATGTAAATTTGATTCATTATTATACTCTATTATGGTACTATCCGCTGATTCAGTACTGTAGGATTCTAAAAATCGTTCGGTTTCAGCTGTAGTTATAGTTTCTAAATTGTAATTAGCATCTCCATGCCCATAATCGGAAATATAATATCCAGTTTTGGCAAATGCATTGTATTTTACAGTGTCAAGCATTCCAATTTTTAATGTTTGACCATTTGAAAAGCTATCTTGAGCCATACCAACCATGTCAGTATCAAAATTAATTTTTACAAATGCATTTTTTGCCTTGTAAACAGGATAAATGGCTAATCCACCAGTTAACAAAACTTCATTTCTTTTAATTATATTGCCGTTGTAGTCTTTCATTTTATTAGTATAAAGGTCTCTGATATTTAAGGTGTTTCCTTTTACATAATAATAATCACCGCCTGAAAGTCCGCCCTCTCTCTCAATTTTATATCCCCATAAATATACCTTTGAGCTATCCACTAAATTATTTATATTTGGTTCAAAACGAACTACATCACCATCATAAAATGTCTTCGCGCGGCTAGTTCCATCTTCAAATTTAAGGGCACCAATAAATTGTTTTGTTTCATTTGTGCTATTGATTGAAGATGTCCAGATTTTTGGAGTGATATTTGCATCCTCATCCTCCATGTCAGACATTAAACTCACTTTAATAGGAGTATATAGCAAATATACATAATCTAAATTAGCTTGTGAATGAAAGGTTTGATTTCTAACATATGTTCCAAAAAACATAGTTGTTTTATTTCTTTCTGTATCATTTAACACCCTGCCTTCAGGGTACACTTCATCCCAGATAGTTGTAAAACGTCCTTTTCTCGTATTAAGTATGATTTGTTTTGAATAGTCAGGTACCCAATCATTAGCTATACTAAGATAAGTATAAAAATCCGTATTAGACCCGGTACCATTAGAATAGTTACTCCAACCCCACATTATTTTATCTACCATGGTTAAGTCTACCGGAAATGTTACTCGTCTTGGTGTTGTACCATTGGTTATATCCTGATATATATAATTTATTCTAGGCCATTTATATTGACCATAGGAGTCCACTACATCCTGCCACCCAAGAACCTTTACCTTATATGTTACTCCACCATATTCTACCGTATTGTTACTAGATATAGGAACAGGGCCCATAGTTGAAAATGACTTTACAGTTAAATTTTCTTCAGTACTTGCTAACATTGTTTTAAAGTTATTGTAAACAATGCCGGTAGTAGTACCTTGTATAGCTTTTATTGTTACAAGTGAAGATAAATTTCCACTTTTAGAAAGGTTAGTGCTTTCAGCATCAAGCTTTATTAAAAATTGTAAATCTTTTTCATTTTCTCCATCCAGAATTGGAACTCTTACCTTTTGTGTTTCCTGACCAGGAACAAACTTTAACTCAGTTATTATAGGGGTATAGTCTATTTCAGGCATAGCTGTAAGTGATGCCGTACCAACATTTATAAAGCCATATCTGTATAGTCCAGCTGTTCTTTTTACAGTAACCTCAGCATAGCTGGAATTTTCATCAACGAAAATCTCTTTTTCAAGAATTTCAAATTCTACATTTTCTTTTTCTTCATTGTCTTCTATATTCATAAAACCATTAAGAGACTCTCCCGTGGAAGCACCTACTGGGTCTAAAAGCACAAATACTACCTGTTCTTCATCCTCAGAGATTTTATCGTCTATAGTGTTGAATCTGATTTTTTTGATGTATTCTCCTTCTGCAAATTCAAATGTATAAGAAACACCTGGAACACCTTCATACATTTCCTTATGTAAATCTACGGCGTTTTCTATTTCCTTCTCTTCTGCTTCACGCCAATCTAATCTATCTGATTCTTTACCAGTGAATGCTTCTCTTGCTTCCCTTAGGCTTAATTTTGGTGATACCTGTAGGGGATTTCCCGCTATAGGAGGAGGTAATTCTTCATAATATATATTTTCCACCTCACCTATTATGGCTCCACCTGTTACTACAGGTGTTTCTATTTCCTCGCCTGTTATAGCTGCACCCGTTACTACAGGAACCTCTATTTCATCTGTTACGCTATCTCCATTGGACAAACTTTCAATTAAAGGCTTTGCTTCTTGATTTTCAGGCAAAGTTTCGCTAAATATACCTTTTGGTACACTTATGGTATAGTCTTCACCATATTTAGCAGAGACATCGATTGCCTTAAATGTAATACTTGCTTTACCTGAGATGCCTCCTTTTCTTACAATGGCAAATTCAACACTTGTTTTATCCTCAGAAGTATTCATTCGCGTAGTTAAGAATTCGAATAATCCATTAGGGTATTCAGTTTCATCAACAGCGATTCTCAACTCTTCTTTAAGCTTTTGCTCATACATATCATCGTAAGCATATGCTGGTGTAACCAATGATAGTAATGTTGAAAATATAAGTATAAATGAAATTATCTTTTTTAACATATCTTCCTCCCACTTTAAATTGCTAAGCATTTATTTTATTTATCAAGAGTTCCGGAATCCAACTCATTTAACATAAACATGAGCATGTCTTTGTCTATATCAAATAGATCTGGATTAGTGTTAACATACAGGGATTGCCCGTCTATTTTCGCAGTGAGCATCCGTTCTTTACTGACAATATTCTCACCTTGACCTGTTTCCATATACTGAGCAAGTTGATTCTGATCCACTACATAGCAATAGACATACAGCCCGGAAAGCCATTTTTGCTGTTCGGATGCAGTCATCCCAGCTAAAGCCCCAGCAGTAAGGTCGATTTCATACTTGACGGGCATCTCTGTAAAACCGTCTTCAACCTTTAAAGTGATGATGGAACCGCCCGCTGCGCTTTGAAACAGCTCTGCAAGCGCTGTATCTGGTGTCAGATTATAATTCAAGGAAACAGGGCCATTACCAACGGTATCAATGTACAGAGCAAGCCCATTTTCCATATACAGCTTAAATTTATTGCCTGAAGCTTTCATTTGCTGAAGCGTATCTGCTGAGAGTTCGTCTCCATTCTTAAAGGGAACATATGGACTGTTTATCTCATAATAGCTCGTTGTGCGCACCGCCCCAGAAAGAAACTCAGTATTTAGCATAACCTGTGTGCCTACAACCAAAACAAGCATAGCAGCCATCCCAGTCAAAAATGAATAGATGAGATGTTTATTTTTCAAAATTCTATGTTTGCTTTCTTTTTCATTTTCCGTGACCTCGTCAGCTTTCAACAAAAAAGCTGCTTTCGCTTTTTCTTTGGCAGCCGAATTAGACGTAATTTTAATACGATTCATAATATCATCAATATCTTTGTTATCGCTCATTTCTTTCCTCCTGACCCTTATACGCTAAATCAGCAAATTCGTCACACTTCGACATAAAACTTTTTAATTTTTTTATTGTGCGATTTAATATGGTGCTGACATTTGTTTCTGATATGTTTAAAATTTTGCTTATTTCTTTGTTGGAAAGCTCACCATAATATTTTAATGTAATGATGTTGTGCTGGCGTTCATCTAAATCATTTAATAGGCTCTGCAAATCTGCTTTAGTTTCATTCTCTACAATGTAATCTTCTACATTGGTATCTTCATATAAGTTTTCAATATTTTCTAAACTGACAGTTTTCTTGCTTTGAAAAACACGATAATGACTGCGCAGCTGGTTCAGTGCTATGGTAAAAATCCATGTGGACAGTGCACCTTTTACCGGGTCATATAGATTATACTTTTCAGCCACCTTTAAAAAGGTCTGACTTGCCAAATCCTCCGCCAAGGCGGTATTTCTCACTCTGATATAAAGGAAGGCATATACTTTATCATAGTAGGTATCAAAAATCTGCTCAAGGCGATTTTTGTCATAAGCGTTAAGCCTCATTATTTTCCTCCTTTAGCATTTTCACTATCCGCCATCAGCGCAAGCCCCATAAAATAAAGAGCGGCGGGCATAAGCAGGGCAAGAATGGACAGACGTGTTCCAATCAAAATGTTAAACAATGAGTGAATAGTTGCGGATATTGCAATAAGTCCCAAAATCATTGTGAGCTTGATTATTTTTTTATCCTTGGTAATTTTAACTCCAAAACCAATAATCGCTGTGGACATCCCATGCATCAAACTTGTAGTAATGGTTCTCACAATCAGCGGAAAAAGAGAAAACAGACCAGGCAACGACACAAAGGAAGTAAAGTAAAACAATGTCTCATGAACAGAAAAACCAATTCCACTTGCCATGGCGCAATAAATAACCAAATTGTCATTAAAATGATCTTTCCGAAAAAATAGCAACAATGGGAGGGCTTTTACTGTTTCTTCTACAATAGGCGCTATATCAGATGATACACGATTTATTTGTCCGGGATAATTTGAAAACCATTCGTTTAAGATAAATGCAAACACCACCGAAAAAATTCCATAACAAAAATAGCCCATCAAATATTTTGAAGACTTGTCCTTTACCATTACAATTAAAAAAATTAAAGGAATTAATACAGAAAACAAAAAACCGGGTATGTTGGAAGCGAGCATCTCGTTAACGATGTTAGCAAGCATGTGAATCACCTTCTTTCACTGATTCAACCAGTGTTGCAAAAAGCAGGTAAAGAAGCGGCGACAGTGATTTAATAAACACTCCCATGAAGGCAAATATCTGTATGGCTGATATAATATCCAATGCTGCAACCACCAGCATTAAACAAGCAAAAAAACGGGCGTTTTTGTTACGCAAAAGACCTGATGCAAGAACCAGGCAAAAAACGTCCATTAAAAGTACAGAGCTGTTAAGAACATAAATATTGTTTGCAAGAACAGCATAAGCGCAAGCCGCTGTTAAAATAAATGTAATGCTGTTAATCAATATAAAATACAAGGAGCCTTTTTTCCCAGCTTCCTTTTTATACTCGAGAAGCGCTGCGATGAAGAACAGATAACAGCATATTTTGGTAAACAGCCCTACAGATATATCACCCGGCACGACTCCCACAATTCTCAGCAAAAAGAAATAGAGATTTCCAAGCGCCAGGCAGCTGATTCCAAGGACGATGTACAGCAATATTCCTTTATCGTGTGATCTAATCGCAGTGTGCATAATTTTAAAAGCTACTAAAAAAGAAACTATGGCTGTTATATAGCCATGAATATCCATTATCATACTTTTTTCCATAATAAATGCGGCGACTGTTACAGAAATTGAATACAACAACGCAAGCTGGATTAAAACGTTTTTTCTTATCATTTGATTTCCCCAAAACTGTTATAATGTCAATAAGACACTCCGCTTTTTATTAAAACTTTATATTATCAAGGGTTACAAAGTTTTATTGACAGATTTGTGCTTATGTTATAATTATATGACAATAAATGATAAATTTAAACAAAAAATTTTAATACCTTAGGCTTTTTCAAATTCTTCATCGCTTATAACTTCTATATCGTTTAAGCGGAGGAGTCTGGTTGTTATTCCCTGACCATGAATTAATGACTTACTGAACGTTCCGTCATATATATAATTGCTGCCGCAGGAAGGGCTTTTCTCTTTTAATATTGCCTTTTTAATGCCATACTTCTTAGCAGTTTCTAGTGTTTTAATAGCACCATCTACAAAATAATCTGTCTTGTCATCAGATGATATGTTGACTACCCTGCCATCTCTTATTTCGCAAGGAAGGCGTGGCACATTTAATCCGCCTAATACTTCAGGGCATACCATAATTGCTTTTCCTTCATCCACTAATGTTTTAATCTTTTCAGAAGTAGATGCTTTACCGTCATAACGGGTTTTTTCTCCGCAGAGGCAGGCACTTACTATGTATTCAAAGTGATGTCCTTTATCTGAAATTTCAATATATTCATTTTCATTGTTCATTAAATCAAATTTCTCTCCCAAACTGTCATTAGGATTTATTATTTGTACAACAGGCTTTAAACAATCTTCCGTATTATTATGAACTACTATTGCTGTTTTACCATTATTTAATTTCACATAATTCCACTCAGGATAAACAATGATGTTACTTAAAAACTTTTCTGAGATTTCTTCATCAAATTTTGTATTTTTGTTTTCATTTAAATATTTTATTATTTGAGCTGGATTCCAGGCTTTTTTGAAGGAATAGTCCGTTTTTAATGCTTGATAAACATCACATACAGCCAAGACTTTCCCAAATAAATGAATTTTATCACTGTTAAGTCTGTATGGATAGCCGGTTCCATCTATATGCTCGTGGTGGCTGGCAATACCCCTTAACACATCATTGGATACAAAATGTTTTAATGCTTTTACTGCATTGACTGGGTGCATCTTAATTGCTTTGAATTCTCCTTCAGTTAAATAATCCTCCTGTTTATATAATATTTCATTAGGTACTTGAAGCATACCTATATCATGAAGCAATGCAGCTAAGGCTAATTCGTGTATCATATGCTGACTCAACTCTAGAGAATTTCCCAATGATATACTTAATATGGCAACGTTAAGGCTATGCTGAAATACATAGTCTTCTCTGTTGTTATATTCTAAATTCCTGTATAACAGTGCCTTTGTAAATATTGTTTCTTCAATTAAATCGTCCGCCAAATCAGAAATCTGCCAAATCAACCTATTGTCAAATTTGTAATTTTCCAATTTATATTTATAGAAAATATCTTTTATTCTGGTTAAGGTATCTGCTTCAAATTCTTCGCTTATTATATTTTTTTGCAAATTGTTGAATGTCACTTCATTTTTAATGTAAGCGCCAGAAATATTATTAGAACATATTTTATTTATATATGTATTATTTAGTGCCTGGCCTTCTCTAAGAAGCAGTGACTTGAAGTTATATTTATTGTATAAAATTAAATCCATAGCCAAAACCATGCCAGGTTTTAGTTTATCTGAAGATATAAACAACATTTAACAAACTCCGAAATATAATTTTATATATTTTAACACAAACAATTAATTTTTACCATAATAAGCATGTAATTTTAACAAAATCACATTAGATTTTCTAATCATCAACAAAAAAAATACAGAAAATACAAAAAATCGTATTTATTGACAATTGAAATGTATCATGTTATTATAAATTAATATATTTTGATAGAAATACAGGGGAGTGCGCTAATGGAGAGAAGATCTATTTTAGAAAAGCTGGGTCTTATTGAAAAAATTGAAAATGAAGACAATGATAATGATTATTCCGTTAAGGAAACAGATCAAGTTATCCCAGTTGAAACAGAAAAACCTCAATTTAATAACTACATGAAAAAGGCTGAAGTTCAACCAGTACAACCAGATGTAAAGGAAAAATCAATAACAGAAGTAAAATCTACAAGCGTAGTGGACGAATCAAAAGATCCAGTTACGATTGTTGGTAAGAAAAAATTATTGAAAATAGAAGAAATTTATAAGAACTATGATATAAGTTCAGAAGGAATTAAATCCTTGTCCATTGTAGAAAGTTTTCAGAAAGCGTTGCCAGATTATCTACCCACGGATGTTAAAAGACAATCCATACTGAATATAATTGCTTCATCAAACGTCCAAGTTGAAAGTCTGATAAAAGACGGCAATGATAAATTAAATTGTTTGAAAGATTTTTCTCAATCATTTACTAATGAATCTAATGATGTTATTTCTAACTTTGAAAATGAAATTAAAAAATTGAATGAAAAAATCAACAGCTTCAAAACAGCAATAGATGGTATGAAAAAACTTCAAACCGAACAAGATTTTACAGTTAAATATGAAATAGATAAAATAAATAATATATTGCAGTTTATAAATCCTGAAAACTAACAATGAAGGTGATGCGATGCATGGTTACAGATTGACTAGTCGCGGAAAATTTGCTTTAACATTTCTTATTATGTTGGTGTGCTTGGCTGTATCGATTAATTTAATGGATATTGCCAAAGCAAGTGATAAGTCTGAATATATTAAGCAAGTTGATACCATATATTTGGACAAGGCAATATCTGCAGTATATGAATTAGATATAAGAAAAACAGCTATGGTTTACAATGAGAGGCTGAAACTTGATGATGAAGCTTTAAAAGAAGACAAAGAATTTTTAAGTATAAATGTCGAAGATATTAAATCATATGATAAAAGCAAGATTGCTTTTTTAACATTTGATGACGGTCCTTCGAAAAGTGTTACACCTGAAATTCTTGATGTTTTGGATAACTATGGCATTAAAGCAACTTTCTTTGTATTAGGCAATATGTGTGAGAAAAATGGCATCGTATTAAAGGCTCTAATTGAAAAGGGGCATTCCATAGGAATTCATTCATATTCTCATAGGCTTCAAGAAATGTTAATAAGTAAAGAAAGCTTTCTTAATGAAATAGTAATGACAGAAAAAGCTTTGAAAGAACACTTAGGAGAAGATTTTAAAACAAGGCTGTTCAGATTTCCGGGAGGATCATTTGAAGATTATAAAATGCAGTATATGGACGTTTTGAATGAACACGGATATATAAGTATTGACTGGAATGCGCTTACTGGTGACACGGAATATTTAAATCCAACCCCTGATATACTTTTAAATAGGTTAAAAGAAACAACAATAAATAAAGATAAAATTATAGTGCTTATGCATGATTCTGATACTAGGCATGTAACTGCTGAAGTACTTCCGGATGTTATTGAGTATTTAATATCTGAAGGATATGAATTTGCAATATTAAAATAGATTCAATAAGGGCTTTGCCCGTCATATTTAAAAATAGTGAGGCTAATTAACCTCACTATTTTTATATTATAACAGAATTTTTATGTCAATAAACAAGTTTTAATCATAAAAAAATAGGGCTGAACCATTAAATTGAAGTTTCGCCCCATCATTATTAAATTTTAAAAAATTAAAATCTCATATCTCTCATGAAACCATTCTGTTGATTGCAGCTTTCAGCCATAAATGCTGTTACAACACCAACAAAATATTCTGATTCTCTTCGTATATGGTTAATAACTGTGCCTGCTACAGGATTGTTGTTTACTGCATCGCTGTCTCTTAACAGCATTCCTAAGAATTCAATAAAAACTTTGCTTTGTCTTACTGCTAAATCAATTAAACCTATCATATCTTGATATATTTCCGGAGAAAGGATGTTTTGACAATTGACCGCTGTTTCCATTAACTGAACTATTCTTCCTAGTGTTGAATCAAATATTTCCTTGTATTCATCTAATCTATTCACATATTCTTCTTCCAAATCAGGAACTACCTCTTGTATAACAACAGTATGTTCGCTTTCTTGATGCTTCCAAAATTCTGCCTCTTCCAAAGCTCTTAATATATTTTTCTCTCCATAAAAAAACCTCATTGCATCCTCCAAATTATTATTTGATTCATTATACGCAAGAGCTTTTTTAATGTACCGCAACAGAAATACATATTTATATAACTAAATAAAAATCTGCACCCAAAAGTAAGTGTGGACGGCAGATTGTGGATGGTCACAAAGAGAACATTTCAAACATATACTACTAATAACGCAATAAAAAGGAGTGTATATAATTGAAAAAGGACCTTTATACCCGATCCATGCAACCAAAGCACCTTAAGTTTAAAATGGCTTATAACCAAGGTACTGTATTTGAAATTGTATAATGAGATTCCGGAGACCACCCCAGAATCTTATTTTAGTTAAAAGGGTAACGCCTTTTTAGGTAATTGTATATAAAGCTTGCAAATAGCAAATATATAAAACAATATACAATAGAAAAAAATATTAGAATACTTATTTGAGCAAATAAGTTTCCCGGAAGATTGGCTCCTAAAACAGGAATTCCAACTATAAAATTTACTTACACTAAGAGATAATGTTAAAACAATTCCGCTAAATAAAGATACTAAAATTCTGGATTTTAACCTATAATTAAAAGCTCCAAGAGAAAAACCAACTACGCCATTAGTAAATAAAAAAAATAAACCTTCATGAGAGTTGAATAAAAAAATTAATACACCTGCGAGGCAGATGGTTATTCGGCATCTATAGAACAAATAATAGCAGCTAATGACGAAGAAACAAATATCAATAAAATACAGTTAACAAACATACCTAATACTAGCGAATATGACATTATAATTTTAGGTGGGCCGGTACGTGGATTTTCTCTTTCTCCAGTTTTGCAGGCATTTCTATTAAAATGCGGGCCATTACAAGGAAAGAAAGTCAATTGTTTTGTTACTCAATTCTTCCCATATCCGTGGATGGGAGGAACTCACGCCATTGAACAGATGAAGAAATTATGCGAATCTAAAGAATGTAAGGTTATAGATACTGCTATTATAAATATGAAGAATAAGAAGCATGATCAAATGATCGCTGATGCAGTTGAAAAATTAAGCTGCATTAAGTCAGCTAAAGTGTTGTAATTGAAAGTAGCTACAATGTATTTCCCATCAGTGTTGAGGTTAATGTATATATAAGGAATCATGAGATAAAAGATATTAATATTATTAAACATACTAATGGGCAGGGGGGTTCTGCAGAAAAAATAACTGAACTTATTTTACAATCGCAATCACTGAAGGTGGATGCTATTTCTGGCGCTACCTATAGCAGTAAAGTAATAATTAAAGCTGTAGAAAATGCTTTAAAGTTATAAGTTCTTGACAATTACATTATTGATAAAATCAATGCCTTTGGATATATCTTCTTTAGATGGATGACCTTTAGCAATTCCACCAATCAATTTCCAATGTCCATAGGTATCATATCCTTTGCAGTTATAAACGCCAATAACAGCAATATTTTTCATTGCTAATTTTTTTATAAAGCTTTCAGCATATTTATTGTTTTCACTCCCGCTAGTATACATAAGAAAAGCCTTATTCGGTAAAACAGGATGCTCTTCTAAGAAGTTAAAGAGTGATTTATGAAAAGATGACATGTAAATTCCTGATGCAAATCCTACAATTTTGTATTGAGTGAAATCAATATTACTAGCTTCAGATACTTCAAACAAGTCTACTTTATATTCTAATGCTATGCCTTCAACCAGTTTTTTTGTATTTTTATGGTGTACTGATGCATAAATAATCGCCATATTTTCCATAATCCTATCTCCCCTCACTATTAGTCGCTGCAAGTGCATTTTCAACAGCCTTCATTATTATCTTACTAGAATTTGTAGCACCTGTCACTGCATCTACTTTGATATTTTGTTGTTTGACAATTGAATTTATTACTATTTCTGCAGCTTTTCCTCTTTCTGTGCGTATAATAGCTATAATTATTCCTGTAATCATAATTAAATCCTTTCTTTTAACAAAAGAAACAATTTTTCAAAGCTTTGTTGCAAAAATTCTTCTTTACTTTGTCCCATGGTTTTTTTAATGTATTGCTTTTTGTTATCTGCTAACACACAAATACCATAAATACTTCCCCAAAGGAAAAAAATAAAGCTTACTAATCTATCATCCTGTTCAAGGCGAAGTTCTTTTTTTAAAAATAATATAATAACATGATTAAGTTTTTCGCCAATTTCATAAATCTCATTTAAGATTTTATCATTTTTTAAAACATCATCATCCACAGAAATTTCTTCTATAATCAAATTAAAATTTAATGGATACTTTTCTTTAAAAACAACAAAAAGGTTACAAATGGAGATAAACTTATAATGAAAATCATTGTTTTCATCATTAATTTTATTATTTAATTCCTCATATAAATATTTCATTGCTTCTAAAGAAATATAATTTTTTATGTCTTCTTTACTTTTGAAATATACATATAATGTTGATTTGCTCATTCCAACTTCTTTCGCTATATCATCTACTTTTGTATTTTCTATTCCATTTTCATGAAATAGTCTTTTAGCAACATCAACAATTTTAGCTTGGTTAATATCAATTAATTGTGGTTCTTTTTTTCTAGCCATAAAACCCTCCTTATTAATCATACTAATAGTTCGATTAATATTTATTGTACCTTGAGTTCAATTAATTGTCAATGATTTTTTTACTGCTGCTTAAGACTAATAGCATTAAATATTATTGACTAACAGGGTAAAGTTGGTATAATTTTAATCATGATAAATTTAATAGAAAGCAGGAAAATTATGAAATTCGAATGGAAAAAGCAAGAGAAAGGTTTGTACCTACCGAAAGAGAAGCCAGAATTAATAACAGTACCGCAACAAAAATTTTTTATGATAAGCGGAAAAGGTAATCCAAATAGCGAAGAGTTCTCTGAAAAAATAGGTGTATTATATTCCTTAGCCTACGCTGTTAGAATGATGCCGAAACAAGGGTACACCCCCTATGGTTATTTTGAATATACCGTCTATCCACTTGAAGGAATATGGGATTTAACAGAAGAAGGGAGACAATCTAGTACATTAAAAAAGGATGAATTATTGTATACCATAATGATTAGGCAGCCTGATTTTGTGACGCAAGAAGTGGTTAATATGGCATTTGAGAATGTCAGGAAGAAAAAGCCACATCCTTTATTAGATGAAGCAACTTTTGATACTATAGAAGATGGATTATCTGTTCAAATGATGCATATTGGCTCATATGATGATGAACCACAAAGCTTTGAACAAATGAAAAAATTCATACAAGAAAATAATCTTGAAATAACAACTCTAAGGCATAGAGAAATATATATTTCAGATGCAAGAAAAACTGAAAAATCTAAATTAAAAACAGTTTTAAGATACATAGTTCACTATAAATAAGGAGCATTAAAATTTTTGTTTTTATGGTTATATAGCTATATTACATCAAAAACACTGGTGACAGCCTTTGAATTTAAATTCAGCCATCTCCAGTGTTTACTGTAGATTTGACAATTATTCTCCTATCCAATTATCTGGATAAACAATTCTGCAATTTGCGGGTCAAATTGTTTTCCAGCGCCCTCTTTAATAACTTCAATAGCCACCTTATTTCTTTCTTCCATGGGAAGATCTCCTCTGTTTAATACACGTTCATAGGCTTCTGTGATTGATATGATTCTTGATATCAGGGGAATCTGTTCGCCTTTTAGTCCTTTTGGATATCCGGTTCCATCCCATCTTTCATGGTGGCTGTAGACGAATTCTGCCAAATCAAGTGTATCATCAAAAAGATTTAGGATTCGGTATCCTACCACAGAATGCTGCTGCATTTTTTCAAACTCATCCTCTGACAGAGAATCTTTTGATAAGATAATTGCCTCCAGTACTTGTATTATTCCTCATGATTTCGATAACACCATCTTTATTCCTGCGCGCTCTAAGCATTCTTTAGAGCGACAAACAAATCAGAAGCCAAATGAACTCTCTGCCTTTCTTTATATCCGTCTTCGGCTTTTATAATTTCCCCGTCACAAGGCGCATATACTTCCTGACCCCAGCCATAACACTTGTTTAAGGGAACGCCAAAGAAGAGATACTGTGGCAGATTTGTCCGATAAAAGGGTCTCCCCGTTCCGGAATATAAAACATTATCCACCATTTTACGGGCGATTTCCAGTGAATTGACTGTTGTAGAAAAATAATAAATTGTAAAGCCCATATCAACCCCCCATAATTTTCATTTATAAAAGAGTTTTCTGAGTTCATTAAAATAACCATCTAATTCGTATATGATGTTTCTATTAAATTTAAAACATTATTTACAATCTCATCTGCTTCACGCTTATCTTCTAAAATTGTTCTGTGTGGAAAATATTCTTTTCCTCCTTAGTTTCCACCTCAGGATTATTAAGACCAAAAGCACCTTTCGCTAATCGATCAGCCAGTTCATTATATTTATCTCCAGAATGACCTTTCACTTTTACGAAATGTATCTTCATTTGTTCTGAGGTTGAATCATAGAAAGCTTTATATGCCTTTGTACCTGCTTTCTTTGCTTGCCATTCACCAGTACACCATTTAGCAATACCTTCATAGTCATGGTAAATAATCAAACTTTTTATTCCTCTATCCAAACAAAACTGAATAGCCTTTTCTGCACCTTTTAATTCTCCTGCAACATTATTCATTTCAGCAAGTTCAGCATCATCAAAAGCTTCTGCAAAATGCTGTTCCTTCCCTGCATGAAACATTACTACTCCACAAGAGAACTGATTTGTTTCTGAATTATAACTTCCATCTACGTATGCTACAGCTTCAGCCTCTTCATTTTTTTGTGTTATTGATTCCTGTTTTATTTCATTATTAATATATGCATTCGCTTCATCTAGAGAAGTAAAACTTTTATACTCAGCGCCAGAAAATCCATTTACTTGTGCTTGGCATTCAGTCCAAGTTTTATAAATTCCAGGTTTATAACCTTTTCTAACTGCATAAAATTTTTGTGCCATTGTTCACCTCTCTGTTCTAAATTTGGTACTTTATCATATAACAAACGTATTTGTCAATATCACTTTTCAATTTTCTAATATAATTGTATCACATCTACTTTATTTTTCATAGAAAAATTTGCAGTTCTCTCGAAACAAGTCCTCAAGTAGCTGTAGACATATCTCTCTTGCTTTCAGGTGTTTGGTTCCTTATTTAGTAAATTCCACCTTTTCACCATTTAATATTTTATTAGTAGTTCTCATTGCACACATTTTACCGCACATAGAGCAAGAATGTCTTTCTGCAGGTGGTTTACTTTCAAAATATTCCCTAGCCTTTTTACTGTCAACAGCATATGAGAACATCTCATCCCAATCTAATCTTCTTCTGGCATCACTCATTTTATTATCCACATCTCTTGAATTTGGAATCCCTTTTGCTATATCTGCTGCGTGGGCTGCTATTTTGGATGCTATTATACCTTCCTTAACATCTTCTAGTTCGGGTAATCTTAAATGTTCTGCAGGAGTTACATAACACAGAAAATCCGCTCCGCTGGCTGCCGCTATTGCTCCTCCTATAGCTGATGTTATATGATCATATCCCGGTGCAATATCAGTTACTAAAGGCCCTAAAACATAGAATGGGGCACCATGACAAAGCCTTTTCTGCAATTTCATATTAGCTTCAATTTCATTCATAGCCATATGACCTGGTCCTTCAACAAGCACTTGTACATTTTTGTCCCAGGCACGTTTTGTTAATATTCCAAGTTCAATTAATTCATAAATTTGCCCTGCATCTGTAGAGTCATTAATGCTGCCCGGTCTTAATGCATCTCCCAAGCTTATTGTAACATCATAATTGTAAAGTATTTCTAACAGTTTATCAAAATATTCATAAAATGGATTCTCATTTCCCGTCATTTCCATCCATGCAAAAATCAAAGAACCTCCTCTTGAAACTATATTGGTTAATCTTTTAGTTTGTTTGAAGGTTTCAACTGCACGTCTGTTAATTCCTGCATGAATAGTCATGAAATCTACGCCTTCTTGAGCATGAGCTTCAACAACCTTTAAAAAATCTTTCGCAGTTATTTCTAATAAGTCTTTTTCCAAGTATCCGATTGCATCATACATTGGAACTGTGCCAATCATTGCTGGTGACATTTCTATAAGCTGCTTTCTGAACGTATTTGTTTTACCGTAGTTGCTTAAATCCATTATTGCTTCAGCTCCAAAATCAATTGCCATACTTACCTTTTTAAATTCTTCTTCATAGTTAGCACAGTCACCTGAAACCCCTAAATTAACATTAATTTTTGTTCTTAATCCTTCACCGATTCCTTCAGGGTTCAAAGATTTATGGTTTATATTTGCAGGTATTACTACCTTGCCACACGCCATTAATTCCATTAATTTTTCTACAGGCACGCCTTCTTTTTTTGCAACCACTTCCATCTTGCCTGTCACTATTCCTTTTTTTGCTGCTTCCATCTGTGTTCTGTAATTCAATTTACTGCCTCCTAAAATATATAGTATATTGAATTGGGTGCTTTTGAGAATAAAAAAAGTGCTACATGTAAAGCAGCACATTCATCTAACGATCGTTTTTATCTTCCCTACGTTGGCATTACCCAAATCAGGTACGGTCGAAATATTTATTGCAAGAACTTTTTACAAAAAGTTGCAAATCAAAAATGCATAGTATTGCAACTACATTTTCCATAATATTGCAAGAGCCATTTTACTGATTAAAACAGTAAAATGTATAGATTGCAGACATAATAAATCTTAGGGGTTTATCGCCCTGTAATGCAGTGGAGGGGTACCCCTCCACTGCATTACAGGGCGGCGGCGCGCAAAGTTCGCCGCTCTCTGCATTAAAAGTCAATATGCTGTTTTATCATTGTATATGGCACCAGATCATGCTCTAAAAACATTTTTTCCAACTTTTCTATATAATCTTCTAATTCACTTATCTCGCGGCATTTATCAATATATAGATTCTGAAGATATTCGCGTTCAACCTGCCAATATTCAGATGGGTTTTTAATGGTAACATCCATATTTCCAGCACAATAAGCACGAATATCCTTCTCAATATTAGTATAAAGATCCTGCTCGCTGAATTCATACGGAAAGGGCTCCTTGGAATATTTTACAAGTAGATATTTCTTAAGTTCATCTGAAAAACCTCCAATGTAGTTATGTTCAAATTGCATAATAATTTTTTCGTTTATGACCATTCTACATATTCTCCTTCCTGTCTGAAGACATTGAGTGATAAAGATTATTGATGCTGGATTCTCTTAGCCGATTGTTCTCACCCGGAAACAATATTAAGTGGCAATGATGCATGAGCCGACCTACAAGTGCTGCAGTCATTTGCTCATCATAGAGAATATTTACCCATTGGGAAAACTCCAAATTTGTATTTAATATTATTGATTTCTGCTCATGTATCTCAGATAGATAATCAAAGAGCAATTGGGCTCCAGTACGGTCATACGGAACGTAACCAAATTCATCCAGAATAATTGCAGATACATTGTTAAGTTTTTTAAGCAACACGCTTAACGTTCCTGCTTTTTTGGATTCTGATAGTTTATTAACTAATGATGCTGTACGATAGAATTTTACAGGGATTCCTTTCTGACAAGCCATAACACCTAAAGCTGTAGAAAGCATTGTTTTTCCAGTTCCTGTTCTTCCATACATGATGATATTTTTCTTCTCCTTGATAAAATTAAGTGATTTTAAACTTTCCTGTGTCAGTCCGCTTGGAATGGTAACTTCATCAAAGCGAAATGAATCAAATGTCTTTATACTGTAAAAGCCTGCACTGTTAATCAATTTTGATACACGAACCTGTTCACGGTTTTTAAGCTCTGAAAACAAAAGCTTGTACAAATATTCCTGGTTAGTGGCTCCGTTTGTATTCTGTGCCATGTCGGCAAGGTTGCGGCTGAGTTTAAGCTTTCTGCAACAATCTATAATTTCTTCTTCAAACATTTGCACAACCTCCCTTCTTTAGAAGGGTATCATAGGCAATGAGGTTAGTTTCCATCTGCCCTACATTGGGTATTCCAGGATTAAGCGGCATTGGCGGCAATTCCGGCACATCAGCATAAATGCGGCGATAAAGATTTTTAAGACTGTCTGAATCTAAAGCCCCATAGCATAAAGCTTGATTTACAGTATTAAGTGCAGAGGCAAACCCTGTCCTATCTGTCAGTTCTGCAAGCACCTTAAGCACCTTGCCCGTTTCTGTTCCCGAACAGCCTTCAATAAATTGTTTCATAGTTGATGGCATCATATCATAGATACCAGAATACTTTAACGCCCTCGGACGTATTGAAAGCTGTTTGAGGTATGGCAACCATTCCATACTTTGTTGCTTTATATCACCATAAAGACGGTTATGCCTTACAATTTCACGAAAATTTTCATCCATTACAACAACTAAAGAAGATGTTAGCCTGATATTCAACACCATATTGGAATGTTTAGGTGAAGCAGAGTATTCATGCATTCCCTTATTCAGATAAAACCTACCCCAACCGTTGGTTTTTGAAGTTGTTTTGCCGCTTATGTCAAATTCTATTTCAGGAAGCGGATGGCAATGTTTTAAATCTTCGGTAAATCTTTGCTCAATAGTTTCGTTATATCGGTAATGATCTCTATCTGCATCTTCCTCACACATTTCAAGGAGCTGTCTGTTGTAATCGCTAAGCACGAGAAACTGTGGTACTGGTACAAGAAAGTTTCTTCTTTGATATCCTACTTTGTTTTCAACATTACCCTTTTCATGTCCTTCTCCTGGGTTCATAAATACTGCCTGAAAACGGTAGTGTTCTTTAAAGCGGTTAAACCGTTCTGTTGTTTCTCTGCCTCCCCCTTGGATTATTTTTGTAACAATTGTCTTTGTGTTATCAAACCATGCTTCCTCAGGCACTGCTCCTATGTGCCTAAAAATTGCATCCAGTCCTTCTAAAAGGCATTCCATATTTTCTCCGTAGAAGAGCTGCAGATAACCCTTATTACTGTACGGAAATGATACTTCAAGGTATTTTCCTGATATGAGTCTGCCATTTTCATAAAAATCAGCTGCTCCAAAATCCACCTGAACTTCTCCGGGTTTATGTTCCAAAGGAAGAAACCCTCCTTTTATTCCGCTAAAAATTTCACTGTGCTTCACAGCATAATAAGTTGCTACTGTCCTATATGAACAGTCAAACCCATTAATTTCTTTTCTTAGCCTGTTGAACACTCTTTTGGCTGTATGTCTCTGTTTTCTCGGTGCCTGCTTGTCCTCTTCAAGCCATTTGTCTATTGTACTTTTGTAAGGTTCTAACTTAGGGCACAATATTTGTTCTGATGCTGGTTTTGGCTGCGGATCATTGAAATCTTTTTTGTCTACATATTTTTGTACTGTTCTCCAATCTAATTTCAATGCTTTTGCTATTTGTGTAACATTTTCTCCTTTTACAAAGAATCGAAATCTGATATCATGTATCTTGTCCATTGTAAGCATACTCCTTTCCTCCTTGATTTTTGCTCAAATACAAGGATATATTTTTTGGTTTATGCCTGCAATGGATTTTTGCAATACTATGGATTTTGTGGTTGCAACTTTCTACATTTCATGTTTGCAACTTTCTGTATTTTTATCTTACAATAAACAGTCGAAACTTTAGTTTCCTCTCAGCCTTTACAAGCTCCCGAAATATTCAATTAATTTATTATACCATATATGTCCACTGAAATCAATATATTTTGATTTTACATGACCTTAAATATTTGATTTTACATGACCTTAAATATTTGACTTTACATGACCTTAAAAAATCTGTCACTCAAAAATCTGTCCAGTTAATTATAGCTGATCCACTTCTAGAAAAGAAACAATTTTGTATAAATATAAAAAATAATTTATAACAGAAGGTCAGAAAAACCGATAATTTTATGTTAAAAAATAATTTTTGCCCAGATTTGCCCAGAGCGTATAGATTTTATGTTTTTTCTCTTTTTTAATTTTAATTCTTGTTTTTGCTTGTTTTATTCATTTAGTTTCTGAAAGTACTCAAAGATTACCTCAAACTTATCGATTAAGGGAATAAAACACACCAAATATTCAATTTAAAATCTCTAAGCCCTTTGATTTCAACCTATTTCTTCTCTATCAACACTACACACTCAACGTGCCTTGAGAGTACAATAATGATGTTGTAAACATCTGGTACCGCCTTGGTGGAAAGGTATGTTTTGTTAAAAATTTGCTTTACAGATAAAATAGCTTCTATACTTTCACTATATGTTTTTAATTAATGAAAAATAGTAGAAGAATCCTCTCCTACTATTTCTCTTGATAATCCCTTTTTAAGAACTTGTTTTGTTTAGTAAATGCTGCAACTGTATGAGCATTTATATCCATTTTTATTAATCTTCTTCGTTCTTCATTTTCGATTTTATCCCTGTTAAGTGTTAAAATATATTGAAAGTCCTGATACTTCTCTTCTTGATTTGATAAATAATTTAAACATTGGACTAAGGTATCTTGGTCAACATCAAAAATATTATCATGAACTAAAAATAGTGGATGCCGATTTCTTGTATACGAATTAAACATTAGTCCCATGTCATAAATAAATACCTTAGTTCTATTCACACTGTGACTTCCATCATCAAAAATTCTCAAACTAATATCTACTGGTATCTTCCTATTAGCTCTGTTTATCGTTTGAATTGTTAAAGAACATTCCTTGTTTCCCATTATTGATGCATGTATATCTAATAATGTGTTTTCAAATTCATTTGTAAAAGCTTTATTAGCGTCTATCAATTCATCTAAATATAATACTTCTTGAGTCTTTCTTAACGACAAAGCTTTTTTATTCTTTGTGTTTTTTTCATATTCATCAAATAAAAATTTTTTATGAGCAGACGACTGTTTTTTGTCTTCATAAACCTTTAAACTTGTTTTAAGGTTCTTAAGAACTCCTTTTTGATCTAATACACTTAATTTTTGTGCATATGAATCATCCAACACTCTAATATTTTCTGCTATCTCCTTCAACTGAACCTCTAATTCTCTTGCTTTTTTATTAATTAACATCCTTTGAAAATCCTCAACCTTATTTTTAAATCCAACAACTTCATTTAAGGATTTTACAATAACTGCACCTAAATCAGACTTAAACTGATCATATACCATTTCAATTTCTGAGTCATCAATCTCTTCTGGTTTAGGCATTCTTCTTATTTTATCATAATCATATCTTATTATTTTTTGTTTTTTACGTAGTTGTTCTAACATTCTCTCCAAATTAATTAGTTCTTTTTCCATCGAATCAAAGGCTTCATTACTTTTGAAACTCTCTATAGCACTTTCCATCTTTTGTAATTCATCGTCTAGTGCATTTAATTCTGCCTGAACATCAGCAATTTTTTTATCACCACTTGTTAATTCCTTTTTATTATTTGCAATAACTTTAGTAATACTATCAATATCTTTAATCGTATTCAAAATCTTAGCATACGGCTCAATCTCAATTCCGAGCATAAATAAATGTGGTGTCAAGTCAGCAGGAATGTTCTTATCTAATTCATGGCACTTTAATATATCCACAAATTCAGATCTTTCATCCCTCATTAATATTGACAGCAAGTTTCTTAAACTCGGGACACTTTTTCCACTTAGTCTATTAAATAGGATTTCGCTTAAATAGTTTCTAGCATCACTTATTTTATCAAAAGAAACCTTTTTATTATTTCTAATAATCAGTGGCGTGGATTCCTCTTTACGATTCCTTTTAATTGTAATCTGACTATCCCCTACTTCCAAATCCAATATTATATTTTCATCTACTGGAAATATGCTTTCTGGAACTTTCTTAATTCTTGAATCTTTATAATCATTTAATAAACAGAAATCCAAAAATTCGATGCTCATTGATTTACCTACACCGTTAGTTTTTCGACCAACACTGGTTGTTTCATCATATTTTTCTCCTAAAATCAAATTAACACCATCATGAAAAATAATTTCATCAAATAATCCATTTTCAGAATATAGTTTGTTTATGCGAATTCTATTTATTTCTTTATCCATATATTCGCCTCCTCAAACTCAACAATATCAACTGAATATAAAAAAGATAAACCTAATACCAATTGCCTACTACTGTTGACCCCTCTTTTTTTAAGATAATCTGAAATATCATATATCGATATTTTATCCTTATTAAGTTTTCGAATTCCATCAAGAATTAGATAGCCAATATACATTGCCGATGTTTTTGCGATTTTATCATTTATCAACATTATATTCGCTCCTTTCATTTGGGAATACATTACATTTAATAGTTTCATTTATAAGGTAAAATTTAATTGCAGCTCTATCATATTTTTTGCCGTTTTTGCTCAATCTTTCTTCAAAAAACTCTACAAGTTTATTTAATGCTTCTACTGGATTATTCTTTGTTTCATCCAATATTTTGATGCTTATATCTTGTAGGTACATTATTGTGATTATATCTAGAGCTTCATCTATTTCTAATATCGTATGTACCATTTCAAGTGCATCACCATAAATTGTATATAATGACGTATAATCCTCAGTCAACCTTTCTGCAAATTCCTTAAATCGTTTCTGAATCTTGTATTCTGGATCAACAACAGTGTCCAACTTCTTTTTTAATTCTCTATTTTTAGTAATATATTCAATTAAATCTATAATAGTATCAACTTCGCTTGCATTTGTCGTTCTTTCACTTTCAATTTTGCTATTTAATTCTCTTTCTAAAAAGCTACTTATTTCTTCTAATTCTTGTGTATTTTTTTTGTTAATTACCTTCATTAAATCTAAATAATCTATAATGTCGCTTTCCTTATCAAACTTAAATTTAGATTTTGTATCAAAATTTACGGAATAATTTTTCTTCTTGGTTAGCATTAATACTATTAATCTATCATATTTTAAGTAATGTTGATATTCAATAAATTTATCAATAGTCTTGTTTATTTTTTTGCTATCATTATCAGATGTAACCTGTATAGCAATTCTAGTCTTTTTATCACCCAAATCGATTGCTGGTGCATTTTTTTCATATGCATTCAAATTACACAAATTAAAACCATAAATTAGATTTAAAAGTTGGGCATAGAAATCTTCAGCGACAATATTAATATCATAAAAATTGACACAATTAAAAATTTCAACTTCTCTACTCAAGAGCGCAAGAGAATTGCTAATATTTTTTAAATATATTTCACTATTTATCATTTCTAATGCCTTCTTTCTGTTCTTTAAATTAATATTGATTTTTATCTTCCACAAACAATAGATATGTTTCTACTTCAAGCGCATCTGCAATCTTCTGTACATTATCTAAAGCAATACTTCTTTTTTCACATTCTAAAGCACTAATATATGTTCTATGAAGACCTGCTTTTTCAGCAAAAGCTTCCTGAGATAATCCATTTAGTGTTCGATACTTTTTAACGTTGTTGGCAAAAACTTTAATTATATTCATAATTAATATCACCTCAAAATCATTTTAACAAAATTGAATACAATAAGTCAACATACAATGAGTAACACAATCAATTATTTTCTGTCAACAATAAAACCTTAGCTTTCTGAGGGTTTTAGTATTAACAGATTCTTGCTATTGTGAGAGCAGTAACCTCTTTATATATTCCAGTTACTGCTCCTGCTATTTCTAATCATAATAGTCTACCATCTATTCCATGATGATGCCTGATTCAAACTGTATCTCTAGTCTAAAACCCTTGTTCACTTTGATGGTCTTATTAATCTTCTTACTAAGTCCTCATCAAACTCTCTTACTTGTGGTCTTACAGCTTTTAGAGTGCTGTCCATTTCATTAGCTGCTGTTTCTAACTCTCTGCTTGTTTCTTCTCTCTTATAAGCTTTAATTTTGACTTTTTTAGCTCGTTTATCTGCTCTGATATCCTTTTCTCATGATCAAAAACCTCTATTGCAGCCCCTTGTTTTACGTTTTTCTCTATTAGAGCCTAAATACCCCTTTAAAATCTCCTCTTTTTTCTACCACACTGTTTATTGCTGTCATAAGGGCATTAGGATGTTGTTCTTCTTTAAGAGTAGGTGATGCTTGCAATTTGCCTTTGTCCATCCATTGCTTTAGTCATCACCACGAATTAGAAAATCAAGTAGATATCTTCCCACAAACAAAAAACCATTAAATATCATCTTTACACTCAATGGCTTAAACTATTGATACTACTAAGTTTTATTGCTTTTCGAGCTTAACCACAACCTCAACGTGCCTTGAGAGTACAATAATGATGTCGTAATCATCTAGTACCCCCTTGGTGGAAAGGAATATTTCTAAATTTCTACCACTTCCCCCATGGATTTACAAATTTTCTTTATCTAATAATATACTGCTTGCTACATCTAGACAATAATTATCTTGATAATTTGATAATTTGATACTTGATTCTTGCTAATATATTCAATACTTTTCGTATCGAAATTGCAAACAACAAAACCCTCAAATTATTCTCTATTTGAAGGCTTTGTTCATTACAACTTAAAGATGCTATCTTAATGAATAATCTTTTCAGTCCTTCTAATTGGAACATTCACTACAACTGATTTCATAACTGCTACTCATTTGACTCACCTTTACTTAACTTTTCAATAGCTTGCTTTTCTTCTAGCAAGAAAAATATATCTTTACCTTGGTTGAAGCTGGATCATTTTTTTGATGTAGAAGATAAAATTTAGTCTAATAGATTCTCCACCTTCATTAATACCTCCTTTTTTATCAAGCTGTAATGTCTCCAGTTGCTATAATCTTTCTTTCAACAATATCAGCATACATTAAATTTTTAAGGTGATAAGAAACCTTTGATTGATACTTATTAATTAACTCCATGTAAATTTTTCAAGTGCAATATGACTACGATACCAATCATCATTTTCTAAAAGCACTTCAGGAGAACCTGCACTTTTAACTCTACCATTTTCTAATATAATCACTGTATCGCTGGAAACCATAGATGATAAACGGTGAGATATGGACAATATTGTATGGACCTTACTTGCCTTTTGAAGTACAGAAACTATTTTTTCTTCCGTTATAGAATCAAGATTGGCTGTTATCTCATCCAGCAGAAGTAAAGGAGGATTTGTTACAATAGCTCTGGCTATAGCCAAAAGTTGTTTTTGCCCTTGTGAAAAAAGAGCATCACTGGTTACTTTAGTATCCAGTCCATTTTCCAAGGTTGATACATATTCTGTTAGTCCCACAAAATCCAAAGCCTTCTCTATTTGCTCCTTCGTAATACTTTCATCCTGCAAGCTTATTTGATCTGCTACTGTTCCCTTTATCATATGAAAACTTTGATCAACGTACCCAAATATTCTGCGTTTTTCAGAGTTCGGTATGTCATAGACATCAATCCCATTTATTGTGATACTGCCCTTGGTTGGTTTGAGCAGTCCCATGATAAGCTTAAATAATGTAGTTTTTCCAACCCCTGTTCTTCCAACAAATGTAACCTTTTCATTTGGTTTTAAATTAAGTCGAATGTTTTGAAGAACATCTGCACCTTCTTCATATTGAAAGGAAATATCCTTAAATGATAAATTCACTTCCTCACGGTCTGGAATGATGTCTTCTACTCTTAGCTCATTCTTCTTAGGATTATCTTCAGATTCATTGTAAAAATCATTTACTCTTTTGATACCTGATATGGCCTGCTGAATATTTTGCAGCTCCATTCCCAGATTTTCAATTGGCGCAAACAAATTAGATATCAATTCTATTGATGCTGCAACCATTCCTAATGATATACCCAAATAGTTCAGTTGTTTAGAGGATAGCACTACAATGAAAGCAATGACAACTGCACGAGTAATCTGAATAAATGGAGAATATATAGAATCATAGAAATTCACCTTTTCTACTGTTTTGTAGTTATCAAATAAATACCTCTTATAGTTCTCCTCCATGTATCTTTCCTTACTGAAGGATTTAATCATCTGTATATTTTTTAAGCTTTCTGAAATATGATTATTTACCCTGCCGATGAGTATTCTATTTTCAATCTGCGCCTTAAGCATTCTCTTTTGAAAAAGTCGTGTAATACCATAAATAGCTGGCATCAGTAATAAAGTTACAAATCCAAGCTTGCTGCTAAACATCCAAATTGAAATTATAATACCTATAATTTTAAAGCAGTCAACCATCATTCCGATAATACCATTTGTGAACAGTGAATTGATTGCATCAACATCATTTGTAAACCTTGAAACTACTGTTCCCGAACTATTTGAGGAAAAGAACATTGCATTTATTCTTTCAAGCTTTTCCATCATTTCAATTCTTATTTCCTTCGTAATCTTTTGTCCTAAAACTGTAAGAACAGCTTCTTTGACAAAATCAAATATTCCAATAAACAATAGAACCCCCATATAAACAGTTGCTAGAACAAGTAATTTGTCAGAGCTTTTGGTTACAAGGTTATGGTCAATTATATATTTTAAAATTTGAGGTGGAATTAAGCTTGTAACAACAACGCCGATAATAGAAAGTCCTAATAGTACGCTTATACCAATATTGTTTTTAATAACTCTAACCATCGACCTTTTTATTAAACTATTTCCCATCATTGTCTCCCCCCTCTGTACATTGCAAATTAAATATTGTGGCATAAAGTTCTGATTTATTCATAAGTTCATTATGTGTACCATATTCTGCTGTTTTATCACTCTTTAAGAGTATAATCTTATTTATTCTATTAAAAATAGCCAAGCGATGAGAAACTAGAATTATCAGACTGTCTTTATAATTGCTTTTCATATTTTCAATAATTTTTTCTTCTGTCTTCATGTCAACCGCTGAAAAAGGGTCATCCAATATAATAATTCTATTTTTATTAAGAAGTGCCCTTGCTAGAGCTATTCTCGCCTGCTGACCACCGCTTAATTTTATTCCGCTATTTCCAACTAAAGTATCCTTCCCATTGGGCATTACTCCTAAATCAGTATCAAAACAGACATCCTTTAAAACAGAAGTAATGTCTTTTTTACTACCTAAAGTTATATTGTTGTATATAGTATCAGAAAGCAACTGCGGCTTATGACCTAAATAAGAAATCATCTGGCTTCGCTCATATTCTGAGTAATCCTTAAGCTCCTTGCCATCAATTTTAATGCTTCCTATATAAGGGTATAAGCCTAATAGGGATAGTCCAAGTGTAGATTTACCAGAAGCAATAGAACCTGTTATACCTATAATTTGTCCTGTGTTGCCTTCAAAACTAATATCTTCAATAATATTTTCCTTACCATCTTCGTATGAGAAACTAAGATTTTCTACGGTCAATGTAGTAGCACCCTTATTTATATTAGAAGAATTATCTTTTGTTTTGTATTCTGTAAGATATGGCTTTATACGCTTCCAGGAAACCTGTGATTTTTGTACAGAATTAAATAGCTTTGCTGCTTTACTTGCTTTAACTGCCATGGCAGTAAATATTGCAACGTAAGTAGAAAAATTTCCTACAGTCCAGCCGCCATTAATAACTTTTGTTCCTCCCAGATAAATTACCATAATTATTCCAAGCATTGCAATGACGTTATATATTGGTTGCATAGAATTTTCTAATATATTAGCTTTCACAGCCTTGTTTTGTAAATCTAAAAGTTCATCATTATACCTTGCTCTATTTTTAGTTTCCATGCCGGTTACACGATAAAGCACTGAATTTTCAATTGTATTATAGGTAATATCTGCAACCTCACTACTTTTCTTCCGATAATCCCTTGAGTACTTATATATAACACTTTTTAATTTTTCAGCAAGTACCATAGCAATTGGAATAAAAACAATAGAAAGTGCAGTTATTTTTATGTCGTAAGCAAGCATTGTTATCAGGTAAGATATCATAAGAACACCAGTATCAAATACTTCAGTAGTAAACTTTCGCATTCCTTCCACACATAAATCAACATCAGAAATAACTCTTGTCATGAGGTTGCCCATATTTTCATTATCTAGCTCAGAAGTACTTTTATTCATTATATTGTTGTATATCATAAGTCTCATAGTTGAACTGGTGCTGTTTGCGAAACGTCTAATATAAAAGCGCTTAAAATAGCGTAAAATTTGAATAGCTCCTATAAGAGCAACATAGGTAGCTGAAAGTAATAATACAGAATATAAGTTATCCCCACCAGCAATAGAATCTATGAGTTTTCCTTGATATATAGGACCTAGAATGATTGTACTATTACAAGACAATCCGAATATTATAATACATGCAACAACAAATTTTTCTTTTTTCCAATAGTTTATAATTTTATCTGGCTGTTTCATAGGTTCAATCTTTAATTTTGACACAGTAACTCCTCCCTGCTCTAAGCAAGACCTTATTAAGTACAATAGCAAATTTTCCTATACTAATCATCACTTTATAAATCTCATTAATACAGCATATATTATTAATATCCAAATCAATATAATGATTCCGCCTGCTATGTAATTTTTGGGTTTACCCTTCTCGAAAACACTTTCTGCAGCTTCTTTGCAAAGTTCTTTTACACTACTTGGTATAAGTCTTAATGACAGCCAAATAAGTGCAGGAAGCACAATTACATCATCGATAAATCCAAGTACAGGTATAAAATCCGGTATAATGTCTATAGGACTTAGAGCATATCCAACAGTTATCATAGCTGTTAACTTTGCATACCAAGGAGTCAGTTCATGCTTATATGCAAGATAAAGTAATGCTATATAAGATTTTAATTTTTTAGCCCATTGTTTTATTTTTGTTATCACAACAATCCCTCGTAATCTATTGATTTTCATTTATTTCAAAAACTTTATTACTAAATTCATTTAATAATGATGAACATTCATCAATTCTCTTCAGTATTTCATCTTTCATTGGACATCCGAAATAATCCTTTTTTTCTATCTTCCTTAACCATGTATTAAGTTTATCTATCTCATGTTCATTTTCTTCTACCTCAGCAAAGGTAAAATTCTCTCTTTTAGTTTCCCGCTCAATTTCAGCTCCAAAATCATCACATTTCTCAAACAATTCTTTATAATCCTCTTCTCTTTCCTTATTAAACTGCTCAATTAATTTTTTGTTTTTCGCTTCCTCATCTATTAAAGTAATACAGCTAATACTTTTGCCTCCACTATTATTAATTTGTTCTTCAAGTTTCTTAAACTCCTCTTTGCTCTCTTTAGTTTCAGGCAATATCCAGATAGATTGCAAAACATTTATTGCTCCAACAGATTTTAATCTTCTCCATACAGCCATTCTATTTTTTTGTGGTTCTCTTGGAATTTGATATATCAAAGTTCTCCAGTTCAATTTGCCACTTCCTTCATTAATAATATATAACGCTGGTTATTTGTAACACTGGTTACATTTTTAATATAGCACTGCTTACATCTACTGTCAAGTGTTTTTACTGCTAAATGTTCTCAATTCAGCTATGATGTTTTCACATATAATGTAATCTGCCAACACTAAAACCCTCAGTTTTTCTGAGGATTTTAGTCTTAACAGATTCTTGTTATACTAAGAGCAGTAACTCCTTTATGTATCCTAGCTACTGCTCCCGTTAGTTTTAATCATAGTAATCTACCAACTGATCCATCACTATTCCTGATTCAAACTGTATCTCTAACCTCTCACCCTTATTCACTTTGATGGTCTTTATTAATCTTCTGACTAAGTCTTCATCAAACTCTCTTACCTGTGGTCTTACAGTCTTTAGGGTACTGTCCATTTCTGTTAGTTTCTGTTTATAATTCTCAGCCTGTTTCTTCTCCCTTACAAGCTTTAATTTCGCTTGTTTAAGCTCGTTTATCTGTTCTGATATCCTTTTATATGTATCATCAAAATCTTCTGCTACAGCTCCTTGTTTTGCGTTTTCTTCGATTAAGGCAAGCATCTCTTTTTGTAGGGATTCAATCTGTTCATCATATTCTGTTGGGATGTCTTTAGTAGAGTAACCACCGATGACTCTGATGACATTTTCCCTAAAAGCTCCTATAAAATCTCCATTGTTTTCTACTACATTATTAATGGCTGTCATAATAGCATTATGTAGTGGTTCTTCTTTTAGTGTAGGCGAGTGCTTGCAAGATGCCTTTGCTCCATTCTTTAGCCTGTTTTCACATCGCCATACTGCACTCTTTTGTCCATATTTTGACCATGTCTGTCTGCGGTATGGATGTCCACATTCGGCACATACTAAAATCTCAGTTAGTGCGTATTTGGAGCTGAATTTACTCTTTTCTTTTTTTAATTTATTTGCTTTTCTTGTAACTGCCGCTTTATTCAGGCTGGCTCTTCTAGCTTTTTCTTCCTGTACCTTATAAAATAATTCTTTTGGTATAATGGCTTCATGGTTATCTTCGATATAATACTGAGGTACAACCCCATTATTCTTTACTCGTTTCTTTGTTAGAAAGTCTACGGTATAGGTTTTCTGCATTAAGGCATCTCCCATATATTTTTCATTGACTAGCATTTTTTCAATTACACCAGGATGCCATGTTTCTTTTCCTGTGACTGTTTTTACTTTATCTCCTTCTAATGCTTTTGTAATCTCCCCAATACTACTTCCTTCTAAATACATTCTAAAAATTCGTTTCACTATCTCTGCTTGTTCAGGCACTATGACCAGTTCACCGTTTTCATCTTTGGTGTATCCCATAAACTTTTTATGGTTGATGGTTACAATTCCATTTTCATATCTTCTTGTTAAACCCCATTTTGTATTTTCGCTTAGATTTCTGCTTTCTTCCTGTGCTTGGCTGCTTAAGATAGTAATCAGTAATTCTCCTGTGCTTTCTAGGGTATTTACACCCTCTTTTTCAAAAAATATGGCGATATTCTTTTCTTTGAGTTTCCTTATGGTCTGGAGGGAATCCACTGTATTTCTTGCAAATCTGCTGACTGATTTTGTTATGACCATGTCTATTTTCCCAGCCATACAGTCATCAATCATAGCATTAAAATCATCTCTCTTTTTTGTATTAGTGGCTGATTTTCCATCATCTGCATAAATCCCTGCGCTCTTCCAATTAGGATTACTTTTTATCTTGTCTGTATAGTAGGATATTTGAGCCTCATAACTGCCTTCCTGTTGTTCTAAGGTGGTACTAACTCTACAGTAAGCTGCTACTCTTAGGGTTTTTAGCTCCACCCTTACATTCCTGTCATATATGGTTTGGGCTGGTATAAATGCTACATTCTTTTTTGCTACTACTACTGCCATTGTCATTCATCCTTTCTTATTTTCTCATAATCTTCCTCCATAGTAATTCCATTAATAAATTCCACTATGATTCTTCCATCTTTATAAATAACTATCTGCTTTATTATGCTTATAAATATATCTTCCTCAAACTCTGTTAGCTGTTCTTTCTCACCCAGTGCTTGTTTTGTTTTCTCAGTGTTGTAATCATAATCATCTATTTTAGCGATGCTATAATATGCCTTTGCCCTTTTAAAGATCAGCTCTGATAGTTCCTTTGATGAGAAATGTTCTTCTTCCTCTATCTCTTTGATTCGTTCTTCTAACTTTCTAATTTCTAAGGTGATCCTTGGAGGTTCTTTTTTCTTATCTTTATCTAGCGTCCACTTTCTTGATAAGATTTTATTGGTTGCTGATATAAAGGCAGTTTCTATATCTTTTTCAGTTAAAAATAAATTTCTGCAGTGTACTCTATTTTGGTATATGTACCTCTTACACTTCCAGTTGCTCTTCTCAGATGGTCTGCCAGCATGTTCAATGTATTTGCGGTAAACATCACCACATTCTCCACATATTAATTTACTACTAAATAAACTTTGATTATTCATACTATTAGGTTGCAGGGTTCTTCCTAGTGCTTGTTCCTTTTTCTTTCTTCTTTTCTGTACAGATTCAAAAGTTTCCTTATCTATCATCTGAGGATAAAAGTCATCCCCTACGTACTTAATATTTTGAAGTATCTTTCCTACGGAGCCATGATTCCAATTCGGTTTGTTATTAGCATTTAAAAGTCCTGCATTCGTCAGTTCTTTTGCTATGGCATGTAGAGATAATCCTTTATGGTAATCTTCAAATATCTTTTTAATCACTGCTACCTTTTCTTCATCGAATATTACTTTACCGTCTGCTATCTTATAGCCCATAGGCATATGTCTTTGCATCATCTACCTCACCTCACTTTCCATAATACTCTGTCAGTTCTAGGTTGTTTATTAGCTTGAAGGTAATCTCATGATTTTCTCCAATAATGATATTTTCCACCGTATTGAGAAATAGGTTTTCGTCATACTCTTCTATAATCTCTGGATTATACCTTATGATTTCTAGCAGTCTTACTGTTCCCATGATTTCTTTTTCATAACCGTTATCATCAAGGCATTGATTCCTCATTTTCTTAATGGCTTCAAGTTCTACAGTCAGAGCATTTTGTCTTTCTATAAAAATTGCAGAGTCAATATACCCTTTCGATACGACTCTACTAAGGATATGACTCTGCTCTGTTAATTCCATAATTTTACTATTTAGTTTTTTAATTTCTTCTTCCTGCTCATGATCCGTTCTTAAATTCTTCAAGGATTCAAGTAGGGGATAAAGGATATCTGTATGATTGCTCACCAGCTTATTCCACATAACTAGGAAGGTTTCTTTTATAATATCTTCCCTTACCGCTTTCATACTGCATTTACTTATATCCCTTATATGCAGGACACAGCACCACTGAATTTTTTCATATGGTTTACCGATATAAATCTTTTGTCTCCTAAAGGTACTACCACATTCCTTGCAGATGATTTTGCTACTAAATTCATATCTGTTTTGGTATTTTCCACTATCATCTACTCCCATTTGATTTCTTCGATATTCATAAATCTCTCGGACCATCTGACATTCTTCTCTTGTAATAATAGGTTCATGATTATTCTCAATAAAATACTGAGGCAGTTCCCCTTTATTTATTTTTCTTTCAAAGGGAAGTACCTCAGTTGTATATGTCTTTTGTAATAATAAGTCTCCCTCGTAGATGGAATTTTGTAAGATTTCTTTTACTACACTGTCCTGCCATTCTTCTGCTGAGCGTATGGTTGGGACATTATCGTCATTTAAATACCTTGCTATTACATACGAGCCTTTGCCATTTAGATATTCATGAAAAATTCTACGGACAATCTTTGCTTCATCTTCTTTTATTATGAGATTTCCATCTTCATCCTTGGTATATCCATAAGCAGGATCACTAAGCTTAAATGTTCCATCTTGAAATCTCTTTTTAACTGCCCATTTATTATTAGTGGAGATGCTTTCTGCCTCTCCTTGTGCAAGGGAGCTTAGTATGGTAATCATCTGCTCACTTTTTTCTGATAGGGTATTAATATGTTCTTTTTCAAAATATACCCCGATACCAAGTGCTTTTAGCTTTCTAATAGCCTCAATGCTGTCTACTGTATTTCTAGCAAACCTTGTGACAGATTTTGTAATGATCATATCAATTTTGCCGTCTTCACAGTCCCTCATCATTCGCAAAAATTCATCACGTCTTTTTACTTGTGTTCCACTTTTGGCTTCATCAGCATAAATTCCTGTGTATTCCCAGTCATCTCTTTTTCCGATAAAAGTCTTGTAATATTCTACTTGTGCAGAAAAGGAATTCTGTTGTTCTCTTGAATTAGTACTCACTCTGCAGTAGGCACAAACTCGTTTTTTAGGTTGTAATTCTAAGATTACCTTTTGCTTTACAGGTTCTATTTTTCTTACTTTCTTTGCCATGGTCTTCCTCCTTTCTTTTAGAACTTTAGTTCCTGTTAGCAACACACATTACCACAAGAATTTAAATATAGCTAGTGTTATTACACATATACTTTTGAAAGTTCTGGAGAAAAGGTCTGACGGTTTAATTCATCAATTTCTATATATTCTTCATCCGTAATAATTCCTCTACAAAGTAAGATCTTTAGCAGTTTTAAAGCCATTTTATATTCTACTTCTTTCGCTGTTTGCTCTTTTGTCATCACAATTCCTCCATTCATGTAAATTTTATTATTGTTTATGTAAGTATTTTTCATCTGCTTAATATCACAAAAATAGGGACCGCCATTTTAAATAAAAAACTTATAAATAGACTCTCGTCTATTTCAAGCGATCCCCATTGCTTCTAATATTAAGAATTTGTGTTGTACTTAGACACTACCCTCCCCAACACACAAAGCCTTGCAGCAAGACTTATAGGGCGATTACATAAACTGCAACTGGTTGTAACTGCTTTAACAGTTATTGCATCATAGGACTCTCACCTCCACCGGGATCTCCGCTGGCTGCCCCCATTGCGATGTCTGTGGCTGGGCAGAAGTATCATTATAGGCTGATGAGGTTATTGCGAACAATCTACCATAGATTGTTTCTTGGAACGGATGGGTATCGCTTTGCACCTTACTTTGCCGACTTTGATAAAAGCAGAAAATAAATATCTGCTCTTACAGGTGGTCATCGCGCATCCTCCATTGTCGCTTTTCCATTTATGGCTCATCAGCTAACGTATTTATGTAATCGGATATTTAGTTTTCAAAGTACAAGACAGGGAATAAAAAAGATCCCCTCAATGTGTAGGCAACGAGAAGACCTTTTTGACAACCATTTTTTAAAAATATTTTATTTTTCTTTTAAAATTCTTTTTATTTTGATTAATCTTTTGGAGATGGCATTTTGTGAACAATGCATTTTCCTTGCAATTTCACGCTGCGTATAACCTTCGAAAGCCAATAAAGTTAATAGTTCTAGCTCTTCATCACTTAAGTCTCTTAGTTTTTTAGAAAGTGCATCATCAGAAATAGTATCTATCCAAGCGTATCTTCCTGAAAACTCCATTTCATTAAAACTTGTGGATAGTGATGTAAACCTTTGAAACAAATTGGAGCGTGTTTCAGCATTCTGCTCATCTATCCCTTCTTCCGGCATAGCTTGTACACGATTTTCGTAGTTTCTTCTCATACGAAACCAGCTCCAATCAAAATCATATAGCTCCTGTATTGCTTCATCATTCATTCCTGTTTTTTTGTATTGTCCACGTAACTTTTCCCATTCTCTATCAAATATCAACTTTTCTCTACTATAATTAAAACCCATTCTAATTCCTCCGTCTTCTGATTTTTTTAAAATGAATGTAATCATCAGAAAAAGGAGGAGAACGGCATTTTGTATGTAAGCTAAACTTTGGCTGTTCCATGTTTCCCCCTGTTTTTGGGTAAAGAAAAAGCCCAGAACAACATTAATTTGTTATTCCAGGCTTCTCCATCACCATATATTTGGAGAAATGGGCATAAAAATAACCCCGACATAAATGCCGAGGCTCTTGATTGTTATTTTATTTTAGGCCATTACTTCCCCATAATACAGAGTATAGGCTATTGACAATTCAAAGTCAGTACGTAGATGGTTCGTATCTAGTTCAACTTTAGTTCACACTTAGTACGCATTTTGTTTTTCTTCAAAGAAATATAGTAACTCATTTTCTTCTATAGTACTTGTCCCATTAAATATAGCTTGATATTTTGGTAAGGAATATCCCCAAAGTGCAATTCCAAATAGTTTTATTGCTTCTTTCTTTTTTGTATAGAAACTCGTTCGCTCAATAGAAAGATATTCTAGTATTTCTGTTTCTGTCATTGGATATGCTGTAATATAGCATTTTGACAATATTTCATGATACAACTTTCCATTTGTATGATAATTATAAATTTTAATCATTGCTGTATCTACAAGATCTATCATCCATTTAGTCTCAAAAATACAGGAAACTTTATCACTAAACTTGTCCTTCTTTTCAGTAGGTGCAAAATCATTTAAATATGTTAAAGCTGTAGCAAGTTCATTGCTATAATATGACTCACATGCTTCCCTTACATAATTAGCTTCTTGAATGGTTCTCCATACTACATCCCTGTATATAGCAAGCACAAGTTTTGATTTATGAAATACCTGTTCCTCATCAAGGTTCATACCCTCATACATCTTTGAAATATTCTTCATGTTTCTTGTAAGTCTCATCCCATACCTCCGTTGTTTTAGGGGTATTTTATTTACGTGTTATTTTCCCCACCCCATATTTTTATTGACTATTGACAAAATGTGAAGATTTATGTACTATAGTATGTGTAGTTATTCTTCACATTTATATTATATGAAGATAACTATCATATGTCAATAGTAAAATACGTTTTATGAAATATAACTTCATATTCAAGGAGGATATTATGAGATTTGGAGAAAAACTTAGAGACTTACGGAAAGGGAAAGATATGACCCAGACTGACTTGGCAAAAGAAATCGGTGTTTCGCTACGCACAATTATTAGCTATGAAAATAGTAACAGCTATCCAAAGAAACGAGAAGTTTATTCCAAATTAGCTGCATTTTTTAATGTAGATATTAATTATCTTTTAACAGAGGACGAGGAATTTATCACAAAGGCCAAAGCTAAATATGGTAATCGTGGTGCAAGACAAGCTGAAGACTTAGTTGCTGAAATTGGTGGGTTATTTGCAGGTGGTGAATTATCAGAAGCAGATAAAGATGCTGTTATGCGTTCTTTACAACAAGCTTATTGGGATTCTAAAGAGGAAAACAAAAAGTACACTCCTAGAAAATATAGATTAGATGACGATAATAATAAATAAGTGCAACTTTTTTTTATATTAACCGGGGAATAGTAGATTCTATACAGGGGGTGCTGCTTTGATTGACTCTTTCAGAATATATAAGAAAGCAAATGCTCTTGTCAACCGTATAGGGACAAGGGATACCAGACAGATTGCCAATGAACTTGGTATTAAAATTTATTATGAGAATTATGGTGACCTACTTGGCATGTATACCTATCGTTGGAAGCAACGTATAATCTTTATTAATAATAATTTAGATGACCATATGCGCCAGATGGTATTAGCTCATGAAATCGGTCATGATATTTTTCATAGAAATTTAGCCAGTAATGGTCTTAAGGAATTTGAGCTTTTCGATATGAAAAATACTACTGAATACGAAGCCAATATTTTTGGTTCTCATCTGTTAATTGACAATGATGAGGTGTTAGCTCTAGCTCGAGATGGTTATGATATAGTGCAGATTTCAAGTATGCTAAATTCACATATTAATCTACTATTGATAAAAATGCAAGAAATGAATAAAATGGGTTATGATTTTAATGTACCTTATCGTCCTGAAGGTGATTTTTTGAAGAAGATAAAAGTATAAAGCTCCTGCTGTTTGTTCCCATAGGCAGTGGGAGCTTTTATCATGCCTATCTTCATATTTTCTAATTCCCCCGAATTCAGGGGAATTAAACTTTTTAAATGATATCAATTTATTAAAGAAAAATTAATCTAACCAGATTTAAAGTATAAAACTAATTAAAGTGGCCTTAACTTCAATAACCCTTATCATCCTAAAAATAATTTTTTAAGAAGATAAATCATAGGTCCTGCTATACTTTAATTTACATTCAGCACCTATCGAACTAGAATCAATCCACATAGCAAACTTACATATGGATTTATTCCAGATGTTGATTTTCCTAATATAATCAAAATTGTTTCAATTATTGACAGTGCTATCAATCATAACCCCACGCCAATTATTATATCAGATATTGTAGTTTCTCTATTTCCAGCAAATAAATTATATCCAAGAAATACTGCTCCTACAAAAATCATACTTGCAATTATCATTGTATTACTCATTTACTCCTCCCAACTACTAAACAATATTACACAGAAACTAGGCGCTCCATATATTATAACCTTGCATTCTGGCAGAATCGTAAATAGGTCTTAAATTCTTTTCAAGCACACTGATAAAAACTTCTTCTTGCTGTCCCTGCAGATACAATTCTTCTAGTGACCACGGCATTACTAAATTATCTCTCTGACACTCTAAAAATATTGTCTTTACACTCTCATTTGATAAAACCAGTTGGTTCATAATAAATTGATTGTGAGCAAACAACTTAAAATACCTATCCCATTTAGGAAGATTATTACTCTTGCTTGAATTTAATGAACTATTCATTGGCATTAGATTCCAAAGTTCATCATTTACTATATATGACCAAGGTATAAAATGATCAACATCAAATACATTCTTCTTTATAGGCTTGTCCGTATAAATATCAATAATTGGAACAATTTCCGAAATAGAATTCCAAAGTTCTCTAACATATTTCAGTTTTCGCTGTTTATCTTTCTGCGGCTCCAACTTAAAAATAAGGCCTGGAACACCTGGATTTCTGTTCTGAAGATATTTAACTTTTTTCATTTCAATCCATCCAGCTATTGTCACATAATTATCCTTAAGAAACATCTGCCATTCCGGTGATATAACCACTTTCTTATTTAGTCCAATACCATCTATAATTTTGTATGGAATAGATTCTTTTTTATTCAATGCATCAATATATGCTATCATTCGCTTTCGCTGATCCCATAGTTTATCATTACCGCCTATTTCGGGCATAAACGAAGAAAGTAATCTATATGGTACATTCAACACCAATTGCTTCTTTTCATCTAGTATTTCTTTTTCATGTGCCTGAATATTTTCAATAATTGAAGGTTCATCTGCATCACCTGGTAATCCCGATACTTGAGCCAATTTTATGGCTGCTCGTTCTAAGCTATTCATTATTTTTCCAGATGCATTTTTAGGTCCTAGATGCAGATGGTATTCAACTACTGAATACCATGCATCTACAATCATTTTATTAAGCACGTCATCGAAATTAATCTCAGATTTTCCTAAAGAAAATATATTTAACAATGCGTCTAACCAGTAAAATTTGTAACACTCTGTGGGGTCATCGAGCATATGTATAAAACTCTCAGTATTAAGTTCATTAATGTACTTTAATTGTTCTATCTCCATTCTCCGTTTATCCTTCCCCATTAACTCTTACCAGATTAAATCTTTTGCAATACCTAATAGCTGATTAAAATTTTCTTTTGCTTCATCCAAATCAGCATTAGCTCCCCAACTTATCCTTATTGCACCTTCTATAAGTTCCTGTTGCAAACCCATTTCCATTAGAACAAAACTTGGACTGTATGCACTTGAATTGCATGCCGATCCATTCGAAATACCACAAAAGTTTTTAGATGACAACATGAGTGCTTCAGATGACACACCTTCAATACTAATATTTAATGTATTGCAAACACTTCTTTCCAAAGAACCGTTTACACAATATTTTAATCCAGACTGTTCAATAAGACTTAGCATCACATCTTTGATTTCCAAACAATGTTTTGTATTATCATCATGCTCTAATAAGGCAATCTCACAAGCTTTACCAAATCCTGCAATTAATGCCACTGGCAGTGTACCTGGTCTAATACCATGTTCCTGTGAACCACCATATGTAATGGCTTGAACAGGAGGCAATTTATATCTTTTTTTCTTAAGCACTAACACACCAATACCCTGTGGGCCACTCATTTTATGAGCGCAAAATGACATCATATCGTATGACAAATCTTTCAACTCATCAACTAACTTTCCAGCGCTTTGCGTTGCATCAGTATGAAAAAGCACATCTTTATCTGCTAGGTAATCTCCAATTTCTTTAATCGGTTGTATCACACCTGTTTCATTATTAACATGCATAATACTGACAAGTAACGTATCGTTTGTTACAAGAGATAAAACATCTTCCGCTCTAATCATTCCCTCAGAATCTGGTTTTACATAATCCACTCTAAATCCCTCTCTAGATAGGGCTTTTACGGATTCTAGTATTGCTTTATGTTCAATTGACGAGGTAATTATATGTTTTTTCCCAGATTCCTCTGCATATTTTTTTAATCCTAAAACTGCAATATTATTGCTTTCTGTTGAACCACTGGTGAAAAAAATTTCATCTTTATTTCTTCCAATTAAGTTAGCTACTTGAGCTCTAGCATTTTCTACAACTTTTCTTGCACTATCACCATAATCATGTGTTCTACTATCAGCATTGCCGTAAGAATTTTTATATATATCATTCATACATTCCAAAACTCTTAAATCTATTGGTGATGATGCATTATAATCCAAATAAATTCCCATTTATTATTCATCTCCTACCGCCAAAAGTAATAAATCATTAATTGACTTAATAAAATTTGTTCCACTTAAATAAGATATACCTCTTTCTAAGTGTAATTTAAAATACTTAGCTACAGTATCATGATCCAATGGAATATCTTTTGACTTGCACCATGCAACAACTAGCGCTTCATATAAATCACTATCTTCTCCACCAAATGTATACCATGACATTTCCAGATTACTATCTTGATTTATTTGTATATCTGTTGGAATAGAATCTTCTTTAAGCGAATAACATAATGCCCATCTACATAATACATTCCAGTTCTTAATTCCAGTTTTTCCTTTTAATCTAGACAACTTATCTTTAGCCTGATTTGATAATCGTATCTGCTTAACTAACATACTTTTCCCTCCACAAAATATCCTTTGCGAATTGATGTAGATTTTGAATTATCGTCATAGATCAATGTGAATTCATCACCAACATTCTCTTTCATCATAGTATAATATTCATCCGTAATCTCTGTATCAGTAGATAAAATAATAGTCTGTTCACTAGCATTTGGGAAATAACTAGTAATCAATGTTTCTCTATGATTTGAATCTAATCTAGATAATGGTGTATCAATAATTACTGGTAACTTACGTTTTGAACAGATTGCAATCGCCCATAAAAGAGATATTACCATTAACTGTTTTTCACCTGCTGAAAGAGATGATTTTTGAACTTCGTTTCCATCAATATTAATGTATTTTAAATTGAGTGTTTCTTCATCCATTACAATATGACTAATTAAATTCTTTTTATTAGCCAGTTTCTTATAGCAGGCTGTCATTGTTTCAGCAACAACACTAACTTTCCTTTTTTGCAATCTTACCTTATAGACATCTAAGATATTGGTTACGATTTGAGAATACTTCATGATTCTATCAGTATCATCTCCCAATTCAACATGTTCCAAGTATGATTCTACTTTTCTTTTAAACTCCGCATTAACAGTAATAAATTGACTATTTGTACTTCTATATTTTTCTTCAAGAAGATCAAGTTCAACATCAATAGAGTTGATTTTCTCTTCAACAAGTTTTATATTCTTATAAATTCTTGAAATTGCCTTTTCATCAATGTCAACAGACAAATAACTTTCTAACTGCAAAGACTCTTTAATGCATCTATTTAAATGTACTAAATGTTTTTGCGTATCATTTACTTTGGCTTCCAATCCCTCAGCCAGCATATTCTGCAATCTAAATATATTTGTATCTGACAATTTATATATTTCTTTTACATCGCCTGATTCCGCATTCACACTTATGTAATCGATAAAATCTGATGCAGTATCTGATTTTTCAGGACACTCTTCTTTGAATCTTTTTAACATATATTTCATTTGATAAAGAGTCATTTCCAGCATCTTTTTTTCTTGCTCAAGCAAAGATTGATCTTCTATTTCAAGTAATAAATTCTTGACCATAAATAATGGTAACTCTGATGCAGCATCATTTATTAAAACATCTTTCGATTGATTAATTTTCGTAGCCAATGCAATTTTCTTCTGATATAAATCTTCTCTTTGCTTTACAATATCGCCACCTTTAGATCTGTATTCACTCTGCAGTGCATCAAGCTCTTTAATTTTATCTTCTAATTCAACCTTCTTATCTACAATGGATAACTCAACTGTTTTTAATTCACTTTCAAGATTATCCTTGTTACCTCTTAACAATTCGATTTCCATGAGATTTTGGTTGTTCTCATTTTTTTTACTTAGTTTTGATATGATTCTTCCTAAATCATTACTTAATACATCTAATACAGATATACCTAGTAACGCTCTAATAGAATTCTTCATTTGTGTATCTGTATCCTCAACTGCCAACTCCGCTATTTTTTCGCCGTCAAAGAAAAAGAAGTTAGACAATCTACTTGGAAGAATGTTTTCAATAAACATTGGCCAATTTTCAGTTAAAAATGAATTATATTCATCATTTTTATAAACCGAAATCTCTTCCTTAATTCTTTGGCTATTTCCATTCCAAATTCTTTTTATTCTGTAATTTTCGCTTTCAGAAGCATCTATTGAGAAGAAAAGCTCTAGGCTGGCTTCATTACTTCCATCTGCAATATTGATATATGACTTTAAGTATTGACCATAAGATCTCATTTTACTTTCATGATAAGCAAATGAATTTTGTCCATATAATGAAAGTAAAATAGCTTCAAGAAAAGTAGTTTTTCCACGTCCATTCATTCCACCCACAAGTACAACAGGTTGGTTTGATGTAAATTCAAAAATGTTGTCGCCCGCATAGACACCAAAATTATGTAGTTTTAATTCCTTAATTACCATTATTCTGTCACCTCATTCTGCTCTTCATCTTCAAATTCCTCATTGCCACCTTTAAAGTGCACAAAGAATTTCTCATTATATTTACCACCTAAATCTTTCTTTCTCTTTAACTGGCTTCTATAATAGTTTGTGGCATCCTCTTCATCTGAATAGAATGTTTTTCTAATACATGATTCTAACGAATTCAAAATTCCTTTTCTTTCATTTACTGAATTAATACTTGCTTCAGTATCTATCAAACTATACATCATTTCAAATGACAACTCTTCATCCGGATATAACTCCTCACATACCTGTTTAAGTATATCCCATTCATCTTTGCCAAAAGATTCATTTTGTATCCAATCTGGATCCTCAAACTCTTTGCCAAAAACCTCCTTATATATCCTTGGCAATGAATCGTCAAATTCATGTTTTTCATTTACCCAGATTCTTCTTATACATCTCAATTCATCATTAGAAATTAATTCAAAATCAAAAAATTCTTCAGGTCCATTCTCCATAATTTCTAACTGAATTTCTAATAATTTTTTTAGCCATTCTTCACGGATTTCCTTCAAATATGGTCCATGATGAAGCCTTTCATATGTTCCAGTAAGATAACCCTGCATTTTTCTAAAGCTTCTTCTATCGCGATCTTTTTCTTCGTCTCCAAAATAATTTCTAAATTCAAGAAGTGGTGTCATCCAAACCTTCTCATCATCGTTTGCAATCATCGCTTCCATTGATTTATCTTTTTCAACCATAGTACATACCCAGCAACCAAATCTACTTTTACCACAACTTGGTAAGTTTTTTTCTGTCATCATCGGACACTCCTTGTCCTCTGTCGCACTCATGTACAATGTCTGTAGCTCATGATTTGAAAATCCCCATGGATTCTTATATTGCATTAAGAAAACCCATACATCGTTATCCTTCCAATCTTCAAGAGGTGAAAATACTAATTCATTAGCCAATGTAGGATTTGGACTTAATAACTCTCTAACCCTTAATTTTTCATATTTTGCCATAGTTCTAGCACGATTAGAACTCTCCGCTTTTCTAGTTCCTATAACAAGAATTATTTCTCCATGTTCAGCTATTTTGTTTTTTATAAAATTGTTAACCGGCTGAATCTTTAATCTGTCTGTACACCAACGTAACTTTTTTCTAGGGAATGGATAACCACGTCCAATAAGATTAACCCAAAAAGTATTATTCGTTTCTGGAGTTAATCTATGAGTAATAAATGGTAACTTTTGCTCATTAGCGGCATTTTGCATTATTACTAAAGAATTTTCGACCCACTTAGAAATAACTGGTGATTCAACTAATGTATCAGTATTAACAATATGTACTGGCTTTGTTAATTTACCGGCAGATAATTCTTTCAATGCTAACCATACTAGCTGTAATGTTGCTGTGCTATCCTTACCACCTGAATATCCAATTACCCATGGAATATCATCTGCCAAATATAAATTACGTATAGTTTCTTTTAAACCTTCAATTACTTCTTTAGTAATTGATATTCTTGAATTATTTGTTTCCATGTTTATCCTCTATTCTTTAGATTATTCAACAATTCTTCCTCAGCTTTCAATTCTGAATCAGATAATATCAAATCCAAGCTTTTCTTAATCATATTAGTAGCTAATATAATTGCTTTCTCATTATTGATCATTCTTCCATTTTCCTTTACAACCCTTAAAAACCAAACATCAGCACTTCGCTTCCAATTTATTTTTTGCAAATCAACAAGTATGTTTTGCATATTTAGATTTTGATTACTGTAAAAGTAATTTCCTAATCTTCCAAATGCTTGAATAATTACAGACTGGACTGCTAAATACTGCTCGCGAAGTTCTTTTTTGCTTAATTCTTTGCACTGTAATTCTGTCCATGGCAACATATTTTTAGCGATTAGCTGCCAATACGAAATACAGAATCTTTCAAATTCTATATCACATTCTTTTTTCCCAAGTATTCTTTTATTAGCTGTATAAATAGTATTCAAAGTAAATAATGCTGATGAAAATTTTCCGAGAATATCTTTTTCTTTGTCCACATAATCATTAAAAAATGCAACATTCTCAACGATTTTTCTTGTAACAACAGCTAACTCATCTCTTGAATCATATAACTCCGCAATAGAATTAGAAGTTTTCACTGCATGTTTATTTAAATCAGTAAATATTTGCTGGCTATTCTTTAATCCTTGATCTTCGTAAAAAACAATTGAAATTGTCTCCTCGCCTATTTCAGGTCGTTCATTAATTGCTTCGGCAATTGCTGCTTTCCTATGTTGTCCATCATTAATTAAAAACCTAGCATCTAATGATATTTCTAAAATGCCAAGACCTGCATTGCCTTCTGGAACAAATTCAAATTCTCCATCAATAGATGCTGCTAACGCAGAAAAAACATAACTATCTTTATTGTCTAGAATATAATTCTTGATAGTCGGTATCCTTGATTCATTAATTCTTCTTTGAGCCCTATATTCAGGTAGAACAAATTCATTTTCTTCTGGGAACAAACGATTTAGCATTTTTAAAGGAACCATTGCAATATAATACTCTTTTCCAGCTTGTACCCCTTTGACCACGGGAAATTTATAACAAAAATTCATATTTTCCTCCAAAAAAATATACTTAAGTAAATTGTTCAACCTACTTAAGTATATTTGTAATTTTGTAAAAAGTCAATTAGTTTTTGATGCTTAATATTATATTTCCTGATAATTCTTCTCTTCGAATCCAATCAATTATCGAATCTGTCAAATCAAGTAATGAGGCTTCCTTATCTTTAACTTTTTTCAGAAAATTGGCAATTTCAACATCGAACTCCATTTTCGATAAAATCTCATTAGCTTTCTCATTAGCGGTTTCGTATTGAGAAGAAACCGCTTCATCAACAGGCCAATTAGAAAAATTATTCATACAAGCTAATATCTTTTGTATTTCCTGTTTCTCATTGCTTACAAGCTTAAGTATTCCTAATTCTTCTTTAATTCCGGCTAAATAATCATCAGTCTGACTCTTCCATTCCGATTGAATTTTTTCACTTAATTTCTTTACACCGTCTTGATATTTAGCAGGATTAATTACTGTTTTCTGTTCAAAAGTTTTCTTTGAATAATCAATATACTTACTCAGTTCATCAATAGTTTTATCCGTAAAACTCACATGTGAGTACTTTTTACAAACAGCATATCCTTTGACAATAGGCAGAAAATAGTTCTTATATGTGTCAAAAAAAGTATTGTTTCTTTTAACTACATTTTGATGCTCATTATCTTTCTGTTTATTTTGCGACACTTCTGCCATCAAAACACGACATTCATTCAATTTTTCTTGTAGCATACTAATCCTCCAATAAACTCATTAAATCATCGAATGCAGATTTATTCTCGTCAAATCTTGGATCTACATCATTTGACCAGTTACCACTCCTAGTTAGTGCTTCTTTCGCAGCTAACATCTCACTATGAACATTACATCTGTCTTCATCTACCTTCTTTAGGAATCCTATAAACTGTTTTATTATCTGCATAGGATTTTTTGAATATAGAATAATCTTTTCCAAGGTTCTCATATCAGTTGTATCTGCACTCAAAATAGCAAAGGCTTTTGATATATCGGCACCTTTATCTTTGAATGACGTAGCTTCATTTGTTTTCAGCGACACATTAACACCATTCGTTTCAGTATCCTTATAAAACTCTATAACTTCATTCATTAAATCTTTAATATCATCCGTCTCAATTTCCGAATCTTCCGGAAACCCAAAAAAAGTTAATGCTTCTTCATATAAAGTTTTACCCTCCAAACACTCTACTGAGACAACCTTATCTACTCTTGACACAATCTTCTTCAAATAGTCCTTTGAGTCATTTCTTGCCTTTATTTTGTCTGTTTCCAAATTCTCTAAGTCAATATCAAATGAATTACTTCTCAAGTCCTTAAAAATCAATTCTAGCAAGTTATAATTGATTATTTTTCTCTTTGCATTCTTTTGATTACCTTGAATCAAATTGAAATATCTCTGTGTTAAATCAATATTATTCTCCGCAGCACTATTAGCATAAACAATATTATTAACTAAATCACACCATTCTTGGGAATGGCCATTTAGTTCGCTCTTCTTTCTCAAATTATTTTCTTTAATATAAGTATCTACTCTTATATCTGATACTCTGCTAACTTGCTGATCTCCATTTAACAATCCCCTATATACTTCCGCTATCATCGAACACTTTAAATAATCAGGGCATTTTTCTTTTTGGTCGAAAGCTTTAACTATATCAACAAACGTTTTTTTATGCTTTTCCAGCCAACTTGTAGCTACTCTTATACTTGATGTTGAACCATCAAAATCCCAAGAAGCATACTCTGTATTTCCTTCTCTCTTTTTACCAAGATACCAACTCTTTCCGATTGCAAGCAATAACTGATATGTTTCATCATTATCTTCTAACAAAACAAGCCCTTTATCCACTTTCTTATCCTGTCGTTCTATCTCAACTAGGTCAAAACTTGATTTTTCCACCATTTGAACAGATACCAATGGAACACCTTCTTGCTGCCACGAAATATTGGCAAAAATAAACTTACTAATCTCATCTCTTACCTGATAAGCTTTTGTAAAGCTTTTTTTGTCATAATGCCACTCTGAAAGAATTTTTGCGAAATCTTCAAATGCCTTATTAACTACTGGTTTTGGCTCTGGTATCGGAGTTGATATAGGCTCTGGAGCTGGTGGTTCCGTATTTCCACCTTGATCATTGTTTCCACTATCTGTTATATCTTCTGGCTCAATTACAAATTTCTCACCATCAACCTTATATCCAAGAATTTTTTCTACAAAAGAACTTAATCCAAATTCAGCAAATACATTGACGTTAACTGCACCTAAATAGCCCTTTTTACTTGTATCAAGAGTACAATTGCCCCAATAACTTAAAATCGCTAATAAACGTTGTGTCATAACAGCCTTTTCTTCTTCATTATTAGGCATATTTGTAATTGTACTCTTAACACGATCAACTATTTCAAAGCTAAGATTAGGCTTTTTTGATAATAAAAACTTAGGAAACATTTTTTTATCTTGAATTATACTATCAACAGCTGGTTCAATTATTTTTCTAATAATATATCGTGGTGTTTTATGTACATCTATCCCATTATAAAGATTTACAATCGCTCTCTTCGTAAATGGATATAAGCTAATTCTCTTCCTAATATATGTATAATATTCCCAATTATTTGCCTCGGTTTCTTTATGAACAGGATACTCGGAATCCAACGCACCATCTTTATGCCATTTTTTAATATCTTCCTCGCTAACTGACATTACATTCAAATACTTTGCAACAAACTGTATTAAATCATCCTGATTATTTCCAATAGAACCATCCTCAATCGTAACCATAGTAGTAATTCTATCTAAATAATTCGATCTAAATTCTTTAAAATACTCTGTTGTAGTACCTATTACTGAAACCAGTCTACACATATTATCTTTGGCATTTTCACCAGTATGATTTACAATCAATGCATCCAATAAATCTCTATTGATACCAGTACATGATGTAATATCCTCAATTAATAAAATAAGATTTTTTTCCTGCAAAAATAATTCTTGTCTAATTTCCTTAAAAATCTGCTGAAAATCTCCAGGTTCGATCCCCGCACAAGCCTTTATTACTGGTTCAACCTTAGAATTCATATATTCAACTAGTATTTCCGGATTACATTCATCGTCAGGAAAACTACCATCTGTCTCAGGCAATAATTTATTGGCCATTTTTACAGCTTTTTTACTGGCATTATTTTTCAATTTCATGTTGAAATCATAATCTAGCGTAAAGTCTTCTATTTCAAATAATGCAAGAACATCCTCGTCATTTGTAGTATTACTATCGACAATTTTGCTATAAATACGCTCTATTGGACCACCAGCCATCAGCATTCTTTCCTCAAACTCTGAACTCGAAAGAAGCTCTCTGAAATTTCTCTGATCACTTGAAGAAAGGCTTGAATCTTTGCCATCCACTATTTCAACCAAAAACTTGTGATAAATTTCATACTTAAATTTCTGTTCACTTACATTTTGATTTGCTCTGACTAATCTTTCATAAATATCTTTATTTTTAATATTTTTAACTTCATCAATATTAAGAAACTGCTTAATTGTGCCTTTTAGTGTATTGTCACTTCTTCTAATCATCAATACAACATCATTTTGTACATCTAGTGCTGAAAGCCTAGCTTCAATCCATCTAATAAAATGTGATTTTCCTGAGCCACTTGAACCGTCCACTACAATTAGCTGATGTTCATTATACACATCAGAATTATTAAAATATTTACTGAACACCTCATCCTCTGATATATAATCAGATACAGGTGTTCCAGATAAATCATTTGTTACTGTAATTTTTCTAAATGGTACATGAGTAGAAAGGAAGTCAGCTTGTGTACTATTAATTGAATCAACATTCAATACATCTTTTAATCTTTTCAATGCAATTTGCTTATTCATCCTCTTTTTACTCCTTTATAAACTATGTGTGTAAATTCATCTGTAAACTCATGCGTACTATCTAAAAATAGCTTCCATTTTTCTTTACTATCAAGATTTTTTTTCAAAACAACTTCTTTTCTATCATGCATCTGCCTTAATGCATTGGACATCGCTGCATTGAACTCTTTTTTCTCTTCAGCACTCTCTAATGCAACTGAAGCGTATTTGTGAAGTTGTTCAACAAATTCACCTACAGAATATTCTTTATTCTTTTCCAATTCTGCCAACTCACAATAATCTTGTAATGCTACATGCATATTAGGTAAAAAATACATTGCATATCCCTCTTGGATATATCCAAAACCTAAAAATGAAATCCAGAATCGACTTCCCAACATCATTTGTTCATTTACCAGTTGGATTCCTGCTTTTTCCTGTACTTCTCGGCGAATATTTACATCAGTTAAAGTTTTATACTTTAACCACGTATTATTTGCTTCTAAATAGCATTTAGTAATCTTATAGAAATATGAATCCTTATTATTAAAAACGATAGAATTACAATACATCCTAAATGTTTCTAAGCTCTTTATAACCGTCTTATCTCCAATGAATTTTAATGTATCATTATCCTTCTCGATAAGCTTCAATTCTTGTACACATACTTCTCTTATACTCGGATAGTAAGAAGTAGAGCCCGAAGGATTTATTCCTTTTGGCTCCATCCTTTCTCTTGCGACATTATCATCAATATCACCTTTAGAAACCATTTTGCATAGCTCATAAACTCTTTCAGGTATAGGTTCCGTCTTTATATTATTATCAAACATTACAAAATATCTCCTTCCAAATTCTATTCCTGTCTACAATGCTGAATTATCGGTAGCTCAGATAAATGTTTGTTTTTACTTCTTATTTCATAATCTTTTTCAGAAAATAACAAATATCTAATATCATATTTTTTTATACTATTCTCAATAATGTTTACTATTCTATTCTGTATAGATACATGATCTGGAATACATATTCCGATAACACCTGATATAAAATATCTATTTACCGACACTAACTCTATGAAATCTGTAAAATTACAGTACAAAAGGCTCTTATCATATACTTGCTGAAATCCTTTTAATTTATCTAGTTCCTCATTTGTAGAAACCAATACATTGATTCCCTTCGACAAGAAGTCTTCTAATTCATTATTGTAATATGAGTTAATAATAAGCATACATCTTGCACCATACATTTTTTCATCAAACTCTGGCATTACTTCCACCAAAGGAACTTCAATATCTATTTTCAAAGTTTTTGTGTCTTCAAAATCTGTAATTTCTATATGTTCATTACATCCAGCACAATAATCATGTGTTTTCCTATATATCTTCGTAAACATATCTGACCAACAACTTTTTCCAACTTTATCAAGATTACTTTTCATCAACGAAAACTCTCGCTCCGTATTTTCCCATTCCTTGTCTCTTATTTCGTCAATCATCAAAACAGTAGAATTATTATCAGTCAAAATTTTTCTTTCGATTACTGTAATATAAAACACATATTTATTGTTTATATACTGTATATCGTCAATCGAAATCAGCCCATTTCGTCTTAAAAATAATATTACATTCACATTCCAATTAATATCCTGATTACTAATAGAATCTATAAATTCTTCATCCTCATTGTAATCTGGTTTAACATATGTATCTATCATATATTTTGAATTAAGTAAAGGCTGCGTTTTGCTACTGTTAAGCATGCTGAACCATCTACCTTTAAGCTTTTGCGTTGTAATAACCTTACTCACAAAATTAAAAGCTGAATCTACATCTTGATTTGTATATATCATGCTACTAAGACATGGAAGTCCATCACGACCACCTCTTCCAGCCTCTTGATAATACTTATTAGGATTTTCAGGTACATACGTGTGTAAAACAGTTCGAACATTCTTTTTATCAACACCAACTCCAAAAGCACATGTAGCAATCATCAAGTCAAATTGCCCATCTTTCCATTTTTCAATCAGAGTTAATCTTTGCTCATTATTTGTTTTTCCAGTAAATGTATTTAAATTATTGTATCCACGTCCATTTAACCGTTCTTTTAACTTTTCTGCCTCATCAGGTGATTTCACGTATACAATCATAGGTCTTGGCAGTAAATCAATAGCTTCTAATATCTTATTATTCTTTTCACCATAATTATCGCAATGAATAATATCAAACCTTGTTTCATGCCTTAATTTCTCACATCTTATCTCGATCCATTTATCATCACTAGTATAAAACATCTTTAATTGACGTATTGTTTCATCACTATATGTAGCCGACAACAAATATGTTTTCAATGTATTATTTGACTGCAAGAAATTCTTACGCAGTGTATCCAAACATTGAAAATCAATTCTAAATAACGACCCCCACTCAATAATGATGTGCGCCTCATCTACAACTAAATTCTTTAAATACTTTTCGTTATTAGCCTTTTCTATCTTTTCTCTTAATTCTTTGTTCTTAATTAAGCTTTCTGGTGAAATAAATAATATTTTTGCAGTCTTATTTTCAAGACATTTATAAAACTTCTGTAATGAACTCCCACTATGATGATAAAAAATCTCATTTTCCACGTCAGAATTAATAATATCTTTCGCATTTTTATACTGATCCATCATCAATGACACTGTAGGAACAATAACAATCGTAAGTCCTGATTCTTGATATGCTATAGTTTGAGTTATCAAACTCTTTCCGCCACCTGTAGTCATTGATACTAAACAAGAATAACCGTAAGGTACACGAAGTGCTCCTGTTACAGCAAGTTTTTGTTCATTACTTTTAAAACACTCGAAACCAGTAAGTCCTTCAACATAGGGATTAGTTTTCAGATTATGGATATTATCTATTTTTCTTTCTCTAATATCCTGCATATACAACTGTTTTACCAGTTCTACATTGGAAAAATCAGGCAATAACATACTTGTCCACATTTTTCCAGTATTCAAATCAATCTGAAGTCCAAATTCCTTTAGTCTGCTTGAAGGTACATAATTTTTTATCACTATAGACTTTTTTACTAACAGTAGATAGTTTCGCAATGCACATTCAAAATCCACTTTGTAATTCTCATCATCTTTACACATAAGCCATAACAAACTAAGACTTCTTGCAGTGCTATAAATATATTCCTCTCTGTCATTAGAAAAAGAATCTATCTTTTCAAGTAAATTACCTATATGTATTGCGTTTTCTAATAAAGCATGTAGTTCATTATCATTCATAAAACATCCTCACATAACACACCGAATCCAAAACCATTCTTGGTTTGCTAAAACACTTATAAATTGTCTCATTTAATTTTTCATAATCCTCAATCGCAGTTTTGTTATAGAAACTTGAAGTTGCCTTTTCAGCACCACTATTCTTCAATAACTCCGCTTTTAATAACGCTAACTGCTTTCTTAATTTCGCACCAATTTTCTTTTTTACCAAATCTGAAGCTTTACTATATCCATCATTTGTTAATTCATTCCATTTCTCATTTGGATACATATTCATAAAAGCTTCAATATTTGGGTTCAATCCAGATCTTGAGCCAAGGTGAATGAATTTTTTGTGATCAACTTTTTCTGATGACATCAGATAATTGAACATTTTTAATACATCCTCTTCAGGTATTATGCAGTTTTCAGATAATGATACCGCACATTGAAATTGCTCTATCGGCATGAATCCTCTATATTTATCTATCAAATGAACAGAAATACCTTTTTCCAATAATACGGTTTCATCAGGATATAATGCCCATGTAAAAACAAACCCATTCCAATCCATACTTGTTTTACAAGCAAATGCAGCACAAGTACCCTTATAAGAATTTATTGCATTGCTTACAATACTGTCAAAGATTGCATCTCCTGGAGCAAAAAAATGAATATAATCATTTTCTATTCCATTTTTTCTGTCAAATGTACCTTGTACATAATTCACATCGGAATGCACCATTTTATCACCATTTAATGAACGTACTCTATTTTGCAATTGGTTAATTCTATCACCAATCATCAGTCGGATATCTGGTGGTACAAAAAGCGAATTGTATGCTGATTTTAAAGAAAATGATGACGCATCAAATCGAATTGTTGACTCTCCTTGATGTCTTCCCTTAAATCCAGATAACAAAGACCACCTCATCATAGAATTTGCAAACAACTCTCTTTCATTAGCAACATACATTTCTCTTGTATCATCCATAATTCTATTTAGAGCCTGATATTTATACTCTGCAACATCAAAATATCGTTCCCTCTTAATAGTTTCTTTTAATGCATCTAACTCCTTTTCAACTTCTTCAATAATACTAACTAAACCATATTTGAAGTCATCACAAACAGCCTTAATTATTTTTTCGTCCATTGAATTCATAATAATTTCAAGACCACTTTGTGATTTTGTAAAAATACCGATTCCCTGGTTCCAAAATTTAAATAAATCTTCTTCCAATGAATCTTTTGAGTAACAAACTACTGAAACTACCGGTTTATCTTCTTCTCTTCCAATTCTATCTAATCTACCTATTCTTTGCTCCAAGTCATTAGCACTCCATGGAATATCAATGTGAACTAAAATATCTGCATTTTGAAAATTTCGTCCTTCACCACCAGACTCATCTGAAAGTAAAATCCAATAATCATCATCTGTTTCGAATCTATATGCACCCAACTCACGCTCATCCGTCTCTATATATTTTGAAAAGAATGCACAATGTCCCTTACCGAAATAATTTTCCAAAATTTCTTTATATAATTGAAAAGTCTCATCAAAATTTGTAAATATTAAAACTTTTTTCCCATAAGCTTCCTGATCAATATAATCAATTATATTGTTAATTCTAGACATATAATCAGTAGGATCTTCCATATAATTATTAATCTTTTTACAATTATTTTGTTCTTCTTTTCTCCATTGTTTTGCTACCTCCAATAATGATATCGGAACATCTAAAGTGCTTCTCATTAATTCACTTTCAAGAGCACATGCTGAACTGTAAAATGAAGCTACAATTCTTTTGTATTTTTCAATGTAAATATCATAGTTCAATTCTTGAGTTTCAATCCATTCAGCCAATTCCCTATATACGTTATATTCTGTATTATTAAAGTTCGTCTGCATATCATAAGGAATCTCTTGCAATTGTCGAATATTGTAATCTTCATGCTCGCTTCTTCTGTTTCTAATAATTGATTTTTCAAACTGATAATTCTCGCAAACATATGCTAATGCACCCTGAATACCCTCAATCCCGAAGTCATCACTGTCATAATCTATATCTGCATACATCTTCTTAAAGGAATCATCATTAATCAACTTATTTATTTTTTTCATACTGTCTATTACATCATCAAATGCATCTTCTGTATCCTCTGTATGTTGATTATCGCTTTCTTCAATTTCTTCCAGATATGAATCTAAATCTTCTAGAGACTCGTGTACTCGTCTTACAACATCACCCTGTAATTCCAACAATTCTTCAAATTTTTCATCAGACATTGAAGTATATTTACTTGGTTGTATTAACTGTAATAATTTCTTGTACTCTTCTTTTCTTCGTTGAACTGGTGTAGCACTTAACATTAAAATATTTTTTGTTCGTCTACTAAGCGTAAGCAAATTTAAATACATCGCCTTATCTTGCAAGTACTTATGTACTTCATCTGCAATTACAAAATCATACTCATTTAGATAGTTTTCTATTTCGCTCATACCAGCTAAACATATGTCATTATTATTTACATCCAAACCCTCTAATATTTTAAACTTGTATGCGAGTTCAGTCCTCCATTGTTCAACTAAAGCATCCGGAACAACAATTAATACCTTAGCATTATGATTGTCATGCAAATAAACTTTCAAAACACCTAATGCTTCTATCGTTTTTCCCATTCCAACTTCATCTGCAATCATGTTTCTGCATACTCCATCTTGCAAGCATCTCATAATTGTTCTTAATTGGTGTGTTTTCAAATATATTTTACAACCTGCAATTTCACTAAACCCATATAGCGAGTTATTAATGATGTGCATTGTTTTACTTACTACGCTTCTACCAGTGAACCACATCGGATTCTGAAACTCATATTGTTTTAATTGTTCCAAAGGCCAAACGTATCCGTCATTATATGAGCATTCAAGCATGTTTTCTGGTAAATACTCAATCACATCATCCGGCGATTGAACATAATAGTAATATAATCCATCTTTTGTGTTTTTCTTACACGCTTTTATTTCATATATTTTTCGCTTATACTGTACCTGCGCACCAATCCTTATTTTGCAACGAGAAACACTATTAACACCATATTTTCCATTTTCTGGTTTTGAATAAAAAACTCCTACCCCTGTTACATCAAAAAATTCAACATCCATCAATTCAGAAAAATCATCCACTGATTTTATTTTTCCGATTGCATAATCACGAGAATATTTTTCATTATCAATTGCACATCTAACAAACATTCCACGTGTTATCATAACTACTCACCTCCTGCGTTTGCTCCAAACTCAAGACAAATATCTTTACTTGCACAATACATACAATGTTTACCATGTATGCAATAAAACTTCCTATCTACTATAGCTTTCTTTATATCATCATCTGTAACTTCTTCGTTTACTTTTTTTAATGATATATTAAGAAAATACTCTCTTAATCTCATTTCTTGTGACATATTAGTTGTTATGATAGGAAATGCTTTTTTGTTCTTATTGTACTTTTTCATATAGTTTATAAATCCATATATATCTTTATAAACTGCCGAAATTATTTGTGTTTTTTCAAGTTCGTCTGATATACGAAATCTCGTTTCGATGATATCATATTGCTCTTGAATTACCTTTTTAATTATCTGATCATTGTATAGCTTACCATTTAACTCTTTTTTTGTTCTGTTACTAATAAGCATTTTTAAGTAAGTGTGAATTAAAAAACGATCTCTAAAAATTGTACGTCCCTGCCCCAATCCTTCAAGCGCAAATCTATATGGACATAATTTCAATTTTTTACGTTCCTCATCACTTATAGCATCAATTACCTCTTCAATTTCCTTTTCATCTGATTCAATTGACAAATGTTCCAAATATGTATTCGAATTAAATGATGAATATTTCCTTACTTTAACACCTAACAAAGTAAGCATGTAAAACAAATCATTATCCTTATTATCTTCAGTTCGAACATAACTTAATTTACAACCTACTCTATTAAACTCAAGACCATACAGTAATGCATATCTCTTAAAATTACGATATTCCATTTTAGATTTAAGAAATACCTGATATTTCCATTCAAGAGCCTGATAGCTATATTCAAAAAATTTAATATCTAATGGCCAAGGCAATCTTTCATCCTTATTTGAACATATATCCTTATCGCTTAAACAACAAAAATGATATGTCACTTTTTGAGGATCTTGTACAGCACTTCTGAGAATATCTCCATCTATTTGATCAAAGTTCCTTACAATCCAATGGGCTCCTCTTGCTGCATTTTCATCTTGACTTAAATAGTAACTCATTGTTTGCTTCAAAGAATTAAATGTTCCAGTATCTGGTAAATCCGACTGTTCTAGTCGATCTAATAATCGCCCAATAACATTGTGCATTTCATCATCTAAGTCTTTAATATCATTCATCCTAGAAATAATAAATTTTCTTATTTTCTTATAAAACCTGCTAAAATTATCACTTCCCGAATCAAAACTTTCAAAAAATGAATTGATAATCTTTTCCAACTCAGTCAGTGCATTTTTTAATTCTATAAGTAGATCTAAATCAACTGTAAAATACCCTACCTTATCTTTGTCTTCATGTTTTTTATTTGCATTTTTTATCAACTGACCTATTTTATAAAGAATACCTGTTATTGTATTCTCTTTTTCAATATACGGTTCAATCATATTAAATGTACTAACTAACTGTCCTGGGGTAGTTTCAGCAATAATACCGGAATTTAAACATTCCTTTATATCAGAAAAATTATCTATTTTCACACATTTGCTTTCACTGTCCCACATATTAGTAGTAGCTATAAAAAAATGACCTATCGGATAATCCAGGAAATGTCGTTCTCCAAATTGCTCTGGAAAATATGCTCTTAAAATATCATTTACTTTACCTGATGCAGAATACAACTGTTCTTCCATAAAAGCTAACGGAGTTTTAGGTTTATCACCTTTGTTATTAACAGTTTTTGCCTTATCAAAAAGCATTGCCACATAGTTCGCAAATTCTGTTGTATTACTAAACTCTATAACCTCTAAATCATTTAAAATCTTATTCTTATCTATAAACTCTCCATTTGACAAATGTCCAATATAATCAGCCAAAACATTTGACTTGTAAGAATTAATAAGCAATGGCATCGGTGTAAACTGATTCACGCTTTGATTATTAATTGGTAAGTCAAAAATAGAATATATATTCATCCAGGTATCATAAATTGATGCATACTGTTTTTGATAATTAAATAAAAGTATGACATCCTTATATTCGCTAATATCCTCTATCGCACATAACATAGCAGGCGTAAATTGATGTATTCCATGAATTACAATTCTATCTCTTTCAATAAGTGATAAATCAACATTATCCTTATGGTATTTCAAAGCTTCATCAATAGCTTTTTCAATTATTGATTTTGATTTCACTCTCTCGAAGTCAAAAGATGATTTATCCTTCTTGTCAATTATTTTATATAGTTCCACCAAATATCTTTGATCAATGTTTAATTCATCGCTGCTCATTTTATCTGAGTTAATACTTAGTTCCTTGAACATCCTTATACACGAAACTATTGACCTAGTATTAAATAATAGGGAGCGCTTTACATTCTCTAAACTAGCAGTTTGTAGATTCAATTCACTAATTGCATTATCTACTTCCATTATTTGACGAACATTTGTATTTATATCGTCCCAATTTTCATATAAGCTATTTACAAGAGTTCTAATCGTAGCAGTTGCTTGTCTGGTTTTAAGTAGTGGATATGTCTGGTTCATACCATTAACCATTGTTTGTGATACACAAAAATGGGCACAATCCTTTATTTCATTCCAAAATGGCTCACAGTCAATTTCATATGGATTTGAATAAGTATATATTTTTAATCCCATTTTACATTTCCTCCAATAGTTTTCCCCACGTATTTCCCTTAGAATCAGTCTTATCAAACCAACAGAACTTGTTTATAGCTCTTGTTAGTGCAACATAAAGAATACGTGCTTCTTCCATCTCTATTTCATCTAACTCATCTTCAGTATAGAAATATTCATTAGCCATAGATTCACCATCGACACTAATACAATATCCAACCTTACCCTCAACGTAAGTAACATCTAAACCATTTCTATGCATCGTATCTATCGAATCTGTTGTTATAGGCATAATTACAGTGTCATATTCAAGTCCTTTTGATTTATGCACAGTTGTACAAATAATTTTTACATAATCTCCGCCATCGGAAACCGAACGTGAAGTTTTTTCAGAACCCATATTAATCAAAATATGAAGTGATTCATTTATAGAATCCAATGTTAGATAACTATATTTTCCTTCCTTTGATAAATCTTCAAATACTAAATCATAGTTACTTCTGTAATGAGCTTGTTTAGCTTCATCTAACGAATATTTTTTCCACGGTTTCGTAGCATCGTAGATTTTTCTCATTACCATCAAAACTGGCTTACTTTGAATTTCAAATACTAACTGCGCCCAAGTTAATCCTAAAGTATTCAAATAGAACTGATCTAAGCAGTTTACTAAATAATCCATTTTTTCTTGTTCATTTAATTTCACTAATTTTTCTACAGGAAACTTAATATTTACATTATTCGATAATAACAAGTCAAATAAGTACACTGGGTTTCTTGGATTTGATAATGCTGACGTTAACTTACATAAATCTATGCTAGATTGAAGTTTATATAAATCGCCATTCGAATCACTTTCGATCATAATATCTTCCTGATTTCTTGCTTTACGTAAAATCGACGCAATTTGATAATTAGTTCTTACCAATACTGCAATAGTCTTTTCTGCATTTGAAAGTTTATCGAATGATTCACTAGACTCAATAACACTTTTTCGTTCCTTGATGATTTCAAAAAGCTTTTTGTATACAACATCTTCTTTTTCATCGTCTTTCGTATATTGATAAACCTCTATTAAATCACAATTACCCATAGAAGTATTTTCGTTTACACCAACTAAACGGTCACCAGGTTCAACATATGGTATCAATTTTTTATCTCCCAATGAATTAAACAATACCGCGAATTTATCAAGAAGCCTTCTGTCTGTTCTATAATTAATATTTAATGTATAATCCTTCCATTCATCAGAATCACAACCCATTTTTTTAAATGCGTCCATTGTAGCGCCCCTGAATCTATAAATACACTGTTTCAAATCGCCAACAATAAAGAATTTAAATTCAAGTTTCTTTTGCATTTCTAAAAAAGCAACTATCTGTGAGTCATCTACATCCTGAAATTCATCAATAAATACAAATTTATATTGATACAAATTCTTATTGAATGAGTCATCATTTACACATTTGTTCAGATACAACATATATTCAACAAGGCTAACTGAATTATTCTCATATAAATACTCTGAGTATTCCTTTTCAGTTGCAATAATTACATCCTGAATAATTTCCTTCATATACGGTATTTCAGAAACTGGGCTACCAAAAACATCTTCCGTAGCTTCTTTAATGTCATAACCTTTGTTGTACAACATATCAGAAAACCTTAACAACAGTTTTCTAAATTCATACATACTGCCAGGTATTGTGCCAAAAAACATAGCTTCTTCATCATTTTTCTTTTTCAAATATTCATTGAAGTATTTGTCAAATATTTTTTGTTTTTGAAAATTCCCACTAACAGTAGCAAAATCAACACCTATGCCAAGTGGCAGAGATGTATCTTTTATTACAAGATTTGAGAAACTATGGATTGTTGAAATACGCATATTTTCAATGCCAGAAATCATTTCAAGATATTTCTTTTCTCTTGTAAGAACAAAATAATTCATGAATGCTTGTTTAAGTCTACTTTTCATATTAGTTGCTGCTTCTGTAGTAAAAGTTAACATTGCAATTTCATTTTTTACATCAAGAATATTTGCCCCACTAGATTGATGACAAATATACGATATTCTGGAAATCATTGAATAAGTCTTTCCAGTTCCTGCTCCTGCTTTTACAACTATATTTTTTTCAATCGGTGCATGCTCTACCAAATATTGCTGAAGATTAAACTTTGATTTGTCTGCAATTAGAGAAACGATTTTAAGCTCATCGTCTGAAAATTTTCCATTTTCAATTACTATATTGCCATCAACACAATCTTTAAGATTTTCAATATAGAAGACTTCGAAATTGAAAAATCCTATATACTCCTCAAAATTCTTTATCTTATTTTCTTGATTTGAGTTAATAATAAAATTTCTACCCTTAAGGTAAATCCCATCAGAATTAAACTTAGAGTAAATATTCTGAGCTATCTGTTGTACACCTTCTTTATTACAAAGAAATACCGTCTGTTTTACACCCTTAAAATATGCTTTAATTATCTCATCAATATCAGTTATTCCAATATCGCTTCCATATACTCGAAGTTCTGAATAAGGATCTATATTCGCGTCTTCCTGTTGTTCAATAGATGATTCGAAGTGTAATCTACAAGTCTTATATACTTCTCCAACTAATTTATCATAAACTGGTTGATTCGTTTTTTGATAAACTCCAGCAATCTTCATTGCAAACTTAGTTGGATTTTCTATATCATCTCTAAATAATGTAAATTCCGGCTCTGACACCACTTTTAAGCCACATTGTTTATAATCAGCCTCCGATAAAAATGGATAACATACCATATCCATAATTAGTGGATTTACGTTATATTTATTATTAAATGTATTTAGTAACGCAAATTTATAACTTCTAGCTTGTTTTTTAGGCGATGAAACAGGTTCATCATATAATGTTGTTTCAATACAATCAGGATTATGAACTTTAATAATATTCGAAAGATGCCATCCCTTTACTTCGATTACAAGCACACCCATATGCTCCATCATCAAACAGAAATCAAATTGCTTTCCATTAATCTCACGATTGTAATAGCATACAATTTCATCTGGTAAATTAGATTCTATACATTCATATACCTTTTGTTCGCCCTTGTATGTTTCATCTTTAATATCCATCATCATAGCCATAGTAAGTTACCTCTGTTCTCCATCCCGAATTATTTCATCACTAATTTCATCATCTGGAACATATTCCATTATTTGTCCATAATCAGCATCTAATGCCTTACAAATTCTACTTAAAATTGCCATAGCAACATATTCATTTTTTCTCAATTTTGTCATTGTATTTGGTGCAATGTCCGCTTTTTTTCGTAAGTCTGCTTTACTCATTTCATAATCAACCAATAGTTTCCATAATCTTTTATAAGATACTGCCATAAGAACCTCCACATAAAGCAAAATATCATTAATAAGTTATTCTAATTTCACTATCATAGATTATATCACTATAGTATCAAAATCGCAATCAATATTCGCAAGTTTTTGCGATACATTAAATACATTTCTACATATCTTCTCGAGTTGTGAACCGTATTAAATCAAACATATATTTTAAGGGACATATATTTTAAAACAGAAAATAAAGGAAAATATTTATATTAGCTATTGTACTTATTATCACTTGTTCTTTTTCTGATGTTAAATATATTCTTAAAGTGAGTCCTTCTGGTAGGTTCACTATGAACCTCACCTCAATCCACAAAAAACACGTAATTTCCCCTTGGTGGGAAATACGTGTTTTTTCATGCTCCTTAATCTATATATTATTAAAAATTACCCTATAATTAAAAAATATCTATTAGAGGAATTGCTTCCATTCTCTCTATAACGTGATTCTTTTCTAAGCAAACCACAACGGATTAAATCGGCTATAGCTCTCTTTACTGTACTCCTTGACATCGATGTATCTTTTGCAATAGTATTAATTGCTGGCCAGCACTCACCCTTTGCATCACACCTATCTTTTAGATACATATACACACACTTAGCACGAGATGGCAGTTCCTCTTTATAAATACTTCCAAAAAAGCTCAATGAAATACCCCCTTATGTCCTTAGTATTGGTTTACGTTTTGGATCTACTTTACTTCCATCTGTTTGTTCATGCCCAGGAGTATGAAGTATACCTCCTTGTCTCTTTACCGTGGATTCGGTAGTTTCTTCTTCATCTATTGCATCAGTCATATGCTGACAAAGAACATTTTCTTCTAAGGTCTGCTTGTCGGCATAGCGTACCTTACGATGGGACTTTTCCTCCATCTCATATGGCTTGTCAAAAGTGATGCCCCAATCCAAAAACAATCGAAGTTTTGTTTGCATTGGATGTACACCTGTTTTCATAATTACAAAGTTTCCTTTAGGCAAGGATTTTAACTCATCTGCCGTAAGTAGTGGTCGCTCAATCATCTGTAAACTTTGAGAGGGATCATTTTTCCCTCTGCTGATGCTTCCACTCATAACTGTTCTACTGCCAAGTGCTTTAGATAACACCTGAGCTGTTTCTGAATTTGGTGCAAACCCTCCAAATATAGTGAGTTGACAGTTATCAGTTATAATCTCACTACCTTCTTTTCCATAGTTTTTATCAAGCTGTGCAAAGGATTGAATGATTGGTACAATAGAAATTCTTCTTGATCTCCCTGCACTTAGCATCATTTCGAAGGATTCTATCTTTGGGATAGTACCTATTTCATCTGCATATATCATCACACGATTAGGAAGCTTACCACCATTTTCATCCGCTACTGTTAACATTTCACGGTAGAACTGTTGCAAAAATAAACTGACCATGAAATACTTTGTATTATCTTCTTCCGGGAGTATAAGAAAGATTGCAGACTTTTCGTAGCAGAAAGTTTCCGCATCAATTGTTGTATCAAAGCACAATATCTGCTCCATTTCAGAATCAAGAAATGCATTGAGTCTTGATAGTACTGTAGAAAGAACAGAAGCCATTGCCTGCTCTGCTGAATTAAGAGCTGCACCAGCAAACCATCTAGCTTTATGATCAGGAGGAAGTTTATCCATCAATAATTGAAACTGGCTTTTCCCTTTCACCTTGCTTGGTGCCATTAAATCCTGAACCAATTTAAACACACTTATGATATGTCTTGTATCTATTATATGTCCATCTTCCTCAGTAGGTGGGAGATATTCTGCTATAAGCAAAATAACAGCTGTCAGAAGTCCTTCTGCAGCATCATAGAAGAATGCATTTTGTCCATAAGCTGAACTGTCACCACCTGAATTTATGATTGTCTTTGAAATTATCTTTGCATATTTTTCTGCCTTGGCTCTTGCAGATAGATTATTGTTATTCTCTCGATATGCATCCATATACTTATTTACTAAATGTAGAAGGTTATTTCCATCACTGCGTGTGGGATTTCTTAAATCTATAACTGCAACTTTATATCCATAATTCTCTTTTGCTATAGTTCCATATTTTCTAGCTAAATCTCCCTTTGTATCAGTGGTTATAAAACTCATCCCACTCGCACATGCATATTCTAGGTTTGGATATAGAAAAAAGGCTGTTTTACCAACTCCTGCTGCACCAATCATAAGACAGTGAACATCTCCTGTATCTACAAGACCTACAATATCTCCTTTATTTCCTTTACATCCAACCACTAACCCCTGTATCAAATTACCACTCTCATCACGTGGAAGATTCTTACCCTTTCTCCATTGTGATACTTTAAAAGGAATATGCTCATATGTTTTAATAATTTCCTTTTGCGTTGCAAAGCGAGCAACTCCATGTTGGCCATCACCTACTGTTTTTGATTTGATTCCATTTAAGGTATAATAATGAGCAAGTAAAGACAATCCACCAATAACTAAAAACATTATGGAACCAACTCCTATCAATAAAAACACATGTGATTGCATTACATTAACCTCCATTTCTAAAATGTCTTAAGTAAATTAAAACTGTCCAATATTTTTTATGACATCATCATTAACTGTTTTTGCTCTTGCTTTTGTTGCTGCATAACAATAGTAATAATTGCCTTTAAGCAATGTCCAGCAATAGCTTCATATCTTCTAGCAATATCTTTCTTTTCATTTTCACAAATAACACCCTGCTGTTTTCCAATTTTCTCAAGTTCTTTTTGTATATCTAATAAGCGATTATTAAGTTTGCTACGATTTTCATATGCCTTGAATCCGTCATGTAATCCTGTAAGCAATTTGACCGTTTCTGAAGGATAGCCCATCTGTCTATATTCATTGGATGCAAGGCATAAAGAAAGAGCAGACAGTTGTTTTAAATTTTCAACCATCTGCTCTGTATCATCAGTATTACATTTTTTAAATAAGGTATTTAGTTTTGAAGGTGAATTGTCATTCTTATCAATTTCAATAATATATTCTTTAATTTCAGAGCAACTCTCATCACGAATAATAAATTGTGGGTGTTCTTCTGATGGAATTGCTGGGAGGTTGAGGCTTTCTTTAATATCTTCATTCCAGTCCTTGCATTTAGAAAGCAATCTGCTACATTTAATTCCTTTCTTAGAAAGCAAATCCTGAAATTTTTCACTTGCTTCAATCCCGGCTACATCATGGTCTAAACATAATAGAACATGATTTAAATTAGGATTAATTTCGAGTATTTTAAGCATCGCTTGTTCAGATACTCCACACAATGCGACATAGCTGTGTTTCTGCCAATTGGTATTTTTATTTATTGTAATGAAAGACATCATATCAATAGGTGCTTCAAATACATAAAGCCTATTACTTGTTCCTGTGTAATGAAAGCTATAACAAGGATTGCTGTTCTCAACATTACCTTTAAAACTTTGACCATTAGAATAGATTCCACGTTTGTGAGCGTGGCAAGGGACTCCATTTTCATCATAACCTACAAATACTGCATTATGATATTCTTTTGTCTTATCTGCTGATTGTTCACAGCTTTCATAGAGTAATTTTTGTTTAGCAAAGAAACTGACTACATTACGTTCAATATAACGATTTTTAATAAGATATGCAAAAACTCTTCGCATATCTGAATTCTTTGGTGGCAGTTCAAAGGGTTTTTGTTCCGTTTGCTTTATTTCTTTTGCCTTACTGTATACTTCACCTTGCTCACCTCCAAGAAGCTTCATTACCGCCTCTGGAAAAGATAAACCATAAAAGCTTTGTACAAAATCAATAGCAAGACCACCCTGTTCTAATGCATGATCATACCATTCATTACCTCTAATTGTTATACTATTGTCACTTGCAAGCCTTTTTTCTCTACCTGATGGCAAAAGTTTCTCACCTTGTCTTTGTAAAAATGCTACAAGGTCAACTGAATTGGCTCTTTGTTTTTGTTCATCTGTAAAATGAATATAAGTACTCATAGACCCTCCTTGATTTTTTAATTTCTAATTTTTTATGGGCTAACATCTTTTAATAGTTTTAAGCTCAAATATAAATACAAACTCCATATCAAGCTTCTAATCAATCCGATAAACTGAATTTACATATATCTAGCGATACAAAAGTCTCGATAGTATGAAAGAACAGATATAAATAACGATTTAATTAATAGTCCAAACATGTAAAGTAAGGCTTTTTATAAGATATAAAAAACTGTTGACTACTTAACACTTATTCTTGTGACTTGCTCCAGCAAATGGTATACTACCATTAGATTATTTCTTTCATAGATCTGGCTTTATTATTTAATATTCCAGTTGAAGTAAGCATTGACCTTGTTTCTGTTTTTAGTCTGACGATAGGAGTGAGTAAGTTTATGGATATTTCAAATTCATTTGGTGGTCTGGGCATACTTGGGGTTAGAACCTTGCATTTGGTGGGAAGAAAAATAATCTTGTATATCAGAAATATGAAATTAATAATAAGTGCCCTGGGTTCGAGTCCCAAAACCCCATTTTGTAGAAAGAGTCGATAAAATGTCTAAAAAATGTGTAATTGGTAAATGTGCTTTGTGTGGTAGAAAAAATATTCAACTCATGCAAAGTCATATCATACCTAAACTAGTATACTCAAGAATAAAAACATATCAGAATTCCAGATTTCGAAATTATTTTGACTTTAATCAACTATATCAAGATGGTGAAAAGAAACCTATGCTCTGCCACGAGTGTGAACAATTTTTTAGTAAATATGAAGTTGAATTTACAAATAAATTTCTTGATAAATACTTAGATTTAAACAACCAATCTCTTCCACCGCAGTATGATGGTATTCAAAATTATATAATATCAGTTGCATGGCGAATAGTATATGATGATTTATTCATATATAATTCATTCACTGATACATATATGCGAACCACTTATGAATTACTTGAAAAAAGGTTGCGAAAATACCTGAATCAATTAAGAACTGACAATGTGGTAGTCTATACAGCAGATGCTCCAGATGAAACCAATGGAAACCAACTTAAGTCATTTGGAGAAATGATTCTTGCATGCGAAAAAGCTATCAATTATTCAACTCCTGAATCTTTAGAAAATATTGAAACCCATATTTTCACCCTAAAAGAACTAGGTTATTCGGATGAATTAATTAAATTGTTCGACGCATTTATTCTTGGATATTCCTTTAATAGTGGTGACCAGAAAAAATATGTCGTTTTTTCCATGTATAAAGGATTAGTTATTGCAACTATCTTCTGGAACAATAAAGCTATTTTTATTCCAAGCAATATAAAGGAATTGTTTAAATCTATGCACAGAAAAAATGCATTAAAATCATCATTAAAAGAAGAAATTGATTATACCCTTGAACAAATTAAAAAAGCATATCCAAATAATCAGGAAATTCTGAATTCAAATAATACGAGGGGAAAACTTGAAGAAAGATATAAAAATGCAAAAAGAATTAGATAAAGAAAGGGTAATTTCCATGAAGTCCCTTTTCAATTTTGATACATTTAAAAATATCTTAACGTATCTTTCATCAAGAAACTGCTGGAATATACTTTTACAAATCAGTTCCAAACTTTACTATATAATTCGTAGCTCATGATCATCTCTCTTGTGTCCCTGAGCTACTTTCTTTTCTCTTAGTTTCCTGATATGCTTACTATCTATCTTCATTCCAACTCCAGATGATTTAAGTGGAACATTGTCTTCAAATATTTTGCTCATATGGTGGAGCATTCTTGTTGCCATAAGACACGTAGATGGTTCTTTAAATTTATCCATATTTTCAAGAAAAAACTTTGCATATTCATTTCCTTGCTCTGCCGATAATGTAAACCATTCTATTGCCCCTTCTTTATTTTTTGGCACACCTTCACCCGTCAAATATAATTTCCCCATTAAATACTGTGCATATTGATTTCCTTTTTCTGCAGATATAAGTAACCATTTTATTGCTGTCGGAATGTCTTTATGTATATCCTCCCCCTTAAGGTATAACTTGCCTAGCTGATATGCTGCATACTCATTCCCCTGCTCTGATGATAGTTCAAACAGTCCTACAACTTTATAAATATCCTTCTCCACATATTTTCCGTTAAGATAAAGCTTGCCAAGAGAATACTGTGCAAATTGATTACCACTTGTCGATGCCTGTTCTAAATATTCCACTGCTTTCTTTATTTCTGTTATAGTTGGATTTTCTTCTGCAAGGATTAATTTTGCAAGTGAGTAACAAGCAAAGAAATTTCCTAGCTTTGCAGACTTTTCATAGTACTTTTTTGCTCTCTCTATATCCTTTTCAGTACCAATCCCATTTTGAAGCATCCAGCCAAGTCTATATTGTATTTTATCATCATTGCTTTGCTTTTCTAACTTTTCAAAACCGATGAATGCAGAATGAAAATATTTATTTGATTCTTTTTCATTCTTATAGGTTCCAACTCCATCATTATACATCTTTGCAACTTCAAAGTCAGCATATGGGAAACCCTGTCTTGCAGATCTTAAATACAAATTAAAAGCTTTTATATAGCTTTGTTCTACGCCTTGACCCCTATAATAAAGTCCACCCAAGGAATACTCAGCAAATTTATATTTTTGTTCTGCTGATAAAGTGAACCAATAGAAAGCCTCTTCATAGCTTTCTTCTGTACCAAGACCTTGTAACTGCATTTTACCTATACGATATTCTGTATATTTCCATGGCTTTTTATCTTCAACCTTATAAAAAGCTGCAAGAGCCTTTTGATACCACTCATAAGCTTTTGATACATCAATCTCTCGACCAAGTCCGTCTGCAAACATTCTTCCAATATCAAACATGGCAAGAGCATTCCCATTTTTTGCTTCTAATACAAACATCTCAAAAGCTCTTTCTAAATCTTGAACTATATCATCTGTACCAAATAAAAATTCACGAGCCTCTATGTATTCATCACTCCATTTTACGTAAACATCTTCAGTGGTATCATCATTAACTTCTATTTCACTAACTAAATCTAGAGTATAACCTTCTATTTCAATAAATCCAGTATAATTTATAAATATGTCATCTATTGCTTTATCTATTCTTTCATCAGTAATATCAATATTATCATCAGTTACTTCTTCAAAGGTAATAGTTCTTTTATTGAAATTATCCGCCTCTTTAATAATCATATTTTTAATTGACTTGAATTCTTTTTGCTGTGATAAAGGAAGAAGTTCAGGCAAATTACCCATGTAATTATAAAGCACTTCATTATGCATTTCATACCAAAGAGCATATGCCTTACTAATCTTTTCATCCTTTGCGAGCTCATCTACAATCTCATCTACCATTGCTTTAAGCTGTGGCTGTAAATAACCATATTGTTTTTTTCCATTAGTAAATTTCAGACGGTCGGAAAGATTTATTAACTTTTCTTCAATATTGCTATTCTGCATTGTGCCATTTTTCATCTCAGTAATTAGTTTGATTAATACTTCCCTTGATTCTTGTTTCAACTCATCTCGTCTTTTACTTTGCTCTATATAAATTCCCTCTAGTTCCTGATCAAAGAAATTTTTTACAAATCCTGATTTCATTTTCTCTATACCTTTTTTAGTAAGGTATCCCTCTTTAGGATCTGTAGAGTAACAAATCATATGAACATGGGGATGATGCCCTTCATTATGAAAAGCTGCATACCATTGAAAGTTTTCAGGCTTTATTTTCAAACATTCAGCTATATCTATAGCATAGTAAGAAAGCATATTGTGCCAGCTTTCAGCATTATCAAAACCAAGTCTTGCAGCATCTTCTCGTCTAAGTGATATAATCGGAGTCCATATGTTTCCTGTATGGTTTGCAACGTTATCTGCTATTCTGCTAAGCACCAGAATATCATCACCGCCTGTGAACAACCCATGCTTTCCCATTTTTTCTACCCTTGGTCTATTTGCAATATAATCTACATAATTTTTTCGTTTCCCTATCTTATCAAAATTTTGCTCTAGTGCAACTGAAATAAATTCAGAGGCATTTTCTATTGTTGAATTTTGAATATAATCCTCATACTCAAACAGGTTTTTAGTGCTTGGAAACTCTTTTATTATCTGAGCAATTAATTCCTCTTGCTTAATTGTAGATGAAAGATTTTTATCTTCAACTCGTATTCTTTCTACGCCATCTCTGGTAGCAATATAATTTACTAAATTTCCAAGATGAACTGATGTATTTTCACTCCCACCTTTTAAATAGGGGCATTTTAAAATAAGTCTTGGCATAAATTATCACTCTCCAATTCCTTGTTGGAACTTTATCGCCTCCTCCATGGATACTTTACCTCTTGTTTTTTTCACCTGCTGAACACACCTTCCTCGAAGACTACGAAGTTCTTCATCACTAATTTCTAAACCAGCTGCAAGTATATTCATCATCATACTCATTTCAACAGATAGACGAAATAAATTGCTAGCATTTCTGTTTTCTGTTTCTTTCATTATTCCTTGCATGGCTGATATAAGTATCTTTGATAGATATCCTGTAGTATCCTCACTTACAAGGTATCCCATATAAAAGTTCAACGCCTTATCTATAAACTCACTTCGACTTTTACAATTATCTCCTTCAAGCAAGCTATCCATCTTTTCTATTGTTTCAGGATAGAGCCATACTGCTGTCCGTTTCTTTGATGTATTCTTTATTTCTGCCACTTTAACTTCACCTCAAATTTCTCTTCTTTTAACTTGACCACCTCGATATGACACTGACAAGTGCTTATTTTATGGGTTTTATTCTAAATGCTGACCACCTTGATAGACACAAACCCTATTTCTTGACCACCTTCCTTAATTCTTTCAATCGCACGGCACTGCCGGGCGATGTGAGCGAGAGGAGGTCGCTTGCGACCACCTCTCTTTATCCTGCACCAAAATCAATAGGGGGGTTCACTTACCTTTTAGGCTCATATTCTCCTAAATCCAAGTATCTTAAGGCTTAATCTGCTATATTCATAAATCTCGGCAAATTCGTCCACAAATCGTTTTATCTTTCGTTAAGGATAACTTGTGCCACCCTCGTCCATACAATCGCACACAGGGGCAAATATCGCCCCAAAAATGGTTTTATTCCTGTTGTGTAGATGTAGAAGTAGCTGCCCCAGTATTTTTAGCTGGTTTTCTTGGCGTTTTAACTCTACTTTCTTCCTCATTCTTTTCATCAATATATTCTCTGACATTGACTGGCACATGCTTCTCGTAAAGCTTTTGTAGCTGTTCTGCTAGTTCATCTTGTACATCAATCTCTTTCTTCTCCATATATTTCTTGATTGCTCTTAGCTTTTCAGCCTCAAGACTTACGCTAATAGTATCTTTTTTCATTCGAACATTCCTCCTTCATTTTATTAACTTTTTTATGGTTTCCATTGAAAAAACTGAAAAGGAATAGTCACTACATAGTCATGACCATTCCCTGATTTTCATCCTCTGTCTGCTCTTGAGACTCTTCAATTTCTTCTGCATTTATAGTTTCTGTAGGAACTTCTGCCTGTTCACTTTGCACCCTTTCAGTCCTTCTTCTGCCACGATTAGAGGTGGCTCTTGGAGTAGTATCCGATGAACTTTCACTAATAGGGGCAGTAGTTTCCCTCTGACTCTCCTGTTCATTATCATTTCTCTCTAGATATCTTCTAGTAGCTGATGGAACATATTTCTCGTAGATACTACTAATATGTTTTTGCAATTCTCCCTCAACAGTAAGATCCTTTTCATCCATATAAAACCGTAATGCATCCAACTTTTCTTTTGGAAAAGTTACCTGTAAAGTTGCTTTTTCTGTTGACACACTCATCTTTTTCCCTCCTTAAAAGTCAAATCCAATAAACTCCGTCCTTGGTTGTGCCTCTGGTTCTTCACCTGTAAATTCTTGAATCTCACCAAATTCTTGTGTATATTTTTCTATTTGTTCATCAGTAAGTGAGATAAATTCTCCATCACAACTATCCCCTACAATAAAAAAAGGACCTGCAATTATGTCATTACCAACCCTTCGATTTAATTCCATTCCATTTAATTTTCCTTCTTCATTACATACTAAAATACAATTATCATCTAAATAAATGCATTCAAATAATCCCTCAACCTCTCCTTGAATACCTTCCAAGTCATTAAATATTTCTTTTTCATAAGGTATGTTTTGTGGCTCAATCTTTAAGATACGAATTGTCTTTTCTATATTATCCATTCTCTCATCCTCCTACATATTCATGTTTTGACTTAGCTTTATTTCTTCGTCTAAATTACTACAATAGTCAAGATATATTGTCATATCAAAGCAGTCATCGAGTACTTCAATTACTGCGATTTCATCTCTGCTTGTTAGTTCATCTAAGAGTAAAGTTCCAATACCATTGTTTTCTTTTACAACTATTCCATAGGATTTTTCTATCTCATCAAAATAAATAGCCCAACTACCATTTGAAGTATTTTCAGCAGATTCCTTAATTATTTGCTCTGCAACAATAGAAATTTGCTTATCTATATATGGCTTAATGTTTGGCATAAATGCAACATATCTTGGATAATCATATCCTTGACTATCAATTAAAATCCCATCTCCACTATCTATATTTAGTGCAAGCAGTCCATGGATTTGTCCTATTGAATCTATATACATTTCTTCTTTTCTACCTGCAATAAAGGTTCTGTCATCTAATAGATTGTTGCTAAATTCTTCAAATTCATTTTCATCCATTACTTCAATTCCATTAATCACACATACTTGTGCATCAAATGCTGAAATCTTTCGTTCAAATATTGCTTTTGTAGTTAGCATAAGCTCCTCCTCTTATTTTAAAATATGCGGCCTGCCATATAGAACCTGTTTGTTTGAATCAAATAAATCTCTGTATACCACCTGTCCTTTCGAGTATGCGGCATCTATTACTTTTCCATTTCCAGCATAGATTCCTACATGTGTAATGTTCATAAATCTGCCGTTTGGCTTGTGACTCCAAAATACCAAATCTCCAGGAACTAGATCTTCTTTTGAAACAGTAAGATTATTATTAACACAAAATCTTCCTTGCTCTGCAGCAGTTCCAGGTATAATTATTCCAATCTGCCTGTAGCTCCACATGGTCAAATAACTACAATCTGTATAATTTCCTTGTCCTCTTCTTTCTTGTGAATAGGGATCTCCAAGCCTTGTCATAGCAAGCTTTACTATCTCTGATCCATTCTCTCCTTCTGGCAAATCATGATACAATTGCTCTAATTCTTGTGGAGTAATGCTATGTGTCCAATCGCCCCATTCCCCAAAACCATCTCCTTCACTTGGTGCTGGAACTCCATACTGGATTCGGTAATAGATTTCATTGGCATTGGCCATATCTTCATAAGTAGTTGCCTTTCCCATATTTGTTTCAATATTTCTATAGATTTCTGGGAGAGTATCAATTGGTATCGCTATTAGATATGTTTCTTCCACTTCATTTCCGTCTGCATCAATTATGGTTCTTGTCCGTTCCTCATAAATGACAAAGCAGTCAATATATTTACCTTGATCTACACCTGATGGCTGGTCAGAGGCGAAATACAGAGCATAAAAAATAGCCTTAACCCTTATAGAGTCCAGACTATCTTCATCTTCCATTTGACCATTTACTTCCTCTATTCTTTCATCAAGTATTGTAAAGCTATTACGCATTTCTTCTATCTGACCTCGATATTCTTCAGGAATATTTTCTGATATAGCACCTCCATAAAAGGACAATTTAATTGCTGTATTGTTATGATTTGCTGTTCCTGAAAGCAATCCACAGATAATAACAATGATTAGAATAAATGGAGATAGGATTGCAGCAATAGTCCACCCTATACCTTTTCTCAGCCTTTCATCTGATAATGTTGATATAGCTGCCTTTGCAATAAGTCCTATGGTTGTAGGGTCTGCCATTTATTATCACCACCATTTCATCCCGAATAAGCTTTCTTGCTCATCCTTATCTTTCATCACATCTTCCATTTTACCTATAGTTTTATCTACTGCGTTTTCTAAAAAATCCGTATCAAATCCTGCATCCACATAGCCCTCTTCAATGGATCTTTTGTAACGCTTAGATGGTATTCCGAGTTCATGACCAGGTGTCATAACATAAACCATTGCTGAAACAATCCTACCATTTAACACAATGTCCATGTTCTCCTTTTCATAAAAATTTGGATATCCTTCATACCTATCTAGTGATTTCTCATCTTCTGGTTGGATTCCCCACAACAGAACAGGAACTCTACTTCCCTCACAAGATTCAATGGTTGCTACTGCACTATATCTTGAACCACGAAATACAAGCTCATAATCCTTTATTTCTGATACCCCAATGACTCTTGCAGTAGGGCATCGTTGTTCCATCTGTGTTAGATTTAAATTACTTCCATATGCGATATATAATATTTCTGGTACTGACTCGTTTGATTTATTATTTTTCATCCTGACCTCCTACTGATTCATTGACATAGAAAAAGCAGGAGATTCTTCCTCCTGCTCATCTATTGCCACATCATTATTTTGTGTTTCTATTGTTTCTTCTTGTGAATCTGAAAGCTCAACTTCTCTCTTTTTTCTTAACCTTTCCTTCTGTGCTTCTGCTTGTTCAGGTGACTTCCATGCAATATTTCCTTCTAAATGGTCAAGGAGATGTTTCCTTGCTGTTTTAAATTCATCTCCAATTAAACCAAGTCTTAATAGCCATACTCTGAAGGTATATTTTTCATTTTCTGATACAGTTTTTATTGGACTTGCTGACCTTTGGTTGTATGCTTGAGCTGTAATAGCCAAACAAAATTGCAGATATGCTTTCATCTTCCCAGCATGAAGGGACCCATTAAAAGCACGAAACTCGATCGTTCCCTTTTGAAAGACAGAATGAAGATTCAGGCAATGGTATCTACTATCATGATAATGCTGATGACTGCCATCACTACCTTTGTACCATAACTTTTGAATTCCACTCTTTGTTTTTGGTTTCTGCTTATTTAACTTCTCTAAAAAATCCGTATCTATCTTTTTGCAATAACGTCTTTCCCTATCTGAATCCACCTGTAATGCCTTGTATATCATATTTTCTTTTGCAGCTACAATATTAACAAGATTTCTTAATTGGTACGCTTCAAAAGGTGCCGCGTTAATGTGAATATGGATTCCACAGGACTTATTACTAAATGTTCCAGCCTCTCTAAGTTTACGCACCATCTCCTGTATCTTTTCAATATCTTCATACTTACAAATTGGACTAACAAGTTCAACACTGTATTCTCTGTCGGCTATTTGCTTTCTATTTCCCACTTTTTTCTGACAGCTAATACTACCATCACTTACAAATTTCCACTTTCTATTTTCATTATCCTTTACACTATAAGTGTCATAACCACCACCTTCATGTTCAGCTATCTCATTGAGATATTCGGCAACTACTTCAGCAGCTCTTCTTCTTGTTATGCCTGTCATCTCAATTTCAATTCCAAAGTTCTGATCTCTTAAATCCACAGTCTCACCACCTTACCATTGCTTTTTTGCTTCGATGATGTCCTCAGCATTTTGAAATCCTACATATCTAGAAGCAGTGACAATATATTCTGTAAGTCTTTCATTCCTCCAAGAGTCAATTAGCTGTCCACGGCATATATCATAGAGTTCATTTATCTTTAGTATAGTGCTTTCAATAACTCTAGATACTTGGGTGGACTCTCCACCAGATAGCTTTAACTTATCAATATATTCATTAAGAATATGGTCAAATTCTTCAATATGCCCTTCATCATAATGATTATAGGCAAGGAAGGGATTTTCATATTCTTCACCATTAATGCAATACTTTATCTGCTCCAATAATCTTGGTCGCTTCTTTGTTTCTGCCTTTAAATACTGTTCCATAAAACAAAGCAAGTCATTATCCCTGTTTGGAGTATATCTAATGCATACTTTCAAATCATCTATAATGCCTTGCTTTTGTTCTCTATAGAATTCAATTTTTTCTTGTTTCTTTACCCATTCAGCACTTTCAGTAGTCACTACCTCCCACCTGCCTTTCCAAATAACTTTTCTTTATATGCTGGAGCATGGACAGCCAAATTGTAACGCTCGTTACCGCATTTATATAAGCACACCCCTCGCTGTGGAAATTTAATTAGATTATATTCTGATTCTTCAAGTTGCAAGGTATCCATATAAAACTGCTTATCAATATTTCCTGCGTTAAATAAAAAAGCGTGTGCTGGGATAGAAAACAACGGTTTAGTTAGCTCCTTAATGCCTTCAATATTGAAGTCCTCAAGATTTTGACTACTAAGTATTACCGCTGATTCTTTCTTTCGCACTCGCTTCATAAAATTACGGATATATTCTATTGCTATAAGATTAGTAAGGAATAAATACAGTTCATCAATTCCAGCTGCAGTATTGCCTTCTGTAAGTAGCTTATCTGACATAAAAGATAATACATTAAACAGTAATGCGTTTTTTACATTTTTACTAGCCTGTAATAACCCCTTTACACCAAATACAATAAACCGATTAGAAGTTATATTGGTATGTCCGTTGAAAAATTTACTTTCTGCCCCTTGGCACATAGAATGAAGTCCAAGCAAAATTTCTTGTAATAATTCCATTGTGTAAAGTTGATATTTTCCATTATCATAGCCTTTATATTCTCCCTCTATTAATGTATATAGGTCTGAAAGAATAGGATAATCAACAGCTTCTAATTGACTGAAATTAGTGCTGTCACTGATGCCCCATTTGGTATAAAGTTTACCTAGCATTATCTCTATAACATCAATATGCCTATCATCAAAATCTTTATAGCAACGGAAGAAGTCTTTTAAAAAACTAATATGCTGACTTAGCTTTGTCGCTTGTCTAAATGCAAGAGGAGCATCTTTATCTTGTGGACTTCCTCCCTCATCCCAAGTCTTTGGTTCTAATGGGTTTATCATATACTCTCCACTCATTAAATCCACAAAACACCCGCCTATATTTTCTGCTAGTTCCACATACTCATGCTCTGGATCAAGGCATATGACATTCTTTCCTGATTCTAAGATATTACATAATATTAGCTTTAATAAATAGCTTTTTCCTTGTCCTGAATTACCAAGAATAAGGATACAAGGATTTGTTTTATCATCATCTCGTTTATCAAAATCCACGAGAATATTAGAACCAAACTTATCTCTCCCTAAATAAAATCCATTGCTATCGGTCTTGCCTGAATAATTAAAGGGATATAAATTTGCTACTGAGGATGCTGGGAGTACTCTTTCATATTGACTGCCAAATACATTTCTTCCTGTTGGACCAACACATAAGAATCCTTGTTGTTGCCTAAGTATAAGTCTATCTACATTTAACTTAGAACGCACAAGCTCTGTTAATACATCGGTCTGTAACAGTTTCAAACTATCATAATCACTTGCAGTAAGTTCAATATATACTGCACAGTGAAGGAGTGGTTCTCTATTTCTATGCATAGTTGATACAAGGGTAACAACATCTTGTAAGTTGTTTTCTGCTGTTACGGTCTGCTGTAAATCATTTGTATTTGCTGTATTCATCCTGTTTTTATTTGCTGCATTATGAATGATTTTCTTCTCCTCATTTGGAGTTACCTGTCTTGTATAGATTCTAAGAGTAACCCCATCCTTTTCTCCAAGATGACGAAGAATTGCTTGTTCACTGGTGCTTGTGGGGTATTCACGAAGTGCCCATACGCATCTATAGGTGTTGCCACAGATAAAATGATCTGTATTGAATTTAATGATGGATGGAGAAATCATATCTACAAAGGTTTTGATTTTCTCATCTTCTGCAATAGGTAGTTTCTTTTTTACCATGATATTCTCTTGCCTCTCTTTCTTTTTCTGTATTAAAAAAGCCCTACACGTCAGTGCAAGGCTCTGGTTATATATAACTATAGTTATTGTTATTACTACCATTATTTTGTTGTATATTAGTTAGTGGAATATGTCGCAATCTTTAAAAATCCTTTCGCTATTACGATTCTCTTCTTGTAATATAGTTAATAAATGGAATATCATTTTATTGTATGTGATTATGGTAATTCCATAATCACATCATTTAATACAATTATAATTTGCTTTATAACAGCATCCGAAATTTGGTCTCCCAGCTGAGAATAGAGATTAAAATCATTTGTATCTTCACAGTGTGTAATTTCATTGCGTAAATATGTCATACTGTCTTCTTTCTTATTGTTTTTTCTAGAAGGTTTAAATTCAATTGCTGGATATCTATCTTTGTTATTCTCTATATATTCGGTAACATATCTTTGAGCAGGGTGCGATTTTCCTTTTGATAGCAGTTCATATAAAAGCTGATATAAGCTTAAAAATTGAACTACCTTTACTGGATTAAATAATGTCTTAAATATTCTCTCATACAAAACAAAATGCTTATCCATTGATGTTGGTTGATTTATAATATTTTCATAAAAGCTCTGAGCACCAATATGCCTTTGTATAATTATCTCATCCTTAAAGGTAATATAATCAAAAACTCTCACTTCATTTTGAGTATTATTCTCCTCTTTGTCTTGAATAATTTCTATTGTTCTATACGGAGCATTTAAACTTACATTAGAGTTAATAATCATATTAAAACAAATTTGATTTAAATAAGCGTCAATCTCGTTCTTATACTCTTCATAAGTTATTCCATCTTTTAACCCAACAGTCATTTGTTTAACATCATCACTTAAAAGAATACTTTTAAACAAGTGATTATTTACAGGATAATAATCATTATCCGTCAAAGTAATATTTTCAAATCCATGTAATCTATATTGTAAATATCTCATCTCTTTATATCTCTACCTCTCGTAAAAATCAGAAATTTGCTTAAGTATAACACTATAGTATGTTTTAATTAGATTTCTTTCAGTATCACCGACATAACTATTATGAGCAATTAAGTTTCTGCATTCAGCCATTTCATTAAGCTTTGGTATAATAAAATCTCTATTAGGAAAATATGCCTTAAACATTTCCCAATTATTATCTATAATGCTACCTAAGTCTTTAAAGTCCAAATAAAAGAGTTCATTACCTCTAACACTTAGCCATTTGTTAGTTGCTGCTTTTTCTTTTCTATTACTTATGGTATCACGAAGTGCTCTTGTTATATTTATCTTAGAAAAATAATCCTCTCCAAAAATATTTTTGCATACTTTTTCAATAAATAGCCGTAATGAGTTCTCTACGGCATAAAGATAGGTATATATTTCTGCCATATGATACCCTTTAATTTTAATATCTTCAGGTAATATATCATTTATAATTTTAGCAGAAACACTATTTGTGTTTTTTTCTAAATCTAAAATCAAGTCATCTTCTAGCTCAAAGTCCTTAGTTAAGTCCAATGTAAAAGATACACTTTTAATATCAAATCCAACATCGGGTGGTATTAACGAATCACAAATCCCCATTAGAAGGCTTTTAGTTTCTTCAACATCAAGTAAATCAATGTTTGCAGGGTTTACATAGAATGTAATATATGTAGCAGAAGCATTCCACCTCCCTCCACCACCACTGTAATGTGAAAATCCACCTTCCTCTACCTTAACATTTGCACCCTTAAGCAGGTTTACAATGTCATACTTATTTTCTTTTTTTAACATATATATAATACCTGCTAGTAATTTTTCTTCAGTAAATGGCAATCTATATGTAAACTCGCTCATTTCTATACCCCCTATTTCTTTATTATTATAATAATCAATATCTTTCATATTTTTGTAAATCAATAAATTTCATTGTACCTATTATACTGAATATTTTGATTATATTCAAATAATATTTGATTATAATTTGGAACTTACTGTGTTATAATAGTTAATTTAATAAACATTTAGTATAATAGATTTTATCAAATTATATATAATTTAACCTTTACACCCCTCCTAAAATTATCCACCTCTCTCCATCATAATCTTCATACATTTCCGTTGTTACATTCTGCTCATAATAAACACCAAGTAGTCTTTTAATATCCAAATTATCAGCTCTTCTGGTAGTGAATCCTTGGTCTTTTAAGCTCTTTTCAATCCTTGAAAGATAAGGAAATACATCTGATTCCTTTTCATTCTTAAGCCTAATAATAATTAGAAACTCACGGGCTGTAGCCATCTGAACTTGCATCCTATCAAGATTGGTACTGTCTTGCTGTAGTAGTTGCCGAATAACAGGGTTTTGTTCTGTATCCATTCTTCTTTTTAAATACTGCTTATTATCGTCAAAGTTTTCTTTTGAATTAAGACATAGCATTTCAATTTCAGCAATCCCTTTTAATACCGTCATTAGTGCATAGATCCTTGCACTTACACTTGATTCAGATAGTACAGATATATTGGTTGGATGAATAATAAAATACACTAGCTCTCCATAAGGAGTTTTTAGGCTGTAATCTGTAATTTCATCAATACCAATCAGCTCTCTAGTAGATTGCTTTTGTCTTTCTTTTTGTTTCTGTTTTCTGCTCACTCTTATAACCTCCATTCAAATATCTGTTGTTTTAAAATAAAAAAGGCACAGGCATATCGAATAAAATTCAGTATGCTTGTGTCTTCAAATTGTATAGTTAAAAAGGCATATACCACTGTTATTACAATAGGTGGCATAAATCCAAGCTGTGCTAAGGCAAATACAGAAATAAGAAGACCGATTCCTATGATTCCAATATCTTTTAATTCCCACAGCCATAATGTTGCCTTAGCCTTTAAATTATCAGGATACATATACACTGTTTATTCCTCCACTTCCTCTTTAAATTTTCTTAAAAAATAAGCAATCCCTTGCATAATAAAATCTACACATGGGATTGCTACGCTATTACCAAGTGCCTTATATCTTGCACTATCGGATGATTTTTCTATTTTCGTCCACCCATCGGGAAATCCTTGAAGCCTTTCACATTCAAGTGGTGTTAGTCTGCGTACAAGATTCTTAGTCGTTACAAGGTTTTCACTTCCTCCTCCATTATCTCCACCCTCTGCTCTAAGTGTTGCACATCCTTCTTTATAATTAGCAAATTCCGATTGTCCAAACATCATTTTTTCGCAGTCTACAATGCATTTATCTTGACTTACATATTGATTTCCATTGCCTTTTTCATCTACTACACATAATGCTCCTACTGTATCTTGATAAGTTTTAGGTGGATAGCAAACAGCATGAATATCGCTGGTAGTAAGAGTATAACTGATATTCTCTTGAAATCCACATCCATTTCCACCATTATGATCTTGTCTATCAATGGTATTTCCTGCAATACAATAACTGTCTGAATCAATTGGTTTTGATACTAATGGTACATTATTCCCCCCTGTTCCATAAGTGGCCGATATGGTTGGTGCTACATTAAGCGGACCGTTATATCTACAGTCTTTTGCATGATTATCAAATAGAACAGGTTGATTATTGCCACTTGTTCCTGCTACTGAAGTAATAGTAGGACAAAGGTCAACGCATATTTCTGCACCACCTTGTTGGGTTGCCATTACTATAGGTTGATTTCCTCCCATACCGGCTCGTAATGTTGAGGTAATATTCTTTGTTATATCCATTCGGTCACCACCCTGATCGTTTAGACATAGCATAGGTTCTGTGACAAATGTCTGCATCTGCATATTTTGAGGTGCCATCAAGGCTCCTGAAATTCCATTTAAGTCAATGCCCTCATTTCGTTGATTGATATGATATGCTTTATATTCGGTAATCATATTGTCATTAGAATCTTCTTCTGCTCCTTCAGCTTCTCCTTGAATTTCTAAAGCTATTTTTAATTGTTTAGGCAGTTCTTTTCCTCTTGCTCTAGCTCTTCTGAGTATTCCCAAACAAGCTGTCTTGCTCAAATAATATTTTGGGTGCGGTGTGTCCTCCAAAATCTGCGACAAGAAAGATTCTTTTACGTCTTTGGGGGACGCCCCAGTATTGAGCATCGAGAACTCTCCAAGAAATGGTGAATTCATATCCCAATATGCACCCAACAGATTTCCATATCCCTCCCGGAGGTCTAGGTATAGATACGCTGCTGACTGCAATTCTTGCGGTTTCTTCGAGTACCGCATGGAAGTCTTCTCCGTTTGTACTTGAGAATGCTCCAGGGACATTTTCCCAAACGAAGTATCGAGGTCGGATAAGGTGATTTGCCTTTCCTCTTCTTGCATCTGCCCACCTCATTTCCTTTGTTATTCTTATCTGCTCCATAAATAATCCTGAACGTTCACCAGCAAACCCTGCCCTTGCACCTGCAACAGATAAATCTTGGCATGGTGAACCACCTGTAATGATATCAACAGGGGGTAGATCTTCTCCTTTTAATTTTGTAATATCACCAACATGGAGCATATCAGGGAATCGTATTTTAGTCACCTCAATGGGAAAGGATTCAATTTCGCTTGCCCATATAGGAGTAATTCCATTATGAACAGCAGCAAGGGGAAATCCTCCAATCCCATCGAAAAGACTCCCCAAGGTAATCATCTATCTATCCTCATACAGAATGGAGCCTCTTCTTTTACTTCAAAATCAAAATCTAGTTTCATTATTCTCTTTATAGGAATGCCTATCCCTCTAGCAAACTCAATCTCCTCAAACATTCCTTGAGAAATATGTTCACCAAATACCCATAGCTCATCGCACTTTGATAAAAACTCTTTTCCTATGTTGATTCCCAATCTTCTTTCTTCTGGAATATTATCATCTAAAATCTGGGGGTAGAGAAGATGGGGACAAAAAAAGGCATTGCCTTCGTTTAATACATATCGGCAAGCCTGTTTTGCATATTCTATATTCTTTTTTATATCTCCTTTATAGGGAGATGCAACATATATTAATTTCATTAAATCCTCTCTTTCTATTTTTATTTTGGTACTGCTTGTACTATAGTTTTAGTTGTATTTACAGCGGCCTGTGCTGTATAAACTGCACTCATTACATTGGCACGAGTGGATGTATCAAGTCCAAATGCTCCAGCAATCCTTGGCACTTCTCCTGCCGATAACATTAATCCAAGTCCTAATAATGCATGATCTTTTACTACCATAAGTCCTGCAGTTAATATGGTTGCTTGAAGAAATGTAGTAAGGCACAAACCGATTATCTGCTTGCACCACTGAATAAAGCCATCAATGTAACCACGAGGAACAGAAAACATATACAGGCTACCAACTGCTATCTGTATTAGCAGAATTCCCCCTCTTTTTAGATTTGCAAAAAACACTTTAATCACTGCATATCCCATTAAGATAATAATAAATAGAGCCATGAACGGACTTGTTATCATAGAAATTCCACCGAATATCCCTGAACCACCTATGTTTGTTATATCACCTACGTTATTTAATTCTCCAATAATAGATGTTGACAGTTCTCCGATTCCACTTCCATATCCTGTGATACCAGCAGTTAAGCTTGCTTGTAAATTGACCGAGAGCTTATACAATTCGATAGGCACTGTAGTGAAGAGACTAACTGCCATGAATCCCTTAATTGCATTTAAGGCTGCATCTTTTATATTGCCCCTACCATACTGATACTCTATTCCTGTTTCAAAACAAGACACTACAAGTCCTGTTCCATAGAGTGACCAAGCAAGGTAAGAGAAGAACAGAACAATTGACTGTACCCAGCTTATCTCAAAAAGTTCCACTCCCATATTTCCCATTTGAGCAAAAAAGTTGGCTAGAAATCCTACCAGCTGACCATAAAACCAATCTATAATTTGATCCATTACATCTCCTAAGAGAAAATCCCAAATAAATATTTTTATCACCTCTTTTCGCAACAAAAAAACACATCTTCTTTATGTGATGTGCCAGATTAACGCTAAATTTTCTACATTCCAAGTATCTTCCAAATATATGCTGGTGCTGTTAAAGTAAATACCAAACATGCAAACAGAATAGCCGGTGCCGCCCATTCAAATTGTCCATGCTTCCTATAATCAAAATAAGCAGTACCAAGTTTTGCAAAGAAGAATACTGCTAACACAAGGTCAATTGCAGGGAACACAACTTTATTTACAACTGTTTTTATCTGTTCTGATGCATCGTCCCAAGTATCTTCAATTGCCCCTGCTACATCTCCTGTACCTGAAGCTAATGCTGTCGTGCTAAACATCAGGATGCCAATCAGTACTAAGCATATTAATAGTGCTATTTTCTTATTTATCTTCATAAAATCCACCTTTCTTTTTCTGTAGTGTTTAAGGATGCTGTTTGAGTGCTGTTGTAAAGTGAAAAACTAAATTCCCTAAATTCCTGTAAATCCCGAAATTCTCAGAAAATTTAGCTCCAGATATATGCAATGCTTAAGTGCAATCAAAGCATTCCAAAGTATTCATTCACTCGGTATAACTTTTCACCCATATCCATAACTAATTCTTTAAGCTCTAATTGTTGCGGCCAATCTTCTGGAATCATACTCATGCCTCCATATTCTTTTAGAGAGAATATCATGTCCTGGAGTTCTTTGGAATTACGCTGTTTTTTGAATCACTTACCCGCAAAGAATCCTTACAACGAAAAAAACAACAAAAACTGGAAAAGCCAGTCCGAAAAACTTTACGGACTGGCTGTATCAGTAGAGCGATATAATTCTAAACCTTATGGAAGATTAACATCCAGTTCATATTCAACATATTTTTCATCTTGGATATATAAACTCATTGTCCAAGAAGTTGTTGAATTTTCAACCTTAAAGTTTGTGTCATAAGCATGAAATCCAGAATATGGTTCACGGTAATCAGTTCCTGTTATAGAAACTGTATATCCCTGGCTCTGTAAATAATCCAAATATTCTGAAACAGAATCAGTTACAACTGCGTCTTCCCAATTTGCAAGTTTAGGCACATTGGTTGTTCCATCAACATTGATATAATAGATAGTGCTACTTCCTTTTGTATCAAGGTCTTTTGCTAACTTGCTTCCTGATTGAGGAAGCACAACTCCATCATCTTTCGTAGATGTTTCTGTTTGTGTTTCTGTCGGTGCAACTGTTTCTTCAGAAGTAGTTTCTGGTGCTGTTGTAGTTTCTGGTGCTGTTGTAGTTTCTTTGTTCTTCTTAGATGGGTTATCTTCTTCCTTCATGTGATAAGTGATGATTATCATAGCATCTTTCTTGAATATAGCACCCTTTTCATAATTAGTGCCACCATCAATAGATACGCTCTCAATCTCTCCCTCAGAAGTCCAGCCCAAGACAATATCATATTGTATGACAGTTGAAATATTAGTAAATCCTACCGAAGTAAGTTCTTTCTGTACATTTTGGTAATCTTTATATTTATATGAAGAAGCTGATGCAGGTACTGCGACTTCGTCTTCTCCTGCTACAAAACTATCCAGATAAGATTTAACATTCGTATAAACAAAACTTTCATTCTCGTTAGTAAACGCCACGAATGTATCCTTCTTCCAATAATGATCATTATCTACATCTTTCATTGTAATTGTGAATGCAGTATGTTCGTCATCCGTCCACTCAAAATCTGTGTCCGTATTATTTAGATCTATGATGCCTACATCATATCCAAAACAAAAGCTATCTGCTGAGCTACTTCTACTCCAACATTCAATTTTCACAAGACTTTCAGTTAATGGAATAGCTCGATACATATGCCAATCATCATTAGTGTATGAATAACAAATTATTTTTTCATCATAATCTGTACCTTTGAATTTGTCACTATCATTGATATTAACAGTAAACACTTTTGATTGCGGTTTCTTTAAGCGGCTATTATTCTTATCTTGAAGTGTAAGATAAAAAGCTGTATGTTCATCATCTACCCAAGAAAAACCATTTTCACTATCATTGATTTTGTAAGTTCCAATATCATATCCATATTTAACTGACTTGGATGAAGAGAGGGATTTTCCCCAATTTTCAACTTTCACTATAGAATCCGAAATGGCAGTTGCAATATATACATTCCATTCATCACTCATATACGCATACTCTGTACCTTTTTCTATAGTGAAGTTAGTGTCTGCTATTGTTTCCTCAGCGTCATTTTCTTCATTGTTTGTGGATTCATTTGTTGTGGTCACATGGGGGACTTCAGTAAATTGGTTATTTGTTGACTTTCCGCTTCCCCATGAATAACTCATTATATTCAATACTGTAAACACGACAGCGATAATCAACAAAATATACTTGAGCCAGCTATTTGGACTTTTTACAACTCCCTTATGCATAAGTACCGCAACAATGATAAGAGCTATTTGCATTATAGAGATGACGCCTGCAACAACTTTTCCTGTGAGGAATGCCAGCAGACAAAGCAATATAAACAGCACCATCGCTATCGTACTAATTTTTCCAAAGATGTTCAAACCATTCCAGAATTCAAGACCTTTATCACGAAGCTTATCTGCAATAGATTTCTTCTGCTCAAAATCTTTCATCTTCGGAATTACTATATCAGGTTTTTGAAAATTATTCTTTTCATTCATTGCCAAAGCTGTGTTCTCAATATCATTTGAGCTTTCCTCAATTTTTGCTCCACAATAAGAACAAAATTTTGTATCTTCTGATAATTCTGCACCACATTTTGGACATTTCATCTCATTATCCCCCTGTTGTTAATCGTTATTTAGTTGTTGGAATTGGCGGTGGCATTGTTCCATCAAATAGAGCATTCACTTCATCAACAGAATTTGCTTTTTCCCAGTCCACCATACCTTGTTTCCATACATGACTATCTTGTGTTAGCGTACCAGCTACCACCATTTGTCTAAGTGCTGTTATGCCAAACGGTCCAGTTGCCTGACCGTTTACTACAACATGATATGCTACTGTTGGAACTGGTGGTGGAACAGAACCCGCCATACTCTGACCGTTCATCATACTGTTCATTGTCCCAGCTATGTTTTGACCAATAGCTCCACCTACAGCCATACTCACCATCATTGATGCCGGATTAAATCCTGCGCCATTCCCGCCAAGGTCAACACTTCCTGCACCATTGGAACCCATCTGCCCTAAAGCATTTGCTCCAGCAACCCCCACCTGTGTTTGTGCTTCCGTCTGATATGCTGCAAAATTGGAAGTTTGTGTCTGTTTGTGCTGAGAGTACTGTTCTTCTTCACGCTGGATGTGAAGTGTTTCCTCGTAATCTTCTGCTTCTATTCGCTGTTTGTCATGGATGTTCTTGATGTTTGCAGTAGTTTGAGCCTGTACTGTGGCAGTAGTAACATCTCTTGTAACTGCCAAAAGCTGTGAATATCCATCGCTCATTTTATCAATTTCTATGGCACCAATATCAACGCCTGAAACCGTAACGCCATAATTTTCTTTTAATCTTTCTCCAATATCATACTCTATTACATCGTTAATTTCTGCTGTTTTACTTTCGATTTGAATCACAGGAATATTATGCGCCGCTGGTGCATTCGCAACTGTATCCTTTACATAGCGAACTACTGCATCTCGTATCTGTTTTTGGAAATCATCTACTTCAAATTGACTAAGTCTATGCAATTTTATAAAGCTCACATAATCCGTAATATTAAAACTGATTGTTCCTCTCACGGCAATAGGAACTCCAAAGTCCATAAATCTCGGATCATACACATCAAAAAACGGCACACCAAACTTAACCTGTATTATCTGGGCAAGATTTATGAAATATAGCTCTGCTTGGAAAGGAGTACCTCCCTCGTATGCTAATCCAACAATGCTTGCGAGTACAGGAAGATTATTTGTTTCTAATATGCAATCAGCCGGGCCTTCAATATAATCCTGCTGTGTCCCATTATCTTGACTATAAACGAAAACAGCAACTTCTCCATCTTTTACCCTTAAAGATGACCCCCATCTTATTGCATTTTCTCTGTTATTATTGCCATATTCACTTCTACTTGGATGCCATTTCCAAATCAAATATGACGCTTCATCACAACGAATTTCATCCATAAAACCGCCCGCTCTAGGCTTTTCAAACAGTCCCATTAACATTTCCTCCCAATCATTCAAGTTGTTATCTCTTCCTAAAGACAATAAAGCCGATTATTGACAAAAACAAAACTACAATAGTAATCATTATTGTAATTGTTGGATTCCATAACATTCCCATCAAAAAGAACCACATCGCAACAAGTCCAACCCATCCAAGAACACCTGTCAGCTTTTTTAGTTTTATCTGATTATGCTTTTTTTCATAGATATTTTTGATTTGCACAAAATCCGAATGACTTCCCATGGATATTTCTGCTTTCTGATAAACTTGTTCTAATTTAGAAATCCATGCTTTTGTTACTACATCGCTCACTCCATGTTTTGTGTCAATATTTGAAGCTGCTAACAGCATAAACTCTAATATATCTTCCTTTGTATTTGGTACAGAATAGTTGATGATAAGAGTCGCTTTTTCTTTTTGCTTTTGTTTCTCAAAATCATTTTTGGCTTCTTCAACCTCATCTTTTTCCTTGAAATCCTTACCAAATACCATTTTCATCACTGACTTTTGCTCTGAAATTGTTGACATTTTTTGCGCTTCAATTCTCTCGAGCTTTTGTGCAAACTCACGAACTGTACTAGCAGATTTTGCATCACGAATTTCATATCCACATGACGGGCAATTAGTAACAAATGATTCTAATATTTCACCACAATTAGGGCACTTGTGAATATAACCTTCATAAACAGTTTGTCGCTTAGTAATCGGTTCGTCTGACATTTTTACATGAGAACCAGCTCCTTTATCCTCAGAACCTAAATTCTTTGCTTCATGCTGAACAATAGGTTTGCCACAGCTTTTACAAAACCTTGCTCCCAAATCCAATTTAGTACCACAATAGGCACAAAAACGAACTTCTCCATTTTCCCTTGAAGTCGACTCACTCGGTGTGCCAGTTGTACTCGCCATAATTTCTTCCTCCTAATGCTTCAATTCTTAATATAAAAGCAGTTACATGGAAGTTCAATTCTATTTGACTTCCAGCCATACAGCATCGCAAATATCTCCAATGTTACAATCTAAATACTCACATATACGCAAGAGAACCGATAACGCCACTTCTTCATTCTTTCTCATTTTCGTCATTGTCCCTGTTGCTATATTCAAATCCTTTCTCAGGGTTGCAGGGGATATATCCTTTTCAATTAGTAAAATCCACAGTTTTTTATAGCTGATTTTCATTGTACATACCCCTTTCTTGAAATATCCACTTATACTACCTCTATTATAGTACCAAATTACTAAAGTGTAAATATTTTTTGATGAAAATATAAGTATTTTTCGCAACTTCTTGCTAGTTTTCATTAAAATAGAAAGAACCACTATGGCACTATGGCACTATGGCACTATGGTACAATGTCAATTCGGTTAAGGATTTAAGGGTGCTATATGCCAGTCTTGCCACAAGTTTCCCTTTATTGTTAATGTATCTATAAGATTCATTGAGAGCATTCCATCAGGTGTCCATGCATCTATAAGCCAAGTATTTACTGTATATACACCATCCGGCATCCATATTGGGGTAAAATGTGTACGATTCTTATAAGTGGAATAATTGTTTTTCTTAAACTCAAACCTTGCATTTGAACCACTGGAAACACGCTCTAATAATCTCCAATAGGTTTCATATCCGAATTCAGGAAAATAGGAAACTGCATTTTGAACATAGGTTATTGCTGAACTTTGATTGCTACTCACATTTCCAGTCACTGTTTGATTGATTCCATATCCACTTTTAAAAGTACTTCCACTTGCAGTAGGATTCTTACTATCGTTTTTAATACTCATATCACTTGAAAGCCTCGCTGTATATTGTTCAAGATCAAACTCCCACCAACCATGGTCACACCAATATCCCGAGTCCTCTCCTGTACTATGCCACACCCAATATGCCCGCCACCAAGGACTCCATATGCTCCAATTTGCATTTGTTTTTTCTTCTCTGTTTGGAACAGAGGAATGAGAAAAAGAGTCATTTCTATCATCTGCTACAGGATTTGGTGGTGGATTTTTATCTAAATCAACAATCTTAACATTGATAATTGATTTACTAGTACTACCCGGTCCATTCACTATTACATCTATTACTATATCTTGTTCCGTATCAGGAGTTGTCCATTTCACCCATGCAAGCTGAGAGTCGCCACTTGGGTAATATACATTCCCAACATTATAAGTTCTTCCATCAATAATAAAGCTTACACGAGTAGGACTGTCAGGGTCGGATTGTCCTCCACTAATCATAACGGAAGTGATTACCTCAGTATTTACTCTATACTCGTAATCATATGCACTTACCATTGGCGGTTCAGGTTGCTCTGTAAAACGCACGATACCAAGTCCAAGCGAAGATTTTATATCTGCATTTGAGGCCGCTTTTGTAGTACTGCCGCTCCATGCTGGGTATCCCAAATCTCCTACCTCTAGAAACATAGCAAGGGGCAAGTTTTTATGGGACAAAAATACCATCTTATTTCTAAGCAATCCACTTAATTGTTCATCATACATGGCAGCTTCTGTTGCAGTTGTAGCTATCATAACTCCTTGAAATGTGTAATATGCCATTGGCTCTAAGAGTAATTTGTAATCTCCACCAATTAAAATGTCATAATTCATGCCTGTAATTTCAGCGACCCTTTTAATTATATATTCAGAGCAAAAATATTTCTTTATTGCTTCTATATTGCTACTACCATTCGTACTCACTATTCTTGGCATCTCTTGTGCAGGATTTACAAAGGTATAACTTTGACCACTTGGAGAAATGGCTCTGCCTCCCTTATAACTCAATTTGCTAACCTTTCCAAAATGCAAACGAACATTAGTAGGTGATTTATTTGTAAAATCAATAGGGGTAGTTACTACAGCATGATCACTTGCTCGAACTACAGTAACACGCACTCCATCATATCCAGGAGACCATTTATCAGTACTCGTTCCATACCCCATATCTCCACCACCAGAGTCGATGTTTCCATCTCCAACAGCAAATACATTAATGGGCATCATTAAACTAAATATCATTGTAAATATCATCAATGTTTTTAATATCTGCTTCATATTTTCTCCTTTCTGCAAACAAAAAACACTACATCTCTGCAGTGTCTTTCATTTTCATTTATATTTATATTTAGTCCATTGTTCCAATCTGTTTATTAATATCTCCTTCTCCGTCTACTGCAGTACCTTGGCCTTCCCCTATATCCTCAATCCATCCGAATCCAGGTACATAAATCTTTCCATTATTGGTATCTCCACCTTGTGGTACATCATTATTTTTCGGTGTTTCTGCTGGTTTCTCGACTTTATCATGTTCTACAGGTTCAGGTAGTGTTTCTACTTTCTCACCATTTGGTTTCTGTGTTGGATCTGTAAGCTGTTCCTCTGTAGGCTCTGTCGGTTTTTCTACATCTCCTTGAATGGTTTGCTCAGTGCCTGTATCTATCGCACCATTATCTATCGTTTCCGTATCTGGAATCTCAATTTTTGGCACTATAATTTCATCTTCTTTTTCTGTAATTACAGGTTTTTCTACTATGAAATCATTCGTTTCTACACTTTGATTTGGCAATACTGCATCCTCTATGGGTTCTTTCTTAAACTGATTTGTTATTAAAGCTATAAGTATTACACTGATTATTAAACCACTTGCTACAGTTAGTCTTCTTTTGGTCTTATCATTTATATTATTCATCGGTTTCTGCCTCCTTTTTAATCTTAGTTGTCTGTTTCTTTCAAGCTACAAACTACCACAAGATTTCCTGAAAGTCTATCAAATTCTTCAAATCTTTTAAAACTTAGGAGTATAGCCTGAACTTGCTTTTATTTTCATCCTCATGCTTGGTAGAAGTCTTCCTCCAAAGGATACTGGTACTTCAAGCATTATACTACTATCTGCCTCAAATCTTGAATCTGGCCTATCCCCTAAAGCTAAAGGAGCATTCCTTATATCTACTTCTAAATTCCATATTTTAAACTCTATTTTTCCTTCTGATGTAGTCTTAACATGATATCCACTTTTCCTACTTAATCCAAGAATTGTATCTAGTCTATCATAAATTTCTCCATAATCAAGGGATTCTTCAAAGTCAACTGCCATAGGCTGATATCCTCCTGAATACCCTTCACGAACTCCATGATAAACATCATCATAATTGTCATTAACAGTAGAAATAACTGCATCTTGAACGGCATCACGCACACCTTGTGCTATGATCATGAGCCTAAAATATTCTGATACTCCTGTAAAAATCATTACAAGGCACAAAGTCACTGCAACAATCAACGGAAAAGAACTGCCTTTTTTATCGATTAATATTCTTTTTAGTTTATGCAAGATTTCACCTACTTCCAATATACTTCTGATTTTCCAGCAGCATCAGCTCTTAAGGTAACAGGAAAGGAACCAAATTCTCCAAATAAACCTATATTTGTTTCAAAGGTAATAGTAACAGTTATCTCTTCATTTAACTGAATTCTTCCTGACTTTGACCATTTAACCGTTGGTGTAATACCAGTTTTTTCTCGAAGTAAAAGTTCCCTGTTATAAGTTTCTGATCCTACCCTTCCTGCAATTTCTGCTTCCCTTACAAGCTCTGTAGCAAAGGTATCTACCTGTTGTTTTATAATATAAGCTGGAAATACTCTCACTGCAAGAGCAATAACAAGCATGGCGCAAAGCACAAGAATTGCAACATCTATATATCCTTCGCCTTGTTTTGATTTTAATATTTTTATCACATAGACACCCCCTAGAACATTCCACTAAGGGAACGTATAATTTCATATACAATGATGGCCATATAGGTCATCAAGAAACACATAAGCATTACAAAGGAAAACACTCTAATCTTAGGTGGTATTTTCATTGCCTGTGCTTTTAATCGTTGAAGTTCAAGCTGTTTCATATCATGGGATAGCATTTGAAAATACATGGATCCATCATCTCCACGAAGAACACCAATTAACCCTCTCGTTATATCCGATAGCATCGGTGAATTAATCCTTGCCTCAAATCTTGTAAGTGCTGCCTCATAGGAAGAGGAGCGCATATCTGCTGTTAAGATATCCAGCTCTTCAGCAAATTCCTCTCCTGCATTCTTCTTATAGTTCTCTATAATAGACAATACATCCCTACTTGCCTTTAACTCCTGGGTAATGGTTGCTACAAATCTTGGCAGTTCTACTTCAATTTTTTCTTTCTTTATCTTTAATATCTCATCTGCTTTACGAATTTCCTTAAAATATATGATAATGCTTAAAAACATAAGTATCGGTGCAATAAGTGGAAGTATCATAAGGCAAGGTATAATTAGTAGTGCAATTATTCCCGACTTTAATATTGCTGATGCAATGAACTCTTCTGGAGTCAGATTCATTCCAGCAGCATTTAATGTGTTTTTCATTCTGCTTTTTTTATACTCATCCATAGGAATATATTTAGCAAGCTTTACTGCCCATCCTATAAGAAGTGCATCTACAGTTTTAGCCATTTCTTTTCCTTGTTTACCAGCAGATAACATAGCCTTTTGTGTTGCAATGCTTGGCAATTTCAGCAAATCAGCAGAAATTAGAAACAAACCAATAGCAAGTAGTATGCCAAATGCAAAGATTAAAATTGTCATATTCGGCTACCTCCTATACTCAATTGGTTGGGTTAGTTTGATTACGAAAGCTGTTGATATAAAAATAGCCATAGCAGAAATAGAAAGAATAATCTGTCCTAAAGCTGAATGCATGAGTGTGTGATACCAGTCTTTGTTTAGAAAATACAAAAGAGGTATATTTCCAATGACTAATATAACCATGGTAATGAATTCTTTTCTTGGTTCAAAGACCATGTTTTCAAGTTCTCCATTTACTACACGCATATCCGATAGCTTACTTACAATGGGTGTCAGGGTTGTCTTTAAACTTCGGTCAAGCTGACAAGAGATTAAAGCGTCACACCATTCACGAAACACAGCATTATCAATCTGTCCTTTCATAGCTTGCAAAGCTCCTATAATATCTGGGTTTATCAGCTTTATCCTCGAAACGAAACCCTTAAATATAGACAGAACTGGTGGATTTAAGTAGTTCATATTTTCCTCAACTGCTGTAAGAATATCCTCATTTCTTAAATAAGCAGTTGTTATAATACTTAGAGCTGTTTCTAACTCTGCAGCAATATCCCTTTTAAAATAACTTTGTGTAAGCCTTATATACCAAAACGGCAGAAACATAAAGCCTATTGCCATCACTGGTACTAAGAAAAAGTTGTTAAGCAAGATAGCAATAGATCCTCCCATAGCAAACAATAACAGGGATAAGGCACAAAGCATTGGAAATTTCTTTTCTCTCCCTGTTACTTTTAAAATCTCTTGCACTTCCATGATTTCTCGTCTTAAAAAAGATACCTTCTTTCGCTTTGTAGTCTCATTAATCTCATCCTTTATGCTCCTTGGCTTACTCATCAGTTTTATAAATATATTTTCTGTGAACTCCATGGGTGAAATTCCAAATAAAATAAAAAAACCTGCAATCATTCCGATACAGGCAATCAACAAGATGGTACTCATAGAGTTTTCACCTCCATTGTTTTCAATTTTTCTATGATGTCAATTGGCATTCCATTTTCCAAGAATCTTTTACTAAGGCTATCTGAAATGCTATTGATCTGCTCATGGTAACCATTAATTATAAATTTCCCATCCTCCATACGATTTTCAGTAATCACATATTGATATAATGGTCTATAGTTTCTGGTGCCATCTGGAAGGATCTCGCACTCCATTATCTCCATCATCTTTCTTTCCTTGTTTTCAAGTTGCTTACAAAACACAACAATAGGATAAGCCTCTGTTACATATCCCATTAGGGTTTCATCTGACATATCTACTGCTCGTTTACAAAGAGATACCATTCTACGATAGGTTGCCTCACAGGAGTTTGAATGGATGGTAGTAAGAACAGCTACCCCCGTCCTCGCTGCTTCCTGTGCTGCATTAGCCTCTGCTCCTCGCATTTCTCCTACTACAATAATATCTGGATTAAACCTTAAGGACATATCAAGTAAAGTAATCTGATCTACTCTTTGCCTTTCATTTTCACTGTCACGTGTTATGGTATGAATAACAGAATTAGTTACTCTTCCTTCTTTTTCACGAACCAAGGCAAGCTCACGAGATCCGTTTTCAATAGTAAATATTCGCTTATTGTCAGGAATGGTAGTTAGTAACCATCCAGCAATTGTTGTTTTACCAGAGCTTGTTGCTCCTGCCACACAAACAGAAATACCATAACGGATACACTCCGATAAAAAATCAAGCATAGGATTTATCGCTGTACCACCATTAACAAAGTCCTCTTTTTTCATACTTTGAGGATTAACAATACGAATAGAGGCTGAAATCCCAACATCTTCATCTACTAATGGAGTTTTAAGCACTGCAATACGAATATTCTTTGTTAGATGACCAAGGACAGCAGGACTAGCATTATCAAGCACCATTCCAGAAACATGGAGCATTCTTCTTATTACATTAATTGCATGTTCAGGAGAATCAAAATGTTCTTTAAGCTTTTCATTTCTTCCACTAGAATACTGCACTTCGATATCTTTCCATGAGTTAATGTCTATTTCTTCAATACCTTCTCCATAAATATATTTTGTTAAAAAACCATACTCAGCCATTTCGGTGTAAAGCGCATCAATTAATTCATTGCCACTCATACCTTTTACCGAGATTCTACTGTCTTGAACATATTTAGAAATATATCGTTTCATCTGTTCTTTAGAATCCCTCATAGTTCCATCGGTAATAAGAACAGAATAATTGCTTGAAATATATTCTTGAACATCCTTTAGAACTGTAGAAAAGTCCTTACCCTCTGTTTCAGGGGTAAAAAACAGGGAGTGAGTTCTATTTTCAGAACCCAACTCCCTTTGTGTTTCTTGAACTTCTTGTGATTCTTGTATCTCTTCTATTTTTCCCTCTACTCCTTGAGTTTCCAGCATTTCAATTGCCCTTTTGAAGGTCTTTGATATTGCCTTTTCATTTGTAGATGACACGTTTTGTTGCCCTTTTGTCTTTAGAAACACAGAACTATTTCTTCTTTTTCCTAACACCTAAATACCTCCCTTGCTATCTTCTCAATTTCTTTGCGAAATGCCTTGCTGTCCTTCATGGATAATTCATCGAATAGATTCCCAGCTAGATATTGCTCCTCAAGTTCCTGTGAATGTGGAAGCTTAAAGGCTACACTTCCAAGTGCTTGACTCATATGGTCTACCCCTTGCTGTGGTTTAATGTTGGAAGCTATTTTATATTGCTTATCTGCATCCCACTTTCCATCACGAAGAAGAGGCAATTGACTTGATAGATAGCTGATACTTTTTAAATCACAATTAGCTAGTCTTAATACAGAATCAGACCCCATTAGTGCAACAGCAGATAAAACATCATTAGCTATATAGCTACCACAATCTATAATAATAAATGGCGCGATTTCACGAAGGCTATCAATCAGCTCTCTTGCTTGCACTTCTGAATAGGGCGGATAGGTATATTCGTTTTCTCCCTTTAACATGCCAAGGATAGTAAGGTATGATAGCTTTTTATGAGTAATCATATTGTGTTTTACAAGCGACTCTGTTACATGGGTTGCAGCAAGGATACTTCCTAATGATTTTTCGCATTCAAGTTCTTGTGGTGGGCAGATGCATGGGAGCATTGGTGCTGTCATATCGCACAATACCAGTACTACATTCTTTTTCTTATCCGCAAGATATTTTGCAATCTTTGTAGCTACTGTTGTTTTTCCACTCCCGGGGCTCCCCCAAACAGCTAGAACACCACCATGTAAGATTTCTTCCTGAACATTTTCTTCCTTTAAATTGCGAGTAAAAATACTATTTTTCTTAAAGTTTAACATTTTTACTCTACCTCACTTCCTGTTTCTTCTACTCCTTCAGAGGATGTGTTTGAGTTATCTATTGCCTCTTCTACTATGTCTTCTTCAGATACATCTTCCGTTTGTTCTTCTGGTTCTGGATAATAGAGAGCTTCTATAATTTCCTTTTGCATATCAATAAACTTCTTTGTATTCTCTGGACTTCCACGATATACAAGTGATAAGTGGGATTTAGAATTTGCCTCTAATTCTGCCAGAATATTTCCTTGCTCAGGTGTTACAAGGAGCGTTACCGTTGATGGAAGTTCTCTTTCATCTTCTATTCCTTGTTCATTTGTATTAGCGTCATATCCTGATGAAGCTGTTACAGAAATCACTTCTACATATTTAAGTTCTGCTGGAATAACTGTTGCACCTTGCTTTTTATAATCAGGGGCAATAACAGATACAATATCTCCACTTTGTAGTTTTCCTGAAAGACCATTTGCAAAGGCCTTAATAGTAATAGACATTGCCTGTTTACTTCCATCTAGATTATATAAATAGGCATTTTCAGCTGCTGGTATCTCTGATAATTTTGTATTTAAAATATAATCTCCAATCCCTAAATCTGAAACTGCAAATTTGCCAATTACAGTTTCCTTAGTACGAATTACATTTTCAGGTAGATTAAATCCACCTACTTCTACTACTTGGATCATATCCTTTGTGATTTCATCACCTGATTTTATCTCCTTTGTCACACGGACAATTTCTGCCTTTTGACTGATCCCTTTATTAAATAATGGTGTAATACCAAAACATATAAGGAGCGACAATACGATACAAATCACTCCAACTACTGTTCTATTCCTAAAAAAACTCATAGTATATTCCTCCTAATTTATAAAATACATCACTATAAAACCTATCCCTAAAAAGGGAGCAAGTGGCATAGATAAATTCTTTGCCACCTGCTTTTTTCTGATGATTAATGAAATTCTTACCATGATATAAAACAATATCAATAAGGTAAGTCCTATTATTAATCCATAGATTCCTTTCCAAAATCCAAGGACAAATCCAACTGTGGCAGTTAGCTTAATATCTCCGCCTCCAATACTCATTTCTTTAAACATTGCTGCTATAAGAAATGGCAAAGCAATAAATATTCCTAATAGATTTGGATAACTAAATTTTAGAAATCCTATTAATACAAGGAGCACGCAGACCGTATCTGGAATTTCTCTTTTTTTTATATCCGTATAAGATGCTGCCAAAAGAAGAGAAGAAAACAGCACCCCTTGTAGGATGCTATTAGCCTGCATAGTTAAACATTTCTTTGATTCGTTCTTCTAATGTCGGCATAACCACTTCACCGAATAATGCATACAGTCCTGCAAGGAGCAATGCTCCTAAAACTACGGCAATAAGAATTTTTACTGCAGTATCAATATACCCTTCTCCACGGTTATTTTTAATTGCAATCTTTACAGTCACAGCTTGTCTTACTAAAAAGTTTTTTGTTTTTATCATTATTTTATTCATAGCGATCCCTCCATTTATTCAAAGTGATAATTAACGGAATAGGTGATATTTGATTTGTTATACAATGACGATAGGTAATCCTTTGAGGTTATCTCCAGATTTTCCCCCGCCCCACACCGTGCATGAAACTTTCGCTTCACACGGCGTTCCATCGTTAGCGTAT
>JBFXKO010000008.1:0-111392 GCA_050173715.1 Sedimentibacter sp.
ATGCTATAATTTTATTGAATTACTCCTAAGTTTATATTGTGAACAGAATATTTATGAAAAATGATGGAAGGGTATTTAATGGAAGATTACAGACTTGATGTATATCTTAAGACATATAACTATGCTGAAACTAGAGAAATGGCAAGACAACTTATTTTGAACAGCAATGTGTATGTCAATGATAAATTAATCCAAAAGCCTTCTTTCAAAGTGAACACAGATGACAACATAGAGGTTAAGCAAAGCTATGCATATGTGAGCAGAGGAGCATCAAAGCTTGAAAAAGCTGTTAAATATTTCAATATAGATATAAAAGACAAAATAGCAGTAGATATTGGAGCTTCTACGGGTGGCTTTACCGATTTTCTCATAAAAAACAATGCTAAAAAGGTGTATGCCATAGATGTAGGGCACGATCAGCTTCATGAATCCTTAAAAAATAATACCCGTGTAATAAATTTAGAAAAAACAAATTTCAGATATATTGATCCTTCAATCTTTAATGAAAGCATCGATATAATTACAACAGATGTATCATTTATTTCTCTAAAATATATCTTACATAAAATTGTCGAAATAAGTCATGTTGAAACGGATATAATTGTGCTTATTAAGCCTCAGTTTGAAGCTGGAAGACAAAATATTGGGAAAAATGGTATCGTGAAGGACAAAAATGTCCATTTGGATGTTCTAAATAAAATAAGAACATATTGCAACGAAAACGGATTATATTTAAAAGATGTTACATTTTCTCCCATAAAGGGAGGAGATGGGAATATTGAATATTTAGGTTACATTAAAAAAGGTATAAACCTAAGTTCAACTGTTGAAAACAAATTCAAAGACTTAATTTTGCAGGCCTTTGAATTAAAATAATAGAATTTAAGAGGTGACTAATGAAAAAGTATACGAGACAAACAAAAATTCTTGAGCTTATTTCTAAAAGGGAAATCGAAACTCAGGAGGAGCTTGCTGATGGCTTAAAGGCAATGGGCATAGATGTTACACAAGCTACTATTTCTAGGGACATTAAAGAGCTTAGACTAGTAAAGGTAATGTCTAAAAATGGCAAGTACAAATATGCAACCATTGGCCAAAGTCAGGAAGGAATAACTGACAGATTATACAAAATCTTTGAAAACTCAGTGGTTTCTATTGACAATGCTATGAACATAATTGTATTAAAAACAATACCTGGCGCTGCTCAAATCTGTGCATCTGCAATTGACTATATGGGAGTTGATCATATAGTTGGCACTTTAGCTGGAGATGATACCGTATTTGTAGCAATAAGAACAATGGAAAATGTAGATCAAGTATTGGAAGAATTTAAGAAGAATATAAGATAATGGTGATTTTATGCTGCTTAACTTAACTATAAGCAATTTTGCTGTATTTGAAAATGAATCTATTAAATTTGAAAAAGGATTTAATGTATTTACCGGTGAGACAGGCTCTGGAAAATCTGTTTTAATAGAAGCACTGTCCATGATTTTAGGGGAAAGATCTTCAAAGGACTTAATAAGAAAGGGAAAAAGCAGCGCATTGATTGAAGCTGTTTTTGATATTTCCACTTATGAAGAAATTCAAAATTGTTTAAAGAAATTAAATTTAGAAATAGATTCTGAAGATTACCTTATAGTTTCCAGAGAAATATTGGAAAACGGTAAAAGCATAAGCAAAATTAACGGAAGAACAATTCCTTTAAGTTCATTGAAGGAAGTAGGCAGCTTTTTAATTGATATATATGGTCAATTTGGTCACGAAAGCATATTTAAAAAAGAAAATCACATTTTATTGTTGGACAGCCTCATTCAAAAGGAATTAGCGCCTTTGATTTCAGAGTATTCAAAACTGTACACACAATACTTCAAAATTATAAATGAAATTGATTTTCTTAATAAAAAGCTCATAAACAAAGACAATAAAATGGAACAGCTTCAATATGAAATTGATGAAATAGATGAAGCTGGATTAAAGGATGCAGAAGAGGAAGAACTGCTTAAAGAAATTAAAAAGCTTTCTAATATGAAGGAATTGCAAGGCTCTTTATATGAAGCTTCAAATATTTTAAATTCAAGCAATTATCTGAATAACGTTTACAGCATTTTAAACAAAATTAAAACGTATGATGAAGCATTAGAAAGCTTTCTTCAAAGACTTGACATATTATTGGAAGAAATTCAATTTTTTAACTATGATTTAAGAGATTATTCAGAAAAGCTTGAATTAGATGAAAGCAAGCTTAACGAAGTTGAAAACCGAATGTCTCTGGTTAACCGTTTAAAAAGAAAATACGGCTTCACTGTGGAAAAAATTATTGAATACAGAAATGAATCAGAAAAAGAATTAAGTTTGTTAAAAGAGGCAGAATATAATTTAAGTGTTTTAATAAAAGAAAAAAATATATTGTATAACAAATTGAAAGATTTTTCTGAAAAAATATCAGACAAAAGAAAAAAAGCAGCTTCTTTGCTTGAAGCAAATCTATTAACTGAACTTAATGATCTAAATATGAAAAACATCATGTTTAAGGTTCATTTTGAAAAGAAAAACAATTTTTCTCAAGATGGTACGGATGATGTTGAGTTTTTAATTTCTACTAACGTGGGAAGTGATTTAAACTCAGTTCAAAAAGTTGTGTCTGGAGGAGAAGCTTCACGTATCATGCTTGCTTTTAAAAAAATCAGCTCTGATTTAGAAAGCACAGAAACTTTGGTATTTGATGAAATTGATTCTGGAATCAGCGGCAAGACTGCTCAGATGGCAGGTATCAAAATGAATTATATATCACAAAAACATCAGGTTATTTGCGTAACTCATTCGCCTCAAATAGCTTCTATTTCTGACAATCATTTTTTAATAGAAAAAAATGTTTTTGGAGAAAATACCTACAGCAAGGTTAAAAAGCTTGATGATGAAAAAAAAGTTTATGAAATAGCGCGGTTGTTGAGCGGCATGAAAATAACCGAAAAATCACTAAATAATGCTAAAGAATTAATCGATTCAAGCAAATAGTTTAAAGTACAGATAAAGAATAAATTCTATCTTTCGAGTTCCAATTTTTAATTAGTATAATACAAGTATCTTGTGGAGAAATTAAAGATAAAACTTGAAGGAGTGCATCATGAAGGGATTCGCTAAAAGAGTATTATTCTTTATTTTTTTTATTGCAATTTTATTGGCGGCTGTCTATTATGGCTATGATCTTAAAACAAATCCATATATATTAACTAAAATAGATGAGAACCAAGTAATAGAGACAGAAGGTAAGTATATAATACCAGGCGGTCAAACAATTGGAGTTGATTTAAAAACTGAGGGAGTTCTTGTAGTTGGATTGGCAGATATAATAAGTACTGACAAATTATCCATTTCTCCTGCAAAAATAGCAGGAATTCAAATAGGAGATAAAATTCTGTCAATTGACTCAATTAATATTGAAGAAACAGATGATATATTAAATTATACCATGGCAAAGGGAGTCAAAGATTACAGTTTTACTGTTGAAAGAGAAGGAAAAATTTTAAATTTCCATATTTCGCCGGTTAAAACATACGACAGCAATGATATTAAATTTGGATTTTGGGCGAGAGATGATATTGCCGGAATAGGTACAGTTACCTTTATTGACCCTGAAACAGGAAAATTTAGTGCTATCGGACATGGAATATCTGATTCAGAAACCGGCTCCTTGATAGACATTGAGTCAGGAACCATATCAAGAGCCAATATAACAAATATAAAATTAGGCAAAAAAGGCGAACCGGGCGAAATTATCGGTTATATATTAAAAAATGAAGAAAGTCTTGGCACTGTGGAAAATAACACTAACTTTGGAATTTACGGAAATATAAATAAAGAAAGCATGGGATATTTTAGCAAAAATTTAATGGAAGTCGGCAAAAAGGAAGAAATAAAAATCGGACCGGCACAAATATTTTCATGCGTAAACAATGAAATACAAAAATATGATATAGAAATAACCAAAATATTTTATCAAAACAAACCTGATGAAAAAAGCTTTGTAATTAAAATAGTAGATGATGATTTGCTGCAATTGACCAATGGCATAATACAAGGCATGAGCGGCTGCCCAGTAATACAAAACAACAAAATAGTGGGAGCTGTTACTCATGTATTTATGAATGACCCCACAAAGGGTTATGGAATATATATAGAATGGATTTTTGATCAGGTTTATCATAATTGAAACTTTAAATTTATTAATGTCATTCTGAGGGCTTGCCCGAAGAATCTCATGATTTCAATGATTTAAGATTCTTCGCTGACGCTCAGAATGACAAAAATATTTCATAATATTTAGTATAATATTGTAAAAGAATAATATAAATAGAATAAAGTAGATGAAAATATAAATATTTAAAAAAATAAAAAAAAATTATAGAAAAAAAAAGGGTTTTTTGATTTTTTTTCGTATAATATAATTAGAAAATAATTTACTATGGGGGATGAATTATGCAGAAAAAAGTTAGAGTAGTTATAGCAGATGATAATAAGGAATTTAGGCTCATTCTAAAAGATTTTTTGGAAAGCAAAAGTGTTTTTGATGTGGTTGAAATGGCTGATGATGGTTTGAAGGCATTAGATGCTGTAGAAAAACATGAACCGGACATTTTGATATTAGATATCATAATGCCGCATTTGGATGGCTTAGGAGTAATGGAAAAGCTTCATAAGAAGGAGATGAAGAAATTTCCTAAGGTTATTATTTTATCAGCAGTGGGACATGATAAGGTAACACAAAGAGCAATTAATATGGGAGTAGATTATTACATTGTTAAGCCTTTTAATTTTGAATCTTTTGCAGACAGATTAATTCAAATTTCTGAATTAGAAACTTCAAGAGTTCAAAACAAGAGCAAGGAAATCGTGTACAATGAAAAAGTAAATCAAGAATTAAGCTTGGAAGTCAAAATAACTGAAATATTGCATGAGGTAGGGGTGCCGGCACATATTAAAGGTTATCAGTATTTAAGAACTTCTATTATTGATGTAGTAAATAATATTGAATTGTTAGGAGCTATTACAAAGGAATTGTATCCAATGATTGCTTCAAAATACGGGACCACTCCAAGCAGAGTAGAAAGAGCTATTCGTCATGCCATAGAAGTAGCATGGACTAGAGGAAAAATTGAAACAATTAACAATATTTTTGGCTATACAATACATAATAATAAAGGTAAACCCACAAACTCAGAGTTTATCGCAATGATAGCAGATAAACTTCGTTTAGAGCAAAAGGTATCATAACATCTCAATATACTAATAGGCCAGATGGATTATTAGTATATTCTCTATGTAGCAGTGAGATAATAAGCTTGACAAAAACATTTATTATTATTACAATTAAGCGGATACAAAATAATGCAGAGAAAGATAAAAATTGCAAGAATTATAGGAGGCAATTTTGAACACAGAAATAACAGTTAAAAGTGAAAAAATATTTGAAGGTAAAATAATAAATTTAAGAGTTGATACAGTTGAGCTTGAAAATCAAAAATATGCCAAAAGAGAAATAGTTGAGCATAAAAGTGCTTCAGCAATTCTTGCCATTAACGAAGACAATGAAATGCTCTTAGTTAGACAATATAGAAAAGCTGTGGAAGATTTCATTTATGAAATTCCTGCAGGCATATTAAATATTGCAGAAGAGCCTGTTGAATGTGCTTTGAGAGAATTAAAAGAAGAAACAGGATATGAAGCTAAAAAAATAAAACAAGTATTTGAGTTTTATACATCACCTGGTTTTACAAATGAAAAATGTTATTTGTTTTTAGCTGAAGATTTAACATTCACATCTACGAAATTTGATGAAGACGAATGCATTGAAACAATAAAGGTTAGCAAGGTAGAAGCCAAAAAAATGATTGAAACAGGCAAAATAATTGACAGCAAGACATTAATTGGAATGCTTCACTGGCTCAATTCATAGCTGAAACTGCGAATTTTTAAAATCTAAATAGAATTAATCCTTCTGTACAAGCATATATTATATAAAGCTTTCAGGAGGTTTTTTTTATGAATAATGTACTAAAGAAACTAGTTTTATCAGAAAACAAAAGATTTTTTATTTTAATAATTATATTTATTTTATCCTTAATGCTTTCTGCAATCATTTATTTTATTTTAGGTAATAAAAGTATTACAAATATTAATTATGAAATAATAAGCACTTTGAAATTAAATGACATTTTCTCAATGACCATAAAAAGAAATTTAATTTATTTTATTGTTATCATACTTTTGACAATAATAGGTCAAAATAAAATCATATATGTGCTGTTTGCATTGGTTTCTGTTTATTATGGTCTTTCTGTCATATATCTAATCCGAACTTTGGGTATGGATGTTAAATATTTCGTTATGACATTCACTGATTATTTTATTTTCTTTCCTGTTCTCTTTTATTTTACATTTATTTCAAGCACCCTATCAAAATATACGAAAAAAACAAAAAATATAGAGACTATTTCACACAAGTTTGATATAATTGTAACTGGATATATTAAACTTTCTTTGATATATCTTCTTATAGTAGCAGGCTACAGCCTTGGCTACAGCTATTATATATACATATTAAGCAGATTGTTGGTGAGTTAATGGATAAAACTATCGAAATTTATAAATCATATCTTATTTCAAAAAAATTAAGCACAAATACGGTCAGTTCATACATATATGATTTAAACAGCTTTAATGATTATTTAACCGAAGCGTATGGATTGGATTTAACCAATGCAAGAAAAGCACAGATATTGACTTATCTTGTGAATCTTCAGAAGCATGGAAAAAGTTCATCTACAATTTCAAGAACTATTTCTGCATTGAAGAATTTTTTTGAATTTTTGAAAAAAGAGAGATTAATTGAGGACAACCCTGCCATCAGCATACATAGTCCAAAGCAAATTAAAAAAACACCATCAGTTTTATCAGAGGATGAAGTGAATTTATTGATGAAGCAGCCTGATATAAATTCCTTTAAAGGAAGTAGAGACAGTGCCATTTTGGAATTATTGTATTCTTCAGGGATAAAGGTAACAGAACTTATCAGCATCAAGGTAAATCATGTTAATTTAGTTACCAGTATAATAAATATAGCAGGCTTAAAGGAACGCATTGTGCCATTGAGTCAATATGCTAATAATGCAATTTCAAATTACTTAAACAATTTTAGAGTTAAAAGATGCAAGGAAGACAATGAATTTTTATTTGTCAACATTTCAGGCGAACCCATATCGAGACAGGGTATTTGGAAAATACTGAAGTTTTATGAAAGAAAAATGAACTTAAACAAGGAACTGTCTCCTCAAATATTAAGAAATTCCTTTGCCGTCCATCTTTTAACTCACGGTGCTGATTTAGGCACTATTCAAGAGCTCATGGGACTTTCTAGCTTTGCAGCAGCTCAAAATTACTTAAATAGCGTAGAATTTAAATCACTTGAAGTGTTTAAAAAGACATTTCCAAGAGTATAATATAAGCAGAAAATATCACAAAGGAGAAAATAAATGATAAATAGAGCAGTATTGATCGTTTTAGACAGTGTAGGTGTGGGCGAGCTTCCTGATGCGGCTGATTATGGTGATGCAGGTAGCAACACTGTAAAAAATATCTATAAATCAATAGAGAATTTTTCATTGCCTAATTTAGAAAAATTAGGCCTTTTAAATATTGATGGATTTGAAGACCTAAAAAAATCAGAAGAATTCCTTGGTACGGTTGGAAAATGCAATGAAAAATCAAAGGGCAAGGATACTACAACAGGACATTGGGAAATAAGCGGCTTGGTTCTTGACAACCCATTTCCTACATATCCAAACGGGTTCCCTGAAGATTTTATAAAGGAATTTGAAAAAAGAGTTGGAAGAAAGACAATAGGGAATTATCCTGCATCAGGCACTGAAATTATAAAGGAGCTAGGTAATACTCATGTAGAAACAGGAAGCTTGATTGTTTACACATCAGCTGACAGTGTATTTCAAATAGCAGCACATGAAGAAGTTGTTCATCTTGATGAGCTTTATAAAATATGCCAAATAGCAAGAGAAATGCTTCAGGGAGAGCACGGTGTTGGAAGAGTTATTGCAAGACCTTTCATAGGAACAGATGGCAACTATACAAGAACAGAAAACAGAAAGGATTTTTCACTTGTTCCACCAAAGGATACATTGCTTGATTTTGTGAAAAACAATGGTATGGAAGTATATGCAATCGGTAAAATTGAAGATATATTTGTCAATAAGGGAATAACGAGATCAAATCACACACATAACAATGTGGAAGGCATTGAAGCAACAATTAAAGCAATAAAGGAACAGTTCAAAGGCTTAATATTTACCAATCTTGTTGATTTTGATATGGTTTACGGACACAGAAACAATGTGCAGGGCTATGCGGATGCTTTAAAATATTTTGATGACAAGCTTCCGGAAATAATGGATAACCTAAAGGATGATGATGTCCTCATCATTACAGCAGATCACGGTTGCGACCCAACAACTGAAAGCACAGACCATTCAAGAGAATATATTCCATTATTATTCTACGGAAAAAATATTAAGGCAAATAACAACCTTGGAATTCTTGACACATACGCATCAATTGGCAAGACAATTTTAAACATGTTAAATATTGAAAACAATATTGAAGGCAAAAGCGTGTTGGGAAATATAACAGAGTAATTTTCTTGGAAATAGACTAAATATTAATATTTTCGACAAAAAAACCACAAATGATTTCTGATGCAATTAATAATAGAACTGTATAGTTCATCCAAATATGGTTATTCTAATTCATAAAAGGGAGGTAGTTTTTATGAAGAAAAATGTAGCCATATTTTTTTTGGTGTTGTTAATTGTAAATTTGATGGTTGTTCCTGCATATGGAATAGAGCCGGAAAGCCTGCAGTCAAAAGCAGCAATTTTAATAAATGGTGATGACGGTCAGATTCTTTTTGAGAAAAATGCTAATGATAAAATGCCGCCAGCCAGCATAACAAAAATAATGCTTTTGTTGTTGATTTCGGAAAAAATGAATAATGGAGATATCACTCTTGACCAGGAGCTTACAGTATCCGAATATGCATCAGGAATGGGCGGAAGCCAAATATATCTTGAAGCTAATGAAACTCAGACTGTTGAAAGTATGCTGAAAGCTATATCAATGCGCTCAGCTAATGATGCATCAGTTGCAATGGCTGAATTTATGTACGGCTCAGTGGAAGGCTGCGTTAAGGCCATGAATACAAAAGCAAAAGAACTTGGTATGATAAATACTAATTTTGTCAATGTAACAGGTTTGCCTGAACCAGAGCATTTAACAACAGCTAATGACATTGCAATAATGTCTAAAGAGTTACTTAAATATAATTATGTAAATCAATACTTGCTCACTTGGATGGATTCTGTTTGGGTTGGCAAAGAAAAAGACTCAGAACAGGTATTGGTTAACACCAACAGATTAATAAACAACTATGAAGGCTTATTAGGAGGTAAGACAGGTTACACAACAGATGCTAAATATTGTTTATCTGCTGCTGCAAGAAGAAATGACACCACATTAATAGCAGTTGTTTTAGGAAGTGACACCACAAAAATCCGTTTCAATGAAATAACTAAAATTTTAAATGAGGGCTTTGCAAATTATAAAAATCTTGTATTTCATAAGAAGGGCGAAGCTATATCAAGTTCTGATGTTTATTGTGGCATAGAAGATACATTTAACATAGTTAGCAAAGAAAATATTTTTTATTTCACAGAAAGTAATTGCAAGGTTGAAGATTTTAATTTAGAATATGTAATAGAAGAAAATTTAAAAGCACCTTTAAGTCAAGATGTTGCAATAGGAAAGGCTATTCTTTCAAGAGATGGTCAGGTTTTAGGAGAATACGAGCTTTATCCTGAAAAAAACATTGAAAAGGTAGGTATCTTTAAATTTTACTTCAGCAACTTATTAGAAACTATAATAAAGTAAGAGGTAACGATGGATTATTCCGTGAGTTTAAATGTTTTTCAAGGACCCTTCGATTTGCTTTACCATTTGATTGAAAAAAAGGAAATTGATATATATGATATACCTATAGCTGAAATAACAGACCAGTATATAGAATATATAAATCAAATGATGCAGTTTAATATGAACGTGGCAAGTGAATTTATTTTAATGGCATCAACATTGATTGAAATTAAATCACAAATGCTGCTGCCTCAAAAAGAAAAAGAGGACGATCCAAGACAGGAACTTGTTAATAAACTTTTGGAATACAAATTGTTTAAGGATATATCAGAAAAGTTGAAAAAATATGAGGATGAAAGTAGCTATTATTTTTCTAAACCAAAGGAAGAATTAGCCCTCACCTCTGATATTAAGATTGAACAGCTTTCATTAAATGAAATAAACATTTATGAATTGTACAATGTTTTTATGTCAATGATAAAAAATCAAAATATAAAAATAGTATCTGAAAATAAATTGAAGGTTTACAGAGAAAATTACAGCGTAAAAGACTGTGTTGACGAGCTTTTGAAAAAGATTAAAGCAACAGGGCGTGTTTCCATGTTTGAAACGTTCAGAGAAAAGAAATCCATCTCTAAGGAATATGTAATCACAACCTTTTTAGCTATTTTAGAGCTGTCAAACAAACAAAACATGAAAATTTATCAAAATGATACATACAGTGATATAATAATAATTGCTGCATAGGAGGGTAAAATGAACTTAAAAAGTGTTTTGGAAAGCTTGCTTTTTGCCTGGGGCGAACCATTGAATATAAATGAAATTTCAAGAATTTTAAACATTCCTGTCCATAATGTGACATCAGTACTTGATGAAATGACTGAAGAAATCGCTGATGATGAAAGGAGAGGTCTCATCATACAAAGATTCGGGAATTCCTATCAAATAACAACTAAAAAAGAAAATTATGAATATATTCAAAACCTGCTTCAGACAACTATAAACAAGAGTCTATCCACAGCAGCAATGGAAACACTGTCTATAATAGCATACAAGCAGCCTGTTACAAGGGTTGAAATTGAGTTAATAAGAGGAGTTAAATGCTCTAATGTAGTTAAAGGTCTTTCAGACAAAGGCCTCATTAAGGAAGTTGGCAAATTAGATAAACCGGGAAGACCCACACTTTATGCAACAACTGATGAATTTTTAAGACATTTCGGCTTAAATTCTATCGAAGAACTTCCTGCCTTGAACATAGAACCTGAAGAGGAGAAAAAAGCAACGTAGGACGTTGCTTTTATTTTATATTATGGGATATTGGATTGTATTATTTATAGCTGGGGGGTTGCTATTTGTATATTTTAACTTAAGAATTTTCTGCAAGTTTAACCTAACCGCTTCATATGTCAAAATAAAAATTAGTTATAAAATATTTCGGAAAAATCATGTTAATGTTAAGAAATTTTACTACATTGATTTTTTTATGAAAAATAAAAAAAGGTATAAAAATATTAAATCAAAAAAATATTATCCATATTTAAAACATCTAAAAAAAGTAATACGTCTTTTTATTGTAAAAAATATTTATTTATATCCTGAATGCCTTGATGATGCATCGAGCTTTGCTGTTGAATTCATGGTTGTTAATAATATTATAAAAAGACCGCTTCTAAAGGGTTAATATATCCTTTTTTTGGGCATACTATTTTAAATTACTTTCAAGAAAGGGGATAATATGGGCAACGATATAGAAAGCATCATCAAAACAACCTTAGATAACATTAATAGTTTAACAGAAAATGAAAAGCTCATAAGCAGCAAGATTAGCTATGACGACAAAAATTATCTGGCAATTTCAAAGCTGAATATGAATTTTGTCATAGGTGGAAGCGATATTGACAAAAAAGTCCGCAGTGTGGATTTAAAACCTTTTGCAGGAGCAGCTTATGTTAATTTGCAGCTAAACCCTCAAATTCTTATTTATGAAACCAGCAATAAAGATGTCAGGACAATAAACATTAACAATGAAACAACAGCAGGAGACTTGACCTCATCTATTCTGAACATAATGTCTGTCATAAAAGAAGTAAGGGAGAAAAGGGATTGTGATTATTAAAAGTATAAAACAAGTTTTTTTTATTTGTTTAATTTTATTTTTTGCGAGCAAAATCAATGTTGTCGAAGCCGAAGCCATACCTGACATAAACGCTCAATCATACATAGTGATAGATTCGGATTCAGGCAGAATTATCGGCTCTAGAAATCCAGATCAAAAGCTTCCAATTGCAAGCACAACCAAGATTTTAACTACCATATTGGCTATCGAAAGCATTGAAAATATTGAGCAAAAAATTGAAGTGCCTGCTGCATGCACCGGCATAGAAGGCTCAAGCATTTATTTAAAGCCAAAACAAATGGTGTCAGTAAAGGATTTGCTTTACGGAACAATGCTTCGTTCAGGAAATGATGCAGCAACAACCCTTGCAACTTATGCTGGACAGAAAAGCAAAGAAGGTTTCATTGCGATGATGAATGAAAAGGCAAAAGAGCTTGGAGCATTTAATTCAAACTTTGTTAATCCTCATGGTCTCCATGATGAAAATCATTATTCTACAGCCTACGATTTGGCATTAATCAGCAGTCATGCCATGAAAAATGATTTATTTAAAGAAATTTCCTCTGCCGAACAATATAGAGCAACCAGTTTGAATGCTTATTTTTATAATAAAAACAAGGTTGTTCATCAGTATGAATATGGCAACGGTATAAAAATCGGCTACACAAAGGCGGCAGGAAGATGCCTTGTTGCATCTGCAGAAAAGGATGGAACTGAATTAATAGTTGTAGTATTAAACGACAATAACTGGTTTCAGGACAGCTATAAAATATTTGATTGGGCATTTGAAAATTATAAAAGCTACAATATAGTTGAAAAAGGTCAATTTGCAGGAAGAACTGATGATGGAAGGCCTGTCTTCATATCAGAAAGCTTCAGTTATTTATTAACTGAAGAAGAAAAGGATAAAATTCGTTTTGAAACCAGTATAACTGTGCCGCATATTATAAATAACAGTGAAATTGCTTTATGTGGAACTTACAACATATATCTTGGAGATGAACTGATTTATACAGATGGATTAGTGAGCAACAATTAAATAGAATTTTATAATATAATCAATGTCATCCTTGAGGCTCAGTTAGTTATTTATAACTTGCACTAGGATGATTATTTCTTTTATTTGCAAATACTTAAAAATATATTATAATACGATTATACCCCAAAAAGTCTATCTGTGTCATTCTGAACGAAGTGAAGAAACCTAATTGTTCAAAACATGAGATTCTTCGCTAACGCTCAGAATGACAAACAATTGAAATTAACTTATCGGGTTTTAATTATAATACTAATAAAGCATAATAGGCAGGATAATATGGAATTAGAAAGGCTTCAAAAATATATGGCAAGAAGCGGTGTGACTTCAAGAAGAAAAGCTGAAGAGTTAATTGTAGATGGACATGTTAAGGTCAATAACATAACAGTTACAGAGCTTGGAACTAAAATTGACCCTCAAAAGGATACTATAACCGTTGACAATAAAAAAATAACTGAAGTAAAACAATACATTTACATAAAGCTAAACAAGCCAGAGGGCTATGTTACAACCGTCAAGGATCAGTTTAACCGTAAGACTGTTCTTGATTTAATTGATATAGAAGATAGAATTTATCCCATAGGAAGGCTGGACTACAACACATCGGGTTTATTGCTTTTAACTAATGACGGAGAGCTGGCAAACAAGCTAATGCATCCAAAATATCACATATATAAGACATACATAGCTGAAGCAGATGGCAGAATCAGTGAAGAATCTATTGAGAAGCTAAAGATGGGTGTGGTTATAGAGGATTACAAGACTGCTCCTGCAAAAGTTAAATTATTAAAATATATAGGAGATAAATCACAGATTCAAATCAGTATTTATGAGGGCAAAAATAGACAAGTGCGCAAAATGCTAGAAGCTGTTGGACATGATGTAATAACATTAAAAAGAATATCCTTTGGAGAAATAAGGCTTGGAGATTTAAAAACAGGTTCATGGAAAGATTTAAGCCAAGAAGAAATACAATTTTTGAAGAAAAATTAGGAGGATTAACATGGATGAAATAAAGTATGGCAAGCTTGTTGATTTTGTTCACATGCTTTTAAATCAAAGCTATTGTGGAAAGAACAATTTAAATTTTATCGATGCAACCTGCGGCAACGGTTTTGACACACTCTTTTTATGCAAATTAGCAGGAGCTGATGGAAATATTAAGGCTTTTGACATACAACAGCAGGCAATTGAAAGAACAACTGCCTTGCTAAAGGGCAACTTGGAGTACATAAATTATGAAATAATTTTAGATTCTCATGAATTTATACCAAAATATCTTTCTTCATATATTGATGCTGCAGTTTTCAACCTAGGATATCTTCCGTTTTCGGATAAAACGGTTACAACAAAAGGGGATACCACCGTCAATGCAATTCAAAATCTCATACCTTGTTTAAATAACAACGGAAGAATTTATATAACTACATATATAACTCATGATACGGGAGATGAAATAAATGAAATATATAATTTACTAAGTGGTTTGGATAAATCTAAGTATAATGTGCTTCATATCAACCTTGTCAATAAGGAGAATACACCCCCGGAATTATTTATTATAGAAAAAAATGCATGATGGACTTTATAGCCTTCATGCATTTTTTTAATAATTCTTATTAAAAGAAAATTACCAGAAATAGCGAAAGCAGATAAACTCAAATATTTTCCAATTTTTTTGAAGCTATTTTTATTAATAAATTGAAAGAAAAGTACTAAATTTATAATAAAATAAATATCTCAGTCATACGTTTTCATAATTTTTTTGCATTTTATGAATTCAATCTTGCATTTTTAATTATTTTTGAAATATTTCTTGCAAAATTAAACAAATGTGATATTATATCTTTAAGGAGAGTAATAGGAGGATGTTATAAAATGGCTGATAAAAGTCTTTTACAAAATAAGGACTGGTGCAAGGGATGTGGAATATGTGTAGGTTTTTGTCCTAAGCAGGTTTTGGTAATAGAAAATGAAAAGTGTGTAATAGCTTATCCGGAAAAATGCATTTACTGCGGACAATGTGAATTGAGATGCCCTGATAATGCTATTTATATAGTAGGAGGAAAAAAAGATGAGCAATAATAATGGATATAAATTAGTACAAGGCAATGAAGCCTGTGTTGAGGGAGCATTAGCTGCTGGCATGAGATTTTATGCAGGATATCCAATTACGCCATCTACAGAAATAGCTGAAATATCTGCTCAGAAGCTGCCTCAGGTCGGTGGAAAGTTTATTCAGATGGAGGATGAGCTTGCCAGCATGGCAGCAATAATAGGCGGTTCATTGGCAGGACTTAAATCAATGACAGCAACAAGTGGTCCCGGTTTTTCACTTATGCAGGAAAACATAGGTTATGCAGCAATTGCAGAAATTCCATGTGTTATAGTAAATGTTCAAAGAGGAGGTCCTTCAACAGGCATGCCTACTTCACCGGCTCAGGGAGACATAATGCAGGCAAGATGGGGAACACACGGAGATCATCCGGCAGTGTCACTTACTCCAAACTCTGTGCAGGAAACATATGAATATACCATAAAGGCTTTTAATATTGCAGAAAAATACAGAACACCTGTTGTTCTTTTAATGGATGAAACCGTAGGTCACATGAGAGAAAAGCTAAAAAAGATGGACACTTCTCAAATTGAAGTTATAAACAGAAAAAAACCAACATGTAAGCCTGAAGAATATGTAGCATACAGACCAGAAGAAGATATGATTCCACAAATGGCTTCATTTGGTGAAGGCTACAGATACCATGTAACAGGACTTACACATGATGAAACAGGATTTCCTACAAACAACAATGAAGTTTCAGCACGTCTTGTTCAAAGAATAGTAGACAAAGTTGAAAAAAATATAGATGACATAACATATTACGAAGAATACAGAATGGACGATGCGGAAATTGTTATAGTAGCTTTTGGAGGAGTATCAAGAGCCGCGAAAAGTGCCATTGATGATATGAGAGAGAAAAATATTAAGGTTGGAATGTTCAGACCAATAACCATTTGGCCGTTTTTAGAAAAACAAATAAATGATGTTGCAGACAAAGCAAAAGAAATTTATGTTGCAGAAATGAATTTAGGTCAATATTTCTTAGAGGTTGACAGAGTTGCAGGAAAGAAATGTCCTGTTAAGAAAATTAACAAAATTAGCGGTGAATTAATAACTCCTAAAGAAATTATGAATGCAGTAACAGGAGGTAGCTTATAATGAGTAGCACAAATTGCAGTGAAATGACACTAAAATATTATAGAGTTGATAGACTGCCTCACATTTGGTGTCCAGGTTGCGGTCATGGAACATTGATGAACACAGTTGTTAGAGCCATAGATAAAGTTGGTTTAAGCAAGGATGAAGTTGTGGTGGTATCAGGTATAGGTTGTTCTTCAAGAGCACCAGGTTATATGGATTTCAACACTCTTCACACAACACACGGAAGAGCCCTTGCATTTGCCACAGGTATTAAGATGGCTAATCCAAAGTTACATGTAATTGTAATCATGGGAGATGGTGACAGCTCAGCCATAGGCGGAAATCACCTCATTCATGCAGCCAGAAGAAATATTGATATTACAACAATTGTATTTAATAATAACATCTACGGGATGACAGGAGGACAATATTCTCCTACAACACCTTACGGAGATTTTGCAACAACTGCTCCATTTGGTAACATAGATAAAGCTTTTGATCTGTGCAGTCTTGCTCAAGGAGCAGGAGCCACTTACGTTGGAAGAGGAACCGCATATCATGCGCCACTTATGCAAAAGCTTATTGAAAAGGGTTTGCAAAACAAAGGATTTTCTTTTATAGAAGGATTAAGCCTATGTCCAACTTATTATGGCAGAAAAAACAAAAAAGGAAATGCTTTTAAAATGCATTCTTACTTTAAAGATAATTGTGTAGATATAAAGGTTGTTGAAAAAAATCCTGAAAAGGGCGAAAACAAAATATTAATAGGTGAATTTTACAATAATCCAAAGCCTGAGTACACAGAAAGCTATCAGGTAATTATTGATAAATTCCAAAAATAGGGGAGATATGAAATGTTTCAAAAAAAAGAATTGAGGCTCAGCGGATCTGGTGGTCAAGGAGTTATTCTTGCAGCGATAATTTTAGCTGATGCAGCCATAGAACAAGGAATAAACGCAATACAAACACAATCATACGGACCTGAAGCAAGAGGCGGTTCCAGCAAGGCTGAAGTAATAATAAGCAAAGATGAAATAAAGTTTCCAAAGGTAACTAATTGTGACATTTTGCTTTCTTTGACGCAAAATTCATATGACAAATATGTTGCATCTTTGAACAAAAATGGTATACTAGTAGTCGATGAAAGTGTTAATGTTAGCATGGATGCACCTTATAAAATATATAAGCTTCCAATACTAGATACTGCACAAAATAAAATAGGAACTCATATGGTTGCTAATATAGTATCAGTGGGCGTGCTTTATGCCTTGATAGGAGAAGATGTAATTAACAAGGATATTATGATTAATTCAATAGCAAACCGAGTTCCTCCTGTTACAGTTGACAAAAACATAGATGCTTTCGAAGAAGGTATTAAACTAATTCGAGGTTGAAAATGGCAAATAATAATGATTTAATAAGCGTTATAAAAAGCAATTACTATAAATTCAGCAAGGGTCAAAAGCAAATAGCGGAGTTTATCATAGATCACTATGATAAAGCTGCTTTTATGACTGCTGCCAAAATTGGGGAAACTGTGGATGTCAGTGAATCTACTGTTGTTCGCTTCGCCAGTTCCATTGGTTATGCAGGTTTCCCTGAACTGCAAAAAGCACTGCAGGTATTGATTAAAAACAAGCTTACAACAGTTCAGAGAATTGGCTTGGACGATGACGTTATGAACGATACTGACAAGCTTCATAAAAAAATTATTAAAAATGAAATGAACAACATGCGAAGCCTATATGAAACTATAGATACAAAAGCATTGGACAAGGCAACCGAGCTTATAATGAATGCCAATAAAGTATACATACTTGGTCTTAGAACTTCATCTACATTGTCAAACTATTTAGGATTCTACCTTGATGTTATATTAAACAATGTAAAGGTATTAAATAACAGCGGAGTTAATTCACTTTACGAAGAAATAATCAGAATAAAGGAAACTGATGTATTAATAGTAATCTCATATCCAAGGTATTCAAAAATAACCATTGATGCTACAAAATTTATCAAAGAAAGAAATGCTAAAATAGTAGCCGTTACGGACACAGAAGCATCTCCTGTTTATAATTTAGCGGATATTTCTTTGTTGGCAAAAAGCAATATTGTATCATTTGTAGATTCATTGGTCGTTCCTCTTTGTATGATAAACAATTTAATTACTAATATCAGCTTAAAAGAAAAAGATGATATAGTAGAATACTATAACAAACTTGAACAGCTTTGGGATAATCACAGCATTTATCAAAACGAATAAGCAGATAGTGTGACAGATGGGGACGGTTCTCAACTGTCACATTTTTATGTGACAAAAAGGACCGTCCCCACTGTTACGCTGTCTCTAAAAAATTTTGTTGTTATATTTCAAAATTTGTAATATAATAGTAAAGTGTTTATTAAATTAACTTGAAAGGATATAAATATGATAATTGCAATAGATGGTCCTTCAGGAGCAGGTAAAAGCACTGTTGCAAGATTATTAAGCCAAAAATTAGGTTTTGAGTATTTGGATACCGGTGCCATGTATCGAGCACTGGCTTACAAAGCGTACATAAGTAATATTGAAATCAATGAAGCAAATGAACAAGAAGTTGAAGAAATGCTAAAAACAACGTCTGTTGATTATTATAACAACAACATATATCTGGATAATAAAAATGTAGAAAATTTAATAAGAGATGAAATCATTTCAATTGGCGCATCAAAAATTTCCGCATTAAAAACTGTACGCATGAAGATGGTAGAGCTTCAAAGAAAAATTGCTAATAATAAAAATGTAGTTATAGATGGTCGCGATATTGGAACAAAGGTCTTTCCTAATGCAGATTATAAATTTTTTATAACTGCGTCAGAAAAAACCAGAGCTCAGAGAAGATTCAATCAGCTGTCAGCTGACGGCAAAGAGGTTGAATTTGAAAATGTTCTTTATGATTTGAAAAAGCGTGACATTAATGACACTACCAGAAAAATTTCTCCATTAAAGAAGGCAGAGGATGCAATTTTAATAGATACGACAGATATGAATTTAAATGATGTGATTGAAGCCATTGCCAACATTATTGGAGGAAACAATGTTTTATAAAATAGTAGTGGTAATTTTAAGGGTCTTGGTATACATTATGTTTGATTTCAAGGTACATAATGCTGATAATATTAATAAATCACAAGGAAGCTTAATTGCTTGCGGAAACCATCAATCCATGATTGATCCTGTAATCCTTGCTGTAGCCAGCAAAAGACAAATTCATTTTATGGGCAAAAAGGAATTGTTTGAAAATAAATTATTTGGATATTTATTTAGAAAGTTGGGTGCTTTCCCAGTTGACAGACAGGGAGTGTCCATGTCTGCCATAAAAAATTCCTTGGCAGTATTAAATAACAATGATGTTCTTGGAATATTTCCTGAAGGTACAAGAGTCAAAGAGTATGATGAGAACAATGCAAAAGCTGGAATTGCATTAATAGCTAATAAAGCTAAAGTAAAAACAAACATTATACCATTTTATATCAAAGGACCTTATAAGTTTAGAGGTAAATTAGAAATTTTTTTTGGAGAAGAAAAAGATTACTTTGAAATTATAGAGGGCAAATTGAATACAGAAACTTACACAGAAATTGGAAAACAAATTTTAAAAGATATTTATAGTTTAAATGATAGGTAAAGTGTAAATTATGAGAATTGAAATTTCTAAATATAACGGATTTTGTTCTGGAGTTAAAATAGCCGTACAGAAAGCTGACAAAATGCTTGATACAGAAAAAAAGCTTTACAGTTATGGTGAAATAATTCATAATAAAGATGTTGTGGATAAATTAAATAAAAAAGGCATGGTTGTTGTCGATGAAGTTCCTGATGTTAATGATGCAAAGCTTCTCATTAGAACTCACGGTGTGGGCAAGCATGTTGTAGAAAAACTTGAAAAAAATAATATTGAAGTAATTGATGCAACATGTGTAAAAGTTAAAAAAATACATAAAATAGTTGAAGAATTCAAAAATAACGGCTATGATATAATTATTGTAGGAGATAAAAATCATCCTGAGGTTTTGGGAATTCTAGGTTGGTGCAACAATGAAGCTTCTGTAATAAGCAGTCCGGAAGAGTTGTTATCCATCAATATTGAAAAAGATAAAAAATATTGCATGGTATCTCAAACAACCTTCAATACTGATATATTTCAAAAAATTTTAGAAACAATATATGAAAATAATTTTTCAAACATAGAAATACATAATACCATATGTGATGCTACTAGAAAAAGACAGGAAGCATGCGTTGAGCTTTCCAAAAGATGTGATGTAATGCTGATAATAGGCGGAAAAAACAGCTCAAATACTAAAAAGTTATATGAGCTTAGCAAGAAATTCTGTCCTAACACATTCTTAATTGAAAATTATAAGGAGATACCTTATAACTATATTGATAAAAATACTATTGTGGGAGTGTCCGCAGGAGCATCTGCCCCTGACTGGATAATTGAGGAGGTTATTAAAATGTTGGAAAACCTAAATAACAACATGAATGAACAGGTTGAAAAAGAGAACCAGGCAGAACAAGGGACAATGCATGATTTGCTTGAAAATTATGGTGGAGTGTCTTATATCAGAACTGGTGAAAGAGTAAAGGGAAAAGTTATATATGTTACACCAGAAGCCATTTCTGTAAACATCAATTATAAATCAGATGGAATTATCACTAGAGATGAATATTCCCTCACAGAAGTACCAGATTTAACAAAAGTAGTAAATGAAGGAGACGAAATAGAAGCTCAAGTTCTAAAAATATCAGACCAAGACGGCAATGTTGTGTTAACAAGAAGGTCTATGGAAGAACACAAAATCTGGGATGAGCTTGAAAAGATGAGAACAGAAGGAACTGTTGTTGAAACAACTATTATTGAAGCTTCTCAGTACGGAATCTATGGCAAGGTAAAAGGAATTAAAGGCTTTATTCCAAGAAACCAAATATCTGTACAAAGAAATGTTGATCCTTCTGAATATGTTGGAAAAGCATTAAAGGTACAGGTTTTAGAGACTAAGAACAACAAAGGCAGAAAACAATTAGTATTAACTTCAAGAGCAGTTGAAAAAGTTGAAAAGGCTGCAAGAGACAATGAAGTTTGGGAAACAATCAAAGAAGGCGAAGTTTACGAAGGAACAGTTAAAAACATCCAAGATTACGGCGCATTTGTTGAAATAAACGGAATTGACGGCTTACTACACATAAATGAAATCGCATGGACAAGAATCAAACATCCGTCAGAGGTATTAAAAACAGGCGATAAAATAAGCGTTAAAGTTAAAAGCGTAGACAAAGAAAACAAGAAATTATCCTTAAGCTACAAAGCAACAATAAAGAGCCCATGGGCAGTTTTCTTAGACAAACACCAAAAAGGTGATGTTGTAACTGGAAAGGTTACAAGAATAGCTGATTTCGGTGCTTTTGTTGAGGTTGACGGAATAGAATGCTTACTTCATATTAAAGACCTTGATTGGGCAAGAACTGAGAAAGTTACAGACGTTGTTCAAGAAGGTCAAGAAGTAACAGCTAAAATTTTAAACATTACAAGAAAAGACAGAAAAGTAAGCCTTGGGTTAAAACAGTTGGTTGAACATCCATTTGACGTTTATGCCAAAAATATAAATAAAGATGATATAATACAAGTGGAAGTTACTCGTATTTTGCTTGATGGAGTTCACGTAAGTGTTAATAAAAACATTGACTGCTTTATTCCTATAGCTAAGGTTTCAAATGAAAAATTAAGAACTCCTGCTCAGGTAGTTAAGGTTGGAGAAATTAAGGATGCAAAGGTTCTTGGCATTGACATGAAGGGAAAAAATCTAAATCTTACATTCATACTTGAAGATAAAGGCGATGAATTTGCACATGAAGAATCAACTGCATATCAGCCTGAAGATGCTAACTTCACTATAGGTGAATCTATAGGAGACGCTCTTGGAGATTTGTTAAAATAACAATAAATTAGCGATTGATTAGCGATGGATAAGCAATTGATGAGCGATTGATTTCAATCGTAAATCAATTGCTTTTTCTCTGTTATTTAACCAATTGATGACATAAATTGAGTTTATCGATAGTCTGACGAAGTAAATTCGTTTATAGGGAGGAATTATGTTAAAAGAATTTTTATTTGATGTATGTTCAACACATTTCGTTTCCGGTTTTGAACATATAAATGGCGATATCTTAAAAAAATATTTTGACTCATACACAGATTCTTGTGAGAAAGACAAAGTAGGAAGCTACATATTTAAACAAGATGGAACCAATGGAAAAAATATTATGCTAGCTGCACACATAGATGAAATAGGTTTAATGGTAACAAAAATACTAGATGACGGTTTTTTAAGCTTTACTTCAGTAGGTGGTATTAACCCTGCATCATTAGTTGCACAGGATGTTACTGTTTATGGGCGTGAAAATGTCTTTGGAGTAATAGGAATAAAGCCACCCCATGTAACGCCTGAAGACGAAAGAAAAAAAGCTTTAAAATTAAAAGACCTATACATTGACACAGGTTATTCAAAAGAAAAGCTTGAAAAGCTGGTGAGAGTAGGAGATATTGCAACTATTAACAGAGAACCTGTTTCACTTCAAGGAAGTGTTGTTTCAGCTAAAGCTTTTGACGACAGAGCATGTGTTGCAGTTATGCTTGAAACTGCAAAAGAATTAAGAAAGCTATCACATAAAAGCAATATATTTTATGCAGCAACTGCTCAGGAAGAAACAGGATATAGAGGTTCAACTGCAGCCAGCTACAAAGTAAATCCTGATATTGGAATTATATTGGATGTTGATTTTGGAATGGCACCCGGCATGCCTCCTGAGATCTGTCAACTAGGAAAGGGTCCGATAGTAGCCTTTGGAGGAAGATTAAATCCAAAGCTCACAAAAAAATTCATTGATGTATGCAAGTCATACAATTACCCAATGCAGTATGAAGCTACTCCTTCTAAGACTGGAACAGATACTGAAGCTGTTCAAATAAACAGGGAAGGCGTTCCTTGCATTTTATTGTCAATACCTCTGAGATACATGCACACGTCTGTTGAAACAATAGATATCAATGATGTTGAAATAACAGGCAAAGCAATAGCCCGTTTCATAAACGAGCTGGATAATTCGGATTTGGAGGAAATATTATGTTTTTAAAAGAATTAACTGAACTTTCCGGCGTATCAGGTTGTGAATATGAAGTTAGAAATTATATAAAAAATAAATTAAAGGAAATAGGCTGTGAATATTACGTTGACAAATTAGGAAATGTAATAGCTCACAATGAAGGCAAAAAAAATAAAACTATAATTGTAGCCGCTCATATGGATGAAGTAGGACTAATGGTATCACATATAGATTCTGATGGCTTCATTAAATTCCAGACAGTTGGCGGAATAGACCAAAGGGTTTTAAACTCCAAGGTTGTTTTAGTTGGAGAAAATAAAATACCCGGAGTTATAGGCTCAAAGGCAGTTCATTTAATGAGCACAGAAGAGAGAGGCAAATCAATACCAATAGATAAGCTTTACATAGATATAGGAACTTATTCAAAATCAGAAACAGAAAAGCTGGTAAGCATAGGAGATTATGTTACATTTAAAAGTGATTATGTTGAATATGGTGAAGGTCTCATAAAAGCTAAGGCATTAGATGACCGTGCAGGCTGCAGTGCCCTATTAGAGCTGTTAAGCATGAAGCTAGATGCTGATTTTTATGGTGTTTTTACCGTAATGGAAGAAGTGGGCTGCAGAGGAGCACAAACTGCTGCATATCAATTAGATCCTGATTATGCAATAGTATTGGAGGGAACGGTATGTGCTGACATGCCAGAAGTAAAAGATTATTCTAAAGTTACATTAATAGGTAAAGGTGCTGCGTTGTCACTGATGGACAATTCAACATTATATGATATTGAAGAAGTGAGAAATGTAGAAAATATTGCATTAAAAAATAACATTCCTTATCAGCTAAGAGGGTCTTCATCTGGAGGAAATGATGCAGGTGCAATACATAAAACAAAAGAAGGAGCCAAAGTAGTGGCTATTTCAATACCATGCAGATACATTCATTCATCTGTAAATGTTGCCAGCATAAATGATTACCAAAGTGTTGTAAGCCTTGCAAAGGCAGTTATATTAGAGAATCAGAAAGGGGAATAATATGAAATTTAACAGCGAATTAATGAAGAAATTATCTGATTGTTTTTCTCCGTCAGGCAGAGAAAAAAATGTCCGTGAAATGATTATAAATGAAATAAAAGATTATGCAGATGAAATAAATGTTGACACACTAGGAAACGTAATTGCAAGAAAAAAGGGAAACGGCAAAAAAATTCTATTTTCAGCACATATGGATCAAATAGGGCTAATAATAACTCATGTGGATGAAAAAGGCTTCTTAAGATTTTCAAATGTTGGTGGAGTTCATGCAAAAGAAATAATAGGTCTTCGAATGATTTTTGATAACGGATTAGAAGGAGTCGTATGCTCTGAAGAATTAGATGAAAAAGATAAAGTTACAATGAGCAAATTATTCCTTGATGTTGCTTCTACCTCAAAAGATTTTGTTAAAAACAATTTCAAAGTAGGAGACATGTGCGTATTTAAATCAGAATACTATGAAACTGAAGGCTGCGTAATGTGCAAGGCAGCCGATGACAGGATAGGATGCTACATTTTGATAGAAGCATTAAAAAACCATCCTGCAACCGAAAATGATGTTTATTATGTGTTTTCCGTTCAAGAAGAAGTTGGATGCAGAGGAGCCAAAACAGCAGGCTACAGCGTAAATCCTGATTTAGCAATTGCACTTGATGTAACTGCAACAGGGGATACTGAAGACGGAATTAAAATGGAAGTAAAACTAGGTGATGGAGCAGCAATTAAATTGATGGACAAATCAATCATCACTCATCCGGAAGTTAAAAACCTTTTAACCGATTTAGCTATAGAAAACAACATTAAGTATCAATATGAAGTTCTTGAATTTGGTGGAACAGACGCTGGGCCTATACACACATCAAGAGAAGGTGTTCCAAGCGGTGTAATTTCCATCCCTACAAGAAATCTTCATTCATCAGGTGAAATTTTCAATAAATCAGATGTGCTTGAATGCATCAAATTAGTTCAAGCAGTAATAGCAAAATAAATAGTAAAAAATATTTTTAACTATAATGAACAATAACCGGCAATTAACATTAGCCGGTTGTTTTATTGCCTGGATTTTAAAGGAAAACTAACTTGATGTGTTTATAATAATAACATTTTTTATGGATATTTACAACATTTACATAGAAACAGGAGAATTTCTCGGTATAGATGATATTGGAACAAAGAGGTTGCTTGATGCAGCAGTTTCTCACAATTTAGATGTTGATGGCTTTAGGGAAAGAGCACAAGCATATATAGCATCCCATCCCGTAAAATATTACGGAAGCTTGTATCATCAGGTTGATGTAATGATGAATGCAGGCGGATAAAAATGAAAAAAGAAGACGAACTTTCTTTTGGAAATTCACCAAGTGAAGTAAGTATATTAATTGCTGATTATAATAATAACGGTCCTTATATAAATGTTGGTGATAAAATTATGATTAACTGCAAGTATACAATTGATAAAGTTTTATATTCATTTGGAGATGATATTAGTTTAAGAAATTAAACAAGGATGGTTATAAATAAGGAAATCCATGTTGTTCTTATGGTTTATGATAGTGGCGCAAGCATGAGAGGCTATTTTCTTCAAGACTATTTTACTCAATTTAAGTTTAATGGAATGGATTTAGTACATGTAGTCACATAACTTTTAATGATAAAGAATTGTAAATCTTGCATTATGAGTATTATTTAAATTACGCCGCATCAGTAAAAAAATATGCATCAAGGAAGTGCGTGAAAACATGAAGGTTGCATTCATAGATATAGATGGAACAATTAACAGTAAAATGGGAGAGCTTCTAAAACTTGAAATTAAAGGATTACTGAGGACAGTTCTTACTGTTCATTATTAAGGAAAACTATTTCTTGATTCGCCAAAAATGATATGATACCATTTATTTAATGAAAAATGTGGTATCATTTTTTTAATAAATTTTTTTATTTTTTTGTAACAAAGAGGTTTTTAAAAACACTTATTAATAGGAGGTGGTTGAGTGCAGAATATGGATGAACTTTATAGCGAATATTTTCAAACAGTCTTCAAGTATTTATTCTGTTTAACTCATGATGCTGATATATCTGAAGAGTTGACTCAAGAAACCTTCTATCAAGCAATTAAGACATATAGTAACTTTAGAGGAGATTGTAAAGTATCAGTATGGCTTTGTCAGATTGCAAAGCATCTATGGTATAAGGAATATAGTAAACGAAAACGAAATGCTTCAGACTCAATTGATGATATTCCTGATGGTTTCCGCTACATCATTAAAAAATAAAAAAAATAGTTGTAGTTCTAATTTAATTTGGAACTATTTATAAACAGATACGTCTATTATTAATATAAATATTTTTTAGGAGGTCTCAATGGCTAAGTATGAAAAGAAAATAATTGGTAATTTTAATGAAATAATTAATAAATTAGAAAATGAAATTATGAACAGCGGAATATCTATGAATTTAGTTGATGAAAGCAACTACAGCTCAGGAGAATCAAATATAGCTGTTCGTGTATATGATAAATATTTTATGAGAAATGGAAATAGGGCAAGCCTAAGCTTAACCGTTGTCGGTCATGGCAGTGATATTTTTATTTCAGCTATTGGTGCAGGCGGCGGTCAAGGAGTTATTTTTAACTTCAGTCTTGGAGCTGAGGATGAATTAGTTGACATAGTAAGATACTGCATAGAAGAATTGAAATAATAAAAAATTAGAATTAATTGCTTAATGATTAATAATAACAAACCAAGAATAAATTTTTTAGTTTTGGTGCATATTAACTGTTGAAAATATATTACAGGAGCATAAAAATGGATGAACCTAAAATAGCACTAAAGCAACCTATAGCAATACAATTAAAGCAAGGGGAAACATATTATTATTGCACATGCGGCAGAAGTAAAGAGCAGCCATTTTGTGACGGTTCCCATGATGGTACTTCATTTACACCATTAAAATTTGAAGCAACCATAGATGGAACATCTCACATATGTATGTGCAAGCATACAAAAAATCCCCCATATTGTGACGGAACCCATAATAATTTAAAATAACATAAAAGCTTTGCTGTGTGCGAAGCTTTTTTTATGTTATTCTTGAAATTGACTTTAAAATATATTTATGATAACCTATTCCTAGTTAAGCTATGGAAAAATATATAATTTTGTTTGTAATTAACTTACTAAAACTTTTATTTAAGGAGAATGATGAAAATGTTTAGAGAAATGAGAAGAAAAGACAAACAGTTGACAAACGAAAAATGCAATGAAATATTAAAAAATAGTGAAATAGGTGTTCTTTCTACAATTTGCGAAAACGGCTACCCCTATGGTGTTCCTTTAAATTATGTTTATTTTAATAACAGCATATATTTTCACTGCGCAAAAATAGGACAAAAGCTTGATAATATTAAATTCAACGATAAGGTATCATTTTGTGTAACCTGCGATGTAGAACTGTTGCCGGATAAATTTGATACTAACTACAAAAGTGTTATTATATTCGGAAAAGCTGAAGAAATAAACGAACATGAAAAAGAAGAAGCTTTGTTAGAACTTATAAAAAAATACTCAAGCAAATTTATGGAACAAGGAATAAACTACATAGAAAAATCAAAAGGTGCAACTTTAGTTTATAAAATAAATATAGAACACATTACAGGAAAAGCACAAATATAATAAGAACTTATTTCAAGTTCAGTACTAAATTATTTAAAAATATAAATAATATGATAATGGAATTAAATCTACAAGAGGTAAATACTGAACAACATTTTAAAAATCTTGGGATTGATTCATTTTAAAAGAAAATACGAGTAACCATTTTACAGAATCAATCAAAAGAATTGTAAAAGGCATAAATTGGTTAACAAAAGGGGAGTTATTATAAATGAAGAAATATAAAGTGCGTTTGTTGTTGATTTTATGCGTTTTGTTTTGGTCTGGAAATTATATTTTTGGCTCATTGGTTGTTAATGAACTGACACCGTTGGGCTTAACATTTATAAGGTGGCTGTTTGCGTCAGTTATTTTGCTTGCAATTGCCCAAAAAGTAGAAAAACCAGATTGGAAAGAGGTTTCCAAGCAATGGCCTAAAATTTTAGGTTTATCTCTATTTGGTATCATAGGTTACAATCTGCTATTGTATTATGCTCTTTATTTTACATCACCACTTAATGCATCTCTTGTTAACTCATTTAATCCCGGGCTAATAGCCATGGCATCAGCAGTCTACTTAAAGGAAAAAATTTCAAAACATCACGTTTTTGGTATAATAGTATCATTTTTAGGAGTAGTAATAGTACTGACAAAAGGTAATTTGCTCAAGGCGTTTTCAATAGAGTATAACACGGGAGATTTACTGATTTTAGGTGCAATAATTATGTGGACTGTTTATTCATTAATAGGTAAGAAGCTCACAACTGTACAACCTATAACTTCTACGGCTGTTTCCGGTTTATTATCTGCTATAATTTTATTGCCATTTGTTGTCTCTCAAGGAATTGATTATGCAAACATCAGCACATTATCATTAATAGGTGTGATATATATAATTTTATTTCCGTCTTTATGTTCTTTTGTATTCTGGAATATTGGGGTAAGAGAAATAGGTGCAGGCAGCGCTGGAATATTTTTAAATTTAAATCCTGTATTTACAGCTATAATCAGCGGGGCAATGGGACAAGAAATTACCTTGGTACAGTTAATAGGAGGCTTGCTGGTTTTCAGCGGCGTATATATAACAACAAAAGTGAGAATTTGAAATATTATTAAAAATTTTTAAATTTTTGATTTAAATCACATATTTAATTTTTATATCTTGCTATAATTCAACTATAAGAAAGACATACTAAAAAAATATGGAGGTATATATGAATAAATTTAATTCAACACAACAAATAGGAGAAATAGTAAATGCATTTCCAAAGGCGGCAGACATATTTAAAGAATACAAAATTGACTTTTGCTGCGGAGGTAACAGACCTTTAAGTGAAGCTATTAATGAACAAAAGGTAAATGAAACAGAGCTTATTAACAGATTAAATGAAGCTTATGAAACTTATGAATCAAGTGTAAAGGATAAAAACTGGGTGGAAGCTGAAACTGATGAAATAATCGAACAAATATTAAATAAACATCATGCTTATTTATGGTCAGAGCTTCCTGTGATAGGAAAGCTGTCTACTATAATTTTAAGGGTACATGGACCACATCATCCTGAACTTTCAAGGGTTCACAAATTGTTTAATACATTAAAAATGGAATTAGAAGATCATTTAACTAAAGAGGAAACAATACAGTATCCTGCAATAAAGGAATATCAGAAAACTGGGTCTATAGATGATTTAAATAAGGCAGTAGATATAATAAATGATTTGGAAACAGAGCACACAGGTGCAGGTAACATCCTTAAGGAATTAAGAGAAGTTACAAATGATTACAAGATTCCTGATGATGTTTGCGAAACATTTGAAAAGACTTACAATAAGCTACAAGAATTAGAAGCAGATTTATTCCAACACATACATTTGGAAAATAATATTTTGTTTCATAGATTGAGAAAGCTAGCAGGAAAATAAATTTTACGTCATAAGTTAATGCTATATTTATAAAAGCAGGATAATAAATGTCCTGCTCAAACTACTGACAAAGTCAACACAAAAATTACGAAAATTTAATACTAAGACCGTTGGAGAATCAACGGTTTTTCTATTTTTTTGAGTATATAAGTTATATAATAAATGTATAAAAATTTGCAAGGATTTCGTTATGCCGATTCAGAGGACTTGAAAAAATGAAAGAAAAATGCCTACTAACTGCAGCACTAAAAAGATATAAGATAAATTTTTAATTGTAACGTTTACAATTTTAATGTATAATATATTTGGTAATTTAAACAATACGGATGGTGATAAAAATAGACCGAGCATCTATTCAAAAAGAAAACATATTAAGAAATTCATTTATACTGTTTAAAAAAAACGGATATAACAAAACAACAACCAGAGAAATTGCACTGGCATCAGGTATAAATAAGGGACTTTTACATTATTATTATAAACAAAAAGAAGATATTATTTTTGAAATGTATAATAATTTATTATCCGGCTTATTTGATTTCGTTGATTTTAAGTACAAGGACAAAGTAAGTGGATTAACTTATTATGCAGTCTTAAATATTTTATTTTTCAGAACAATTTCATCAAGGTCTTATTTTTTAGATACATTATCTGAAATTATGTTATATCGTAATTTAACTAGAATTAAAATTGAAAAATCAGTAGAATCAAGCTATAAAATTATTAAAGATTATAACATTCCTATAACAGAATATCAGTTGTTTTTAGCAATCACTGTTGCCGTTGGCGCAGAGGCTGAACTTTTGTTAAGCATAAAAGATGGAAAATTGAAAATGACTTATGATAAATTAGCAACAACTATAAATAAATTATTATTTACGATGTTAAAAATTGGTGAAAGAGAAATAAAAAGCATAAATGAGGAATCTAAAGTAATTGCTGACAATATTGATATAAATGACATTTTAGATTATTTAAAAAACAAATATGCGTGGTTAAAGGATGAGATAGTTCTATGAAAATAAAAATAAAATATTATGGCATAAATTCCAATTTACCTCTAAATATTGAATTGCCTGAAGATTCAACTGTTGAAGACGCTCTATATGGAATAATTGATAAAACAAATGATTCATTGGAAACTATTGTATCTTCAGTTTTTTTAGTAAATAAATCTAGAGCAAAAAAAGATACAGTATTAAATGATGGAGATGAATTGCTGATACTTTATATGCTTGGTGGAGGTTAAGCTTAATGACAGGACTATAGGTCCTTTTTTTATATTCATTATTCATTTATTGAATAGATTAGGAATAGATTAGGCATGCCTAAATTATTATTGACAAAAACCCATATGAGTAATATAATGAATTAAAAATTGGGCGTGCCTAATTATTTAAATTAAGTCACAAAAGGAAAACGAATACTAATATGTTAAGGAGGATATTATGTTAAATGGTTATGCTGGAAAAATGCTGTTTGTTAATTTATCAAACGGCGCAATAGAAGAAAAAGAAGTAACTAAAGAATTAGCAGAAAATTTTATTGGTGGATATGGTTTTGGAGCAAAAATTCTTTATGATATGATTCCTGCCGGAGCTGACCCGTTAGGTCCTAAAAATGTTTTAGGTTTTATTACAGGTCCTGCTAGCGGTGCAAAAGCTTTTTTTGGAGGACGTTATACAACTGTTCATAAATCACCTGTTACCGGTGGTTGGAATGATGCTAATTCAGGGGGATATTTTGGACCGGAATTAAAAAGGGCAGGATATGATGCGTTATTTGTATCTGGTATATCTGAAAAACCTGTTTATATTTATATTAATGATGGAAAAGTTGAAATAAGAGATGCTGCTCATATTTGGGGCATGGATACAAAGAAGGTTTGGGAAGCACTTAAGGAAGAAACAAATGAACCAAGACTGCGTGTTTCTGCAATCGGACCTGCAGGGGAACATGTTTCATTGATTTCATGTCCAATTAATGATGGACATCGTGCTCCAGGTAGAGGGGGCGGAGGAGCTGTAATGGGCTCTAAGAAATTAAAAGCGATTGCTGTCAGAGGGACAGGTGAAATACCTGTTGCAAATCCTGAAAAAGTGTTAGAAATAAACAAAAAAATCAGTGCATTTATGAAAGAAAGTGATTTAGCAAAAGCATTTGGTTCAGTTGGAACAAGTTTTGCTACAACGGCATCAGCACTAAGTGGTGATTCTCCAGTTAAAAACTGGGGCGGTGTTGGCGTAGTTGATTTTGGTGAAGAAAATGCAAATAAAGTTGGATTCTCCTCTCTTGAAAAATATAAAACTAAAAAATATAACTGCTCAAATTGTCCATTGGGATGCGGTGCTGAATATAAGGTTGATGATGGCCGTTGGCCGCTAGAACAAACCGAAAGACCAGAATATGAAACAGCTGCAGCTTTTGGATCTACTTGTCTATGTTCTGAAGCTGATGCTATTTTAAAATGCAATGATATTTGCAACATTTATGGTTTTGATACAATATCTGCTGGTATGACTATAGCTTGGGCAATGGAATGCTATAATGAAGGTATTTTAAGCAAGGAAGAACTTGACGGCATAGATTTAACTTGGGGCAATGGTGAAGCTATGGTTACCTTACTTCAAAAAATGGCTGATGGTGAAGGCTGCGGAAAGATTTTAGCCAATGGTTCTGCTTACGCAGCTAAATATTTCGGTAAAGGTGAACAGTTCTTACAAACTGCTTCTGGTATAGAATTACCAATGCATGACCCTAGGTTTGCTCCTGGTTTAGCACGTGTTTATAAATATGACCCAACTCCAGGAAGACATGTAAAGGGTGGATTAGCAGCCTTACAAATGATGGGATTTGAACCTAAAGACAAATATGATTATACAGGAACAGGGGAAATAGACGTTCAATTGGCAGCAGGTACGGAAGTTACTAATTGTGCTAGTTTCTGTATGTTCAACGGTTATGCTGCACCTCAGGGAGTTGTAAATGAATTTATAGAAGCAATAACAGGAAGAAAGTTTGATGCAGAAGAAAGTTTTAAAACAGGGATGCGTATATTTAATATGCGTCAAGCATTCAATGTACGTGAGGGAATTAAGCCTTCGGATTTAACATTAACCGAACGTGCTGTTGGAAATCCTCCATTGACAGAAGGACCTTTAGCAGGCGTTACTGTAGATAATGACCTTCTTGGCAAGAATTTCTTTGAATATGCAGGATGGGATTTTGAAACAGGAAAAGCATCTTTAAAAACATTAGAGAAACTAGGTCACCTAGATGAAGTAATTGCTGATTATTATGGGAAAACCGAATTAGCATAAATCTAATATCGTTCATGTAAAAACTAATGTTGATTGCTATATTTTGGTTAGTTCTACTATCCAAGGAATAAGAAATAAAGATAAAAGAATATTATCACAAATTATGGTAATACTGTAATTTGTGATATTTTTTTATTTGGAGGTAATATGATAGTAGGAATTCCCAAAGGGTTGTTATATTACAAATACCATCCCTTTTTAATTACGTTCTTCAGCGAACTTGGAGCTGAGGTAATAACATCTGAGGATACGGACAAAAATATTTTAAATTTAGGAGTTAAGTATTGTGTTGATGAAGCATGCCTGCCCATTAAAATATTTCATGGTCACGTTGCTTCAATAAAGGACAAATGTGATTTAATGATTTTGCCAAGAATAATGCAGGTAAATAAGAACGAGTATATATGTCCAAAATTCTGTGGTTTGCCGGAAATGGTTTTAAACAGCATGGACAATATGCCGACTGCAATTACAGATCCTATTTATGTCTTATCTAAAAACACTCTTTATCAATGGGCTAAATCAGCGGGAAAAAAGGTGACCCTTGACACCTTTAAAATCAAACATGCTTACAAGAATGCATATGAAAGCTTGCTTTGTCACCAAACAGGTATCAAAGATGATTCTCACAAAATGAAGATTGCATTGGTAGGACATCCTTACAACCTTTATGACAACTTCAGCAATATGAACTTGGTTTCTAAGCTGAACAAATTAGGAGTATCTGTTGAAACAATGGAGTTTACGCAGGACTTTTTAATCAATTTAGAAATAAACAATTTATTTAAAAGACCATTCTGGACATTTGCTAGAGAAAATTACGGTTTTGCCGTAAATGCAGCAAAAGAAAATAAATTTGATGGAATTATTTATATTTCATCCTTTAACTGTGGTACCGACTCAATAATCATAGAGCTTATCAAAGATAAAATCGGAAGCTTTCCGTTTTTAACATTAAAAGTCGATGAGCATACAGGTGAAGCAGGAATAGAAACAAGAATAGAAGCATTCACAGATATGCTTGAAAGGAGGATACAAAATGAAAGCAACATTCCCACACATGGGTAATGTGTACTTGGCTGCTAAGGCATTGTTGGACGGTCTTGGAATAGATTATGTAATACCCCCTAAAAACAATAAAACAGCATTAGATATTGGCTCACTTCATTCACCGGAAGAAATTTGTCTTCCATTTAAGCTTATGATAGGAAATTATGTTCAAGCAATAGAGCAGGGAGCAGATACTGTAATTTTCGTAGGAAGCGTTGGTCCATGCAGGCTTGGGGAATATTGTGAGCTTCAAATGAATCTCATGAAAAAGCTTGGTTACAATTTAAATTTCATAGTGATTGATTATCCAAAGGACATTGGTATAAAAGAATTGTTTAAGAGAATAAACAAATTAACAAATGAGAGCCAAAAAACAACTCTTGAAAAGTTAAAAGCACTTCAAGATGCAATAAAGGTAATAAATTTAATTGATAATATTGAAGAAATTGCTCATATGTATGCTGGTTATGAAAGAAACAAGGGGGATTGCAAAAGTTTATTAAATGAATGTAAATTAAAGGCAATGGAAAGCAATAGCCCCATTGAAATGATACGAATATTAAAAGACTACAGGAAAAAAATAGATCACATATCTGTTGATATAAATAAAAATCCGTTGTACATAGCAATAATAGGTGAAATATATACCGTAATAGAGCCATATTCAAACTTTTATATTGAAGATAAGCTCATGGACTACGGAATTTCATCAAGAAGAGGACTTACCCCCAGCTGGTGGGTTAAAAATGCAGCTTTGAGCCCCTTAAAATTGAATTCCCTAACCATCAGAAAAAATGCAAAACGATACTTGCCGATTTCTATCGGCGGGCATGCTGTAGAATGTGTGGGGGAAGCAGTTACTGCCAGCAATGAAGGCTTTGACGGCGCAATTCAGATTTTTCCAATGGGATGTATGCCGGAAATAGTATCAAAATCAATTCTTCCAACCATATCAAAAGATTTGAATTTTCCGGTAATGTCCTTAGTAGTTGACGACATGACTGGAGAGGCTGGTTTTATAACAAGAATTGAAGCTTTTATCGATTTACTTGAAAGGAGACGTGAGAATGTTATATCTAGGTGTTGATGTGGGTTCTGTTAGCACAGACCTGGTATTGTTGGATAAAAACATGAATGTGGCAGAAAAAATATATTTAAGAACAAAGGGTAATCCTATTAAGGCTATTCAGGAAGGCTTTAAAATATTAAAAGAAAAATACAATGAATCAGATATTGCTGCTGCAGGTACAACAGGAAGCGGCAGAATGATTGCTTCCTCCTTAATCGGAGCCGATGCAGCTAAAAATGAAATAACTGCCCATGCCACAGCTGCTTTGGAAATTGACCAGGAAGTGAGAACCATCATAGAAATAGGAGGTCAAGACTCCAAAATAATAATTCTTAACAACAGCATTGTTTCAGATTTTGCCATGAACACGGTGTGTGCAGCCGGAACGGGTTCGTTTTTAGACAGACAGGCAGAAAGGCTTGATATACCCATTGAAGAATTTGGAGATTACGCTTTAAAAGCAAGTACATCAGTGAGAATAGCTGGCAGATGCGCAGTTTTTGCCGAATCTGACATGATTCACAAGCAGCAGCTTGGATATAATCAATCAGAAATTATCAGAGGCTTATGTGATGCTTTAGTGAGAAATTACTTAAATAACATAGCAAAAGGAAAAACAATATTGCCAAAGGTCTTATTTCAGGGAGGTGTTGCAGCTAACAAGGGCATGAAAAAAGCCTTCGAAAATTCACTGGGCTTTGAGGTATTTGTACCTGAGCATTTTAATATGATGGGAGCCATCGGTGCTGCAATAATAGCTAAAAATGCATCTGAAAAACAAGGAAAGACAAACTTCAGAGGCTTTGAGCTAGCAGACAGCAACATTGTGTCAAGAAGCTTTGAATGTGAAGGATGTTCTAATAAATGTGAAGTAGTAAAAATTTATGAAAATAATACTATAATAGGTTATTTCGGAGACAGATGCGGTAAGTGGAGCAACAAGCTTCTTCAACCTGCAAAGGATCTTTTAGCTTAATATAATTTATAATAACCGGCAGATTTTTATCTGCCGGTTTAATGTAAATCAAAAAAACCAGATTAATCTGGTTTTTTTATTATGAATTTTCTATTTCGTCAATCACATCAAGAGCTTCTACCAACACAACATCTTCGTTTCTTTCCTGGAAGCTTTTTAAAGCATATTGATTTGTAAATAATAATACTGGTCTGTCATAATGGTCAAATACAAGCATACATCTTGAATTTTGATATTTCTTTAAACTGTCAGGGTTTTGCGTCTTAACCCAGCGTGCAACTGAAAATTCTATACTTTCCATACGAATTTCAGTGTTGTATTCATTTGTCAGTCGATATTCAAACACTTCAAATTGAAGCACTCCAACGGCTCCTAGAATTACTTCATTGTATTCATTTCTGTAAACTTGAATAGCACCTTCTTGTGCCAGCTGCTCAACGCCCTTTTGAAAATTCTTACCCTTCAGTGAATTTTTCGCACTTACCCTCGAGAATAATTCAGGAGGGAATGTAGGCAGAGGTTCAAAAAATATTTTTTCCTTTCCGTTTGTCAATGTATCTCCAATTTGGAAATTGCCTGAATCATATATACCTATAACATCTCCAGCATAAGCTGTATCTACAGTTTCACGTTCATTAGCCATTAATTGAGTTGATTGGCTTAGCTTCAATTGTTTTCCGTTTCTTGATAATGTAACATTCATGCCTCTCACAAATGTTCCTGAACAAATTCTTAAAAAAGCAAGACGGTCACGATGGTTTGGATCCATGTTTGCTTGAATTTTAAAAATAAATCCTGTAAATTCCTCATCAGTCGGTTCAACATAACCTGTTGTAGTCTTTCTTGCAGATGGAGGAGGGGACATTTGAAGGAAGTGCTCCAAAAATTCTGTAACTCCAAAATCAGCTAGTGCTGAGCCAAAAAATACTGGTGATAACTTTCCTTTTTGAACAAATTCTAAATTAAATTCATTTCCTGCACCGTCTAGAAGCTCCATAGCATATCTTAAATTATGCAAATTAACTGGATTTAAAACCCCATCTAGCTGGCTGGAATTAACTCTGTCTTCACCTAAGTGAATTTCTTCCTTTTTTCTAAAAAGGTATACCGTATTTTTTAAGCGGTCATAAACTCCTTCAAATTCCTTGCCACAGCCAATTGGCCATGTAACTGCAACAGATGGAAGTCCAAGAACATCTTCTAATTCCTGCATTGATTCAAGAGGATCCATGGCTTCACGATCCAGCTTATTAATAAATGTGAATATGGGAATTCCTCTCATACTGCAAACCTGAAACAGTTTTTTTGTTTGAGCTTCTATACCCTTTGCAGCATCAATAACCATTACTGCTGAGTCAACTGAAGTCAGAATACGATATGTATCCTCACCAAAGTCATTGTGACCAGGAGTATCCATAATAGATATTACCTTGTCATTATATTCAAATTGCATTACTGATGATGTAACTGATATTCCACGTTGCTTTTCAATTTCCATCCAGTCTGATTTTGCAAATTTTGAATTTTTTCTGGCTCTGACGGTTCCTGCTTCACGAATTGCTCCTCCATGAAGCAATAGCTTTTCTGTAAGTGTGGTTTTACCTGCATCAGGGTGGGATATAATACCGAAAATTCTTCGTTTGTTAATTAAATCTATATTATTCATTTACTTTCCTTTCTAAAATTGCTTAAATCTGCTTTTGTTATTTTACACCATATAAGCAAAAATATAAAGATTTTTTTTATAATTAAAAAGCGGAAAGCTAGCTTTCCGCTTTTGTTTAATCACGGTAAATTGGTTTTTCTGTGCCGGTTGCAACATTTACGCAATGATTGTGACCATCATTAAAGGTAGTGCCGCCTTCAATTAAGTGAATGTGATCTCCAAATCCAAACGGTATTGCTGGACCAGTTCTTCCACAAATTTTATGACAATGGCAATCTACTATATCAGTAACAAATTCTACTTCATGTACATGGCTGTTTCCGCAGGGAATTGCCCTGCCTGTTACTGCATTGAAGCAATGCTTATGTCCGTCTGCTGGAAGAGTGTAGCCTTCTGTATCGTGTATATGCTGCCTGATTTTTTCTTCACATCTGCAATGTCTATTAAAAAACATTTGAATCTACTCCCTTTAAAATTTTAGATTTAGTTGTCTTTAGTTTTCTAAGGTGGAATATTACTTCCTACTTATTGATATAATATGTGAATTGTACATGTTTGTTCTTTAAAAATATTAATTTATAAAATATATTTTTACTCTAAATAAAAATGAAAAATAAAAACGTGATTATATGAATTTATTTTAATATTGAACAAAAAGTCGTAAAATGATATAATACGAAAGATATTACAATGTTTAAATTAGAAAGTTGGAGGAACATGAATAAAATTAATATTGAAACAATAAATACTGAAAGCACAAAGCTTGCAAGCGAAAGAATAATAGAGCTTAGAAATAATAATGAACAATATTTCATCATGAATGGAAGAAGAAAGCTTTATCATATTTTAACCTATGGCTGCCAGATGAATGAACATGATTCAGAAAAAATAGGCGGTATGCTATCTTCAATTGGTTATGAAGAGACTGATGATGAAAAAAATGCTGATTTGGTTATATTTAACACATGCCTTATAAGAGAAAATGCCGAGCTGAAGGTTTTCGGCAAACTAGGCGAGGTTAAGGGTTTAAAAAGAACCAAGAGCAATATGCTGGTTGCAGTCTGCGGCTGCATGATGCAGAAGGAAGAAATGAGACAGAAGCTTTTAAAGCAGTGTAAATTTGTTGATATTATATTTGGAACAAATACAATACAGGAGCTTCCTGGACTAATTTATGATGCGGAAGTCAATAAGAAAAAAAGTGTTGATATTATAGACAACACAGAATTGATTTATGAAAACATGCCTAAATCCAGAAAGTTTAAATACAAGGCACTGGTTAACATAACATACGGCTGCAACAATTTCTGCACCTACTGCGTAGTTCCTTATGTAAGAGGAAGAGAAAAAAGCAGGACACCTGAAGAAATAATAAATGAGGTAAAAGCACTGGCAGAAGATGGCTGCAAGGAAATCACATTGCTTGGTCAAAATGTTAATTCATATGGATTAAACCTTGAAACTCCATTTACATTTGCACAGCTTTTATATGAATTAAATAAAATAGACGGAATAAAAAGAATTCGCTTCATGACTTCTCATCCTAAGGATTTGACAGATGATTTAATTAAGGCAATCAGGGAATGCAGCAAGGTTTGCAACCATGTGCATCTTCCGGTTCAAGCCGGAAGCAATGATGTCTTGAAAAGAATGAACCGCAAATATACCAAGGAACATTATTTGAACCTTGTTGAAAAATTAAAAAAAGAAATACCTGACATTGCAATTACAACAGATATAATTGTAGGCTTCCCGGGAGAAACCGAGGAAGATTTCCAAGAAACAATTGATGTTGTAAAAAAGGTTCAATATGATTCAGCATTTACATTCCTTTACTCATTAAGAGAAGGAACAAAGGCTGCTGAAATGGAAGATCAGATACCAGATGAAATAAAGCATGAACGTTTCGACAGATTATTAGATGTGTTGTATCCAATAGTTTTGGAAAGAAATTCTCAGTGCATTAGCAAGGTATATTCTGTATTGGTTGAATCCGTAAGCAAGACCAGCGAAAACTTTTTAACCGGAAGAAGTGAGCATTTCAGACTTGTTCATTTCAAAGGCAGTGAAGATTTGTTAGGTCAAATAGTTAATGTAAAAATAACCAATGTAAAAACATTCCACATGGAAGGCGAAATAGTGGAACAATAGATTGAAAGGGGGTTTATTATGGCTAAATATACACCTATGATGGAGCAATATTTTAGCATCAAGGAGCAATATGAGGACTGCATACTTTTGTACAGGCTTGGTGATTTTTATGAAATGTTTTTTGATGATGCAATTAAAGCATCTAAGGTTTTGGAAATTGCTTTAACTGGCCGTGACTGCGGTCAAGAAGAAAGAGCCCCCATGTGTGGAGTTCCTTACCATGCAGTTGATAGCTACATTCCCAAGCTTATTGAAAATGGCTACAAGGTTGCCATTTGTGAGCAGCTAGAGGACCCATCAGAGGCAAAGGGCATAGTAAGGCGCGACGTTGTAAGAATAATAACTCCCGGCACAATAATCGACCAAAATATGCTTGATGAAAAAAGCAACAATTATTTGTGCTGCACATATATAGACAAGGGCTTTGGTATGTGTTATGCCGATATTTCCACTGGAGATTTGTATGTTACAGAAAATATTTCTCTCAGTGATTTTAGCATAAATAATACAAAAAAATTTGATTTATTGAAGGAAGAGATTTTTAAAATAAATCCTTCTGAAATAATAACAAACAAATTAACGGACATTGACTCAATAGATTCAATGATGAGCGTGACTGAAATTTTGAGCTATAACGATTATAAATCTATAATATTGAAGCATTTCAATGTTGTTTCATTAGATTCCTTTGGTCTCTCTGACAATGGTTATGCAGTTATGTCTCTTGGAATGCTTATTAATTATTTATATCGCACACAAAAAACATCTCTGGAGCAATTAAATAAGCTTCATTTTTACAATGTAGGGGAGTATTTATATTTAGATTCCAGCACTCGTAAAAATCTTGAGCTAACAGAAACCGTTCGAGGAAAAAAAGGACAAGGCACTCTGTACAACGTCTTAGACTATACAAATACAGCCATGGGCGGTCGTCAGCTTAAAAAATGGATTGAAGAGCCTCTTAAAAACATAACATTAATCAACAATCGGTTAGAAGCAGTTGAGGAACTATATAACAACGTAATGGTATCCAACAACATAAAGGAATATTTAAAGACCGTATATGACATAGAAAGACTTATAAGCCGAATAGTTTACGGCAACTGCAATGGAAGAGATCTAAATGCTCTGAAGCAGTCCTTATCTAATTTTCCGGATTTAAAATCAGAAATTTCAGCTCTAGAGTCTAAAATGTTTGTTGATATATATGAAGGCTTTGATTCCTTGAATGATATTTATGCTCTTATAGAAAAATCAATTGTTGAAGAGCCTCCCATTTCAGTTAAAGAAGGCGGTATAATCAAGGATGGATACAATGAAGAACTTGATGAAATAAAGGAAATAACCGTACATGGGAAGAATTGGATTTCAGAGCTTCAAAACAAGGAAAGAGAAGCTACGGGCATAAAGAATTTAAAAATAGGATTTACAAAGGTATTTGGATATTACCTTGAGGTTACCAAGTCCTACTTGAACCTTGTTCCTGAAAGTTATATACGAAAGCAGACACTGGCTAACTGCGAAAGATATGTTACTCCTGAATTAAAGGAAATGGAAGCTAAAATATTAAATGCTGATGAACAGCTAATGAAACTGGAATATGAATTGTTCCTGGAAATAAGACAGCAAATCAAGGACCAGGTTGTAAGAATACAAGACACTGCATTCTCCATTGCAGTTATAGACACATTGAATTCATTGGCAATTGCTGCAGTAAAGAACAACTATGTAAGACCGCAAATGAATAATAACGGTTATATTAAAATAACTGATGGCAGACATCCCGTTATTGAAAAAATAATGAAGTCAGAAATGTTTGTTCCTAACGACACCTATATTGACAACAAGGAATACCGCATGTCAATCATAACAGGTCCAAACATGGCCGGAAAATCAACCTATATGAGACAGGTTGCATTGATTGCGCTGCTTGCTCACATTGGAAGCTTCATTCCTGCAAAAAGCGCTGAAATATGTATACTTGATAAAATTTTTACCCGTGTGGGAGCTTCTGATGATTTATCTCAAGGGCAAAGCACCTTTATGGTTGAAATGAGTGAGGTTTCTAACATACTAAACAATGCCACAGACAACAGTCTTTTGATTTTAGATGAAATAGGACGAGGCACCAGTACATATGATGGTCTTAGCATAGCTTGGAGCGTGGTGGAATACATCACTAAAAAAATAAAAGCAAAGACATTGTTTGCAACCCACTACCATGAGCTTTCCGAGCTGGAAAGCAAATTAAAAAGCGTTAAAAACTATCGTATATTGATTAAAGAAACAGATGATAAAATAATTTTCTTGAGGAAAATTGCAGAAGGCAGTGTGGACAGAAGCTATGGTATACAAGTAGCAAATTTGGCAGGACTTCCCAATGAGGTTGTGACAAGGGCTAAGGAAATATTAAAGCAGTTGGATGACTCAGATATAAACAAACCATTTTCGAAGAAGAAAAAAGACCGGATAACAGATGAATTTCAAGTATCTATGTTTCAAGCTGACCCCATGGAAAAAAGCAAAAATAAGGAATACAAAGAACTGACTGAAAACATTAAAAATATTGATATAAACAATATCACTCCAGTAAAGGCATTTACACTTTTAAACGAATTAATTGAAAAAGCAAGACACATTTAAGAGGTTACATATGGCAAAAATACATTTGTTGGATAATGAAACTATTAATAAAATAGCTGCAGGCGAGGTTATTGAAAGCCCTAAATCCATAGTCAAGGAATTAGTTGAAAACTCTATAGATGCTGGAGCGGATGAAATAATCGTTGAAATTAAAAACGGAGGTAAAAACTTAATCCGTATAACTGATAACGGAAAGGGCATTGAAAAGGATCAGGTGGGGGATGCTTTTCTTAGACACTGCACCAGCAAAATAATATCCTCTGATGATTTAAATTCTCTTCATACTCTTGGTTTCAGAGGAGAAGCCTTAGCAAGCATAGCAGCAGTAGCCCATGTGGAAATGATAACAAGGACTTTAGAGGATTCCTTTGGTACAAAGGTAACTATTGAAGGCGGAAACATCATATCTAAAGAAGATATTGGATGTCCCGTTGGAACAACAATTACCGTTACTGAGCTTTTTTACAATGTGCCAGCAAGAAAAAAATTCTTAAAAAGTGATGCTGCTGAAAGCGGAAGTATTAATGAAGTGGTTGTATCCTTGGCACTCAGCATGGATAATATTTCATTTAAATACATAAGCAATAACAATGTAGCATTCAAGACGCCTAAAACCAACAACTTATTAAATACAATTTCAAGCCTTTATGAAAAAGATTTGTACAATTCTCTTTTGAAAGTACAATATGAAAGCAACATATTAAAAATTACAGGCTACACAACTAACCTTAATTATTACAGGGGCAACAGAAAGCAGCAGATAGTATTTGTGAACAACAGATTTATAAAACATAAAAGGTTGAATTATTTTTTAGAGGCAGCTTATAATACGCTTCTTCCAAAAAACAAATATCCTGCATGTTTTTTAAAAATCGAAATTGACCCTTCCTTAGTAGATGTGAACGTGCATCCTGCCAAGACAGAGGTTCGTTTTCAAAATGAAGATTTGGTGCTGACTGAAATAAAAAGAGCAATTTTTTCAGCTCTTCACTCTAACAATATAATAAAGGAAATTAAGAGAGAAACAATAATTCATGATTATTCCTATACCCAAATGGAAAACAAGTACATCCCCATATTTGAAAATTCAAAAGAATTTCAATCATCAAAAGAAGATAGCTTTTTTGAAAAATCAAAAGAAGGGGATTATAACAATATTAAATTAACTGAAATCAATTTAAGCAACAATTCTAAAAATATATTTGAAGAAATCTTAGAGAAAAATGCTGAAGAAGAAGCTGAGTTTTCAGAATTTGTAAAGCAAGAGCAAATAGAAAAAAATACAGCTATAACTGATGAACAGTTACAATGTGTTGAACCAATGCAGCAAAGCTTCATAGAAATCAAAAAGGATGACAGAAAGCTTCCTGAACTTTCAGTCATAGGCATATTGATGGATACCTACATCATATGCGAAAATCTTGAAAAAACTGAAATGTATATGATAGACCAACATGCAGCTCATGAAAGAATCAATTATGAAAGATTTTTGAATCAGTTTAATTCAAGGGAAATTATTAAGCAGGAGCTTTTAATACCAGAAGTCATCAATTTATCCTATGAAGATTACCATACAGCTGTAAACAACATAGAAATATATGAAAATTTAGGCATTGACCTTGAAAACTTTGGAATTAATGCTATACTTATAAATAACATCCCGCTTATATTCAAGGATTCAAATATAAAGGATATATTTTATACCATACTTGATTCCTTGAAAAATACCAACAAATCAAGCTTAAATTTAGAACTTGACAAAATTATAAAAAATGCATGTGTAAAATCGGTGAAGGCAGGAGATAGACTGCATTTACAGGAAGTGAAGGCACTGCTAAATGACCTTGGAAAATGCGAAAATCCATACACTTGTCCTCATGGAAGACCAGTTATTATAAAAATGACCAAGTATGAAATTGAAAAAATGTTTGAAAGAATACAAAATTAAAATTTTAATTAATGAAGGAATTCAAAATAAATGGGTAATAAAATAATAGTAGTAGTAGGTCCAACTGCTGTAGGAAAAACTTATGTTTCGGTTGAACTTGCAAAAAAACTAAGCACAGAAATAGTTTCAGCAGATTCAATGCAAATTTACAAGGAAATGGATATAGGAACAGCAAAAATTACAAATGATGAAACACAGGGAATTACACATCACATGATTGATGTAATAAGACCAGATGAAAGTTATTCTGTTTCAGATTTTAAAGAACAAGCAGAGAAAATAATCGACAATTTGCTATTAAATAATCATATTCCCATTGTAGTAGGCGGCAGTGGTTTGTATGTAAACTCACTCATTTACGATTTGGATTTTGGCAATACAAAATCAAATGAAAAAATTAGAGATTACTATAATTATTATCACAGAGAGCATGGTGAGGACGCTCTTTATGACAAGCTTCTGAGAATTGATCCAACTGCAGCCAAAAAAATTCATAAAAACAATGTAAAAAGAGTAATTCGTGCATTAGAGGTCTATGACATGACTGGAGTTAGATTTTCTGAGCTCAATACAGACATTAGAAAACCAAGCAATAAATATGAATGCATATTAGTTGGACTTTCCATGGACAGAAAGCTTCTATATGACAGAATCAATCAACGCGTGGATAAAATGGTTTCAGAGGGTTTAATCAAAGAGGTTAAAGATTTGCTGGATAAGGGATACCACAAAGACTTAATTTCAATGAAGGCAATAGGCTACAAGGAAATTATTGATTATCTTGAGGGCAATGTAAGTCTGGAAGAAGCAGTGAATATACTGAAGCGCAACACCAGAAGATTTGCAAAAAGGCAGTACACATGGTTTCTAAAGGATAAAAATGTAAAATGGTTTAGTATAAATGACATTAAAGATATTGATGTGACGGTAGAAGATATATATGAATATGTAAAAGCACAAAAATAAGGAGGAGATGTCATGAATAACATTAATTTACAGGATTCTTTTTTAAACAATGTAAGAAGGGAAAAAATAATCATTACAATATTTTTAAACAATGGATACAAGCTAACAGGAACAGTTGTAGGCTTTGATAATTATGTTGTATTCATTGAAACAGAAAAAGGCCAGCAGCTGGTTTATAAACATGCAATAACATCAATACTGCCATTTAAGCAGGTTAAATTGTTCAGCAATGAAATTACAGAGGAGTAATAAATGTTAACAGAAGATATATTATGTAAACAATTTGATATTAGCAAATCAGTTTACAACTATGTAACACAAATTGAAAGCGAAATTAAAGCAAAATATTTCAATAAAATTGAGCAAACAAGAGAATACAACCAATATAAAGTAATCAATGCCATGCAGGAGCATAGGCTGGATTACACAAATTTTTACTGGAATACCGGCTATGGCTACGATGACCCAGGAAGAGAAAAAGCAGAAAAAATATTTGCTTCAGTGTTTCACACTGAGGATGCATTGGTGAGACCTTCCATAGCATCAGGTACACATGCGCTGTACTTAACCTTGTCAGCTCTATTAAATCACGGTGATGAAGTAATTGCAATATCAGGTCGTCCATATGACACAATGCTGACAGTTCTTGGTCAGGAAGGAAATGAGCCATGCAATTTAAAGGAAATAGGGGTTATTTATAAAGAAATTCCCTTATATAACAATGACATAGATTGGGAGAGCGCAATAAAGGCTATATCAATGAAAACCAAGCTTTTAATGATTCAACGCTCTACCGGTTACAGCTTCAGACCTGCTTTAACACTTTCTAAAATTAAAAAAGCAATAGAAAAAATAAGAGAAGTCTATCCTAATATTTATATAATGGTGGACAATTGCTACGGTGAGTTCATAGAAGAAATTGAACCATCAGACATTGGAGCAGATGTTGTGGTAGGCTCATTAATCAAGAATCCGGGCGGCGGAATAGCCTTATCTGGTGGATACGTTGCAGGCAAAAAAGCAATCATTGACAGAATTGCCAATCGTCTTACTGCACCTGGAGTAGGAAGAGAAATAGGACTTACATACGGAACTACAAGAAACACATTACAAGGCTTGTTCTTTGCTCCTCACATAGTTTCTGAAGCAGTTAAAGGAGCTTTACTTTTCGGAGGAGTTTTCAGTTCCTTAGGATTTGAAATTACTCCTACATTAGACGATGATAGAAGCGACATAATTCAGGCAATTAAATTTAACAAAAAAGATATGGTTATAAAAATGTGTGAGGCAATACAATCAGCATCTCCTGTTGATGCTCATGTATCACCAGTGCCATGGGATATGCCCGGATACACTAATCAGGTAATTATGGCATCAGGTGCCTTTGTGTCAGGCTCATCTATTGAATTAAGTGCAGATGCTCCAATGAGACCTCCATACATTGCATATATCCAAGGCGGCTTGTTCTATGATCATGCTAAGCTTGGTGTAATGCTTGCTTTGGAAAAGATGATGGAGTTTGAAGAAATAAGCAATAAAATTAATTTATAAAAATAATAACCTTGTAAAATTTGGTAAAATAGTATAAAATATTAGCGAATAGGTAGAACAGAGTATGGCTGACCATCCTAATGAAAGGAGGTAAAATTCTTTCAAAAGGAGGTGAGCCTATGTCTATATTTGAAACACTAACATTAATGATTGCTTTCGCAACATTGATAGCTGTTGTTATAATTGGACAAAAAAAGTAATTACCCTGTGTGCGCAGAGTAATTACATACTGATTTAAATTTGTTTTTAGGTCAGTCATAGCGCTGACTACCTATTCATTATCTTATGATTATTATAACTTAATTATACAATAAATGCAATAATAAAATATATTGTTTTAATATTTTCTCACAACTGCCTTAACAACACCAAGAATATATGGATCTTTGACTAATATTGGGTCCATTGCACTATTTCGAGGTTGAAGACGTATATGATCCTTTTCCTTATAAAAAGCTTTAACAGTTGCTTCCTCATCTATTAATACAACCACTATGTCGCCATTTTTCGCGGTGTTTTGAGAATTTACAATTACAAAATCTCCGTCTAATATTCCAGCTTCAATCATGCTTTCGCCTCTTACCTTCAAAACATATGATTCTTTATTCCCAACAAAATCAATTGAAATAGGCAGGGTATCATCAACATTTTCAACAGCTAATATAGGTTGTCCGGCAGTAACTGTTCCTATTATGGGAATATTAACAATTTCCTTTTTAGGCAGATTGCAGCATATATCATCAGCATCAATTAATTCAAGAGCTCTTCGTTTGTTATTTCCTTTTTTTAAATATCCTTTTTCTTCTAATGTGTTTAAATGAGCATGTACTGAAGAAGTGGAGCTCAGACCTACAGCTTTGCAGATTTCGCGGATGGATGGAGGATAGCCCCTTAATGTTAATTCGTCCTTTATGTACTCTATTATTTTAATTTGTTTATCGCTTAAGCCCTCAAAATTCATAGGTTCACCTCTTTTGTTTTTCTATATTTTAACATAGAACATAATATAAAGCAAACATTTGTTTGAGAAAATTAAAAAAATATATTGACACCGAACTTTTGTTCTGCTAAAATGTAAATAGAAAATATGTTCGAGGTGAATTATGATAATATTAAATAGATACAAAGTAACTGATTTGCAAAAATTCAAAAGATTTATGTTTATGTCAATATTATTTATAAGCATCTTAGTCTTTGCATCAATGGCAACTATAAACGCATATTCTAAAGACATACCTCAATTTGATTACATAAGCGTTAAAGAAGGGGACACTCTATGGTCCATAGCTTCTGATTATGCAGAAAATAAAGAAATAAGAGAAGTAATTTACGAAATATCTGAAGCAAACAATATTCAAAATGCTTCAATTTATCCTGGAGATATTATTAAAGTGCCTTTAAATTAAAACGTCCTACAAATAGGACGTTTTTTATTATTTTTATTGCATTATTGACAATACGTATTAATACGTATATAATATGTAAAGGAGTTATTCTTATGCCAATGACTTCAAAAGAGATTATAAAACTATTAGAGAATAATGGTTTTGTATGTGTCAGACAAAACGGTTCACATAAATTTTATATTAATGTAAAGACTAAAAAAATGACTACTGTTCCAATACACAATAAAGATTTACCAAAAGGAACAGAGCAAAAAATTCTTAAAGATGCAGGTCTTAAATAAATCACTATTTTTTATTGGGGGTGTTTTAAATGAAAAAGTTATTTTTCCCTGCAATTTTTCAAACTGAAGAAAATGAGGCATTTTCAGTTTTCTTTCCAGATGTCCCAGGGTGTAATACTTGGGGTAAGAATATGGAAGATGCTTATGAAATGGCTAATGATGCATTAGGTTTAATGCTTTCATATATGGAAGATAATAATATGACTATTCCAAGATCTTCTAAACCTAACGAAATAGAACTAGATAATAATCAATTTTTGGTAATAGTTGAATTTGATATGCTTGCTTATAAAAAGAAACATAGCTCACAGGCTATAAAGAAAACTCTTAGTATTCCTTCATGGCTCAATGACATTGCCATCGAAAAAAATATTAACTTTTCTCAAGTTTTACAAGATGCCTTAATTAATAAATTAGATATTCAATAGCAAAAAGATGCACATATTTGTGTTGTAGAAACACTTTAATTTGGCTTAGTATTTAGTCATTACAGACAAAATATCTAAGTCAAATTAATTTTTGAGAAATATTTTATGTGGAACTGGTTTGAAAATAAAATAACTTTTCTTAAAACGCATTTTAAAGCATACACCAGCACCCCATTCTTATGGTTTATTCAAAAATGCACCCTTATGGGTGCATTTTTAACCTAAATAGTTTCAATATCATTTAATGGATTGAGTTTAACAGCATCACGTAGCTGTTCTTTATCAATATGGGTGTATATTTGTGTTGTTGAAACACTTTCATGTCCTAAAATTTCCTGCAAAGCTCTAATATCAACGTGACCATACTGATACATTAAGGTTGCTGCAGTGTGACGCAGCTTATGTGGAGAAAAGTGCTTACCTGACAAACCTGCTTCAGCTAAATATTTATCAACCATGTGCTGAACGCCTCTTTGGGTAAATCGTGTTTTACGATTACTTATAAATAGAGCATTTTCATGTCCTGGTTTCGCATCAGTTCTTACAGCTAAGTATTCTTCAATTGCTTTAATACACACATCATTTAAATAAATTGTTCGCTCCTTGTTTCCCTTACCTACGACAGTTAATGTATCACCTTTGATTTTATCAATGTTGATTCCAACAAGCTCTGATAACCTGAGACCACAATTTAAAAATAAAGTTATTATGGCATAATCCCGTTTTTCGTTGGACCCGCTAATGGAAGTAAGCATATCCTTTGATTCATCCAATGTCAAGGCAACCGGCAGACGGCTGTTTTTCTTTGGAGTTTCTAAATCTACAGCTGGATTAACCGGAATTAGTCTTACTATTGAATACAAATATTTGAAGAAAGAGCGTAGGCATGCAATTTTTCGAGCCTTCGTCCTATTTGAATTATTTCTTTCTCTGTCAATAAAAGCAATAAAGGCATGAAGATCCATTATATTTATCTTTCTTAAATTTTCGAGAGAAACAAGGCTTATATCAATATCATCAAAATTATCAATATTGGGGGACAGTTTAAATCTTATAACAAGAAAGCGATAGAAGGTTCTTAAATCAAGAAAATATTCACTTACTGTTTTTTCGGATCTACCTCTGATAGATAACATGTATTCTAAAAAATCACTCATAGGAGCAGGGCATAGATCGCTGTAATTCACATACATAATTTTCTCCTTAGTAAACAAAAATGTCGCAAAACCTTTTATAATAAAATTATATACAAAAATGGAAGAATAGACAAGCTTTATTTATATCCTGACGAAAAGGTCATCTGCAAAAGAACATAAATTGCAAGATGTTTTAAAATCACGTGGCATAGATATGGCACAAGTAGATGAAACCTGCAAGCTTCTGGGAAGCTATACAAATGACAGTATGTTGCCATTTAGGCGTTAATAACGAAGATGCTATGTCTGGATTGTCAATAGGAAGACTTGGACAAGTAGTATTACAGCCATACTATGAACATGATATCCGTGAAGGAATTATGACAGATGAAGAAGTAATCGAACTTCTTGAATTATACAGAATTAAAATAACTTGTATTCCTATGAAGTTGTTTATGACCAATGGAAACAATACATGATTAAATAAGGTTATGTCGCAAAATAGATATTTTGCGACATAAATTTAATAACGAGGATTTTTATTAAATCCTCTCTTTTCTCTATAATTATGATTCAAGTATTTTTTCATATATTGCATTAAAAATAACATTGCATTTACTTAAAACATCTTTTGGAGCTTTTTCAATAAATATATAATCTCTTTCACTTAAATCTAACACTTTAACTTGATCCATTAAAATGTCTCCTTTAGTTTTAATATTATATTCAATTAAATTTACTCTAGTAAAAAATGTACTTGTGGTATTGGTTATTGGTACCACTGTAACTAATCCATTCAATTCTTTCTGAGTGACGGGATCAGATATTACTAACCCGGGTCTATAGCCTTTCTGTTCATGACCTTTTGATGGAGAAAAATTAATCATAATTATGTCACCAAATTCTAAATTACTATATTTATTTTTATCTATTTCATTAATTGACATAATGATTACCACACTTCTTTTCCTATTGAATTACCCCAATCAATTTCATCTTTTGGATTTATTTTTTCACCTTTTGATTTCTCAGCCAAAAGTTCAAATTTAGTTTTTTGTTGTATCTTTTTTAATATAAGCTTATTGTCCTCAATATCAATATTAAAACTAATATCCTCAAAATTATTGCTATCTATATTTAATTTTTCCAGTATTGCCTTAGGTATACGAATTGCGGCACTATTACCCCATTTAGCCAAATTAGTATTCACTTATATCACCTCTTATCTTTATTTACAGTATATACATGTATATACTATTTGTCAATTATAAATTTATATTTTATAATACTACTCTATTCTCTGGTTATTTTTTGTGATTTATTCAAAATTATAACTCATCAATCATTTGATTGATTTAACTGAAGGCAAGCTTTCATTGCCGTAGACCCGGAAAACAAAACTTAATAAAACCTCCTGATTGAACTGCATCAGGAGGTTTCCACTATTATTTTAAAGAGAATATCTTTTTTTGATTTTCTAAATAATTTTGTATACTACTATCTATATTTATATTTCTTTCCCAATGTCTATGCATAGAAATATCATTTATAAATTTATTTACTTGCTGTATTCCTTCATTTATTATTGTAATACCCGGTTGATCTGCCATATTTGGGTCTAAAAGCATTGATACATTTTGTGAAACTAGTAGTGGCTTATAGTGCATATATGTCTCTTGAATGTACCTTTTTACATCAGTGATGAATTTAGCATCCAAATTTGGTCCGCCTAATACATAAATTGCATCCAAAAGCACCGGATCGGTAGTTATTAAAGTATACTTTGGTAATTGTTCATCTCCACCTGAACCTTTCACAGGTAATAAAGTGTTGCTTATTATTACGGGCATTGTTTTAGCATCATACAGTGTTTTAAACACCGCATTAAATTCTTCTGAATTGTATCCTTCACATATTATGCATCCAACTTTCAATGTGTCTGGCTTCATCACAGTGTTTGCTTGGCTAAGGGATGGAGAAACTTTACTGTATTTTGAGCATTCCCCTCTTGGTCTATTAACCCCTATGAAATCAGCTACTTGATTCATCATATCTGTGTTTACATTTCCAAACATGTCTACTACCTGTTGTCTAACTTCCTTATCTTTAACCTTTGAAAGCTCAAATTTAAATGCATCAATAATATGCATTTTTTCTGGTTGACTCATGCTGTTATAAAACATTGCTGCCTGTGAAAAATGATCTTTAAAGCTATCACTTCTTGCTCTTATTTTATTACCGCTGACTTTCTCCTGATAATGTGAAAAACCGCCTTCTGATTCAAGTACAGTATTAGGAGTTCCGTTTGCCATGGAATTTCTATGATAGCTTACATTGCTGGTGTTAATTGTTTGTCTATGATATCCGTCTCTTTGATTATTATGAAATTGAACTACTGGTCTATTTATAGGAATTTCATGAAAGTTTGGTCCTCCAAGCCTTATTAACTGCGTATCAGTATAAGAAAATAATCTTCCTTGTAGGAGCGGATCATTAGTAAAGTCAATTCCAGAAACCAAATGCCCAGGGTGGAAAGCAACCTGTTCTACCTCTGCAAAGAAATTATCAACGTTTTTATTTAATGTAATCTTACCGATAATCTTTACAGGTACGTCTTCTTCAGGCCATAATTTTGTAGGATCTAATATATCAAAGTCAAGACTGAATTCATCTTCTTCTGGTAATAACTGTACACCTAATTCAAATTCAGGATAATTACCGCTATCAATTGCTGTCTGCAAATCCTTTCTGTTAAAATCAGGATCCTTTCCTGCAATTTTTTGAGTTTCATCCCATACCAGTGAGTGAACACCTAAAAGAGGTTTCAGATGAAATTTTACAAAAGTTGATTTTCCCTGTTCATTTATAAATCTGAAGGTATGTACGCCAAAACCTTCCATCATCCTAAAACTTCTTGGGATTGCTCTGTCAGACATAGCCCACATAATCATATGCGCAATTTCTTGATTATTAGCAACGTAGTCCCAGAAAGTATCATGAGCACTGGAGGCTTGCGGCACCTCTGTCTTTGGTTCGGGTTTATTGGCATGTATAAAATCAGGAAATTTCATTGCATCCTGCATAAAGAATACAGGCATATTATTGCATACTAAATCATAATTTCCTTCTTGTGTATAAAACTTAATTGCAAATCCCCTGACATCTCTAACCGTATCAGGTGAACCTCTAAAACCTATAACTGTGGAAAATCTTACAAACAAAGGAGTTTTTACATTGGGATCCTGCAAAAAGCCTGCTTTCGTATATTCCTTCATTGATTCATACAGTTGAAATTCTCCATGTGCCCCTGTTCCTCTGGCATGAACAACTCTTTCCGGAATTCTTTCATGATCAAAATGTGTTATTTTTTCTCTGAGATGAAAGTCCTCCATGAGAGTTGGTCCTCTTTCCCCTGCTTTTAGAGAAAATTCATCCTCTGCCATTTTAAGACCTTGATTTGTTGTCAGATTTTGTCCTATGTCATCTACCCTAAATTGATTTAACTGTTCATCCTTATCATTTTTCATAAGCTAGTTACCTCCTGATTAAAATAAATAATTGTTGATTATTTAAATTTTAACCTTATTTATCTAACTTATTCACGGGCATTATACAGAGATATATGAGTTTAATGAATAGATACTATCTTTTTGGAACCACTGGCATAGCCAGTGGTTTTCAGTGTACAAAAAATCTATAAGCTTTATTAAAAGAGCTAAGATTTTTTGTATTTAGGCTATAGTCACTTCTTTGTTATTTGCAATTGCTAATGCAACATTTTCAGCACTTAAAGGCAATTTATAGAAATTGATTCCTAAGGCATCATATAGAGCGTTTCCAATTACTGATGGAACAGATATCATTGGATGTTCTGCAACTCCACGAGCTCCGAAAGGTCCATCAAATTGTGGATTTTCAATGCATATTGGTATCATTTCATCTGGAATATCCTTAGCTGTTGGAATCTTATAGTCTGTAAAGGATGGATTTAGTAGCTTACCTTCAGCATTAAATTTTAATCCCTCATATAAGGCCGAACCAATTCCTTGTAGAACTCCTCCTATTATCTGACCTTCTATCAACTTTCTATTTATGACTTGACCTACATCAAATGCAGAGGCAATCTTAAATATATGAACGTCTCCTGTTTCTAAATCCACTTCTAAATCTACTCCATGAGCGCCATATGTCCATACTAATGCAGGAAGGCCTTGACCTGTTTCTTTGTCAAGATTTGTAAGCCCGTCAGCGATATAAGTTCCACGACCAATAATAACTCCGCCAATAGCATTACCATTTTCATAAGCGTAGCCTCTTGCAAGTTTACCATATGGCAGCCTTTGATTAGTGTGGTGGACGTGGTAGATGTATCCATCACCATGGGAAAGTTTACTCACATCACATCTAAATATTTGTGCTGCTACTTCCTTCATCTGCATAATCATATCATCTGCTGCCTTAATTACCGCGTTGCCTCCCATAAATGTAAATTTTGAAGCAACAGTTTGCCAGTCATAAGGGCTTTTATGAGTATCACTTTCCCATACAACTTCAACCTTTTCCAATGGTATATCCAATGTCTCTGCAGCAATTTGTCTCATAGCAGTATTTGCACCCTGTCCCATATCAATGGCACCAATCATTACCTTAGCGTTTCCATCCCCATCCATTTGTATTATGGCAGCTGTAGCTGTATAAGTAGGCATCGCAGGAGCTTTATGTAATACTGCAAGTCCCTTACCGCGAATTTTTCCTGTCTTTCTTTGTGCTTCACGTTCCTCCTCAGTTTGAGGTCCGGTCCACCCAATTTCCTCAGCAACTGCCTTTAGACAGTCTGATGGACTTCCTGTTGACTCTGATATTATCTCTCCGCTGACAGTAGTCTTGCCCGGCATTAATATATTTATCATACGAAAATCATATGGATCCATACCTAACTTCTGGGCAACTATATCCATTTGTCTTTCTAAAACCCAATGGGTTTCCAAATGCCCAAAGCCCCTGTAAGCTGTACTAAATACCTTATTTGTATAAAGAGTTCTGGAATGAATCTCAACATTAGGAATTTCATAAGCTCCTGCACCGGAATAAATTGCAGTCTTGCCTACATTTACACCATAATCCGCATAAGCGCCGCTGTCCCAATCATAATACACCTTCATAGCTGTAATTTTTCCATCCTTCATTACGCCTGTCTTGATTCTACCTCTCATAGCTGCCCTAGTTGGCAATTGATTGAATTCCTCTTCACGAGTAGCTTTATATTTAACAGGACGCCCATTACATGCCCTTGACAACAATGCTACTAATGGCTCTAAGTGAATACCTGCTTTGCCACCAAATGCACCACCTACATATGGAACAATAACCTGGATACTTGATTCAGGTATTCCAAAGGATTTTGCCATTAACTGCCTAATAGCAAATGGAGATTGAGCTGATGACCATATCTTTAGCCTGTCTGAATATGGATCTGCTTCTGCAATTGCAACGTGTGTTTCCAAAGGGGTATGAGCTGCAGCAGGTAAATACATTTCGCTTTCTACTACAAGGTCAGATTCTTCAAATGCCTTTTCTACATCTCCTCTTACAGTCTTGTTCCAGCTGGCAATATTAGAATCATTCTGTGGGAAAAATACCCCCTTAAGATATTCTAAATCATTAATATCCTCATGAACCAATATTTTTGCCTCTAAAGCTTGATCAATAGTTTGTATTGAAGGAAGTTTTTCGTATTCAACCTTAATCAAAGAAATAGCTTCATCGGCAGTTTTTTCGTCCACAGCTGCTACCGCTGCTACTACTTCACCCTGATATCTTATAATATCCTTAGCAATAATCCTTTTATCTATCATATATAAACCCACAAGATAAGGTGCATCCTCTCCAGTTAAAACCGCCTTAACTCCTGGAAGTGATTTAGCAGCTGATACATCAATTGAAACAATTTTAGCTCGGGCATATGGTGAATGTAATGCTTTTGCATACAGCATGCCTGGAAGTTCCAAATCATGAACATATGTTGCTCTACCCGTTACCTTTTCCAGTGCTTCAGATCTATCTGGTGATTTGCCGATATACTTAAATTGCTTTTTATCCATTATTTACACCTCTCTTTCACGTTTTGCCGCAGATAAAATTGCATCAATAATGGCTTTATACCCTGTACAACGGCAGAAGTTTCCTGCTATTGCTTCCTTTATCTCATCTACTGTTGGATCAGGATTTCTATCTAAAAGATTTCTAGCTGACATTAGCATACCTGGAGTACAGAATCCACATTGTAGACCATCGTCCTTTATGAATTCTTGCTGTAGAATTGAAAGTTCTCCATTTTTTGATAGCCCTTCGACTGTGACAATATAAGTTCCTTGAGCTTCAACTGCTAATACTAGGCATGATGTAACAGTTCTTCCATTCATAATGATTGTACAGGCACCACATTCACCTTCTCTACAGCCTTCTTTGGTTCCAAATAGTTTTAAATTAACTCTTAAAAAATCCAATAATGTCATGGTAGGGTCTATCATTTCATGGATTCTTTCATCATTTACAACAAGATCAAGAGGTACTCGCAACATTTGTGAGTCAACATATTCAAAACAATTATTATTTTCATTATGATTGCACATTATATTGCCTCCTTATCCATAAGCTTTAACCATCCTCTTTTTGCAAGAACTCCGGTTATCAGATAACGATATTCTGGTGAAGAACGAATACTATCTCTTCTAGGATTAATGTATCCCTTTATTTCCTCTGCAAGCCAGTCTCCAAGCTCAGGAGTCAATTCTCTTTCAGCTATTTTCTCCTCTAATTCATATAGACGCATTGGTGTAGTTGATACCGCTCCTAATGCAACTATTACTTTCTTTTCTGGAGTAATTCTTAATGCTATTGCTACATTGCATAAATCAGCACCTTTAATACGGGCTTTTCTTAAGTAGACACTTCTGTCACCTGGCTCAACATCAGGAACAGATATGCCAACCACCAGTTCATTAGGTTTTAAAACTGTTTTCTTAACTCCTGTGAAAAATTCACATAACTCTACAGCTCTAGTTCCTTCACTGGAAGCAATATGAACCTTGGCGTTATAAACTAATAATGGAGCTGCTAAATCCGCACCTGGTGAAGCATTACAAATATTTCCAACCATGGTAGCCCGATTTCTAACTTGATAGGATGCTAAAACATCTGCTCCTTGACTTATTGCTGGATATTTTTCACGCAATAATCTATCCTCTGATATTTTATTTACTATTATTGATGCACCTATAAAGTATCCTTTTCCTGGTGTATAAGAAAATTCTTTTAATTCAGAGATTTCCTTTATGTCTAAAATATGCTTACATGTTTCTTTATTCTTATGTAGTGAAATTAATAAATCAGTACCACCAGCTAATATCTTTGTTTCAGAGTTTTCGTTTAAATATGCTACTGCGTTTTCTAAACTTGTTGGTCTGTAATAGTCAAACTTGTTTAACATAGATTACCTCCTAGTTATGCTGTTAACTACTTCTTACAAAACAGGGCTTTTTCTTACTGCTGTAGACTGTTCAAATGAATACGCTAATTCAAGTAGCAATGGTTCATCCCATTCTTTAGCTAGCATTTCAATTCCAACAGGTATTCCAATTGACGCAGAATCTGTTGGCCTCGTAAAGCCGGCAGGCAATACACAGGACGGGAAACCTGTAACAGAGCCAAGTACTCCATTTCTATCTACTTGAGTTTCTCCTATTTTTACAACAGCCCTCATTTGATGAGGATAGACAATAGTATCCAAATCATACTCAGCCAAAATATTCATTACAAAATTTCTAAGCCAATTTCTCTTGATGATTCTTTTTTTATACTCAATACTTTCTATATCAAGATTCTTTGCGATTTTTATATTTTCCTCTATCCCCTCGTGATACTTTCCTGAAGCAATGATGTCTGATAGAGAGTGCACCTTAGCCCGGGTCCCAAGATCATTAAGATAATTATCCAGGTTGGTCTTAAAATCATACAGATGAACACTTACTTCCTTAACTAATCTATCTGACTCTATATTTTCTTCAACAGGTACTATACATGCTCCGTTTTTTCTCATTATTTCAATTGAGTTGTTTATAATCTCATTTACTTCTTTGTGAATCTCATTTTTGCCAAAGAAACTTTTTAATACACCTATTCTTTTTCCGCTTAATCCATTCTGATTTAAAAAACTTGTATAACTTTCAGGTATCTTTTCTTTTGACCAAGCTGTAGCTGAATCATTTACATCATATCCTGCAATTACATCTAAAACCCTTGCTGTATCTTCAACTGTACGCATTATTAAACCAGCTGTATCCTGTGTTAAGGAATATGGAATAATTCCATCTCTGCTTAACAATCCCAGTGTAGGTCTAAAGCCAACTAGGCTACATGCTGATGCGGGAGAGCGTACTGAGTTAATAGTATCTGTTCCAATACCTATTATACCGAAATTTGCCGCAATAGCAGCACCTGTTCCGCCACTGGAGCCTCCTGGAGTCCGAGTTAAATCATATGGGTTTAAAGTCTGACCTAATATTGAACTGTTTGTTTCACCCCAGATTGCAAATTCATGAAGATTAGTTTTTGCTAGTATTATTGCACCTGCTTCTTTAATCTTTTTAACCAAAATAGAATCATTTTCCGGAATATAGTCCTCTAGACTCTTAGATCCGGCAGTAGTTGGCATATCATAGGTATTTACATTGTCTTTAAGGAGCACTGGAATCCCATGTAGATTTCCTGTAAAACCTTCATTTCTGAACCTTTCATCCAGATCATCTGCAATCTCCAAAGCTTTTGGATTTATCCTAATTATAGAATTTAGTTTTGGTCCCTTTTTGTCATACTCTTCGATTCTTGCAATATACATCTCAATTAGTTGATGACAGGTTAATTCACCTTTTTCCATAGCCCTATGAACAGATGAAATTGTTGCTTCCTGAAGCTGAAAATTATTATGATTTATATTCATATATACACCTGCCTACTTACTTATGTAATGCTGGACTGGAAGCCTAAATTCCAGTCCAGACTATAATTACCACCTTATGCCTTTTGCCCTACTGAAAGAACTAGATTTAAAACTATACCTGATAAAGCAGCAGTTGCTATAGCTGGGAAGGAAGTACCGAACATAGGGATCATACCACCTGGAAATCCGTAAGTTCCGCCAAGTCCAACGACGAATATTAAAGCCATAACTGCAAGGTTTTTGGAGCTGAACATATCCACTTTCTTTTCTATTATGATAGCTATACCTTGAGCAGCTATAACTCCAAATAAATATATTGACAATCCTCCAATTACACTGTTAGGTATTGAATAAATTACATTAATTAATGGAGTAAAAGAAGAAATAACCATAGTAATAATTCCTGCTGCTGCTAATACAGGAACAGAAAAGTTCCTGGAAATAGCCATAGCACTAATATTTTCACCATAGTTAGTACCTGCAGGTCCGCCGATAAATCCTGAAATGATATCTCCACAACCATCTCCAATTAGATTAAGCCATAGCTTACCAGCTAAATCATATTGTTTTTTAGAATTTTTCTTCTTAGCTAAATCATTTACATAGATATCCAACTGATATATGTGTGCTGTTGATTCAGGTACAGTTGCTATTGCTATTGGCATAATTGCAAATACAGCGGCTGCACTTGGGATTGGCAATGTAAAAATCGGAAGGTTGAATACACCATTTGATTGAATTGTATCGAATGTTATAAATGATATACCGCTAATTCCTCCAATAATCATAGCTGCTATGTATCCAGTTATTAGCCCAAACAATATAGGAAGCTGACTTAAAGTACCTTTCTTTAAATATACTGAGTATAAAATTGTTGAAAACAATGTAATTAATGCAATTATCCATGCATAGTTAGATGCCATAGGTATATTGATTTCTGCTACTCCTGCTGGTATGGACGCGGCATTTCCCATGGCATTTGCCGCTAGTGACAAACCAATAACCATTGAAATAGCTCCTGTCACAGTAGCAGGAAGAACCATGTCTATTTTTTCCTTGCCAGCTTTTTTAATTATTAAACCAGCTGCTATTGAAACAAAACCAGACATTACAATACCAAATTGTGCTACAGCAATCTTATCATTATGCGAATATGCTGCAAATTGCTCTGCTGTCATTATTGAAGCAATTGCAGTAATATACGAGAAGCTTGAACCATAATACAGTGGTATTTCTCTTTTGGTAATAAGGATGAATCCAAGAGTAGCTAGGCCACTGGCAAATATAGTTGTCGAAACGTGAAATCCAGTTATTAGTGCCACAAGTACTGTAGCTGGAAACATTACTACAATCTGCTGTAATGCAAAAAGAATTAGCTTAATAAATTGTGGTCTCTCATCAGGCAAATAACCAGTAATTTGTTGATTGTTTGTAGTGTTTACTTCTTGTTTTAACATGTAACTACCTCCCTTTAATTTTTTAGAAAATTTTTAAACATTAACCCCAAATAAACGACGTATTCCCATATTCAATATTAATAATAATGTTTTAAAATTTTATTCATTGTGCTTCATAAGCTCATGTATCTTAAGTGCAATTTGGAGATTTAGTATTTCGTCGTAATCGTCAAAATTAATACCGGTAATCTCCTTTATTCTCTGAATTCTATAGATAATAGTATTATAATGAGAAAACATCTCCTCAGAAACTTTTTTTAAGTTGCCTGAATGCTTAAAGTAGCTTGTTAAAGTCTCGATGAATTCTGTTCCCTTTTCAGTATCATATTTTAAAAGGTTGCCCAATAGGTCAAGATATATCTGCTTAAGATCCGGTCTTATTTCCTCAGAAGATAAAATACGAAATATTCCAAGCTCATCAAAGAAGGCAAATTTCTTATGCTTATGGTTATTCAAGTATTCAATTGTTCTATTGGCCTCATTATAGCTTCTGTAAAGCTCTCTGGAATCAGAAATGATACTTCCAATACCAATAGCTATATTCTTTATGTTTTCATACTTTGAATATCTTAGGATTTCATCACAGATTATTTTGATGTCCTCCTTTACCTTGCTATCATTTTTTTCTTTCTCTACCCCATAAAGTATTATAATTTTATTACTTTTATTTCCAATAATTATCTTAGGATAAATATTTTCGTTTATTTTCTTGACAATGCTTATAATCCTTTGTTCCATCTGATATAGATTAGTTAAAGATATAATCCCAACTGAATATTTGAGAGAATTGTCAAAATTAAAATATGAAGACATTTCCAAAGCCCTTTTATATTTTTTATCATCGTTAGACAAAAGGTTTTCAATAAATTCAATTCTATATCTACTATCGATTTCATAGGATAATATTTTCTTATAAATGTCCAAAGCAACTATTGGTATTGCAGCTTCAATTACGGTAATTTCTACAGAGTTTAGAGCTCGTTCATTTTGCCAAATATATATGCATCCATAATTTTTATCATTGGTCTTTATGGGTATATTGATTCTTTCTATTTGCATTTCACCAAAATAATCAGCGGTTGTTGTTCTTGACATAGTCTTATCTATAGAGTCCTTGGTTATGGATTTAAGATTATTAGATTCTATTTCGATTATATTTTCTATAAATGTTCTATACTCCTTCTTACACATTATTATGTTATTGCCGAAGACATAATCATGTATAGCAAGGGATTTTCCCTCCAAGCTATCATACAAAGCTTTGGCTATTTCCTTTAAGCCGCCATTGCCAAGCATTATATCTATTAGTTTATTATGCATACAACCAATCTTAGCTAGAATATTCGTTTGATTATTTACTATTTCAGTAAGGACTCTAGTTATTATCGTTGAGAAAGATAATTCAAAGGATATATCGATTAAAGGAAATTCTAATTCATTAGCAACATTTATAATTGATTCAGGAATTTCGTTAATATATCTTTTTGTCTTAATTCCCATACCTGCCAATCCTTTTTGCCTAAAATGGATTATTAAATCCTTGAAACCTTCAAGATTGTCTTTCATTGAATATGCAGTTGTAAGTAAAAATTCCCCTTCTTCAACCCAATTTAGTATATCAGGCACTTCCATTACATTTACCTTTGTAATGAGATTACCTAGACCACCACTTCCTGCTAATACCTTAGAATCTTTCATGATATCAAGATTCAATAGTTCCTCGATTCGAATTCCTGATGATTTATACATAATCTCACCTCACATGCATAATATCATTTAAATGGTTCCCTCTTCAGCTAATTTCTCTATAGACTTATTATCAAATCCAAGATGTTCCTTCAGTATTTCATAAGTGTGCTGCCCCAATGTAGGTGAGGGAGTTCGAATGCTTCCAGGTGTTTCGCTTAGTTTTATTGGTATACCTGGCATCTTGAATCTTCCTGCAATAGGATGTTGAACTTCTACAATCATGTCTCTTGTTAGAACCTGAGGATCTTCTACTACTTTATCTATGGTGTTAATTGGTCCATTCGGTATTCCTTCTTTATCCAATATTTCCTGCCATTCTTTTGTTGCTTTTATTAAAAAGCAAGGTGCAAGCAATGGTCTTAGCTCGTCGTAATTCTCATTTCTATCATGGTTATCCTTAAATCTTTCATCATTAATTAACTCGCAGCAGCCTAGCGTATTGCAGAGCTTTTCCCAAAGAGTATTGTTTCCTGCTGCTACCATTATCTCGCCATCAAGCGTGTCAAAGGCTTCAAATGGTACAATGGATGTATGCCTGTTTCCATAAGGCCTTGGAACTTTCCCGGTAACAAAATAGCGTGCAATAGCATTCTCCAGCATAGCTACTTGACAATCAAGCATTGCCACATCTACCATTTGGCCCTTACCGGTTATATTTCTATTTATTAGTGCTGACAGTATTCCAATTGCTGTAAACATACCTGCAGATATATCCCCAATGGATGAACCAACCCTTGTAGGTTTGCCGTCCTTTTCACCTGTAATGCTCATTATTCCACCCATAGCTTGAACCACAGCGTCATATGCAGCTCTTTGACTGTAAGGCCCTGTATGCCCATATCCTGATGCAGCAGCATATATAAGCTTAGGATTCAATTTAATAAGATAATCATAGCCTAGTCCAAGTTTTTCCATGGTGCCAGGTCTATAGTTTTCTACTAGGACATCAGCTTTTTTAACTAACTCTAGGAAAATTTTTTTGCCACTTTCATTTTTTAGATTAAGGGTCATGCTTCTTTTATTTCTGTTTATACTCATAAAATAAGCGCTTTCATTGTTTAAATATGGTCCATAGCCCCTTGAATCATCTCCAGTTTTAGGCATTTCAATCTTAATTACATCAGCACCTAAATCTGCCAGAAGCATGGTAGCATAAGGTCCGGCTAATACTCTTGTAAGGTCAAGTACCTTAATATTATCTAAAGCAGATTTCATGGTATCCTCCCTACTTAAGTATCTACCCGTCGTAAGGCGGGTAGATATTATTTGATTATCCCTCAAATGCAACTATACGGCAGATTGATGATTCTCCTCCTTGGAATTTCCATGGGAAGCAGCCTACAACTGTACGTTTGTTTGATAGTTTGTCTATATCTCCACCAAGATTTTCAGCATGGATTATTTCAAATGGTTTGATAAATACCTGCATGTGCATTGCTTGATATACATCTGGCCATGGATATATTTCATCTAAACTTTTCCCAAACTTTTCTATCATGTATTTGTTACATGCTTCAGCTTCCCTAGGCTCCCAGTCTCGAATTTTAGTATTCATAGGGTGGTCAGCTGAACCGCAGTCAACGCCAATCCATTTAATTTTCATTTCCTTTACCCAGTCTACAAAATCCATAGATGGACCAGGATGTCTTAACATATATCTTCTTTCATCAGCTTGTGGTTGGTCCCAGCCATATTTATGATAGCCTGTGTTGATTATAAGAATATCACCTTTTTTAACTTCAACTCTATCCATAATATCTTGTGGTGTATAAATGCCAAAATCTTCAGCAATATCAGAAATATCAGCTACAGCAGCAGGTCCTACCAACTTCTCAAGCTCAAGTGAAGCAATATCCCTTCCTGCAGTATCAAAGTGTAATGGACCATCTAGATGTGTGCCAACGTGATTTGAAGTAGTAATCAATTGACCATTTGCCCCATTAGGCGATAATCTCTTAAAGAACTTAATTTGAAGTGGTTCATAAGTTGGCCATGGTGGTGTTAAATGGCTAATATTTTGTGTTAAGTCGATAATTTTTAAATCTCCCCAGTTTTCTAATAAATTCATTTCAAATCCTCCTTTAAATTTTAATGCTTCCTATTTTATTTCTATTATATTTTATAACTCTCCTTCTTCCTCCAACTTTTCCACAAAGGCTTCCAACGCATCTTCAAAGCACTTCATTGGCGGACTTACCAGACCGGCTCCAACCTGTCCTATACCAGAGTCTTTATGAGCTATACCTGTGTTGATAATGGGTCTAATACCAGTTTCTATAACCTTTTGAATATCTATACCTGTTGCAGTACCACGAAAATCAAGAACTGGTATTTTGTAGACATTGTTTTCACCTTCAGTTATTTCATACATTTGTCTTGAGTAGTTAATAGCATCCTGTGGAGCTCCACCTACAAATTGAACTATTGGGATTGCACATGCCATTGCAAAACCACCAATTCCTGTTGTTTCAGTAATACAGCTATCTCCTATGTCTGGATTAGCGTCTTCTTTGGTAAATCCAGGAAAATACAATCCGTTTACCATCTCTGCTGGAGCTGTAAACCATCTGTCTCCAAGACCTGAAACCCTTATTCCGAAATCAGTTCCATTTCTTGCCATAATATAAACTATTGTACTGTACTTTATTCCTGCAGCAGGATCCATAGTGCATTTGCAAGCAGGCATAGATATGTTTAGAAAAGTATGGTCATTGCTGTTTAAGAAATTTAAAACTTCTACCTTTTCATCCTCAGAAAATTTTGTTCTAACTATGGCTGGAGCAAGCTGTCTAATTAATAGTGAAGTACCCGACTTGTTTCTGTTATGACCTTCATCTCCCATTTGAAGAACCTGGGCAATTAAGGTTTTGAGGTCTATCTCTCCAGTGATTTCCAATGCTTCCTTTATTAATGGGGCAAGAACCTTCTCCATCCAGTTTAGCCTATTAATCACTTCCTCTGAGAATGCACCCATTCTTAGAACCTTTCCAAGACCTTCATTAAAGGTGCAATATGCATAATTGCCATAGGTTTTATTCTCTACTATCCATACTGGCATAGAATACGTTACAATACCGGCCATTGGTCCTACAGTATTATGGTGGTGACAAGAATCAAATGTAATTTCACCAGAAGCAGCAAGAGCCCTTGCCTCCTCTTCATTTGATGCTAATCTCTCATAGATTAATCCGCCAATTACAGCACCTTTTTGTGGTCCGCTCATTCTCTCCCAGCTAACAGGTGGACCAGAATGTAAAATAGTTTTCTTTGTCATTCCCGGTATTTCGTCTCCTGCTGTTCCTACCCTTACTAAAGTAGGCTGAGCATTAAGTATTCTTTCTAAAGCTTCTCTGTTAGCGTTTGAAATTTTTTCTGCTATCATGTGCATCACACTCCTTATGAAATAAACTTATTTAAGCTTTGATAATAGTGAGGAGAGCTTTTTATTGCCTCCTGCAACTGGTTTCCAATCTACATGTATAGCTTTAACTTTTTGATCTTTTAGATCAGTGTAGAAGGATTCAAGTCCCATGTTTATAATCTTAAGCTCTTCATTAAAAAGTTCATTAACCTTAGTCATTAAAATCACTCCAATTATTAATTTTATTTAAAATTAATCCTGTAAGCTTAACAGCCTGTGCATTTGAAGGCATTACTATAACTCCAGCCTCCTCAAGTCTTTTCTTAGATTCTGTAAAGCCTTGAGGATCCTTGTCTGTACCACAGACGTAGCCAATGATACTTAAATGCTTCCCTCTTTTCTTCATTGCATTTTTTGACTCTATGATTGCAGGAAGCATTTCCCCTACAGGATCCTTGTGAGAGCCATATCCAAGTACAAAGTCCATTAAAACCACTGCAATTTCATCATCTTGTGCATCTTGTAACAGTCTTTCAACTCTTGCTACAGGATCTATCATTGGATGTGGTTTACCTACAGTAAATTCATCATCTCCAAAGTCTATACAGGTATTTTTATAGCTAATCTTTGTGTCATGCAGTTTAAATTCAGGTGATAGTGGAATATTAGAATATATTTCAACGTCTTTACCTAATAGCTTCATAACTTCATCTGCAAGAGTTCCACCTGTGAAAAAACCTCTAAAATATCTTTGACCTGGTGCAAATTTTATAGTTTCAGCTTCTACCATTTTATTTATTTCTTCAATTGACTGGCTAAAATTATTAAAATCCTTTACTTCTTCATTGCGTAGTACAGCTACTGCCTTTCTTGCAGCATCCTCTAATGAAGAGCAAGCATATGCCCCATACTTCTCAATAATGTCCTTGTCTCCACCTATAAAATCTACAACTACAGTCTTATTAGCTTTCTCTACCATTTTAAGAATTTTTTCTGCAACCTCAGGATGCGGTGGCTTAGATACTAATAATATTACCTTGGTTTCAGGGTCATTAATAAGTGCATCCAATCCAAGCAACATCATAGAGCCGCCTATTTCTTTTTTTAAATCTCTTCCACCTGTTCCTATAACCTGTGATACTCCTTCTCCAAGCTTATCAATTAGTACTGTAACCTCTTGAGTTCCTGTTCCAGAAGCCCCTACCACACCAATATGACCTTTTCTGACTACATTGGCAAAGGCAAGAGGTACATTATTTATTATAGCTGTACCGCAATCAGGACCCATCATCAAAAGCTCTTTACTTGTTGCTAAATCCTTTAATTCCTTTTCTTCCTCAATTGTTACATTATCACTAAAGAGCATTACATTCAGATTGTTGTTTAAAGCTTTTCTAACCTCGAGAGCTGCATATTCACCTGGAAGAGAAATCAACACTAAATTGGAATCAGGTTCATAATTTATAGCAGAATCTAAGGTTCTTGGCATGTAGTCGCCACTTCTTGAACTTTTTTTATGGTTTAATATTTCATATACCTGCTTCATAACATCTTCAATTGCTATGTTTTCATCTGTCAATACACTTACAAAGAAATCATTAGGAGTGATTTCCTGTAATTCCGTGCTACTTAGATTTAAGTTCATTGCCAGTTCCTTGTTTAAATCAGTACCCATTCCTACTAAAGCCTGCTTTATCCCATCCTTTTTCTTAATCTCCTTAGAAATAATCATCAAAGTCACCGAATCGTAATAGGTGTTCTTTTTTATGCTGTATTTTACAATTTCCATGACCTACCCCCTATGTATATTGGTTAAATAATAGACTACTACATGTATAAATACCTGAAATAATGTCGTTTCCCGAAGAAAATCCAAAAGCAGCAACCTTTTTTAAATTTCCCTCAAAGTCATGAATGCTTGTTTTTGATATAAGAGAAATTATCAAATTACGAATATCTTCATTAACATAACCCTTTGCCGAAAATTTCAGCATTTCTTCGCTGACTCTTGTTGTTCTTCCTTCTATGTCCTTAATTATTAAGCTATTAAATCCCAAAACATTATCAATTTTTTTATTGAAATAATGAGATAAATATATTTTTGAAACCATCAGTCCACAGATAAAATCATCTATGGAGGGAGTTAAACCTATTCCATACCCTATAATTCCTTTAGACAAATCTGCAATGGACTCTTCTTCCCGAATAAACGCTTTCATAAATCTTAAAAATCTTTCATTGATGAAATCAATAATTTCATCAGTATTAATTTTATTGGAAAATAACTCAAACCCCTTGTACTGTTGGTTTAGTTTGTTGAAGAAAGGTGAAAAAAAACTTTTGCTATTTAGCAGATGTTTCTCCATGATACTTAGTTTAATTAAGATATCTTCTTCCTTTTCATTTGTATATGAAAATATAGGACTAGGATCCCAAATATGTGCTTTATCAATAATTATCTTTATATTTAAATCCTCTAACCATATATTTTCATTCTGAAAGTATATCTTCATCTCTTTCTCTAATTCATAATCCAAAAAAGATGTGACGTCAAAAAGTCTTATTGCTTGTGGCGCAATTGGTTTGTCAATTGTTATTAGAGTTATGAAATCGCTTTCATTTACAATAATGTTTAATGCATTTTGAAAGACTGAATGTATTGTTCCTGTAAGGTTGTTATTATCAAGTTTATGTTTTAATTCTTTACAAATACTTTCTGCTATCATATTTACCTCATCTCGTTGTCTTAATAACTATTTTATCATAAAATTTTTATAAAATGCACCAAAATAACAAGACATTATTTGTTAATATGTAACAAAAAGTAATTGATTAGGAGGTATTATTTAAATAAAAATATCCGTCCCCTTGGAGTCTTCTGGATCTCTATTTTATGTGACATTATTAATCCATTTTCGTGATTTCAAACGTATTAATCCTAAGATGCATTTTGCTAATTCTTCAAATATGGCTAATGCATATACTAAATACACAGGAAATTTAAAAACAAATGCACCTATAATTGTTAGCGGCACCCCTATAAACCACATAGTAAATCCTTCTATGATAAGAGCACTTCTTGCATCGCCTCCACCACGTAAAATTCCAACTATTATTACCATTCCTAAAACCCTAATAATGTATATTAAAGAAATTATATAGAGCATAATTTGAGTGTTGTTCCTTACTTCATAGGAAACATTAAATAAGTTTAATATGAACGGAGATGTTAATGCCAAAATTAAGCCTAAGATAATACTAACAATTACGGAAATTCCTAAAAACTTTTTAGCATAATCAATGCTTTTATCTTCCTTTCCTTCTCCAATACTATTTCCGATCATTATAGCAGAAGCACTTGACAGCCCAAATGTGACTACCATAAACATATTATTAACAGTATTGCAAATTTGAATGGCTGCTGTTGCTCCTGTGCCCATACGACCATAAACAACTGAATAAACAAGGCTTGCCAATGCCCAAAATATATCGTTTAACAAAACGGGAAGGATAATCTTATAAGATTTTTTGAAAAAATCTATGTTTATATCTGTTAATTCTTTTAATGTTGCTGCAAAAACTCCATTACCCTTATAAACTAAAATTATAAGAATTATTGCTTCAAATGCTCTGGCTATTAAAGTGGCTGCTGCTGCCCCCTCTACTCCTAAAGCAGGAGCCCCAAGTTTTCCGAATATCAGTATATAATTAAAAAATATATTACAAAAAAGTGCTGCTATACTAACCACCAATGGTACTATAGTATTGCCAATTGAACGAAGAGAATAACTGTATACAAAGGTTATTCCAGTAAAAATATAACTAAATAAAACTATATATAAGTATTTCCCGCCTAATTCTATAACTATAGGATCTTTATTAAATAATGAGATTATTTTTCCAGGATTAATAAAGCCTGCAACCATAAAAATAATGGAAACAAATGCAACAGATATTAATCCTAAACCTAATATTCTCTTAATATTTTTAGAATCATTCTTACCCCAATACTGCGAAATAAATACGCTACATCCTCCACATAATCCTACTAAAATCATATTAAAAAAGAAAAAATACTGATTGGCTATGCCAACAGCAGCGATTTCAACCTCTCCTAATTTCCCTACCATTATAGTATCTACCATATTTAATGATGATGCAATTAAATTTTGAATCATAATTGGTAGTGCTATTTTTATCATATTGCTATAAAAGTCCTTATCTAGCATAACTTTTAAAAACAGTTGTTTTGTTTTGTTCATATATACCTCCGAAAACTATTATATCTTTTTTTATTTAAAATCACAATATAAATTCTAATATTAAAAAGAGTTGCTAACGCAACTCCCGCTTTTTATAGTATTTCTTAGGTAAGATTTTTTGAAGTCTATGGACTTATCCATTTACTATATCTCCACCATTTATGTGAATTGTTTGACCTGTCATATATGATGAACTGTCTGTTGCCAAATAAACATATGCTTCAGCTAATTCTACAGGTTGACCCGGTCTTTTTAATGGTGTATTTTTCCCAAATGTACCAACCTTTAACTTATCAAATGTTGAAGGAATTAATGGTGTCCATATTGGACCTGGTGCTATTTGATTAACTCTGATTTTTTTATCAGCTAAATTTTGTGAAAGAGATCTAGTGAAGGCTGTTACTGCACCCTTTGCTGCAGAATAATCAACCAAGTCCTTGCTTCCTTTAAAAGCAGTTACAGAACTTGTATTTATGATGCTGCTTCCTTCCTTTAAATATGGCATGGCAGCTCTTGACAGATAAAACATTGGATAAATATTTGTTCTAAATGTATCATCAAGCTGTTCATCCGTGATATCTTCAAAGTTAGTTTGAGGATGTTGAATTGCTGCATTATTTACCAATATATCTAACCCACCAAATTGTTTGACAGTTCTATCTATAACCTCTTTGCAAAAATTAGAATCTCTTAAATTTCCCTTAATGAGCAATGCTGTTCCACCATATCTTTCAATTGTTTCTTTAGTTTCTCTTGCATCATCATCAGCAATATTATAAACTATGGCAACATTGCAGCCTTCCTTTGCATAAGCAACAGACACTGCTCTTCCTATTCCGCTGTCACCACCTGTTACAATGGCAGTTTTACCTTTCAACCTGCTATATCCCTTACAATTTATGTCATCATAAATCGGCTGAGGATACATTTCGCTTTCTTTGCCAGGCTCTAGTTGAGTTTGACCTTTTATATCCTGTGGTGTATACATTAAATTAGGATTCATATTTCTTTTCCTCCAATAGATTTTAGTTTTTTAAATTAAAACGATATTTCACTTGTTTTTAATTTACATATAAATTATCTCCAAAATGACATACTAAAATGCAAAAAACCGAGAATAAATTCTCAGTTTTTCATTATTAAGCTAAAATATATTATAATGGACTTTTGAAGCTTCAATATCATCTTCTTTATACGGATTTCTAATTTCGTCCTTATAACCAAGAGCTATAATACAAAGAACTCCATATTTTTCTGGAATGTTCAAAAGCTTTCTCACTTCATTTTCAGCCGAATCAAATTCACTTTCTCTATTTCTCATTTGCAACCATACACTCCCAAGACCTAGTTGCTCTGCTTGAAGCTGCATATATGCTGCAGCAATTGATGCATCCTCTATCCAAACATCGCTTTTTTGGCTATCAACTATAACTACAATTGCATATGCTGCCGTATCCAGACCAATTGTTCCCTTTGTTTTACAATCCTTCAACTTAATCATTGTATCTCTATCTTCAATAATTATAAATTCAACAGGTTTTTTATTTTTTGAGGTCGGAGCCAGCAGCCCCGCACTGAGGATTTTTACTATTAATTCCTTCTCCGGTTTTTCATCTCTAAATTTTCTGATAGACCTTCTATTCATAATTAATTTTAATAAATTGTCCACATTTTTTCCTCCTAATCAATTTTATTCCAGGTTATATTTTTGCTTTACATATTCATCAAGTGTTTCTGCTGCTATTTTAGTAGCTGCAACAGCTTCAACCACAGTCCTGGCTCCTGTTACAACATCTCCTGATGCAAACACACCTTCCTTTGTTGTTCTTCCTGTTTCATCTATAACTACTAAACCAAGTTTATTTAACTTTAAATCTCTTGTTGAATCGGCAATTATAGAACGAGGTCCCTGACTAATGGAAACTATAACTGTGTCAGCATCATAGCATATTTCTTTACTGTTTGAATCCTCTTCTATTTCAGTATCTGTAATAGCAAATTTTACGTATTTGTCTGTTATTTCCACAGGTGCTCTGTAAAATTCAAAGTTAACACCATCAAGCTTTGCATAGTTTATTTCAAGCTTACTTGAAGGCATTTCAGATTCTCCCTTTCTGTAATATACGGTTACTTCTTTGGCACCTTTTCTTATGGCTGTTCTTGCACAGTCTAATGCAACATTTCCTCCACCTATGACACATACCTTTTTACCAAGCTTGTGAGTGCTTGGGCTTCTCAAATAATCTATTGCATAATATACATGACCGAGGCTTTCTCCTTTTATATTTAGTTTCCTAGGCTTCCATGTTCCTGAAGCAACAAATACAGCTTTGTATCCATCCCTGAACATTTCATCCAAGGTGATAACCGTTCCTATCAATGTGTTCGGTCTTATTTTAACTCCTGCGTTTACAAGCAATTCATGGTATCTGTCTAAAATTGATTTTGGAAGTCTGAATTCAGGTATTCCGTATCTTAATACTCCTCCAATTTTATCGTGTGATTCAAAAATGGTTATGTCATAACCCTTACGTGCCAGCAATATGGCCATTGTAAGTCCTGCAGGTCCTGAGCCTATTATTGCTACCTTTTTCTCAGGATTTATTTCCAACTTAAAATCAGCAACATTCAAATAATAATCTGAAATGTAATGCTCAATAGAGCCGGTTTGAATAGGACTCCCTTTATGATTTAACACACAATGACCTTCACAAAATTCCTCATGAGGGCATATTAAGCTGGTAATAACCGAAAGTGGATTATTGTCAAATAGCAACTTGCCTGCATCTTTAATTTTATTTTCTCTTAAAAGTCCTATTGCCTCGTTCATTGGTGTTGAAACAGGACATCCTTGTTTACATAATGACTTCTTACATTGCAAACATCTATTATTTTCTTCCCATAAATTCTTTATCATTAACATCCTCCGACAGCGCATATTATAATGAAATGGTGTATAATAATTTAAAAAACTTCATGCTTTACTATATATGCATTTTGTAAGAAAGTCAATAATTTATAAGCTTGACAGCATAATAACGACTGCAAAAACATCTATACTGGCTTTTTCGCTAAATTGATATAGTTGATGTACATTTTTATTCCTTATGAATATTATAAAGAAAGAAAATAAAAGTATAGGAGGAATATAGTGCCGCAAATTATTTATACCATACAACCCGGAGATACTCTTAATGGAATAGCCAAGCTATATGGCAGTAACATTAATGCAATAATAGATGTCAACAATATTACCAACCCAAATTTGATTTATCCAGGTTCTGTTATTTTAATTCCTGCTGAGGAAGAAGATATACAATAAAAGTCCTCTAAAAAGATATAAATCAGCTTATAGATCAAAGAATTATAGAAATAAAAAATAATGACAAATGTAATGGAACGGATTACTTTGAAACTCTTTTGATGTATCTTAGAAACAATAAAAGTTGTAAATTGACAGCAGAAAAATTATTTTCTCATAAAAATACAATTGCATACAGAATATCACGTTTAAAGGAACTTTATGATATTGATTTAGATGACAGTGAAACATGTTTTTCTTTATATTACTCATGCGAGATTTTAGAGGCATATGATAAATAACAAAAACCTTATTAGGAATTTCCCTGATAAGGTTTTTAAGATTTATACTTGAATTGCTAGCTCAATTGCTCTATTTTTTTCCACGGCATATTCCCATTATAATATTTTTTTGCAATGCGTGTTTGTGCGTTATCGTCCAAATGTGATATTCTATCATATGCATTTTGTAATGATTCAGTTTCTTCATCAAAATTTTGCTTAAACGGACACATATTCTTATCACATACCAATGTTGTCAATCTTCTGCACTTCTTTAAGTCAGATAATGCTACACAATCTGGCATATTTATTAAGCTTAGGTTTGAAAATCTGTTAAATGACATAAGTGCTCCTTAGTTTATTACATACTATATTCTCGTTCTTGTACTCTGTTTTCAATATAATTCTTCACATCATCTTTTGGAATTCCTAAGGCTGCTGCAAATTCACCATGAAGCAATTCTTCTGCAACCCTCATGTAATTTTTGTCGGTTTGCCCAAGCTTCTTTTTATTTTTGGTTGCATTTTTTTCTTTTGTATAAACTATTCCTATCAATTTAAATAAATCTTTACAGTTGTGGCTGCTAATTAATGATTTGTAAAAATCATTTAACTCTCTTAAGTTTGTATTATTATATTCCTCAAAATCTATATTAGGTATTTGATCAATAAGATTTTGAGCAGTTTCTGACGTTATGACTGTCCTCATAAACACCTTTGTGTCAATTGGTGCATATACTATTTTTCCAGGTGAATATATTGGATTCAGTACATAATAAAGCTTGTTAGTATCAATACCAGCTATATCGATATTTCGAATATCGTCTATCTTGCAAACACCCTCATTCCCATATACCACCAGCTCGTTGATTTTAAACATTATTTTACCAACTCCAATCTAACTTTATTACTTTTACTTTATATTCTATTAAATATGTTGCATTTTAACTTGCTTCACAATAAATAAACAACACCTTATATATATATTTTAACATTTTTTAATACTAAATGTAATATTTTTTTTAAAAAAAATACTACATTTAGTATGTCCATGCTTAGAATTTCTAGCGAACACTGGAAGCTTTTATAAATGTTCCATTATCTCCAGTATTTTTTTAATCATGTATTTATTATAACCAACTTTTTACAACTGACTCATTTTTTTAATGTTTATACAGCTTAAAAATATGAAGCTTTTATAAGTTTCAAGTATTAAAGGTTTAGAAAGTGGGAATGATATATATGTTTAGAAATTGTTTTATATTTAATTAAATATATCTTTTATATGCCTTATTTAGGAAGGTTAATACTTTATTTAACTTTATTTAATTATGTAAATATTTTGATGAATTTGTTTGAAAATTTATTGACAAACAAATAGTTGTACTACATAATGAGTCGTCTAGACAAAAATGTATTCAATTGGAGGATAAACATATGACAAATTTCTTATCTATATGGAATAAGCAAAGTTTAGTAAAACGTATTATCATAGGAATGATTGTTGGTATAATACTTGCGCTTACTATTCCAGACATAGCTCAACCTATAGTTATACTTGGTTCTTTATTCGTTGGAGCATTGAAATCCATTGCTCCGGTATTAGTTTTCTTTCTTGTTATGGCAGCACTTTCACAACATAAGAGCGGTCATGAAACTAATATGAAATCTATAGTAGTGCTTTATGCTATTGGTACATTAGTTGCAGGAGTTGTTGGTGTTATGGCAAGCTACATTTTTCCTGTTACTTTAACTCTTAATGTTACAGGTGCTCAAGATATTGCACCGCCAAGCGGTATAACAGAAGTAATTAAATCAATTTTATTAAATCTTGTTGATAATCCCATAAAAGCAATTTACAACGCAAATTATATAGGTATACTGGCATTTGCAGTATTAATGGGAATCGCCTTGAGAAATTCTTCAGATAGTACCAAAAGTGTTGTACAAGGTTTTTCAGATGCTGTTTCTAAAATGGTTGAATGGATTATTAGTTTTGCGCCATTCGGTATAATGGGACTTGTTTTTGATGCTATAGTAACAGGAGGAATAGGCGCGTTAGTTAACTACGGAAGATTACTTATTGTATTAGTTGGATGTATGTTATTTGTTGCATTTATTGCAAATCCAATTATAGTTTATATGTTCACTCGTATGAACCCATATCCTCTAGTTTTAAAGTGCCTAAAGGACAGCGGAATAACTGCCTTCTTTACAAGAAGCTCTGCAGCTAATATTCCTGTTAATATGGAACTTTGTGAAGAATTAGGATTAGATAAGAATACTTATTCTGTATCAATTCCACTTGGAGCAACTGTTAATATGGCAGGAGCAGCTGTAACTATTTCAGTAATGTCCTTGGCAGCAGCGCACACTCTTGGCATTAGTGTTGATATTCCTACAGCAATTATATTGTGTGTTCTTGCAGCAGTAAGTGCAGCCGGTGCTTCTGGTGTTGCAGGTGGATCGTTGCTTTTAATACCCCTTGCAGCCAGCCTTTTTGGAATACCAAATGATATTGCTATGAGCGTTGTTGGTATAGGATTTATAATAGGGGTTGTTCAAGACTCTTGTGAAACAGCTTTAAACTCTTCAAGCGACGTTTTATTCACTGCTGTAGCTGAATTTACGAAGAGACGTAAAGCAGGAGCATTAACAAGTTCAACTCCTTGGAAAAAATAATTTATATAAATTTTATAATAGAATAATTAATCAAAAAACCTCATGATTGCAACTACATCAGGAGGTTTTTAAAATCATACTACAATAGTTCTTTAAAAGATTCAATATATATATCACTTATTATTTCTATATCTTTTCGTTTATCTTTAAAAAAATCGTCATACACGCCAATTGTGTAAAAACCTGCTTCTTTTGCAGTTATTAAAGCAAAATCGGCATCTTCGTAAACAGCGATTTCAGTTGGTTCTGAATTTAATTTATTTGCAGCAAGATGAAATATATCCGGTTTATTTTTTCCAACCCCTACCTCATCGCAGCTTAAAACAAATGAAAAGTATTTTATGATCTCATTTCGCTCTAATGCAGCTTTTGCCATTCTTAGCGGTGTTGCTGTGGCAATGCACATTACTGCACATTCATTTTCAAGTTTTTGCAAATATTCCCTTACATATGGTTTCAATTTAAAATCATATTTATATTTACTTTCAATTAATTTTTTAATTTCTCCAATAATTTCTTCTGCACATAAATCAATATTAAAAGCTCTCTGAAAATATGCTGCAGATTCTGCCATTGACATTGATGACAAGATTTCATATAAATTGTCGGGTGGGTTAATCCCCTTTTGCAAAAGATAATCTCTTCCTAAATTATGCCATGCAGCCATTGAATCCAGTAGAGTACCATCTAAGTCAAATATCCTGTATTTAAATTGTTTCAATGTTTATCTCCCTATTTATATTTTCCGATGTCATATTGCCACCTCATCTATTATATATCTTTATGTTTTAGTTATCAAGCATCGACTTTAAACTATCAAATACATTTATTTTTTTCAACGTCTTTAAAAGCAGCACAGCCAGCATTGCTCCCATGATAGATGACGGAACAAATAAAGGTACATACATGAATATAGAACTCTTAGGCAATCCGTAAAACATTCTCATAAACGGATATGAAAGAATGGCACTTATTATACCTGTACCAATTACCTCTCCTATAACAGCCCAATATAATTTTTGAAATTTCTTATACAATAACCCTGATAAAAATGCTCCCACAACTGCTCCTATAAGCGCCAATATAGTACGACCATTTACTATCATTCTTAACAATCCAATTAACAATGCGCATGTAAAGGCCCATGTTGGTCCCATAAATACAGCCGCTATAACATTGATGAAATGCTGAAAAGGTGCCATTCCTGGAACCCACACAAATGTATTGAGCACATAACCCATACATACTAACAATGCAGTGAAAACTTGTTTTTTTAAATTAATTTCTTTGTTTTTTATCATTTTTTTCTCCTTTTTTACCTAAAATTTTTTAAGACAGAATTATGGAAAATCAAGTAAATGCATACGTAGGGGAATGCATCAAATTGTTTCGAACCATACAAAAAAGCATAAAAAGAAGATTGTACCCGCGGTGGTGCACCCCTTTTTATGCTTTAAACATAAAGTATTTCATATTGTTGTTATTCAATTATAAAATAATAAAGCTCTTGAAAAAGTTAATTTTTAATTTTATCTGCTACTACACATATGATTATTGTTATAACCATCACAGGAATGGTGCTTCCAATAATAATGTCCATGTTTAAAAGCATTCTATAAACTGCAAATCCCACAAGCCATATAGCAAAATTTGTCATATCAACAGATTTATTTAAATTGCTTTTTTTAAGAACAAAATAATCTGCTACTAAGACTGCAACCATGGGAGCAAATACAGAACCAATCAGGTATAAAAAGTTTTCATATTGCTCAACAGGCGTGAAAATTGCAATTGCAGTGCCTATAATACACACAAGTATTGCCATGTTTTTTTCAGACAGTCTTCCGTTTATGGTTTTTATGCTTACTCCTGCAGAATAAACATCCAGATAAGTAGTGGTTACTGTTGAAAATAAAATTATTAACACTCCCAGAATGCCAAAGCCTGCTTTATACATTATAGTGGCAATATCACTTTCACCGGTGAATATAGCAGCTCCCAGTCCGATCGTATACATGAAAACACTACCAATAAAATAAGTTATTACGCTAACACGTGTTGCAGTTAAAGGATATTTTGCATCCTTGGTGTAATCTGAAATCAGAGGTAGCCAAGAAAGCGGCATTGCAATCGAAAGTTCTATTGCTGCTCCAAAGCTCATTTCTCCAATGATGTTTGTTTGTGAGCCTCCTTTAAAAACAGTAAAACCTAGAAGAATTGTTAATATAAACAAGCCTCCCACTGCAACAATATTGACTTTCTCAAGATTTTTGGGTCCGATAATCACCCATGCAAGTATTGCAGCTCCGATAATAACGCCCCACAACATATCAGTCTGTATCCCTATGTTTGAGTTTAACATAATCCCCATAGCTCTTGCACCTTGTATTATCATTACAGCAGTCCAGCCTACAAGCTGTAACACATTCAGAAGAGCAAAGAAATTTCTTCCTTTGTTCCCAAATGATAATCCAACTGATTCCATAGATGATTTACCGCTTTTAGCACCTATAATTCCAGCAAAGTACAAAAGAATACACCCAATTATGTGTCCTGCTATTATTGCAAAAAATCCTTTTGAAAAACCAAGTGGTACAAATAATGTTCCTGTAAAAATTTCTGCAATGGATACGGCTGCACCAAACCACAATAATCCGTTGCTTAATGTTGATGTTTTGTAACTTTCCATTATCCTGTCCTTCCTATTAAAAAATGAGATATACCAACAGCGGTATATCCCATTCACTTTCATAAACAGTTCCCTACGTTGGCATTATCCAAATCAGGTACGGTCGAAACTTTCAGTTTCCTCTCAGCCTATAAATAAGCTCCCGATATTTGATTAGTTACATTATAAAACGAATTCATTATAAATGCAATATATTTTTTTATTCCTTAGAAAATACAATTCCATGTTTTAAAAATATAATTTCCTTCAGGGTTAATAAAATAACTCTATGCTAACTACAAATTCCAGCAATGATTTAAAGGACCTCTTCCTTTTCCTAAATTTAAATCTGCCATTAAAGCACCTGTTATATATTTTTTTGCATTTAATATACTTGCACATACATCATAGCCCTCTGCTAGATTGCAGGCAATAGCCGATGACAGTGTACATCCTGTACCGTGTGTGTTTGGGTTATTTATTCTTGTTTGCTCATACCACGTGAATTCTCCATTCGCATAAAGCAAATCATCGCTGCTGGAAGTTAAATGCCCTCCTTTTATAAGTATATATCCTGAATAGCTTTCTGATATTTTAACTGCTGCTCTTTGCATATCTTCCTTGCTTTCAATATCAAACCCACAAAGAACCTGAGCCTCTTGTATGTTAGGAGTTATTACTGTTGCCAGAGGCATTAATTTATTTATGAGCACCTCAATGGAATCATCCTTGCAAAGCTTGCTTCCGCTTGTGGCTACCATTACTGGGTCAAGAACTATTTTTTCTGCCTTGTACTCAATAAGTTTATCTGCAATAACTGAAATTATTTCTTTATTTGAAACCATGCCGATTTTTATGGCATCAGGATAAATATCAGTAAAAACCGCATCCATCTGCTGTGCAACAAATTCCGGTGAAGATTCGAACACACCATATACTCCTGTTGTATTTTGAGCGGTTAAAGCTGTTATTACGCTCATTCCATACATTTTATGACTGGTCATTGTTTTTAAGTCAGCCTGAATACCTGCTCCGCCGCTTGAATCAGAGCCTGCTATTGTTAATATCTTTTTCATGTATTCACCTTCATTCCATTATTTGTTTTGTTAATTTCAAAAGTTCAGTTGTAGCAAATTTCATATTATCCTGTGCAAAAATTGCCGATACAACTGATATTCCAGCAATTCCTGTGCCGGTAAGCTCAAGCACATTGTCTTTTGATATTCCTCCGATTGCAACAACCGGTATGTTTACTGTCTTGCATATTTCCTTTAATGTTTCAAATGATACAGTATGAGCATCAAGCTTTGTTGATGTATTGAAAATTGCACCAACACCTATATAATCTGCCCCGCTTTGTTCCGCTTTGACGGCTTCCTTAACTGTTCTTGCTGATAGACCGATTATTTTATGAGGGCCGAGCTTTTCTCTGGCTGTTTTAATTTCTTCGTCACTTTGACCTATGTGTGCTCCATCAGCATCAACTTGAACTGCTACATCCACATTATCATTGATTACAAAAGGAATATTATATTTATCAGTTACCGACTTTACCTCTCTGGCAGTTTTTAAAAACTCTTCATAGCTTAAATTCTTTTCTCTCAGTTGAATAAATGTGGCTCCTCCTAATATTGCCTCTTCCACAGCTTCAGGAAGTGTTTTTCCTTTTAACCAGGAACTGTCCGTAATTGCGTAAAGCAGCAATGATTTACTGTTTAATTTCAAATTTTGCACCTTCCTTCAGCATATTTGCATCAATTTTGCTCATAAAATCTATTAAATGAGCTTTCAACAAAGATGTTCCATCATCATTTTTTTTCATTTTTTCATAAGCAAGTTCACCGCATAATCCCATGGCACATACCGCAGCTGCTGTTGCATCAATAAAGTTATCCTTGTTAGCACCGCAATAAGCACCGATTGTTGAACTGAGCATGCAGCCTGTTCCGCTAATTTTGCCCATCATCGGATGTCCATTACGAATAACATATGTTTTTTTACCGTCTGCAACTATGTCTATGGCTCCTGTAACTGCAACAACCATAGACAGCTTCTTTGATAATGTATTTATATATTCAACTACTTCAGCAATATTTTCTTCATTTATTGAATCCGTTACATTAGCATCCACTCCCCTTGATCCACTTACATTAGATTTGCTCAATGCTTTAATTTCAGACATATTGCCTCTTACAACTGAAAATTTCACTTCATCCAGCAATCTAAATGCAGTATCTGTCCTTAATTTTGAAGCACCAACTCCCACTGGATCAAGTATTACGGGAATCCCTTGTTCATTAGCTTTCTTTCCTGCTGCAATCATTGATTCAACAGTTCTTGAATTAAGTGTTCCTATATTTATTACCAATGCACTGCTTATTGATACAATTTCTTCAACCTCCTCTATATCATCTGCCATTATTGGAGAACCTCCACAAGCTAACAATATATTTGCACAATCATTTACAGTAACATAATTAGTAATATTGTGTACCAAAGGTGTGTTATTCCTTACATTTTTAATAATTTCTGAAAACATGTTATCTCCTTTCTACATAAAAAATGTACCGCCTGTAAAGGCAGTACATTAAGATCGATTATATTTCCCTACGCCGGCATTATCCGAATCAGGTACGGTCGAAACCAATGTTTCCTCTCAGCCCTTACAAGCTCCCGAATTATTCAGTTAATTCAATATATCATTGCCAAATGTTTATGTCAAGCAATTATGTCTATTTTTATATATTATAAAATAATCAGGTGCTGCTTATATATGTTGCAATTAAACCATTTCAGCTTACAATATTGAAATTTTAGCCGTTTCTTTGTTGAGAAATTACTTTGAGATTTTTAATAAGTTACATAAAAAAATCACATAAAGAACTTATACTAATAACAAAATATCCTAGTATTCATACCATTGTAATAGGATTCAAGGGGAACAGTAGGAGCATAATCAGAATAAGCATACTCTGGTTTTTCAGCCACAAGATGTCTATATTGCTTCCAACTTGGTTTTGCATAAAGAGGAATTCCCATTACAATCTTTTCTGGTGGCATTCCTCTGTTAAGCCAATACGAAAGAGAATTTTCGAAAAACCACATAGGACTATGATCTTCATTGTTCATGTCATAAGCCATAACATTAATAAAACTAAATCTATCTAAAGATTTTTTTGTTATAACATTATGTCAATAACCTAAGGGGTAAGTTGCAAAAAGCTGATGTAAGTTGCACAAATTTTTAAATTAATTCCATCTAACTTGCAAGTTTATATTTGATAAAGTCATTGTATTATTAAGAATTATAAAATATAATTAAATAACATTTAAAACAAACTATTAGCTAATTGGAGGTATATAAATATGTTTGAACATAAAATTATGGTAGGTCTTTCGACAATTTATAAAAAAGAAGGAAGCTTACTTGAAACTTTATCTTCTTCAGGTACTACAGGAACATTAAACCATCTGCTTACCACGCCTCAGATCATAGAAGTGATTATTGAGGCATCATACAGTATGCTAGATCATTTATTGCCTGATGGATATGTTACAGTTGGCAAATATATGGAGCTATCTCATGAGCAACCAACATTAACATTAGTTGGTGGAACAATTTCCGCCATTCTAACAGTCACAAAAATTGAAGGTAACAAAATTTATCTTGATGTTGAATGCCATGATGATATTGGTTTAATATGCAAAGGTACATATGAAAGAGCTATAGTTAATAGAGATAGCTTAATGGAAACTGCATACAAAAGATTTCAAAACAAAATGTAAGTAAGTTAAAGAGGTGAATAGCTGTGTTTTATATAAATCCTATAGCTGCAATTGCATCAATATTAATTATTGCATTAGTATTTATAGTTTTTATCAGAAAGGAATTGAAATAATAGCATTATATAATCAAAGAAAAGGAGATTAGAACATAAATGAAGGAATCTGTTTCTTTTGCATTTACTGTTTATTTATTGGGATTTGCGGTTTCAATATTTATTGCAGCAATAATTAAATTTATTATATTTTTTATTAGAAGATTTTCCAAAAAGGTACAAAATTAAATTTTATAAGGATGTGTCAGAATTATGATAAATTTGCTGAATCTTTTTCAAGGAGTTGGAACTCTGTTTGTGCAAGAGCCAAGAATTGCCATTGCAAGAATTGTTTTAATTTTACTTGGTATATTAATGGTTTATTTAGGAAAAAAGGAAATACTTGAACCATTAATTATGATTCCTATGGGCTTTGGAATGGCAGCTGTTAACTCAGGGGTTTTATTCTTGAGTGCCACTCAAACAGGAACGATTTTCATGGATCCCTTGGTTACTAATACAGATGAAATTATGAATATTTTACAAATAGATTGGTTGCAGCCTATTTATACTTTTGCCTTCAGCAATGGTTTAATTGCTTGTTTAGTATTTATGGGTATAGGTGTCATATCTGATGTTGGAAGTGTTCTTAAGTTTCCATTTACAGGTATGCTCATTGCTATGTTTGCAGAACTTGGGACAGTTGCTACGTTCCCAATTGCTCACGCCTTGGGACTTTCTTATGGTGAGGCAGCAGCAGTATCACTCATAGGTGGAGCTGATGGTCCAATGGTTTTATTTGCATCATTAACTTTAGCAAAGGAATTATTCGTTCCAATCACAATTGTAGCATATCTTTACTTAAGCCTGACTTATGGTGGTTATCCATTTCTTATAAGAATGTTAATTCCAAAAGATATTAGAGGAATAGTAGTGAAAACTACAAATAAAAGCAGCATTACATCCGGAGAAAAACTTGCTTTTGATATTATTGCTTGTATAGTTCTTTGCCTATTATTTCCATCTGCTTCTCCATTATTTGTAAGCTTTTTCCTTGGCAACGCTATACGTGAATCTGGAATGACCAGGTATGCAAAATTGTTAGAGGATGTTTTTCTTTATTCTGCTACATTCTTTTTAGGACTAATGTTAGGTGTTCTTTGTGAAGCTAGCACAATTTTAAATCCAAAAATATTACCCCTATTATTCTTGGGAATATTCGCATTACTATTATCAGGCATAGGAGGCATACTAGGAGGATACATAGTTTACTTAATTAACGGTAAAAACTTTAACCCTGTAATAGGTATATCTGGTGTTTCTTGTGTTCCTACTACCGCTAAAGTAGCACAAAAGGAAGTTAACAGAGTAACCCGTTATAGCTTTATTCTGGAGTATGCCATGAGCGCAAATATTTGTGGAGTAATTACTACGGCAATTTTAACAGGAATATATGTTACCTTTATTCCTTTACTATAACATAAATAATGGGGCTGAAGTTAGTAAGTCACTAACTCGTGCCCCTTATCATAAATTGCCCATATATTTGTAAATTTTAGGATTTCTATTTTTTCAGCAAGTTCAGATTGATAGGAATCTATTTCTATCTTTTTAACTTTTTCAAAATCCTTTAATTGATTACGATGAACAATAAAGGAGTCGTACACATCTATACCAGCATATTTTTCACAAGGATATTCATCACACAAATAGCAAAATTCAATTCCCCCATGTTGCAGGCTACATCTTGCCATTTGAACAAAATGAGTTTCATTAGTAGGATTAACCATCTCATATTCTGCAATTACATTAGCTCTAACAGAGTATGAATGATTAGCTTCATGAGAAAAATCAAATGTAAGATCTTCGCTTTTTACTTCTATAGGAGAATTTTTATCAACGGTCATTATGTCAGATGAAGGGTACCCCTGCCAATATGTAGGCCCTGAATTTGCAAAAGCTAATGAAAATGAGGATATTAAAAGAGTGATAATAATTTTAAATAATTTTTTCATAATATACTCCTTAAATAATAAGTAGTTATAATTAGAAATATAATTGATAATACTTGAAAGCTTTAAAACTTCATTTTATTACTTTAATAGATTTAATAACTGGCTGATCTTCACGCTTTACAGTGCCATTTTTATCTTGGACAGGTGTTTCAGAACATATTTTATCAACAATATCCATTCCATCTGTAACATAACCAAAAGCTGCATATTTGCTATCTAAAAAAGTACTATCTTCATGAACAATGAAAAATTGAGAGCGAGCACTATTATAATCATTTGAGCGTGCCATAGATATAGCTCCTCTCGTATGAGACAATGTATTATTAACTTTGTTTTCAGCAAATTCTCCTTTAATTGTCTCTTGTGATCCACCTGTTCCATTCCCTAGCGGGTCACCGCCTTGAATCATGAACCCGGAAATTATTCTGTGAAAAGTCAATCCATCGTAAAAGCCCTCTTCAGCTAATTTAATAAAATTATTTACTGTGATGGGAGCACTCTTTGCATCTAATTCCACATAAATAGTTCCATAATCTTCTAAAAAAAGCTATTAGAAATAATTTAGGTTGACCTTACGGTCAACCTTTTCTCTTTTCCCTCTGATGTTTGTTAATTAAATATGTCGTATAAGTTTATTTCTAATTCATTAAATACACCCGAGATTAATTTTGTGGATTTAGAATATTCATTATTAGTTTTGTTTTCAAAATTATATATAGTTATAAACTCCTTTTCCGGGTTAGCAATCCAATACTCTTTAACTCCAAGCAATTCATATTTAATTAGCTTTGTAAAAGTATCGGTATACCTGCTGCTGGGGCTTAAAATTTCTATTACAATTTCAGGAGCTTTTTTGTATCTTTGAATATTAGTACTTTCTAATCCACAAATAACTGAAATATCTGGAATTAGCACATTATCTTCATATTCCAATTCAATTTCTGTGAAAACTTTACACGGTTTATCCTTTAAACAATTTCTTAATAGATATTGTAAATTGCTCATTACCTCTTGATGCTTTATACTAGGTCTAGGAGACATTAAAACAATACCGTCAATTAATTCATATTTTTTTTCGTCATTTGTTTTCATTTTATTAAAATCAGATAACGAAAGTTTTTTTAATGAATAATTTTCCATAAACCCTCCAAAACTATTTTATTTTTGACAATAGTATATCAAATATAGGTATTATTTACAACGGAAATCGAGAAAAGTTGTAAGACGCTTTTAATATTACCACACTGCTATGTGACCATCAGTTCTTGGTTCGGTTCCACCGCAGAGGGTTCCTTCTTCTGTTCTTAAAATCATTTGTCCTCTGCCAAAGGTTGCAATCATTGGTTGGATGGTAACATTATGTCCTTTTTTGATTAAATCCTTTATGATATGCAGCGGCACTGTTGGCTCAACTTGAATATTTTTATCGCTCACCCACTGCCATCTTGGCGTATCAATTGCTTCTTGAGGGTTCATGTGGAAATCAATTAAATTTGTAACAACCTGCACATGGCCTTGGGGCTGCATGAATGCTCCCATAACCCCAAAAGGACCCACAGCTTTTCCATCCTTCATTAAAAAGCCAGGAATTATAGTATGGTATGTTTTCTTGTGAGGCATCAGACAATTGTCATGATTGTTATCATAACTAAAATTATGTAACCTATTCGCAAGTGCAATCCCTGTTTCTGGTATTACTACACCAGAGCCGAAGCCCATATAGTTACTTTGAATATATGAGACCATATTCCCTTCTCCATCTGCTGTACACAAATAAACTGTGCCGCCGCTAAACGGATTGCCGGCTTCAGGAACTAATGCCTTATCAGTAACTAATTTTCTTCTTTCAACTGCATAATCCTCTGATAATAATTTATTTAAATCTACCTTCATTAAGCTTTTATCAGTTATGTATTTCAAACCGTCAGCAAATGCAATTTTTATGGCTTCAATTTGCTTGTGATATGTATCGCTTGTATCCTTATTTGTAAAATCAAATCCCTTTAAAATATTAAGAGCCATTAAAGCAACCAAGCCTTGTCCATTTGGAGGTATCTCACATACGTCGTAGCCTCTGTAATTTACACTGATTGGTTCTACCCATTCCGGATAATAATCTTCTAAGTCTTCCTTACATAAATATCCATTGTACTTTTTAAAAAAATCATCTATTTTATCGGCTATATATCCCCTATAATATGATTCTGCGTATGTTTTTCCTATAGATTCAAGGGTTTCTGCATGATATGGAAGCTTCCAAAGCTCTCCGAATCTTGGAGTTTCACCATTTTTTGTAAATGTATCAAACCAATATTTTAATTCTTCTTTATTTTCTCTTGAATAAATTTTATATGCATCATCCCATGCTTGTTTAACATTTACAGAAACCGCAAATCCATTTCTTGCATAATTTATCGCAGGTTTTAGAACTTCTTCTAAGGGAAGCTTTCCGAATTTTTTAGATAATTCTGCCCATGCTGCCGGAGCTCCTGGAACCATAACAGGAATTACGCCATATTTAGGAATTTCCTTTAAGCCTCTTCCTTTTAGCTTTTCTATGGATATGCTTTTTGGTGAATAGCCGCTGGAATTTAAACCATGAAGCTTATTGTTTATCCAAACAAGTGCAAATGCATCGCTTCCCAATCCATTTGATGTTGGTTCAACAACAGTTAGGCAGGCTGCCGTAGCTATGGCTGCATCAACTGCATTTCCGCCCCTCTTTATAATTTCAAGTCCTGCTTGAGCTGCTAAGGGCTGTGATGTTGCAACCATTCCCTTATGACCATATACTACATTTCTTCTGGATGGGTATTTATACTCTTCAACATTAAAGTTCATTTTGTCCTCCTCATTATGTATAATTTTAAATAACTTCTAACTAGAAAATTATTTAATACCTTTATTTAAAAAGGCAATCAATATGTCATAGCCTTTTTATGCTTGCTATTTTATCTTTCTCTAAACTTTTAATTCTACTGAAACCCCTAGCATATCTTTGTTGTCTTCCAGAATTGGTTTAATTATTTCATAATAATATTCTTCAACCTGCTGAGGTGCTCTTCCAATGTAATTAACCGGATTTATTGTTTCTTCTATTTCTTCCTTTGACATATTTATTATTGGGCTATTTGACATTCTTTCAATTAAATCATTTTGTTTGCCGAATTTCTTAACCTGTTCAGCAGATTGCATTGACAGAACTCGTATTTCTTCGTGAAGCTCCTGCCTGTTGCCTCCTCTTTTAACAGCCTCCATGATTATATTTTCAGTAGCCATAAATGGTAGCTCTTCATTTATATGTTTTTCTATTACCTTGTCGTTTACAACCATACCTGAAAATACGTTGATAGCAATTCCAAGAATAGCGTCTGCTGCCAAAAATCCCTGAGGTATTGCTAATCTTTTTATTGCAGAATCATCCAATGTTCTTTCTAACCACTGTACCGCTTGTGTATTGGCCATATTTGCTTCATTAGAAATTATAAATCTTGCAAGTGATGCAATTCTTTCGCTTCTCATAGGATTACGCTTATATGCCATGGCAGAGGAGCCTATTTGATTCTTTTCAAATGGTTCTTCAATTTCCTTTTGGCTTTGAAGTATTCTTATATCATTTGTTGCCTTATGCAATGTTTGTGCTATACCACTTAATGCTGACAGCACATAATAGTCAACCTTTCGTGTATATGTCTGGCCAGTCAGTTTAAAAGAATCATGGAATCCCATTTTTTCCACTACCTTTTTTTCTAACAGCTTTACCTTTTCGCTGTCGTTTTCAAACAAACTCATAAAACTTGCTTGAGTTCCTGTTGTTCCTTTAACACCTCTTAATTTAACTAAACTAATTACATGATTTATTTCTTCATAATCCAGTACTAAATCCTGCAGCCATAGGGCTGCTCTTTTGCCAACTGTTGTAAGTTGTGCAGGCTGGTAATGTGTATATCCTAATGTTGGCATATCCTTATATTTCATGCAGAATTCAGACAGTACATATATAACATTCACAAGCTTCTTTTTAAGTAATAGCAGTGCCTCCTTCATTAATATGGCATCTGTGTTGTCAACCACATACATGCTGGTTGCTCCAAGATGTATGATAGGCATTGCTTTAGGGCATGCAGTGCCGAATGTATGCACATGAGCCATTACATCATGTCTAAACTCTCTTTCTTTTTTAGCAGCTAAATCATAATCTATGTTATAGATGTTTTCCTTCATTTCATTTATTTGTTCATCAGTTATATTTAAGCCTAATTCTTTTTCTGCTTCAGCTAATGCAACCCAAAGCTTTCTCCATGTTGAAAATTTGCTTTCATCAGAAAATATGTAGCTCATTTCCTTGCTTGCATATCTGGTAATTAACGGATTTTCATATGTATCTCTTGACATTATATACCTACCTTCATCATTTATTGTTCATTGTTCAATGTTCAATGTTCATTGTTACAATTCTATCTCTAAATTAAAAAGAAGTAAACAATAAATTTGTTTACTTCCATATATTTCTTCTTAATTATTTTGCGTATTCTGTTGCTCTTGTTTCTCTTATTACATTTACCTTTATTTGTCCCGGATATTCCATTTCTTCTTCTATCTTCTTTACTATATCCTTTGCAATTAAAATTATGCTTGAATCGCTGGTAACTTCAGGTTTTACAATGATTCTAACTTCTCTTCCAGCTTGAATTGCAAAAGACTTTTCTACACCTTCAAATGAATTTGAAATTTCTTCTAATTTTTCTAATCTCTTAATATATGTTTCAAGTGTTTCTCTTCTAGCCCCTGGTCTTGCTGCTGATATGGCGTCTGCTGCTTGGACTAAGACTGCTTCAACAGTCTGAGGCTCAATATCGCCATGATGGGCTGCTATTGCATGAATTACGGCTTTGCTTTCTTTATATTTTCTTGCCAAGTCTTCACCTATAGTAACGTGAGGACCTTCTACTTCGTGATCCACTGCTTTTCCAATGTCGTGTAATAATCCGCCACGTTTAGCCAATTTAACGTCTGCACCTAATTCTGCTGCCATAATGCCTGCAAGGTAAGAAACTTCCATAGAATGCTTCAATACATTTTGACCGTAACTTGTTCTGAACTTAAGTCTCCCCAATAATCGTACCAGTTCTGGGTGAAGTCCATGAACTCCGGTATCAAGCGTTGCTTGCTCGCCTTCATCCTTGATTTGTTGTTCAACTTCTTTTTTAGACTTTTCAACCATTTCTTCAATTCTTGCAGGATGTATTCTGCCATCTGCAATTAATTTTTCCAGAGCTAATCTGGCTACTTCTCTTCTAATAGGGTCAAATCCAGAAATAACTACTGCTTCTGGTGTATCATCTATTATAATATCTATACCTGTCAGTTGTTCAAGAGCTCTAATATTTCTGCCCTCTCTGCCTATAATCCTGCCCTTCATTTCGTCATTAGGCAAATCAACAACAGATACAGTTGTTTCCGCTACATGGTCTGCAGAGCATTTTTGAATTGCATATGTAATGATTTCACGTGCTTTTCTTTCTGCAGTATCTTTTGCTTCTCTCTCTATTTCTTTTACAGCAATTGAAGCTTCTTGTTCTGCCTCTCTTCTTATGTTGTCAATCAACATATTTTTTGCATCATCTGTTGAAAGTCCGGAAATTCTTTCAAGCTCTTCAACTTGTTTGTCATGAATTGCATCCAGTTTATTTTGCTTTGTTTCAATATCCTTAAGCTTCTTTTGGAGCATTTCTTCTTTCTTTTCAACCTGCATGCCTTTAGAGTCAAGCATTTCTTCTTTTTTAATCAGTCTTTTTTCGTTTCTTTGAATTTCGTTTCTTCTTTCCTTGTTTTCTCTTTCGTATTCATTTCTCATTTTGTGAGCTTCATCTTTTGCTTCAACAAGAATTTCTTTTTTCTTTGTTTCGGCATCTTTTGTTGCTTCATCAATTAACCTTTTAGCTTCTGCTTCAGCACTACCTATTTTGCTTTCAGATATATTTTTACGAATTATAAATCCTACTATTATACCTATTATTGCGCAGATAATACCTACTATAATTTCATTAGTCAATTCAGCACCTCCCGTATATTAAATTTTCAAGCTGCGAAATATATACATTTTACATTGCTTCCGAATATAAAAATGTTTATTTTCTAATATATATTTGAAATATTAAAATTATTTCTAAATACTTGAATATATTATATTTTATAATTTTTTATGCTTTATGTCAAGACATAATGTATAAGATTGCAACATTTCAGCTATATACCGCAATATTCTTACATATTTATTTTTCATTTTGTTATATTTTTGTAATAAATAATATGTTCAATATAAACAAAATACAAAAAAATGGAATGTCTTTAATCATCCCATCTTATTGTTATATGTTATTCGTCTAAATCATCAGATTTTTCTGCATCAGCAGAGCTTAGCTTAATAGCTCCAAGTTCAAATTTCTCTCTTACTTTCTTATCTATTTCATTCATAAGTTCTGGATTTGCTAACAGATATTCCTTTGAATTTTCTCTTCCTTGTCCGATTCTGTTGCTTTCATATGAATACCATGCACCTGATTTGTTTACCACGCCTGCTTCCACTGCCATGTCAAGTATACAGCCTTCCTTTGATATACCTTTGCCATAAATAATATCAAATTCAGCTTGTTTGAAAGGAGGAGCAACTTTATTTTTAACTACCTTGACTCTTGTTCTGTTTCCGTAAACTTCATCACCTTTTTTCAATGATTCTGTTCTTCTTACATCCAGTCTCATGGAAGCATAGAATTTAAGTGCTCTTCCCCCCGTAGTTGTTTCAGGATTTCCGAACATTACTCCTATTTTTTCACGAAGCTGATTTATAAAAATAGCAACTGTATTTGATTTGCTTATTGCACCAGCCAATTTTCTAAGAGCTTGTGACATAAGCCTTGCCTGCAAGCCCATATGAGAATCACCCATTTCACCGTCAATTTCTGCTTTAGGAACCAAAGCAGCAACAGAGTCCACAACAATTATATCAACAGCACCGCTTCTTACCAGAGCTTCAGCTATTTCCAATGCTTGTTCTCCAGTGTCCGGCTGAGAAATAATCAAATCTTCTACTTTAACACCAAGATTTTTTGCATATCCGGGGTCAAGAGCATGCTCTGCATCAATGAATGCAGCAATGCCTCCCAATTTTTGTGATTCTGCTATTATATGTAAAGCAACTGTTGTTTTACCAGATGACTCAGGTCCAAATATTTCGATAATTCTTCCTTTAGGAACTCCACCAATGCCTGTTGCAATATCAAGAGGCAGAGCACCGGTTGGTATAGCTTCTATATTCAGCTTTGCATTTTCGCCAAGCTTCATAATAGAACCTTTGCCAAATTGCTTTTCTATTTGAGCAATCGCCAGCTCAAGGGCCTTATCTTTTTCCATTTTTACTCCTTCACGAACATTTGTTCTATTTGTTCCATTATACAAAATAATAATACCTTTGTCAATATAGAATTAGAAGCAATTAATTTTTATTTAATTACTTCTAAATTTTCATAAATGTAGGTTGCGCCAGATGTTACAGTCAATAGAACAACAATGGCAACAAGCGGTGTTATCCAGACATCAAAAAATAAAAATCCCGAGAAACCAGTGTAATGTAACAATACAACAACAATCAATATCATTTGAAAAATAGTCTTAATCTTGCCCCAAGGGTTTGCTGCAATGGTAATCCCCTTTGAAGCTGCCAATGTTCTGAATCCTGAAATCAAAAATTCTCTTGAAATAATTAATACAACCACCCATGAACTTAAATATCCAATTTCCACAAAGGCTATGAATGCAGAGGTTGTCAAAAGCTTATCTGCAAGAGGATCCATGAATTTTCCAAAGTCAGTAATTAAATTGTCTCTCCTTGCAATGTGACCATCTACTGCATCTGTTATTGCTGCCGCTGCAAATATTAGAAGTGGCAAAATTCTGAATACTCCACTGCTTATATAAAGAAATATAAGAAAGAAAGGAATTGCCAGCACTCTAATTACTGTCAGCTTATTTGGCAGGTTCATATTTTTAAACCAGTTCATCAACAACATCTCCCATCAAATCATATTCTAAAGCATCATTTATTTTTACTTTATAAATACTTCCTAGTTCTAAATCTTCTTCTGATGTTACATAAACAACTCCGTCAATATCTACTGAATCCATATAGGTTCTACCAACCCATATGTTTTCAACGTCCTTTTCTTCTATTAATACGTCGTAAATGTTACCAATTTTAGCAAGGCTGTTTTCATATGAAATTCCTTGCTGAAGCTCCATAAGTTCATTATGTCTTTCTTCCTTTACTTCCTCATCTATTTGGTCAGGGAGCTTATAAGAAGGCGTGTCTTCTTCTCTGGAATATTTAAATATACCAACACGGTCTAGCTTATACTCCTGTAAAAATCTCATTAATTCTTCATGCTCTTCCTGTGTTTCACCAGGGAAGCCTGTTATTAATGATGTTCTTATGACAGCGCCTTGTACTTCATTTCTAATTTTATTAATTAAATTTATAATTTGCTCTTTATTTGTATTACGGTTCATTCTTTTTAATATTCTATCATTTATGTGCTGAAGAGGTATGTCAAAATATTTTAAAAGCTTGTCATTGTGTTTAAATTCATTTATAAGCTCATCATATATATCTTCCGGATACAGGTAGTGGATTCGTATCCATTCAACGCCTTCAATTTCTGATACTCTTTGAATAACCTCATGAAGCTTTCTTTCGCCGTAAAGGTCAATTCCGTACTTGCTTGTATCCTGAGCTATTATAATAATTTCCTTTGCTCCCTGAGAGGCCAATTCTTTGGCATCCTCTATTATTTTCTCGACCTTTCTGCTTTTGTAGGGACCTCTTAAGCTTGGAATAACACAGTAGGTACAGTGATTGCTGCAGCCTTCTGCAATTTTTAAATATGCATACCAGCTTTCAGTCAATGTGTTTCTTGGAAGATTTTCTTCATCCAGCTCCTGCATGTTTGTATCTACAATTAAGCTTTTGTTCTTTTCATATTTTTCAATGTATTCATCTATTTTTTCAAATCCACTTGTGCCTACAATAATATCAACCTCAGGAATTTCCTTTGCCAGCTCGTCGCCGAATCTTTGAGCGAGACATCCTGTCACAATTATTTTTGCATTTTCATTTGCATCTTTTTTTATTTCTGCTGCAGATAATATTGCATCAACTGATTCTTGCTGCGCATCGCTTATGAATGAGCATGTGTTGATTATTATATAATCCGCCTTGTCTGCATAATCTGTTGTTTTAAAGCCCTTTTTCTTTAATATTCCTATCATATGCTCTGAATCAACCAAATTTTTGGAACAGCCAAGGGAATGCATGTAAATTTTCTTCATTAAATTTTAATTTCCTTTCATTTCTTCTAGTTCTTCTTTAGTGATGAGCACCTTTCGAGGCTTGCTTCCTTCATGGCCGCTGACAATTCCTCTTTCTTCAAGCTGGTCGATAATTCTGGCAGCCCTTGCATACCCAACCTTAAATTTTCTTTGAATATAGGATGCTGATGCCTGTCCGTCGTTTACTACCATATCTATGGCCTGCTCTAAAAATTCATCCACATCTTCATTTTGATTTGGTGCTTTGTCTATTTCATTTATTATATCATTTTGCTTCCCAAATTTAATTTCAATTTGCTGTGCCTTTATAGTGTCAACAACTTTTTTTATTTCATCATCTGAAATAAAGGTTCCTTGAATACGTATGGGCTTTGGAAGTCCCATAGGATGATATAGCATATCACCCTTTCCGAGAAGCTTTTCAGCTCCGCCTGTATCAAGAATTGTTCGTGAATCTATATGTGATGAAACAGCAAATGCTATACGCGAAGGTATATTTGCTTTAATAACTCCTGTAATAACATCAACAGATGGTCTTTGGGTTGCAATTACAAGATGCATGCCGCAGGCCCTAGCGAGCTGTGCAATACGGGTTATGTATTCTTCCACCTCTGATGAAGCCACTGTCATAAGGTCAGCAAGCTCGTCTATTACGATAACTATTTGAGGCATTTTTTCATTGCCTTCTTTAATCATTTTTTCATTGTAGGATGCTAAATCTCTCACACTGTTTTGTGCAAATATTTTATATCGATTAGTCATTTCTGATACAGCCCAGTTTAATGCATTTGCAGCCTTGCGAGGGTCCGTTACAACTGGTATCAACAAATGAGGAAGGCCGTTATAAACGCTTAGTTCAACCACCTTTGGATCTACAAGTATAAGCTTAACCTCTTCAGGCTTTGCCTTAAATAAAATACTCATTATAAGTGAGTTGATGCAAACACTCTTTCCTGAACCAGTTGCGCCTGCAATTAAAAGGTGAGGCATTTTATCAATTGCTGCAACAATATTTTTTCCTGCTATATCCTTGCCTAAGGCAAAAGGAATATTTGTAGATATTGTTTTATACTCTTTTGATTCTATCAAGCTTCTTAAATATACGCTGGTTTTACTTTTGTTTGGAACCTCTATACCTATGGCAGATTTACCTGGTATAGGGGCTTCCATACGAATATCTGAGGTTGCCAGTGCCAGTGCTATATCATTTGAAAGACCTGTTATGCGGCTAACCTTGATACCAGGTGCCGGCTGAATTTCATATCGGGTTATAGTTGGTCCTTTGTTAATTTGAAGAATGTTACAAGGAATATTGAAGTTGTTCAAAGTTTCTATAAGCTTTTCACCATCCTTCTTCAAATCCTCCTTGTCTCCCCTCATATGCTGAGGAATGGGATCTAATAATGTTATAGAAGGAAGTTTATAGTTGTTATTTTTGATTCCTGCAATGTTTATAATGTCGTCAGTAATTTCTTTTTGCTCGAAGGTTTCTTTTAATTTTTCTTTTTTCTCTTTTACCTCTTCGGCAGCTTCCGGCTTTACTTGTGCTTGCTGAGTTTCCTTGACTATAGCTTCAGTTTTCTTTATATCATCAATTTTCAGCTGAGTAATTTCAGCTTTTTTGTTGTTGTCAAGAGGATTTAAATAATCGTATATTTTTATATTTTCTTCGGAATTATTAATCATTTCTTGATTTTTAGATCCTTTTTCTTTTTGTACTCTTTTATCAGTAGGTTCTGCTTCAGTAAATATGAAGTTGTAAATAGCTTTTAACATTTTTTTGAAAAAATCAGTTATTATTTTGCATATACCTATAACACTTTGATTAGTAAGCAGTATGAAATTGGAAAATACTAAAGTTCCAAGCACTATGTAGGTTCCATTTTTGCCCACAAGCTTCAGAAATATATATGTAAGAATATTTCCAATAATTCCGCCACCTTGTTTTTGGATTCCTGCCTCTGATGAAAATGTGATTAAATCCTTCAAGCTTGCACTTTCTTTTAAAATATCAACATTTAACAATGCTGCATACATTATAAAGCTTAGAAAAAATCCTATAATTGCAACAACCTGATTGTTATCTGTAAATACAATTACATTCATAAGCCTCATTATGCCAATTGCCAATATGAAAAACGGTAATACATCTGCACCCTTGCCAAAAATGGAATGCGTAAACAAATTAATTGTCTTGCCGATTATTCCGGTTTGATTTTCCTTTGTGGTAACCACTATTAAAAAAACTGCAAATGCAACTATAAAAATACCGGTTATTTCTTTTTTTAACAAGTCACTTTTGGTATTTTTAGCTTTATCGTTCGAGCTTGTACTCTTTTTTCTTGAAGTTACTTTTTTTGTGTTGTTCTCGCTTTGTACCTTAGCCATTTGATACAACGTCCCCCTGTTTTTTCTATTTATTATTATATCATAGTCTATTGCTTAATCGCAATACATTTTAGTTTTCCGTGTTCATATTGTCAATTAAATTCCTCAGTTGGTTCATTGCAGATGAGAAGCCTCCTATTTCATCTATTAATCCTATTTGACATACTTCTTCTGCATTTAAAACTGTTCCTACGTCATTTGCTATTTCATCAGTATCGTACATATATTTTAAAAGTGCTTCTCTATCCACTCTGGAATTCGAAACTATGAAATTCGTTATGCGCTCCTGCATTTTTTGAAAGTATCTGAATGTTTGAGGCACTCCTATTACAAAGCCGTTTGTTCTTATGGGATGTATGGTCATGGTTCCTGTAGGAGCTATGAAAGAATAATTTGCAGAAACCGCAAGTGCAGTTCCTATTGAATGTCCTCCTCCCAATACTATTGAAACAGTAGGCTTTGTTATGCTGGCAATCAGTTCTGATATTGCAAGACCTGCCTCCACATCTCCTCCGATAGTGTTGATTAAAAGAAGTATTCCTTTAATTTGAGGATCCATTTCAGCACCAATTATCATTGGAATAATATGCTCGTACTTAGTGGTCTTGCTTTGAGGAGGCAATGATGTATGACCTTCAATTTCTCCTATGATGCTAATAAAGCATATGTCCTTTACAGGGCTGATATCTGCTATGCTTCCCACCTGCTTAACATTTTCCATAGGCTGGTCAGAATCATCATCATTTTTGTTGTTTTCATTTCCGCTAAATAAAAATGGGTTAACAGGTTCAGTGTTATTGTTCTGATTTTGACGCTGTTTGTTGTTTGTTAGCTGATTGTTGTTCTCTTGATTGTTTTGCCTCTGTTGATAATTTCTTTTTCCATCCATGTTATTGAATGTTTGTTGTTGTATGTTATTCATGCTCTGATTGTTGTTTTCCATTTAAGCCTCCACATAAAAATAATCAGGTTATTCCTGATTATTCTTTGGAGTTTTAGTTATTTTATTCATAGATGCAACAATTTCTAGAGTTTCATATAAAAACACTTATGAACCACAAGACAATTGTGTTTTTATAACCATTTCTAAAGCTTTTAGTCATTTTCGATTATAATCATATCACTGCCTATTTTTTTAATATTTTTCCATAAAATCTCTTTTTTCTTTGGCTCTTTAAAAATACTAAAGTGTGAATTAGAGCCGGAGACAAAACTTACAATTTCTCCGGTTTTTTCTTCAATAACCAAATCGCAGTCACCAAAAATCCCTAAATTTTCCCCCGTGTCAATATTGATTATCTCTTTGCTGTAAAGTTCGCTGAGTTTCACCATAAATCCCCCTCTTTTATGAATTATTACCATTGTTCACAATAGTTTAGATTATACCCCTGTGTGACCGAAGCCCCCTGCGCCTCTTTCAGTGTCACCTAATTTCTCAACTAATTCAAAGTTTGCCTGCTCATGCTTTATAAAAACCATCTGAGCAATTCTGTCTCCATTGTTGATGACAAAATCCTTGTCACCTAAATTAATCAAAATAACCTTAATTTCTCCGCGATAATCGGAATCAATTGTGCCTATGCCATTTACCAGGCTTATTCCATATTTGATGGCAAGCCCGCTTCTTGCTCTGACCTGAGCTTCATAGCCTTCAGGTATTTCAATATATATGCCGGTTGGAACCAAGGCTCTTTCCATTGGTTTTAAAACTACAGGGTTTTCTACATATGCCTGCAAATCAACTCCAGCAGAGTTCTTTGTTTCATAAGCAGGCAAATTAAATGGATTGTTTTTAACTATATTAACCTTCATATTTTTCTCCCAGTACCTTGTTTAAAATTTTTTCTATATTTTTGTGTTTATTTAAATTTCCTGTGAAGGTAATGCTTAATTTGCTAATGTCAAATAAATCATTTGCAACCTTTAAAACATCCTCAAGCTTCACGTTGTTTATGCTTTCAATGACTTCCTCAGGATATTGAATTTCATTAAACAACAGCTCTCTTCTTCCAATTGCTGACATTCGACTTGATGTGCTTTCGAGTCCTAAAATATAATTTCCCTTTATTTGCTGCTTGGCTCTGTTAAACTCTTTTTCTGTTATATCACCCTTCTTCATGCTGACCATTTCTTTTAGAATTGTTCTTAGAGCATCCTCAGCCTGGTCATAGCCCATTCCTGCATAAATGCTAAAAATTCCTGTGTTAGAATAATTGGAAACAAATGAATATATGGAATAAACCAACCCCTTCTTTTCCCTTACCTCCTGGAAAATTCTTGAGCTCATGGTTCCACCGAAAATGTTGTTTAAAACAAGCAAAGGATAATAATATTCATCATGTCTGCCTATTGTTTTGTTTCCTATGCACATATGCAGCTGTTCTAAATCCTTGTTGATTCCCACAACCTTGCCTATGTATTCGCCTTCCTTATCAACATGCTCTGTGTGAGCGTTTTGCCAATCTTTAAATTTTTCATTTATTAAATCTATGAAATTCTGTTCGTCAAAGTTGCCTGCTATGGATATTACTGTGTTGTGAGGAGAATATTTCTCCTGCATGTAATCTAATACCTTTTGTGTGGTAAAGGTTTTTAAATTATCTTCTGTGCCTAATATGTTAAATGCCATAGGGCTGTTGCTAAAAATTATTTCTGTTAGCTTGTCATGAACCACATCTTCCGGTGAATCCTCATACATTTTAATTTCTTCAATTACAACAGAAATTTCTTTATCTATTTCTTCCTGTTGAAACAAAGAGTTGAAAAACATATCGGAAAGTATATCCACAGCTTCAACGATATTTTCATCCAATACCTTTACATAAAAGCATGTGCATTCCTTGCTGGTAAATGCATTGAGCTGTCCGCCCAAATTGTCCATGTCTTCTGCTATTTCATTTGCCTTTCTGTTTTTTGTGCCCTTGAATAGCATGTGTTCTATAAAATGCGATAATCCGTTAGTTTCTTCATTTTCATTATTGGAGCCGATATTGACCCAAATTCCTATTGAAGCGGATTTAACATAATCTATTTTTTCCATTACTACTCTTATGCCGTTATCTAATGTGTGTTTTTGTATCATTTTCCCTCCTAGTAAAGATTTTAATTACCAAAGCATTCTGTATCTGAAAATGCTGCATCTTCCGGTTACTAGCAATATAATAATAATCAGAACAAGAACAACTATTATTAGCTTTTTTATAAAAGCCATGTTATTGCGAAAAAATTTCATAAATATCCCCCTTATTTAATGTATTAATAAAAAGGGCTATTTATGATTGAATAATACTTATATTATCAAATTTTAACATATATTACAACATAAAAATAGCCTTCCGCAAGATACAGCCTACATGAATACTTAACCAAATGTTTTGTAATTTCCGTAGCATACCCATGATTCCAATATTGAGGTAATAAATTATAACCTATCACACACCTATTGGCATGGCGAATATATCCAATTATTCCTGCCTCACCTATAAATTCCATGGAATCCTTTTTATAAAGAGCACTATAAATATAATTTCTATCTATTCCTTCATCAATTAAATTTTCAAGTAGTATTCTTGCCTGATCTTTATCTTTTAAAGGAGCAAAAGTTGAATATTTCCATACTTCATTGCATGACTTTAATTTGAAAAAAACATCTAAATTTTCAAGTTGATAATCTGTTAGTAATAATCTTTCTGTTTCTAATATCATAAAATCCCCCCCAATATATATCTTTTCATTATTACATTATAATATAGTTGTTCATAAAATTTGAAAATTATGAATCATTCCCCTTTCGGATTATATACACAATCTAATGAAAGGCACCATTTTTAAAGTTGTCATACCATTGTTCGATTTCCTCATCGCTATCAACTTCTCTGTAAATGAATTACATATAATATCTTTAATCTTTTCTGTTATCTTCATCAAATAATAAATCGAAATTTCATGAAAGTGTTCGTTGGTGTCTCTTTCATCAAAAAACTGTTCATGAAAAAATACTGCTCTATCAATTTCCATATCTATACCCAGTTCTTCTTCGGTCTTTAACTTCTCTTTTAACCGCCTCTTCACATGTCTCATTAAAATGTACCCTACCACCAACGCTATAAAAATAAGTTGATTTATGATTTTTAACAACTAAAACATTACCATTGTTTATAATAATTGCTCCAACCCTATAATTGAATCTTCCATTTATAGTCTTAAATGTTAAATCCACATTAAGTACCTCTACAAATTCCTATTTATCAACCTTCTATATTGGATATGAAACTATTTCAAATCTTCCATTTATAAATATCTTTGCTTCCATTGTAATGAACTCCAAAATGCAATATTTAAGACTTCCTCTTTTGCGTAATCGCTCTAAATATTTTAGGTAATTTAATAATCTCGCTTTCTACATCTTCTATAATGTTTATAATACCATTTAAAGAAACAGTATAATCTTCTATATAGTAATTAACCCCAGCTTTTGCATTTTTGCGAAAATATTTTACTTTATTAGATGTTTTCAATGTAATAAAATAAATTTGCCGTATCCCGTTAGCTATCACCTTTTCCATTGGGCATATGTACGGATAACCACTTTCTGTAACTGAACCAAGCGAAACAGTTTCACACTGTTTTAATATCTCACGCGCTAATAATTCTAATGATTCCATTATTGTTTTATTCCCCTTAAATACACATATACTTTGAAACCCTGCTCCGCAATGTATAATGAATTAATATTGTGCTTATTGCCGACAGAATCCTAATTCATTTCCATCCAAATCTTTTATTGTAAATTTTCTCATTCCATAAGGAGTATCAAAAATAGGTTCAACAACTTCAACCTTATCTTTTAACTGCTCCCATAAAGTGTCTACATTCTCAGTAACAAAATTATAACGTCCAAGTGATGGCTTTTCATCAATCATTATCGAAAAGCATGCACCCTCTCCAAGTTCAAAGCTTACATATATAGGATTTTCTGCCGGATAATAATCATCTACTATAAAACCAATTACATTTTCGTACCATTCAATTTTGGCATCCTAATCATATAATAATAGTAAGTAAGTTAATTATTCAATTAGGATTTAATGAGACTGTAAAATTTTATAAAATAAAGAAAATTAAAAAAGTATTGATTTTTCATTAGAATAAGTATATGATGTATATAAAGAATAGGCAGTCGGCTATAGCTGACTATTTAATTATTAGATTTTTAATTACCCTGTGCCAGCAGGGTAGTTATTTTTTTTGTCCATTTATGACAACTATCATTAACATTGCAAATGCAATCATTAATGTTAAAGTTTCATATGTAGACATAGGCCGTCACCTCCCTTAAAAGAGTTTCCTCCTTTCCATGGGATGCGTCAGCCATACCCTGCTCTGCCTATTCTTACAATATTTTACATTAATTTACAAAAAAGCACAAGTAATATTAAAAAAACATTAGCTTAATCAATCATTACGATATCAAATGTAAATGGAAATTCTTCAGTTTTTCTTTTTGCAAAATTAACTTTATATCCGGTTCCCTCTTTATAAAAAAATCCTTGTTTTAATACTATTTTTATATAACACATATTTTCATCATTCTCATCATTGTGCGCAAAATACCATGGTTCAAACACTCTTATTAATTTTTCTCTGATTGCATGATTTTCTTCTGATAATGGATGTCCTATATTAAGAGCTATTCCGTTGAAACGATAAAGCTTATTGCACATTGATATCTCAGGATTCTTTCCAATGTCTTTTACTTTCTGTGATTTTGCATAAGTAACAATATAAAAGGCACAATCATCATAAAAGGTATCTATAAACCTAACCGATGGAATATTATCATTTGATGTTGCTAAAGCAAATTGGTAATCCTTTGCAAATAATTCTTCCAAAACTTTCAAACTCTTTTCATATGTATCCATTCTCTATCTCCTATATATACTTATCTCCTGACATACTTAAGCACTAAATATCATTCTTTCACTTACTAATAATCGTATTTAAAATTGGGTTTATCTGAGTTTATAGATGGATTTTTGTAAATAAATACCAGTTAAAAATAATTTCCATCATATTACATATATTTGCTTCCGAATAATTGCTTTCATCTGCATTTACAAGGTAATCAGCTTCTATCAAAATCTGGTAATCCATTCCTGTTATGTCTTTAAGTGTGTGATGATGCCCAACTAAAAAGATTACACGTTCAATGAATTCATCGGAATAACCAGAGTCCTTAAGAAACTCTTCGGCTAAAATTGCACCTTCTGTTTCTTGATACAGGTCATTAGTATTTCCGTATTTTTCGCGGCATAGGGGACATGCAATATCATGTTTAATAGCAGCAACTTCAAGCACGGCTTGTGTTTTACTGTCCAGTTTTTCACATTCTCCTATAGTTTTTGCATAAGCATATACTTTCATAAAATGATTGATATCATGAAGATTTCCGTTAGAATATTTAATCATCTTTGTTGCAATTTCTGAAACATTCATATGCTAATTCCTTTCATTAAATTTTGTTATAAACAAATACACATAATTCTTTACAAGAAAACTACAAGTTGGGATTTATCGACCCAAATTCTTTGTATTTTCAACGTACATAGATACTTCTCCACAGTCAGGGCAAATGGCTACTTTCGGCTTGCCGATTCTATTTGCAAACAAACGCTTATCATCTATAACCTCCGTTAATTCTTGTTGAGCTATGAATTTTATTTATACTCTCATAATTACCGATAAATTGGAATTTATAGTTTTATTACATACCCATTACGTTCAAGGATTTTAATTGCTTTATCAAAGTTTTCCTCTTTAGTTAAAATGTAATCTGTATTATATGTTGACACTGCAAATATTCCGATTTTATTCTCTGCTAATAAAGTGGATATTCTTGACAAAATACCTATAAGAGAAAAATCCAACACTCCTTGTATTCTAAAAGCTTTCCATCCATTATCACATTCAATTGCATTTTGGGGCACCAAATTTGTGTCGCATACTAATGATAACTCCTCATCTGTCTTGCTTACAAAACAAAATTTATCTGAATAATCTATTTGCGATAAATCTTTCACTTTGCATATTGAAAAATCTTGATTTATTATTTTTAATCCATTTCAAATCCTCTCCACAAATTCCTATTTATCAACCTTCTATATTGGATATGAAACTATTTCAAATCTTCCATTTATAAATATCTTTGCTTCCATTGTAATGAACTCCAAAATGCAATACTTAAGACTTCCTCTTTTGCGTAATCGCTCTAAATATTGATTAGGTAATTTAATAATCTCGCTTTCTACATCTTCTATAATGTTTATAATACCATTTAAAGAAACAGTATAATCTTCTATATAGTAATTAACCCCAGCTTTTGCATTTTTGCGAAAATATTTTACTTTATTAGATGTTTTCAATGTAATAAAATAAATTTGCCGTATCCCGTTAGCTATCACCTTTTCCATTGGGCATATGTACGGATAACCACTTTCTGTAACTGAACCAAGCGAAACAGTTTCACACTGTTTTAATATCTCACGCGCTAATAATTCTAATGATTCCATTATTGTTTTATTCCCCTTAAATACACATATACTTTGAAACCCTGCTCCGCAATGTATAATGAATTAATATTGTGCTTATTGCCGACAGAATCCTAATTCATTTCCATCCAAATCTTTTATTGTAAATTTTCTCATTCCATAAGGAGTATCAAAAATAGGTTCAACAACTTCAACCTTATCTTTTAACTGCTCCCATAAAGTGTCTACATTCTCAGTAACAAAATTATAACGTCCAAGTGATGGCTTTTCATCAATCATTATCGAAAAGCATGCACCCTCTCCAAGTTCAAAGCTTACATATACAGGATTTTCTGCCGGATAATAATCATCTACTATAAAACCAATTACATTTTCGTACCATTCAATTGATTTTTGCAAATTTTTAACGTTTGCTCTAACATGTGTTAGTCTTGTTTTCATTTTTTTGTTCCTCCAAGATTATTAAGTCACATCCCTTAAAAGAGTTTAATCCTTTCCATGGGATGCGTCAGCCATATCATGCTCTGCCTATTCATACTATATTTTATATTAATTTAAAAACATGTACAAGTAATATTAAAATAATTTTAGTTAAAGAAAATATGAATAATTATAAAAATATTTATCAGAGCCTTTATTAATCAATAAAAAAATAACAAAATCTCGGTCATTGCCTTGATATTTGTTATCTTATTGCTAACAACTAGATTCTGACTTGTTATCATCAGTTCTAATCTTTATTTTTTTCTGTTTCCTTTAAAGCTTCTTTTCTTGAAAGCTTGATTTTTCCTTGTTGGTCAATTTCAATTACCTTTACAAGAATTTCATCGCCTACATTCAGTGACATAGGGAGTGACATAGGGAGTGACATAGGGGAGTGACATAGGGACGGGGTTATTGTCATTCCTTGCTAAGTTTTATTCTTGATGACAGTAACTCCGTCCCTTTGTCATTCCCTTTGTCATTCCGTCCCTTTGTCATTCCCTTTGTCATTCGTCATTTCCATTGGCATCATATTCATAGCCCCATTTTTGCACTCCGTTGTAGGATATACCTTCAAGACGGTTTAATGCATTGTAGGTACTTGTAATTGTATCTCCTTTTGGTAATATAGTCTTTGTATTTTGTCCGTTTTTATTATATCCGAACTGAGTTATCTGATTCAACGGGTTTGTAATTTTAGAAACTAAATTAAATTCATTGTAATCATAAGTTGTTACCTTAGTTCTTGCATCTGTAACCGCTGTTCTGTTTCCGGCATTATCATAACCGTAAGTTGTTATGCCATTTTTGGCATCTGTAACCTTGGTTAATAGGTTACGGTTGTCATAGGAATAAGCTGTAGTCTGGTTCTTTGGGTTTTTTGCCGTTAATACATTACCAAATGCATCATAGGTAAAACTTGATACATTGCCCATAGGATCATTAACACTTGTTACATAGTTGTTGTAAACAACATCATAATTGTTAAATGTGTGGGATGAACCAACTTCCAACCTTGCTGCATCAAACCATGCTGTTCCTGTTTGATCATAGTAGCTATAATATACTTCAATCCAATCAAATGCTCTTATAGATTCTATTTTAGCTGCTACGTGCTGCCAGTCATCTTCAACTCTGCTAAAATTATTACCTAACCAGTCTGTTGTCCCATCAGTATAGTGGATAGCAACTTGCATCAAATAATTACCTGTTTCATTAGAGCCAACTTGCTTTGACCATCCTGAAAGAGTAAGCTTAGTATTTGAATCACCGGAAATATTAATATGCTGTGTAATAAATTTATTTTTTCCGCTTTCTCCTGTAATTTTCATGGAGTTAGTGCCAATGTGGCGTTCGCTTGTATCAATTATATCGTTTGAAGTAAAATTGCCGCTGGTTACCCAGTTATCAGGTAAATTGTTAGTTGTGCGTTCGAAGCTTGAATTGTCTATTAGATTATACGAACTTAATACAGTTCCTTTTTCAAGCTGCATTCCGTCAAAATATACTGTTCCTGTTCCAGCATTCATACCTACTGATACTCTTATTTTTGCAGTGCCTACAGGTATATTATCTATAACCGCCTGAACTCTTGTCCAGTCATGTGTTCCTTTCAATTCATAGGATGCTTTTTGACCTATCCATACATCAGATGAATTATAAAAATCAACCTTAATAAGTGAGCTTCCGGTTATATTTGAAGTTTTAACATATCCACTTACAATAAACTTGTCATTTACAGTAGCAGATATATAATCTGAGCTTGCTACAGCCCAACCTGTTGGGTTTGAAATACTAATTGATTTATTACCGTATTTTGCTGTACTTGACCAAGCATAAGTTGCAGTCTTTCCTGACTCTGTAATCTTTGTCCAATTGTCAGGCCAGCTATCTGAATTTGTATCAAGCTCCATGCTTGAGTTGGTAATTAAATTATCGGCTGCTGACATTATATTAGTTGAGTACCAAAGGTGACATAGGGACAGGGTTTATTGTTACATCTGCTAAATTTTCATTCTTGATGACAGTAACTCCGTCCCTTTGTCATTCCTTTGTCATTATGCGTCCCTTTGTCATTATGTGTAGGCATATGAATTCAAAACTGCTCCTGCTTCATTGTAGTTTTTAATTGCAGTCAAACGGTTGTTTCCATCATATTTGTATGATGTATAGATTTTTTTCCTATTTACAATTAATTTAAATGGATGATTGACTTGTTATCTTTATCAATCATCCACAATAGTTTTAATTGTTGAATAAAATATAGTTTGAAATTTACTTATTCTTTATATCAAAAACTATCATATCAATAATAATTAAAATTGTGTTCACTCCATAATAAATACCAATTACTATTGAAAATGTTTTATCTATTTGGTGGGAATTTAGGTTTAATACTTTATACACTATCAGAGCACTTAGAAATGTAATATAATTACAAACCTGCATAATGACAGCCCACACCGTAACCTTACGTTTAAATGGATATAAAAATAATATAAATGATGTTGCCTTTTTGAGTTTAATCATTAAATTAAATGATGGATTATCCTTTGCTCCAATTCTTGCAGCCGTTAAAATTGAGAATAAGAAGACAAGAATTATCATAAAGAATATTCCTTCAGAACCAGTAAAATTTAATTTATAAATACCATATGGCATGTCTAGCTGTACCTCCTAGTCTTATAAAACATAGTTTTTAATTGTAGGACCTAAATATCCAGCCAAAGCCCTAGATGATGCTGTTGCGAATTGCTTTAATACCATACTATTTAATACAGGTAAAGATTTATAGAGAACTCCACCAACAACATACATTCCTCCTTTAATATTGATATTTTTTCTAAAAAACCCAGCACCAACACCATTACCTGAATATACTCCTCCTACGAATCCCATAATAAAATTAGAGAGTATACTTGTCATATTTATTGATTTTTTGTTTCGAATATTGTCTACTATTCCACTCGCAACATTTATAGCACCATTTACTACACCTTGCATTCCTCTTTTTAAATTTCCTGCCATAAATGCACCAGAAGTTGCTCCCCAAACTGCAGCGGATGCAATACTTAATTTATTTATTGTAAAACCATTTAAAGAACGATTATGATTAATAAAATACGCTAGCGCTTGCCCAATGGCATCAAAGATCATCCCCGTAACTCCACCAATTATAGCTCCAACTACTACAGAAGCTAAATTTCCATTGTGGTCAACATACATAATTGGATTGTTATTACAATAAGCATACTGATTCAAGCTTTGTGGCTCATCATCAAACCCATGGAAAGCATCTCTAGATATAAACCTTCCCACTACTGGATCGTAATATCTCGCCATAAGGTAGTATAGCCCTGTAGCTTCATCATATCTATATCCTGCATATCTGAACGGATTTATTGCTGCCATACTTCCGCTTTGTGATAGGATTTTACCCCATGCATCATAATTGTACTGTGCAACTGTGTTACCAGCGGCATCCGTCATTGCTGTTACATTTCCGTGACCGTCTATATGGTAGTAATAAGTCGCACCGTTATAAGTCATGGTTGCAGGATTCCCAGATGAATCATAGGTGAATTCAGCTATAATATTATTGCTTCCATTTGTTGTATAAATTACCTTATCACCACTGTAGTGAAATTTAGAAGTTTCACCCCATGCTGTCAAGCTTATTCTTCTGCCTTGGTCGTCATAGGTGTAAGATGCAATAACATTTCCGCCAGAATCTTTAACCTGAGTAAGTTGATTTACTTCGTTATAAACAAATGTCTTAGAACCGTTGTTTGTCAAGTTGCCATTAGCATCATAAGTGTATGATTGACCGTTTACATTAGTTAACTGATTTCCGTTGTCATAAGTGTAATTTGTAACAGTTGCACCGGCTGTCTTTTTTGTTCTGTTTCCAACTGCATCATATTCATATGAGATTATAGTGCCATCAAGCAATGTCTCTTGTGTTAAACGATTAAGTTCATCATACTGATAATTTATTGTACCGCTTGATGTAATAACACTTGTACGGTTACCGTTAGCATCATATGTGTAGGAATATGAATTTAAAATTGCTCCTGCTGCATTATAATTTTTAATTGCAGTCAAGCGGTTATTGCCGTCATATTCATATGATGTATAGGTTCCGTTGCTAAATCTTTCTGATGTTATATTTCCTCTTTCATCATACACAAACTTGGCAAGATTCTGGCTGTTCCTTGATAATGATGTCATTTGATTCAAGCTGTCATAGCTATAACCAAATATATTGGAAACTGTCCCCGCTGTTAATGTTAATGACGTTAAACTGCTGTTGTCATCATAACCATAATCAAGACTGTTATTAGTACCATTAGCTACCTGAGTTATACGGTCATTTTTATCATAAGTGTTAGTTGTAGAGATACCTGCCGCAATGTTATTTATTTTTATTACATTTCCATTGGCATCATATTCATAGCCCCACTTCTGTACTCCGTTGTAGGATATACCGTCCAGACGATTTAATGCATTGTAGGTGCTAGTAATTGTATCACCCTTAGGCAATATAGTCTTTGTATTTTGTCCGTTTTTATTATATCCGAACTGAGTTATCTGATTCAATGGGTTTATAATTTTAGAAACTAAATTAAATTCGTTGTAATCATAAGTTGTTACCTTAGTTCTTGCATCTGTAACTGCTGTTCTGTTTCCGGCATTATCATAACCATAGCTGGTTATCCCGTTTTTCGCATCTGTAACCTTTGTCAGCAGATTACGGCTGTCATAGGAATAAGCTGTAGTCTGATTCTTCGGATCTTTAGCAGTTAATATATTACCAAATGCATCGTAGGTAAAACTTGATACATTGCCCATAGGGTCATTAACACTTGTTACATAGTTGTTGTAAACATCATAATTGTTAAATGTGTGTGATGAACCAACTTCCAACCTTGCTGCATCAAACCATGCTGTTCCTGTTTGATCATAGTAGCTATAATATACTTCAATCCAATCAAATGTGGATGTGGGTTCTATTTTAGCTGCCACGTGCTGCCAGCCATCTTCAACTCTGCTAAAATTATTTCCAAGCCAGTCTGTTGTTCCGTCAGTATAGTGGATAGCAACCTGCATTAGATAATTACCTGTTGTATTAGAGTCAACCTGCTTTGACCATCCTGAAAGGGTAAGCTTAGTATTTGAATCACCGGATATATTAATACGCTGCTTAATAAACTTATTTACTCCACTTTGTCCTGTTATTTTCATGGAGTTAGTGCCAATGTGGCGTTCGCTTGTATCAATTATATCATTTGAAGTAAAATTGCCGCTGGTTACCCAGTTATCAGGTAAATTGTTAGTTGTGCGTTCGAAGCTTGAATTGTCTATTAGATTATACGAACTTAATACAGTTCCTTTTTCAAGCTGCATTCCGTCAAAATATACTGTTCCTGTTCCAGCATTCATACCTACTGATACTCTTATTTTTGCTGTACCTGTAGGTATATTATCTATAACTGCTTGAACTCTTGTCCAGTCATGTGTTCCTTTCAATTCATAGGATGCTTTTTGACCTATCCATACATCAGTGGAATTATAAAAATCAACTTTAATAAGTGAGCTTCCGGTTATATTTGAAGTTTTAACATATCCGCTTACAATAAATTTGTCATTTACTGTAGCAGGTATATAATCAGAGCTTGCTACAGCCCAACCTGTTGGGTTTGAAATACTGATTGATTTATTGCCGTATTTTGCTGTACCTGACCAAGCATAAGATGCAGTTTTTCCTGACTCTGTAATTTTAGTCCAATTGTCAGACCAGCTATCTGAATTAGCATCAAGCTCCATACTTGAGTTAGTAATTAAATTATCAGCTGCTGACATTAAATTAGTTGAGTACCACAGATTTCCATTTGACCAATATCTGTTTGCTGATGTCTGAATATTAGCATCAGTTGATTCTAACTGATTACTGTCTGAATCATAACTATAGTTGCTGGTATTACCGTTAAAATCTATATTTTCAATTGGATTATTCTGACTGTCATAAGAAACAGAGGCAGATTGATTTTCAGGTAACTGAACCTGAGTAATGTTTCCTTTATCATCATATGCGTATACATACATTCCAGAGCCACTTTTGTTTGAGTTCGGATCCTTTGCCTGAGTTAGGTTATTGTTAATATCATAAGCATAAGTTGTAACAGCCATATTTGCAGGATCAAGTGGATTTTCCGTAACCTGCACAACATTGTTGCTTGGATTATAGGTGTATTGGATTTTCTTGTTTTCACCATCAGTAACGGTTGTAGTCAAATTTTGTGTATCGTATGAGTAGTTCGTT